>NZ_JBNPUF010000002.1:0-835392 GCF_051168035.1 Bradyrhizobium sp. HKCCYLRH3059 | reverse complement strand
AGCGCCTCATCGATTCCCCCAAAAGAATCACTGGAGAATCATAACAGCCGCGCAGCGTTTTCACACAGCCAGGGTCATAAGCAGCCTATCGGCCCTCTGATTGCCGACTTCCGGTGCGGGCCGAGAGCGGACATCCTTGGCGCGACCTGCCGGGTTCGGGACAGGCCCACAACCGACCTTGCGCTCAAATTTTGCTCTTCGCCATATGGGGCACGATCTGTCGGCGCAGTAGGAATCGGTCCGGTCAGGTTGGCTGGCCGGCCACTTTCGCGAGGTATCCGTCCCTCTGCATTTGGGTGAGGCCGGGTGACTGGCCTGACGCCCAAAGGGCGGCCAGCGCCTCGGCAGAAGCGAGATGCTCCATCTCCGGCAGAGCGGCCGTCTCAAGCAACATCGCGATCCTCTTTCCCGCCTGAACAGCGTCCTCGCTATTTCGGCATGTCCACCAATAGTCGCTCGGCTTGTCCATAAACTCACCAATTCGCTTCCGCCAGTGCCCAGCACCTGGGAAGATGCTCGGGTCGCGGTCCAATTTGCCAAGCCGTATGCTCAGGTTGATCGTGATCAATAGGCGGGTCTTGTCGCTCATTTGGCTGCTCTAGAACTCGACAAGGAGCTTCGCGTCGCCGCGATCGGCCGAGAAGCGCAGCCCGTTCTTTCGGAATCCGCGCTTCTTGAGAAGTTCGGCTACGGACGCCGCGATGATCTTCTTCCAATCTTCGAGTGCCATCAGCCGACCTAAGCGCTGCAGGATGGCGCAGCTTCAGTGTTGCTGCGCGTGAGTTTCAGTCACGCCTTAGCAGCCACGACAGATGCCGCGAATTTTTGCGTCAATCTTCTTCTGCTCGTCGACCCACTCAGCAGGCCAATGTCCGCCTGCCCAAGGCAACTGCTTCCCGCCTGCAAAGTTGATGGGTAATGTAAAGGCGAAGCTATCGTCGCTCAACTCTGCGGGCGGCTCCGGAAATGGCTCCGCTCGCTCAATCATACTGAGGGCCGCCGTATCGAGTAACGCGGAGCCGGTGCTTTCCACCAGTTCTCTGGAAATCAGTTTTCCCTGCCGATCGATGACAAACTTGACCTTGGCCGTGCCACTTTGACCGGCCGCCCCGGGCGGAAATGTTCTCTTTCTAACTAACAGTATGACAATCTTCTTTTTCCACGCTTCGAGCGCACTTGCCTGAGCGCCGACACTTTCCGTTTGCGCATATGAGAAAGACGCCGAAGCCAATAGAAGTACGAACAGGCCGGCCAACAAGGGGATTCTCGCGTTCATAAGCTGATGTCATCACACGCAAGATAATTCATCACCAAGAATGCGATGCGGCGCAGTCGCGTAAAGCGCCCGTCCGCATGGACGGGTGGGCGCTTCGGGTCAGAAGCACACCTACGTGGGGGTGACGGTATCGCGGTTCGTTCGTCAGCCCCCGGGACCGTCTTTCATGATGTAGCCCATCAGGCCGTCCACGTTGTGCTCCAGATCCCGGATGATGTTCTTGACGACGTCTCCGATCGAGATCACGCCCACGACCTTGCCCGCGTCCAATGCGGGCAGATGGCGAAAGCTGCGCTGAGCCATCATCGCCATGCAACCGTCCAGCGGATGGTCCGGCTTGACCGTCACCGGGTCGCGCGTCATTTACCTGGCTCACCGGCGTCTGCTTCGCATCGAACCCGGGCAGCAGCACCTTGATGGCGCAGTCACCTTGGGTGACGATGCCGACCAGCACGCCGTCGTCGATGACCAGCACCGACCGGCCCCGATTGTCGCGCATCTGGCGCAAGGCTTCGACGACCATGTCGCCGGAACGAACATGGATCAGGGCGCCGCTCTTCTGGGCCAGAGCGCTTCTGACTGTGATCATCGATCTCCCTCTCGTGGGCTCTGCCCGACCCTGCCTTGATCAGGATAGTCGAAATATCTCACCTCGTCAGCACCGCGCCGATGCCGTCGGCCTGCCCACGAACCGAACTCGGTCAAGGGTCAAAAGCAGAGATCGGTGGACGTTTCTCGAAACGCCGGCCTCGGGCCGATCGCAGAAGTCCAGCGAGCCTGGAACGGCACCTTAGCCCGCCGGCGCGGGTTCTTCCCGAGTCGGGCACCCAATGGCGCATGGACGCGCCGCAGCGCGAGCGCTGCATGCATCGACTGCCCAGGAAATGAGCCGCTGCCTTCGCGAAGCCCGCGGCCCGGCGACCGCCCCGTTGTCAGCTGCCCTTTCAAGTCATTGAATGAGTTCGGACTTCGTCCGGCCTGCGGCGATGCCGGGGATTGTACACAATGGCATAGCGCTTGCTTCGTCTGTTGCGAGGCATTCTCGTGGAGAGGCAAGCGGCTGGTATGGCGAACTCATCTGCATCGGCAACCGCTACGATCACGGCCGAGCCGGAGCCGATCACGCTCGATCTCTTCAAGACCGCGCTGGTCATCATCGACATGCAGCGCGACTTCATGGAGCCGGGCGGGTTCGGCGAGACGCTGGGCAACGACGTCTCGCAGCTTGCACGCGCCGTCGCGCCGATCGCCAACGTGCTGGCGGCGGCGCGCAAGAGCGGCATGCTGGTGATCCATACGCGCGAGGGGCACGCGCCGGATCTCTCCGACGCGCCGCCGGCCAAGGTCGAGCGCGGCGCGCCGTCGCTTCGCATCGGCGATCCCGGTCCGATGGGGCGCATCCTCATCCGCGGCGAGGCCGGCCACGACATCATTCCCGCGCTCTATCCTGTCGACGGCGAGGTCGTGATCGACAAGCCGGGGAAGGGCGCCTTCTACGCCACCGAACTCGGTGACGTGCTGAAGCATCACGGCGTCGAAAACCTGCTGGTGTGCGGCGTCACCACCGAGGTCTGCGTCAACACCACCGTGCGCGAGGCCAATGACCGGGGCTATCGCTGCGTCGTCATCTCCGACGGCTGCGCGTCCTACTTCCCGGAATTCCACGAGATGGGCCTGAAGATGATCAAGGCCCAGGGCGGCATCTTCGGCTGGGTCGCTGACTCCGCCGCGGTTCTGAAGGCCATGAACTGAGAGATGAACCGAGAGACGAGTCGAGACGAATGAGTTCGGTCATGTAGTCGCTGCAAGCAACAGGGGAGCAAGGCGATGAGCGGAAGCGGGACGGCAAGCTCGGTAAGAGCGGATTTCAAGCCGGTGCTCTGGACACCCGGAGACTGGAACGCGTTCTTCGGTTTCGGCACCAACATCCTCGTCAACATGCTCGTCCTCACCGGACTGTTGCGCTTCGTGCTGAAGATGCCGGACAGCCTGGTGTTCGGCCGCATCCTGCCGGCGCTCGGCCTCATGATGTGCCTGTCGACCCTGTACTACGCCTTCCTTGCCTATCGCCTGGCGCAGAAGACCGGACGCAGCGACGTCTGCGCGCTGCCCTCGGGCGTCAGTGTCCCGCACATGTTCATCGTGACCTTCGTGATCATGCTGCCGATCACGCTCAAGACCGGCGATCCGCTGAAGGGCTGGTCGGCCGGCCTCGTCTGGGTGTTCTTCCAGAGCTTCATCCTGATGATCGGCGGCTTCGTCGCGCCCTATATCCGCAAGATCACGCCGCGGGCGGCGCTGCTCGGCACGCTGGCCGGCGTCTCGGTCACCTTCATCTCGATGCGGCCGGCGCTCGAGATGTACATGACGCCGCAGATCGGGCTGGTCTGCTTCGCGATCATTCTGGTGAGCTGGTTCGGCGGCGTGAAATATCCGAAGGGGCTGCCGGCCGGCCTGGTGGCGATCGCGGTCGGCATGATCATCGCATGGGGCTCGAACCTGTTCGGCCTCGGTCTCGGCGGGCTCAGCGTCAAGGGCGTCGGGGACGCCTTTGCGAGCTTCGGCTTCTCGGTGCCGCTGCCGGCGTTCGGCACGGTGTTCTCCGGCTTCGAATATCTCGGGATCATCCTGGTGACTGCGATTCCGTTCGGCATCTACGACCTCGTCGAGGCGATGGATAATGTCGAGAGCGCGGAAGCCGCGGGCGACGAATATCCGACCACGCGGGTGCTGACAGCCGACGGCGTCGTCAGCCTGATCGGCTGCATGATGGGCAACCCCTTCATCAACGCCGTCTATATCGGCCATCCCGGCTGGAAGGCGATGGGCGGCCGCATCGGCTATTCGGCAGCGACCGGGCTGATGGTGATCGTGCTGTCCTGGCTCGGCATCATCTCGGTGCTGCTGGCGCTGGTGCCGGTGGTCGCGATTTCGCCGATCCTGCTCTACATCGGCATGCTGATCGGCGCGCAGGCGTTCCAGACCACGCCGGTCAAGCACGCGCCGGCGATCGTGCTCGCCTTCACGCCGCATCTCGCCGCCTGGGCCAAGCTGCAGATCGACACCATGCTGGCCTCGACGGTGGCCGCGGCGCAGAGCGTCGGCGGCCTCGCAGCCGACAAGGTCGATGCGGTCAAGACCGCTGCGATCGCGGCGCTGCCGCAGCAAGGCGTGCTGTATCACGGGCTCGAAGTGATGGGCGGGGGCTCGATCCTCGCCGGCCTCGTGCTCGGCGCGATCGGCGTGTTCGTGATCGAGCGCGACTTCACCAAGGCGGCGGCCTTCGCGCTTGCCGGTGCCGTCATGACCTATTTCGGCTTCATGCATGGCGAGGCCGTCGGCATCGGTGGCGGCTTCGGCGTCACGCCGGCGGTGGCGCTGGCCTATTTCGTGGTCGCAGGCGGATTGTTTGCACTGGGGCGGCTCGGCATGTCCGAGAGCTACCTGGCGCATGCCGACATGCATGCGGCGCCGGCAGAATAGGTATCTTTTCAACGAGAACGACAACCGGCGGCATGGCCGCCGGTGATGATTTTCACGCGCCCGGCTGATCGAGATAATAGCGCAGCAGCGCCTGGCCCGGCTCGGACAGCCATTCGGCCGCCCCGGTGACATAGCCTTCGATCAATCCCGTCGTGCCGATCAGATAGGTGATCGGCATCGCCGGCGTCGCGAAGATCGAGGCATCGGCATTGGCCGGATTGGTCGCTTGCGCATGCGGATCGGCGTAGGAGGCGCGGGGCATCGCGATCGCCTCGGCATAGCGGCGGATGCTTTTGATGTTGCGCCGGTCGGTGCAGATGGTCCAGACGTCGAGCGCCGGAATCCGCATCCGCTCCAGCCCGGCCAAAGTCGGCAGGTCGACCTTGCACGCCGCGCACCAGCTCGCCCAGAGATTGACCAGCGTGACATGGCCGGGCTTGGGCGCGAGCGTCACGTCCTTGCCGCCCATGTCCTGCAGCTTCAACGGCGGCAGCGCCCGGCGCGGCCGCTCGACGATGAACTGGGTGCGGCCGCTGCGGAACACCGGCGGGCTCGGGTCCTGTGCGCCGGCGCAAGCAGGCCTGCTTGTCAGCAGCAGCAGGCTGGCCGCCGCCAGCAGCAGATCGCGCCGTGCGGGCGCGCTCAAAACCTCAGCCATGGACGTAGGCCCAGCCTTTGCGCTGCAGCTCGACGACGCGGCCGATGCCGAACGGCACCAGCCTGGCGCCGTCGATCAGCTGGATCGTGAGGTTCTCCTTGCTCTCCGCGATCGACTTCGACGAGGCGCACATGCTGAAGCCGATATGCGGATACATCTGCCGCAGCGCCGCGAGCGGCTCCTTGAGCGGAGATTTGTCGGCGCGAAATACGTCGATGCCGGTGCCGTTGGCGACGACCTCGATCGCGGGGGTCTGTCCGAGACTGGCGAAATGCCGCGTCAGATTGCCGGAATAGCTGATGGCGTGACCCATCACATGGGGGTCGTTGCGGTCGATCAGCACGACAATGCCGGCGCGATGCTGGGCGACGGCCGGGACGGCGGGGGCTGGGGCGCCGAGGGCTGTCGCGCCAGCGAGAAAGCCGCGGCGCGACACGTCAGGGATCGGTTCGCTCATCATGGCTTCCTTCAAAGCACGCGATGCGCCGGCGCTGGATGGCCAGCGCCGGCGATGCTCGGATCAGCCGCGCGGCGCGATCGGCGCCTTGCCGTTGCGGCCCCACAGCACGAACAGCGACAGCGCCAGCAGCAGGATGTTCAGGGGCGTGACCGCCGCTTCGCCGCGGGAGATGTGGAAGGCGAACGCGAACACCTGCAGCGTGGCACAGCCGATTGCGGCCAGCACGGTCAGGCGCGGCATGATGCGGGTCAGCGACGGCAGCAGGATGCCGAGCCCGCCAGCCAGATCGATCAAGCCGATGGTGCGGACGAAGGCCACCGAATATTCGCCGGTCCACGGCATCATCTGGGCGAGTTCCTTGATCGGGGTGAAGACCTTGGTGACGCCGGCGAAGCAGAACAGGGCGAAGAGCAGGGTCTGGGCGACCCACAGGCCGATGCGCAGCGCCAGCGGGGGCTGGAGTGGGCTGAGATCGGTAGTCGATGCGGTGCTGGACATCGTCGGAGCTCCAAATGAAAAGGTGCCCGACATTGATAATTTCTTCTGGTTTGATCATTATGCTTTTCGTTAAGTCATCATTTTCTATGGGTTGATGATAAGTGGATACGCTGGTCAGTATTCGGGTGTTCTGCCAGGTCGCGGAGCTCAAGAGCTTCGCGGCCGCCGCCGATCGCCTGGGGCTTTCGGCGGCGATGGCCTCCAAGCATGTCATGCAGCTGGAGCAGCGGCTCTCGACCCGGCTGCTCAACCGCTCCAGCCGGCGGGTCGGCCTGACCGAGGCCGGCCAAGTCTATTTCGACCAGGTGCGGCCGATGCTGGAGTCTCTCGACGAGGTCGAGGCCGTCGTCAGCAAGGCGACCGTGATCCCGCGCGGCACCCTGAAGGTCAGCGCGCCGGTATGGTTCGCCAATCCGCTGTTTGCCGGCACGCTCGCGGCGTACCGCGCGCGCTATCCGGACGTGGTGATCGATCTCGATCTCAGCGGACGCCTGGTCAATCTCGTCGACGAGGGGTTTGATCTGGCGCTGCGCGTCTCGGCCACGCCCGGCGATGGGCTGATCGCGCGGCCGCTGTCGCCGGTGCTGATGCAGCTCGTCGCCGCGCCGAGCTATCTCGCCGCCGCCGGGCGGCCGAAGGCGGTGGCCGATCTCAATGGCCATGCAATGCTGAAATACGCGTTGTACCCGCTGCGGGCCATGATCCTGCCGACCGGAGAGGGCGAGGTGACGGTCAACTTCAACGAGGTGCTGATCAGCGGCAACGAGACGCTCCTGCATCACGCCGCTGTCGCCGGCATGGGCATGGCGGTGCTGCCGCGCTGGCTGATGGCCGACGACCTCGCCAGCGGCCGGCTCGAGACGGTGCTGCCGGAGATGCTGACGATCAAAGCGCCGCTGATGGCGGTCTATCCCAGCCGAAAATATCTCTCCGCCAAGGTCCGTACCTTCATCGACTTCATCGCCGCCGATCCCCTGATGAAGCAGGCCTCGGACGGACCTCTAGCCGCGATCGATCCGACGGCGGCGGGGGTGAGAAAGGGACGGAAGGCAGGATCTTGAGCATATTGGGTCGCCGGAGGTCTCCATGCCGTCATGGCCGGCCACGACGCGTAACCCATGGCACGGCTCGTTCGTAAGCGGCGTTCTGCAAGCTCGAACGACTGCCTGATAGCTCGCGAGACCTTGCCCGCTCACGGCCGCACCGCCGGCGCCTCCACCGGCATCCCTTGCGCCCGGGACATCAGATACAGCGCCAGCGCGATCATGTCGGGGGCGTCGAAATCGTAAGCCTGGGCGCGCACCCCGGTCATGCAGCCGCGCAGGCGGCGCTGCAGCGAGCCCATGCCTTGCCATTCCAGCCGGTAGATCGGATAGCCCGTCGGCTGTCCCTGCGTGATCGCGGAGCCGGCGAGATGCTTGCTCCAATTGTCATCGTGACAATTGGTGCAGGCGAGATTGAGCTGGCCCTGCCGCTGAAAAAACAGTTCGCGACCGCGCGCGATGAAGGGCTTGAGCCGCGGATCGTCGCCAGCGGTGATCGGCATCCCGCGCGATTGCTTCGCGATCAGCGCCGTCAGTGCCAGCAGCTCGCGGCTCTCTGCTGCGAACGGCGCTGCCTCCTGGTGCTGTTTGCGGCAGAGATTGACGCGCTGGCCGAGATCGACCGGCGCACCGCTGGCGGCATTGAAGGCGGGATAGCGCGCGGCGACGCCCTTCATGCTGACATCGACCGGGCCATGACAATCGCCGCACGCCTTGTTGGCCGTGCCTGCCTTCGTCGTCCACAGCGCCTCACCGTCGAGCACCGACAGCATCGCCGGATTGGCGGTGTCGTCGTCCTGCATCGCCCTGGTGTCCGACGACATGAAGTCATAGCCGGAGCGGCGCTCGGACTCAGCGATCTCGCCGGCAAGCACGGGCAAGGTCAGGACGATTGCCGTGACGACAGTGAGAAACGCAGACCGCATCATTCGATCGTGATCGCGGCGGCGGTGGTGGCGACGAACCCGTTGTCGCCGATCCATTCGAACTCGAAGCGGCCGCTCTCGGTAGCCGTGGTGAAGAACGACAGGAACGGATTGGCCGCGATGGCCGGATAGAGATCGGCGCGAAAGATCTCGGTGCCGTTGAAGCGGCAGGTGAAGCTGGTGATGATGTCGCGCGGGATGGCTTCGCCTGCGGCCGTACGGCGGTAGCCCGGCTCCATGACGTGGCTCATCAGCGTCTTGATCTCGATGACGGCGCCGCGCTTGGCCTTGGCGGGAACGTTGACGAGGGCGGCAGGCATCACGGCATCTCCTCGGTGCAGGCGGCCAAGGTCACGATGACGTCGACGCTCGCCGACCAGAACGAGCCGTCGGAGAGCCTTGCGATCGCCACGACCTTCTGGGTGTCGGCGAGCCGGATGCGCGTCGTGACCTGGGCGCGGCCGGCGCTGGCTGTCAGGTGAAAGCTGGCGACGTTGGGCTGCGGGTTCTTCTCGTTGAAGACGTGGATGCTCTTGACGAAATCGTCAGGCGTCATCGGGTGATCGACGCTGACGGTCATCGGCACGGTGTTGCCGTTCTCGACCAGCGGCGGGATGTCTAATCGGATCTTGCCGGCGTTCACCTTTGCCTCGCCGACGAGGTTGCGGATCGCGGACGCCAGCATCGCCGGGGTCGCCTGCGCAGGCCGGACCGTGATCAGCGGC
This sequence comes from Bradyrhizobium sp. HKCCYLRH3059, assembly GCF_051168035.1. Lineage (NCBI taxonomy): Bacteria > Pseudomonadati > Pseudomonadota > Alphaproteobacteria > Hyphomicrobiales > Nitrobacteraceae > Bradyrhizobium > Bradyrhizobium sp. HKCCYLRH3059. The sequence continues at coordinate 826,323 of NZ_JBNPUF010000002.1, read as the reverse complement.
AGCGCGCCCGCGGCGGTCAGCGTTCCCGCCAGTTGCAGCAGGTGGCGGCGGGACATGTGGGACGGTTCGAACATGCCGGTCATATGGGCTCACTCGCGCAAGGTCGCGAGATAGGCGACGATGTCTTCGATCTGCTCTGCCGACAGGATCGGCTTGTCGCGCCAGGCGGAACCGACGCGCGTCAGCCCGTCGATGCGATAATAGGACGGCATGATCGTTTCCGGATTGAGCCTGGAGGCATCGACCAGCCGCAAGCGGAGCTGCGGGATCGTCGAACGGCTGCCGGCCCCGGCAAGGCTGGGTGCGAGATCGCCCTGGAAGCGCGCTTCCGGAAACGGGCCGGAGTGACAGAGGATGCAGGTCGAGCTGCGCGCGAGGACGAGTGCGCGGCCGCGGGTGGCGTCGCCGGGCCGTCCGGTGAGGGACGAGGCGATGCCGTCGCCGGTGATCGTAGCGGGCGCGAGCGTCTGCGCCGCGACAGCGGCGGGCAGGGCGGCCACGAGCGCGGCGATGACAAGGCTAGCCGAAGGCATCGTGGGTCAGCGCCTTGAACCAGGCCGTCGCCGCGGCGGCCTCACGCGCGCGCGTCTCGCGCGATGCGTCGACCGGGCTGGCCCGTCCGCCCTCGATCTCGGCGAAGATGTCTCCCTTGGGCTGGTAGATGCCGGCGAGCGAGAACGCGTCGTCCGGCGCGACGATGCTGTAACAGATGCCGGTCAGCGTCGGCGGCTCCGACCGCCGTCCCGTCAGATCGCGCACGATCACGGCCGCGCACGCCTTGCCCTGCGCCTGGGCGGCGCCGGCCGATTTCGGGATGCCGCCGCCGAGACAGGCGTCGCCGATGACATGGACGTCGGGGACGAGCTTCGAGGCGAAGGTCGCGGCATCGATCGGGCACCAGCCGGTGCGGTCGGCCGCGCCGGCGAGGGCGGCAATGCGGCCGGCCTTCTGCGGCGGGATGATGTTGGTCACATCGGGATTGTAATTGCCGAACTCGGTGACGACGGTACGCGTGGCGATCTCGACGCCGGTGACGCGGCCGCCCTGCGACAGCGGAATGCGCTCGATCATGCCGGGGTAGAGCTGCTGCCACGCCTGCTCGAACAGCTTCTGCTGCGAGAAGCTGTCCTTGGCATCGAGGATCAGCACCTTCGACTTCGGCTTGTGCGCCTTGAGATAATGCGCGATCAGGCTGGCGCGTTCGTAAGGCGCGGGCGGACAGCGCGACGGATTGGCCGGGACGGCGATCGCGACGGTGCCGCCATCCGGCATCGCCTCGATCTGCGTCCGCAGCAGCAGCGTCTGCTCGCCGGCCTTGTAAGCGTGCGGCATGACCGCGGAGGCGGCCTCGTCGTAGCCTTGCAGGGCCGTGAAATCGAGGTCGATGCCGGGCGCCAGCACGAGGCGGTCATAGGCCAGCGCGCTGCCGTCGGCGAACGTGACCTTGTGGGCGGGCGCATCGACCGCCGTGGCCGCCCGCAGCACAGTGCTCACGCCTTCGGCTGCGATCTTGTCATAGCCGAACTGCTGGGCACCGATATCGCGCAGGCTGGCGATGACCTCGTTGCTGAGCGGACACGCCGTGAAGGTCGTGTTGGCCTCGACCAGGGTGACGTCGAGCTTGCCATCGGCTTGGCGCAGCGCGCGGGCGCAACTGGCGCCGCCGAAGCCGCCGCCGATCACGACGACGCGCGCCATCGCTTGTGCGCGCAACACGGCAGGGGCGGCGACCATGGCAACTGACGCCGCGATCAGGCCGCCGACCTCTCTGCGCGTGCGCTGTCGGGACATCGTCATCATCATTGCAATAGCACGGCGGCGGCCATTGGTCCCAACGGCCGCCGCCACGCGGGTCATGCGAAGGTGATGTTCTGGTCGCGCAGTGGCAACGAGCGGATGCGCTTCCCGGTGGCGGCAAAATACGCATTCAGCACGGCGGGCGCGGCGACGCCGATGGTCGGCTCGCCGACGCCGCCCCAGAACCCGCCGCTCGGGATCATGATCGCTTCCACCTTCGGCATCTCGGCGATGCGCATCGAGTTGTAGCTGTCGAAGTTGGTCTCGACGATCCGTCCGTCCTTCACGGTGCAGCCGCCGTAGAACAGCGCCGAGAGGCCGTAGACGAACGAGCCGGCGATCTGCCGCTCCACCTGCGCCGGGTTGACGACGTAGCCGGGATCGGTCGAGGCGACGATGCGGTGGATCTTGATCTTGCTGCCGTCGATCACCGAGATCTCAGCGGCACCCGCGACGTAGCTGCCATAGCCGTGCAGTTGAGCGAGGCCACGGGACACGCCGTCCGGCGCCGGCGTGCCCCAGCCGATCTTCTCCGCGACAGCGTTGAGCACCGCGAGATGCTTGGGATGATCGGCCATCAGCTTGCGGCGGAAGTCCAGCGGGTCCTGCCCGGCCGCATCGGCGAGCTCGTCCATGAAGCATTCGAGATAGATCGCGTTCTGGTTCACGTTGACGCCGCGCCAGAAGCCCGGATTGATGTGCGGGTTGCGCATCGCGTGTTCGATCAGCAAATTCGGCACGGAATAGCCGATCGTGGCTTCGCCCGATGGCGCAAGCCCCTGGAAGGTCGCGGGGTCCTTGCCGTTGACCAGCGCGTCGGGCCGCAGGCTGAACAGGATCGACTGGCCGGAGATGCGCATGTGCAGCGCCGTCAGATTGTTGTCCGCGTCGAAGCCGCCGGTCAGCTTGCACTGCGTGATCGGATGATAGCGGCCGTGGGTCATGTCCTCCTCGCGCGACCACAACAGCTTGATCGGCGTGCCCGGCATCTCCTTGGCGATCTTCACCGCCTGGCGGACATAGTCGGTCTGGCCGCGCCGGCCGAAGCCGCCGCCGAGGATCAGCTTGTGCACCTCGCATTTGTCGGCGGGCAGCCCTGAGGCTTCCAGAACCGCGGCGAACGCCGCCTCGCCGTTCTGCGTGCCGCACCACACCTCGCATCGCTCGGGCGTGTAGAGCGCCGTGGCGTTCATCGGCTCCATCGTGGCGTGGTTCTGATAGGGATAGTTGTAGACGGCCTCGACCTTCCTGACGGCGCTCGCCAGCGCCGCCTTGGCGTCGCCGTTCTCGTTGCCGACAAAGGCGGGGCCGGACTCCAATCCTTCCGCGAGCCATTTGGCGATCGAGGCCGAGGAGACCTTGGCGTTCTCGCCTTCGTCCCACACGATCGGCAGCGCATCGAGCGCCGTCTTCGCGTGCCACCAGGTGTCGGCGACCACGGCCACGGCGGTGCCATCGATCGCGACCACCTTCTTGACGCCCTTCATGCCGGCGATCTTGGCCTCGTCATAGCTCTTCAGCTTGCCGCCGGTGACCGGACAGTCCTTGATCGCGGCGTTGAGCATGTTCGGCAGCTTCATGTCGGCGCCGTAGATCATCGCGCCGGTGACCTTGTCGGCGGTGTCGAGCCGTCTCACGCCCTTGCCGATCAGGGTCCAGTCCTTCGGATCCTTCAGCTTGACGTCGGCAGGCGGCGTCAGCTTCGCGGCGGCTTCCGCCACCTTGCCGTAGGTCGTCGTGCGGCCCGACGCCTTGTGGGTGATGACGCTGTTGGCGGCGGTGCATTCGGCCGCCGGAACCTTCCATTCGTCGGCGGCCGCCTGGATCAGCATCATGCGCGCGGCGGCACCGCCCTTGCGGACGTAGTCCTGCGACGAGCGGATGCCGCGGCTGCCGCCGGTGGAGAAATCGCCCCACACGCGCTTGCGGGCGACGTTCTGGCCGGGCGTCGGATATTCGGTCGTGACCTTGCTCCAGTCGCAGGCAAGCTCCTCCGCGACGAGCTGGGCGAGCCCGGTCAGCGAGCCCTGGCCCATTTCCGAGCGGGCGATGCGGATCACCACGGTGTCGTCGGGCCGGACTACGACCCATGCATTGACCTCGGGTGAGCCATCGGCTGCGCGCACCACCTGCGGGCCGCCGAAGGGGATATCGAGGCCGAGGGCGAGGCCGCCGCCGAGCGCGGCGGTGCCGATGACGAAGGACCGGCGGTCGAGGCGCGGCGTCACATGCTGGTTCATGCCGTCCTCCTCAGGCGTTGGCCGCGGCGTGGATCGCCTCGCGCACCTGCGCGAAGGTTCCGCAGCGGCAGATGTTGGTGATGGCGTCGTTGATGTCCTGATCGCTCGGCTTCGGATTGTCCTTGAGCAGTGCCGCGACGGCCATGATCATGCCGCTCTGGCAGTAGCCGCATTGCGGAACGTCGTTCTCCACCCAGGCCTGCTGCACCTTGTGCAGCCCGTTGTCGCTCGCGAGCCCCTCGATGGTGGTGATCTGCTTGCCCTGGGCCTCGGAGACGGTGACGCCACAGGAGCGCACGGCCGCGCCGTCGAGATGCACGGTGCAGGCGCCGCATTGTGCAATGCCGCAGCCATATTTGGTGCCGGTCAGTCCGGCGTTCTCGCGGATCGCCCACAGCAGCGGCGTGTCGGGCTCGACGTCCAGAGTATAGGATTGTCCGTTGATCGTGAGGTTTGCCATCGCAGATCCCTTTCGTTCAACTCGCCAGTTGAACAGAGGGCGGCAATGTGGCGCGAACGTTTGCATCCTTCAAATCAAGAATATGCGTTTGCCGCGCGGGAAGATTTGTGATGAGCCGGGGTTGTAGTTGCTCCGGCTCATGGGCCGCGCGGCGGAGCTACGGCCAGCCGCAGAAAGCTCATCACGCTGCCCAGCGCGGCGAAACCTGCGCCGAGGGCCAAGGCAAGGGTGGCTCCGTCGTGCCCCGCAAGGCTGAAGCACAAGGCGGCCAGCGCCGCGCCGGTGGTCTGACCGGTCAACCGGGCCGTGGCGACGATGCCGCTGGCGCCGCCGCTGCGATGGGGCGGGGCGCTTGACATGATAGCCTTCATGTTCGGCGCCTGGAAGAAGCCGAACCCGATGCCGCAGATCAGCATGCGCCAGACGATGTTGGCGATGCTCGGGTTCTCGGGCAGCATGGCGAGCAGCGCCATGCCGGATCCGAGCATCACCAGGCCGATGCCGCCAAGCAGGCCGGCGGGAAAACGGTCCGACAGCCGCCCGGCGATCGGGGCCATGATCGTGACCGCGAGCGGCCAGGGGGTCATGAAGAACCCGGTCTCGACCTGCGAACGCTGGAGAATGTCCTCGAAATAGAACGGCAGCGACACGAAGCCGAGGCCCTGCACCGAGAAGGAGCAAACCGCGGTCGCCGCCGACAGCGCGAAAACCCCGCGGCGGAACAGGTCGATCGGCAGCATCGGCGCCGGGTGGTCGGCCTGGCGGCGGGTCAGGATGACGCCGAGCACGAGCGCGCCGACAAGCTCTGCCACCACCATGGCCGGCGTCGCGCCATGCGCGGCGCTGCCGATGCCGGTGATGAACAGGCCGAGGCAGAGCGCAGCGAGCCCGGCGCCGAGAAAGTCGAAGCCATGCTCGGCGCGCGGCGTGCGCGGCAGCATCTTCATGCCGATCGCGATGGCGATCAGGCCGAAGGGGAGGTTGATCGCAAACAGCCAAGGCCAGGAGCCGAGCGAGAGAATGGCGGACGCAATGGTCGGGCCGAAGGTGAAGGAGATGCCGACCACGAGCGCGTTGTGGCCGAGGCCGCGGCCGAGCATTTTTCCAGGATAGACGTAGCGCACCAGCGCGGTGTTGACGCTCATGATGCCGCTGGCGCCGAGGCCCTGCAACGCGCGGGCAACGACCAGGGTCGGCAGCGACCACGCCAGCGCGCAGCCGACCGAGGCCAGCGTGAACAGCAGGAGGCCGCCGAGATAGATGCGCTGATGGCCGACGATCTCGCCGAGCGCGCCGAGCGGCAGCAAGGTCGCCACCAGCGCGATCTGGTAGATGTTGACCACCCAGACCACCTCGGCCGGGGAGACGTGGAGATCGGCCGAGATCGACGGCAGCGCGATGTTGGCGATGGCGACGTCGAGCGAGGCCATCGACAGCGCGGTGAAGATCGCCGCGATCGCCCAGGGACGCTGGCCCGGCGGCAGGCCGTCGGCGGTGCCGTCGCCGGCGAGCCTCGAAGCGTGGTGGCGGTTGGACATGGAGACCTTTGGAGACCTTCGGTTCGCGGGGCGCGTCCGGATCAGCATGTACACGGGAGCAGGCGAGCGCCCCAGCCGTCGCGGGCGCATGGCGGTATGCGCCCGGTCGCAAGGAACGGGTTGAAGCCGGCTACACGCCCGGCCTTGCCAGCCGCTCGATCGTCTGGTTGTGCCGCGTCAGGAGCTCGCAGGCGTGGCCGATCTGGCGGGCGCGCAGGGCCTGCAGGATCAGCCGGTGATCCTGGTTGGTGCGCGGACGCCAGCCGGCATTGCGGGCCATCGCCAGCACGAGGCGCGAATTCGCGAGGCGTAGTCCGTCGAGGCTCGCCAGCAGCCGCGGCATCGCGCAGGGCGCGACCAGCGCGCGGTGGAAGGCGCGGTTCGCGGTCTCGAACTCCTGGATGGTCTCGGCATTGTCGGCCTCGATCAGCGCCAGCTCGATCGCGGCGAGATGCGCCGGCGTATAGCGCGGCGCGGCATTGCGCAGCGCGATCACCTCGAGCGCTGTGCGCATCTCGACGATCTCCCTGGTCGACTTCGCATCGAGCGGTGCCACGCGTACGCCGCGTCGCGGCGCGGCGACCACGAGATAGAGCGCCTCGAGCTGCCGAAATGCCTCGCGCACCGGCACGTGGCTGGAGTTGAACTCGCGCGCGACGTGGTCCTGCCGCAACGGCGCGTCGGGCGGCAGCGCACCGCTGACGATGCGATCGGTGATCGCTTCGGCGATCCGCTGAGCGGTGGTGAGATTCTCGTCCGGCATAGTCATAGATTATCTATCGAAAAAACCGATGCAGCGGAAGCTCTCGTCCGATACGGTGCTCGAATACAGAGAAATCATAGATAATGTCTATGATAATCTATAATTTGGCGTGGAGCGAGCATGGCGGATCAAAGCGGCGCGGGCCCTGATCGAATGGCGGTTGGCAATGCCATCCGTCATGACTGGACCAGAGACGAGGCCGAGGCGCTCTATCGCCTGCCACTTCCGGACCTGATGTTCCTGGCGCAGTCGGCGCATCGCCGGCAGTTCGATCCCACCCGCGTCGAGACAGCGAGCCTGCTCAGCATCAAGACCGGCGGCTGCCCGGAGGATTGTGGCTACTGCTCGCAGAGCGCGCATTACGACACTGGGCTCAAGGCGACCAAGCTGATGGACCGCGACGAGGTGGTCGCCACCGCGCGGCGCGCGAAGGCCGCCGGGGCCGAGCGCTTCTGCATGGCCGCCGCCTGGCGCAGTCCGAAGGACCGCGACCTCGATCAGGTCTGCGACATGGTCAGCGCGGTGAAGGGTCTCGGCATGGAGACCTGCGTCACGCTGGGCATGCTGACCCCGCCGCAGGCGCAGCGGCTGAGAGAGGCCGGGCTCGACTTCTACAACCACAATGTCGACACCTCGCCCGAATTCTACGACCGCATCATCACCACGCGCACGCTGCAGGACCGCATCGACACGCTCGCGCATGTGCGGCAGGCCGGCATCAAGGTGTGCTGCGGCGGCATCATCGGCATGGGCGAGGAGGTCGATGATCGGCTCGGCATGCTGGTGCTGCTGGCCAATCTCGCTGAGCATCCCGACAGCGTGCCGATCAACATGTGGAACGAGGTCAAGGGCGTGCCGGTCAACGCTACGGCCGCGCGGCCCGATCCGATTGCGCTCGTGCGATTGATCGCGGTGTCCAGGATCATGATGCCGGCCAGCGTGGTGCGGCTGTCCGCGGGCCGGCAATATATGAGCGACGAGCTGCAGACCCTGTGCCTGCTCGCCGGCGCCAATTCCATCTTCATCGGCGACGTGCTGCTGACCACGGCCAATCCGCAACGCGACCGCGATGCCGATCTGCTCGCACGGCTCGGCATGACATCGTCGCTGTTGGCGCGCCCGGGCGCGCCGATCGCCGCCGGCGAGGGCGCGGAGGCTTCGTCCCCGGCCTGATTCAACCCTCAGCGCGATCTCGGCGCGACGGCGCCCACGGAACTGCCTTGTCGTGCCGGTCCACGTCCGCGGCTGACCGAAAGAGAGCGGAGCCATGCCCATGTCGTCCGACAGATTGGCGATCTATTCCGACGGTCTGCAGAGACTCGCGGCCGATGACCGGTTGCGGCGCCTCAGTCCACGGGCCGGTCTCGATTTCTCCTCCAACGACTATCTCGGTCTCGCACAGGCTCCGCGGATGAAGCGCGCGGTCGCCGCGGCCATGGAGGCCGGCACGCCGGTCGGCGCCGGCGGCTCGCGCCTGCTGCGTGGCAATTGCGAGGAGCACGAACGGCTCGAGGCGGACGCGGCGCGCTTCTTCGGTGCCGAGAGCGCGCTGTTCTTCGGCTCCGGCTACATGGCGAACTTCGCCGTGCTCACCACGCTGCCGCAGCGCGACGACCTGCTGGTGCTCGATGCGCTGGTTCATGCCAGCACCCATGAAGGCGCGCGCGCCGGCCGTGCCGAGACGTGCCAGTTCATCCACAACAACGCCCAGTCGGCCGAGGACGCGATCCTGATCTGGCGCAGGGGCGGCGGGGTGGGCCGGCCCTGGATCGTCGTCGAAAGCCTCTACAGCATGGATGGCGATCTCGCGCCGCTGGCGGATTTGATCGCGATCGCCGAACGCCACGATGCCTTTCTGCTGATCGACGAGGCCCATGCGACCGGGGTCCACGGCGCGCAGGGCCGCGGTCTGGCCGCAGCCTACGAGGGACGCGAGAGCGTCGTGACCGTTCACACCTGCGGCAAAGCGTTGGGCGCAGCCGGTGCGCTGGTCACCGCAAGCCGCGTGCTGCGCGACACGCTGATCAATCGCTGCCGGCCTTTCGTCTTCAGCACGGCGCCGTCGCCGCTGATGGCGGTGGCGGTGATGGAGGCGCTTGCGATCCTGCGGGAAGAGCCGGAGCGGCAGCGGAGGCTGGCGCAGCTCGTTGCCTTCGCCCATGGCGCGATCGCCGCGCGCTTCGGTGAAAGCTGGTCGCCGTCGCAGATCATTCCCTGCGTCGTCGGCGACAATGCGCGCGCGATGAGCCTGGCTGCCGCGCTGCAGGCGTGGGGCTTCGACGTCCGCGGCATCCGCCCGCCGACGGTGCCGCCGGGCACGGCGCGGCTCAGGCTGTCGCTGACCTTGAACATCGACGAGCCGGCCATCGCGGCGCTGCTCGACGCGCTCGCCGATGAGATCGGAAGGCCGCGGCCATGACGCTGCGCATCGTGGTCACCGGGACCGACACCGGGATCGGCAAGACGGTGTTCGCCGCCGGCCTCACGGCGCTGCTCGGGGCCTGCTATTGGAAGCCGGTCCAGGCCGGCCTTGCCGAGGAGACGGACTCCTGCTGCGTCCAGCGGCTCGCCGAGCTCGCCGACGATCGCGTGCTGCCCGAAGCCTATCGGCTGGCCGAGCCGGCCTCGCCGGATCGCGCGGCGCGCCTCGCAGGCATCAGCATCGATCCGCTCCGCCTCCGTCCTCCGCGGGCCGCCGGCCGGCCTGTCGTGATCGAGGGAGCCGGCGGCGTCATGGTGCCGCTCGATTCCGGAACGCTCTATCTCGATGTCTTCGCGCGATGGCAGCTGCCGGTCGTGCTCTGCGCGCGCACCAGTCTCGGCACGATCAATCACTCGCTGCTGTCGCTGGCGGCGCTGCGCAGTCGTGGCATCGACGTGCTCGGCATCGCCTTCATCGGCGACGGCCACGACGACAACGAAGATACGATCTGCCGGCTCGGCGAGGTGAGGCGCCTTGGCCGGTTGCCCTGGGTCACGCCGCTGACGGCGCGATCGCTGCAGCACGTGTTCGCCACCCAATTCCAGCGCACGGATTTCGAACCATGATGCGCAAGGCAACCTCGCCGATCTGGCATCCCTTCACGCAGCATGCGCTCCAGCCCGAGATGACGGCGGTCGCGCGCGGCGAGGGCGCCTATCTCTTCACCGCCGACGGCAGGCGGATCATCGACGCGATCGCGTCGTGGTGGGTGGTCACGCACGGCCATTGCCATCCGCATATCGTGCGCGCGATCCAGGACCAGGCCGAGCGGCTGGATCAGGTCATCTTCGCCGGACATAGCCACGAGCCGGCCGAGCAGGTGGCCGCCGGGCTGCTCGCGCTGGTGCCGCCGAGCCTCACGCACGTGTTCTTCTCTGACAGCGGCGCCACCAGCGTGGAGGTCGCGCTGAAGATGGCGCTCGGCTACTTCAAGAACATCGGCGAGCCGCGCTCGCGCATCGTGGTGATGCAGCATTCCTATCACGGCGACACCATCGGCGCGATGTCGGTCGGCGCGCGCGGCGTGTTCAATGCGGCCTATGAGCCGCTGCTGTTCGACGTCGCCGTCGTCCCGTTTCCAGTGCAGGGCCGGGAACAGGCGACTCTGGATGCGCTCGCTACAATTTGCGAGAAGGACCGGCCGGCCGCCTTCATCGTCGAGCCCCTGGTGCTCGGCGCCGGCGGCATGCTGATGTATCCGGCCGAGGTGCTGCGCGAGATGCACCGGATCTGCAAGGCGTTCGGCGTGCTGTTCATCGCCGACGAGGTGATGACCGGCTGGGGCCGCACCGGCACGTTGTTCGCCTGCGAGCAGGCGGACATCGCCCCCGATATCGCCTGCTACGCCAAAGGACTGACTGGAGGCGCGATGCCGCTTGCGGTCACGCTGTGCAGTCCCGCTATCTACGAGGCGCACTATTCGACCGACCGCGCCTGCACGTTCTTTCACTCCAGTTCCTACACCGCCAATCCCATCGCCTGCGCGGCAGCGAGCGCCAATCTCGAGCTGTGGCGGCAGCCGCAGACGCGGGCCCGGGTCGCCGCCGTCGCGGCCGCGCAGGAGCGCTGCCTCGACCGCCTGCGTTACGACGAGCGATTTTCCGACCTGCGGCGCTGCGGTACCATCACCGCGCTCGATCTCCATGCCGACGAGCCGGGCTACCTCGCCGAGGTCGGCCCGAAGCTGCAGGCCTTCTTCCGCGACAGCGACGTCCTGCTGCGTCCGCTTGGCCACACCATCTACGTCATGCCGCCTTACTGCGTCACCGCCGGGGATGTCGAGACGGTCTATGCCGCCATCGACGAGGCCGTCGATCACGTGCTCTGAGGGGCTGTTCTGCGGCCCACGATTTGCGCTCCGCGATCCCGCGCACTAGCATCGTGCCAACGTCGTTGCGGAGGAAACAGTCATGAGCGCGCCGGTCAGCGGAGATGGCACCAAGGATCCGAAGGAGGCCAGCGCGGCCGTGAGCGCAGCGCAGCAGGCCGTGCTGGAGGCGCTGCCGTTCGGCGACACCGCCGATTTCGATGATGCCGCCCGCGGCTTTCTCGGCACGATCGATCAGGCCAAGGTGACGACGGCGCAGGGGCGCACCGTCTGGAGCCTCGCGCCTTACTACTTCCTTGACGCGGAGCAGGCGCCGCCGACCGTCAATCCCAGCCTGTGGCGGCAGGCGAAGCTCAACATGCATCACGGCCTGTTCGAGGTCGTGCCCGGCGTCTACCAGGTGCGTGGGCTCGACATCGCCAACATGACGCTGATCGAGGGGGACACCGGCGTGATCGTGGTCGACACGCTGACCTCGATCGAGGGCGCGCAGGCCGCATTGGAGCTGTACTACCAGCACCGCGGCGTCAGGCCGGTCACGGCGGTGATGTTCACGCATACCCACACCGATCATTGGGGCGGCGCGCGCGGCGTGGTCGACGACGACGCGATGGCCAGCGGCCGCGTGCCGCTGATCGCGCCGAACCTGTTCATCGAGCATGCGGTCTCCGAGAACATCATCGCCGGCCCTGCGATGCTGCGCCGGGCGCAATATCAGTTCGGGCCGCTGCTCGCGAAGGGGCCGAAGGGCCATGTCGATTGTGGGCTCGGCAAGACCATGGCGGCGGGAGCCGTTGCGCTGCTGCGGCCGACCGACCTGATCATGGCGACCGGGGACACCCGGGTCATCGACGGTCTCACCTTCGAATTCCAGATGGCGCCGAACAGCGAGGCGCCGGCGGAGATGCATTTCTTCGTGCCGCGCTATCGCCTGTTGAACCTCGCCGAGAACTGCACGCACAACTTCCACAACCTGCTGCCGTTTCGCGGCGCCGACGTGCGCGATGCGCTGGCGTGGTCGAAATATCTCGGCGAGGCGCTGCAACTGTGGGGCGGCAAGGCGGAGGTGATGTGCGGCCAGCATCATTGGCCGATATGGGGCGCGAGCCGTGTCGACGGCATGATCCGCGAACAGCGCGATCTCTACAAATTTGCCCACGACCAGACCGTGCGGCTGATGAATCATGGCCTGACCGCAAGTGAGATCGCCGAGCAGATCAGGCTGCCCCGGAGCCTCGAAGGGGCATGGCATGCGCGCGGCTATTACGGCCACATCCGCCACAACGTAAAGGCGATCTACCAGAAATATCTCGGCTGGTATGATGCCAATCCGGTCAATCTCGATCCGCTGCCGCCGGTCGAGGCCGGCCGGAAATACGTCTCCTATATGGGCGGGACAGAGGCGCTGCTGGCGCGGGCGCGCGCGGACTTTGCCAACGGCGAATTCCGCTTCGTCGCGCAGGTCGTGGGTCATCTCGTCTTCGCCGAGCCGGACAATGCCGAGGCGCGCGCGCTGCTGGCCGACACGCTGGAGCAGCTCGGCTATGCCGCCGAGAGTGCGACCTGGCGCAATGCCTATCTGTTCGGCGCGCAGGAGCTGCGCCAGGGTATGCCGGAGGTTCCGGCTCGGCCCGGCCTGCCGCGCGAGACGCTGGCGGCGCTGCGCACCGAGCAGCTATGGGACGTGCTCGGGGTCAGGCTGAACGGGCCCAAGGCGGAGGGCAAGCATATCGTGCTGAACTGGACGTTCACCGACACCGGCGAGCGCTTCGTGCTCACCTTGCAGAATTGTGCGCTGACCTATGCGGTCGGCGTGCAGGCGTCGACCGCCGATGCGGGGTTCACGCTGGCGCGTTCGACGCTCGATGCGGTCATTGCCAAGGCCACGAGCTTTCCGGAAGCGGTCGCCGCCGGGAAGATCAGCTTCGCGGGCAATCCGATGCGGCTGGCCGAGCTGATGTCGCTGATGGACGAGTTCCCGCGTATGTTCGAGATCGTCGAGCCGAAGCGGGCTGCCGTCACCTGAGATGAGGCGGAGGCCGGGCTCGCCGAACTTGCCCGGCCTCCTCATGCTATTCGGCGCTGCTGACCAGCCGGATGCGCGGCGCAGCGATGTCGATCAGGCTGCGATAGGCCGCGAGATAGTCGAGCGCCATCCGGCGCGCGGTGAAGCGTCGCTCGAACTGCGCGCGCACGCGGGCGCGGCTCAGCTCGGGCAGGCGACTGACGGCCGCTACCGCGCTGAGCTCGTCCTCGACGATGAAGCCGGTCACACCGTCGTCGATCACTTCGGGAACCGAGCCGCGGTTGTAGGCGATCACGGGCGTGCCGCAGGCCATCGATTCGATCATCACCAGGCCGAACGGCTCCGGCCAATCGATCGGCAACAGCAGGCCGAGCGCGCCGGACAGGAACTCCGGCTTCTCGTGATCGCTGATCTCGCCGATGAACTCGACGAGCGGATTGCCGTGGATCAAGGGACGGATCGTCTGCTCATAATAGTCTTGGTCGGCGCGATCGATCTTGGCCGCGATCTTCAGCGGAATCCCGCAGCGCATGGCGATCTTGATGGCACGGTCGACACCCTTTTCCGGGGCGATGCGTCCGAGGACGGCGAGATAGCTCGGCGTCACCGGCTTGGGAATCAGGAGCGTTGCGGGCAGTCCATGCAGCACGGTGCGCACCCAGTTCGCATTCGGCACCGGCCGGCGCTGCGAGTCCGAGATCGAGACGACGGGAACATCCTTGAAGACCGAGAACACCGGCTGGTGCTCCGGAAGATCGAGCCTGCCGTGCAAGGTGGTCAGGAACGGTGTGGGTTGCCGGTGGAACAGGGAGAACGGGTAGTAGTCGAGGTGGAAGTGCAGAATGTCGAACTGTTCGTCGTCGCATTGCTGCCGCACGTTTTCGAGCATCACCATGTGCAGCGCGTTCGGATCCCTCACCGAGCCGTCGAGGCGCAGTGCTTTCGGCCATGTCGGAGAGAGCTTCGCCGAGGTCTGCGAATCGCCGCTGGCGAACAGGGTGACGTCGTGTCCGAGGGCAACGAGCTCTTCGGTCAACCAATGGACGACCCGCTCAGTGCCGCCGTAGAGCTTCGGAGGCACGGCCTCCGTCAATGGAGCTATTTGCGCAATGCGCATCTCATCGTCTCCTGTTCGTGACCGATCATGGATGAATCCCCAATGGCACCGGCACTGCCACAGCGGGAACGTTGTCGCATGTGCGAAGTTCCATTCACGCGATCACTCTTTCTTCGACACAACGTGTTCCGTGCCGTCTCATTGATGCCATCCCCGCTCTCCAACGCTGCTGCCGCGGCATCGTCGGAGGGCAGGTTTGCGCCGCGAAGGCGCACGGAACCCGAGAAACCGTTCGTCGTTCATCTGGCCGCATCAGGTGTCGCCACGACCTCGCTCATCAACGGGAAGACCATGGATCAGCTTTCTGGCTACGCGCACCGACCCTTTCCCTTCGTGATGCGCTATCTGCGCAAGCGCCCCACCGCCCACCTCGTGATTCTGATGGCCGTCATCGGTGCGGTTGCCTGTTCGGTAGGCACGCAATATGGCGTGAAATCGCTCGTCGACAGCCTCTCGGCAGGGCCTGCGGGCGGCGGCAACGTCTGGGCCGCGTTCGTGCTGCTGATGGCGCTGATCGCGACCGACAACATTCTTTGGCGTGTCGCCAGCTGGATCGCGAGCTTCACCTTCGTCCGTGTCACCGGAGATCTCCGGCGCGACATCTTCCGTCATCTCACCGGGCATTCGCCGAGCTATTTCGGCGACCGTCTGCCCGGCATGCTGTCGAGCCGCATCACGGCGACGTCGAACGCCGTGTTCACCGTGGAGAACATGTTCGTCTGGAACGTCTTGCCGCCATGCCTCGCCACGGTCGCGGCGATCTGCCTGATCGGAACCGTGAGCGGCCCGATGGCCATCGGCCTGCTGCTGATCGCGGCGATGATGGTGGCGGCGATGTTCCGTCTGGCGGCCGCCGGCAAGCCGCTGCATGACGATTTCGCCGACAAGGCGGCCATGGTCGACGGCGAGATGGTCGACGTGATCTCGAACATGCCGCTGGTGCGCGCGTTCTGCGGCCTGCGCCACGAGCACGACCGGTTCGACGCGACGGTCGACAGGGAGTTGGAGGCACGCGGGCGCAGTCTCCGCTACCTCGAGAAGCTGCGCATTCTGCACGCGACGGTGACGATCGTGCTGACGATCGCGCTCATGGCGTGGGCGATCTCGCTGTGGCAGCGGGGCGGGGCGACGACCGGCGACGTCGTGCTGGTCTGCACGCTCGGCCTCTGCATTCTCAACGCGACGCGGGATCTGGCGGTGGCGCTGGTCGATGTCACCCAGCACGTGGCGCGCATGAGCGAGGCGATCGCGACCCTGCTGCAGCCGCACGAGCTGCGCGATGACCCGCAGGCCGAGCCGCTGGTCAAGAGCGGTGCGGCCATCGCCTTCGACAACATCACCTTCCACTATCCTGGCGGTCACAAGCTGTTCGAGAATTTCACGCTGCGCCTGCAGCCGGGCCAGCGCGTGGGCCTGGTTGGACAGTCCGGCGGCGGCAAGTCGAGCCTGTTCACGCTGCTGCAACGGTTCTATGATCCGCAAGCCGGGCATATCACGATCGACGGCCAGGACATCGCCAAGGTCACCCAGCAGAGCCTGCGCGAGGCGATCTCGGTGGTTCCGCAGGACATCTCGCTGTTTCATCGCTCCATTCTGGAGAACATTCGCTACGGACGTCCGAGTGCGACCGACGACGAGGTGTTGCGGGCGGCGATCGCGGCGCGCTGCGACTTCGTCGAGACGCTGCCGGAGGGATTGCAGACAATGGTCGGGGATCGCGGCGTCAAGCTTTCGGGCGGGCAGCGCCAGCGCATCGCGATCGCGCGCGCCTTCCTCAAGGATGCGCCGATCCTTCTGCTCGACGAGGCCACCGCCGCGCTCGACAGCGAGTCCGAGGAGGCCATACGTGAGGCGTTGAGTCGTCTGATGCGCGGCCGCACCGTCATTGCGATCGCGCATCGCCTTGCGACCTTGCGGAATTTTGACCGCGTGGTGGTGCTGAAATCGGGCAGGATCATCGAGGACGGAGCGCCTGACCGGCTGATGCAGGACGAGGGCCCGTATCGTGAGCTCGTCACCCAGGAGATGAACCGGCTCGCCAAGTTCGCCGCCTGATCGTAGCGTCGGGTCGCGTCGAGAACGTGCACTCTCGGTTGTCTGGGCACTTCAACATCGCATGAGGCCAACATGTCCGCCGAAGTCGCAAGCACACTGTCGTTGATCACCCAGACGGACGAGCCTGTCGAGCAGCCGTTCTATATTCCCATGACGGGGCCGGCGTCCCGGCCGCGGCGCTCGCTCAAGCACGACGATACGTTCATCGTCCTCGACGGCCATGGCGACATCGGCGCCTCGGCCGGCGGACCGGACGGTCTCTTCAACGCCGATACGCGCTATCTCGCGCGGCTCGAATTGACGCTGGACGACGTTCAGCCCCTGCTGCTCGGCTCGAGCCTGCGCGACGACAACTCCGCGCTGACCGTCGATCTCACCAATCCCGACATCTACAGCCAGGGCCGCCTGGTGCTGCCGAAGGATATGCTGCACATCGTGCGCACGATCTTTCTCTGGCATGGCACGGCCTATCAGCGCATCGGGCTGCAGAACCATGGCGATCGCCATGCCAGCTTCGATCTCAAGCTGACATTCGACAATGATTTTGCCGACCTTTTCGAGGTGCGAGGCACCGTGCGGCCGCGGCGCGGCATCGGCTCGAGCCGGCTGGTGGACCCGTCCGAGGTGGTCCTGCACTATCGCGGCCTGGACAATGTCCTGCGCACCACCGACGTGAGCTTCGATCCGCGTCCGACGCATCTCACCGTCAATGTCGCAACCTATCATTTCGACCTTGCCCCGCAGGAATCGGCCTCGCTGTTCGTGGCCGTGATGTGCAACGCCAAGGCCGGCGAGCGGCCCCGGCCCTTTTTCCGCAGCCTGCTCGCCCATCGCCGAGAGATGCGCCGATGCACCGTTGGCGCCGCCAGCATCGAGACCTCCAACGACATCCTCAACGAGGTGCTGTGCCAGGCAGCGGCCGATCTGAACATCCTGATGACGGATACGCCGGAGGGGCGTTATCCCTATGCCGGCATTCCCTGGTATTCGACCACATTCGGTCGCGACGGGCTGATCACCGCGATGCAGATGCTGTGGGTCGATCCGCGCATTGCCCGCGGCGTCCTGCGCCGGCTCGCCGTGCATCAGGCGCGCACGACCGATCCGCTGTCCGATGCCGAGCCCGGCAAGATCCTGCACGAGATGCGCGGCGGCGAGATGGCGGCGCTGCGTGAGGTGCCGTTCGGCTGCTATTATGGCAGCGTCGATTCCACGCCGCTGTTCGTGCTGCTCGCCGGGCTTTATATCGAGCGCACCGGCGACATCGACACCCTGAGGGAGTTATGGCCGGCGATCGAGCTGGCGTTGCGCTGGATCGACGGCCCCGGCGATCCCGATCGCGATGGCTTCGTGGAATATCAGCGCGCCTCCGAGCAGGGTCTCGCCAACCAGGGCTGGAAGGACTCCTACGACGCGGTGTTCCATGCCGATGGACGTCTCGCGGAAGGTTACATCGCGCTTGCGGAGGTGCAGGGCTATGTGTTTGCCGGCAAGCAGCTGGCGGCGCGTTGCGCCCGTCGGCTCGGAAAGGCCGAGATGGCGGACCGGCTCCAGGCCGAGGCCGCTGATCTCGCGGAACGGTTCGAGGACGCCTTCTGGTGCGAGGATCTGAACACCTATGCGCTCGCGCTCGACGGCCACAAGCAGCCCTGCCGCGTCCGGACGTCCAACGCCGGGCAGCTGCTGTTCAGCGGCATGGTGCGCGAGGATCGCGCCCGCAAGCTTGCCGCCGAACTGCTGCGGCCGCATTTCTTCTCGGGCTGGGGCATCCGCACCGTGGCCTGCGGCGAAGCGCGCTACAATCCGATGTCCTATCACGACGGATCGATCTGGCCGCACGACAATGCGCTGATTGCGCTCGGCCTGTCGCGCTATGGCCTCAAGCATGCGGTCGAGCAGGTGTTCGGCGGCCTGTTCGAAGCGGCGTCCTACATGGATCTGCGCCGGCTGCCGGAGCTGTTCTGCGGCTTCCGGCGCGAGAAGCATCGCGGCCCGACGCTCTATCCGGTGGCCTGCGCGCCGCAGGCCTGGGCCAGCGCGACGCCGTTCACCTTGCTCGAGGCGGCGCTCGGGCTCGAGTTCGACGCCGCGCGCGGCGAGATCCGTCTGCGCAATCCGCGGCTGCCCGCCTTCCTGGACTGGGTGGTGCTGCGCGATCTCAGGCTCGGCAGCTCCACGATCGACCTGCGCATTCGCCGCCATGGCGAGGACATCTCCATGGAGGTGCTGCGGCGGCGCGGTCAGATCCAGGTCTCGCTGGTGCTGGCGCAATGATGGCGTTGAAACCCGCTCTCCACCGAGCTGCTTGCGGCTGTCTCGTCACGCTGCCGTTGCTCATCGGTCCGTATGTCGGCGACGGGCATGCGCAGCAGCCGTCGCCGGCACCGCCTGCCAAGGATGCCGCGGCGCCCGCGAAGGAGCCGGCACCGCCGCCCTCGGTTACCATCCTCGGCGCGCGCGATGCGCATGGCGTGCTCGGTCGCGACGTGCGCAGCTCGACCGGCGAGGACATGGGCCACATCGTCGACGTCATCGTCGATCTCACCGGCACGGTGCGCGCCGCGGTGATCGATTTCGGCGGCTTCCTCGGCGTCGGCAGCCGCAAGATCGTGGTCGACTGGACCGCGCTCGATTTCAAGCACATCGCCGAGAAGAGCGACCAGGTCACGCTCGACCTCACCAAGGAGCAGGTGAAGGCCGCGCCCGAATACAAGGAGGACAAGCCGGTCGTCGTGCTCGGCGCGTCCGGCAAGCTGTCTCCCTGGGATTTCGATCATTGAGTTGATGCGTGAGATTGCCGGTCCGGCCTGCGCGTGCAGCGGAACATGGTGGGGATGTTCTGTCCCGTCAGCCTCATGAGTTGAGATGAGTTGAGATGTGAGAGCCATGCCGATTGCACGGCCGTCGAGATCGCCTGACCGGGAGCCCGAGCCTGACGGCGCGGCAGAGGCGGGCGCGCGTCCGGATGCCGGGGAGGATCATGGCCAGACTTCAAGACCGGCGCCGTCGCGGCAGAGCCTGCGCGGGCTGGATTGGTTCATCTTCTTCCTGGCCGACGTGCAGACCGGCTTCGGTCCCTTCATCGCGGTCTATCTGACGACGCAGAAATGGACGCAGGCGCAGATCGGCCTGGTGCTGTCGATCGGCGGCGTCGTCGGGCTGATCGGGCAGATGCCGGGCGGCGCGATCATCGATGCGGCCAGATCCGAGCGCCGCGTCGCCGGCCTTGCCATCGCGGCCATCGGCGGCTGCGCGCTGGCCTATGCGGCTTGGCCGATCTTTCCCGTGGTCGCGGCTGCCGCAACGTTGCATGCGGCGGCGAGCTGCGTGCTGGGACCCGCGATCGCGGCGATCAGCCTCGGCCTGGTCGGGCCGCGCGGCATGGCGGAGCGGCTCGGCCGCAATGCGCGGTTCGCGTCGCTCGGCAATGGTGTGGCCGCGGCCGTGATGGGCACCTGCGGCTATCTGCTGTCCAGCCGCGCCGTGTTCCTGGTCACCTTCATTCTCGCCTTTCCGACGCTGATCGCGTTGTCGCGAATCCGCGATCGCGAGATCGACGTCGCGCGGGCGCACGGCCGGGCCGATCACGAGGACAAGGAGGTCGCGCGGCTGTCGAATCTGCTCGGCCTGCTGCGCCAGCGCGCGCTGCTCGTGTTCGCGCTCGGCGTGTTCCTGCTGCAACTCGCCAATGCGGCGATGCTGCCGCTGATGGCCGGCGTGGTGACGACGAAATCGAGCGAATGGGCGCCGATGCTGATCGCGTTCTGCATCGTGGTGCCGCAGGCGATCGTGGCGCTGACCTCGCCCTCGGTCGGCGCGGTGGCGCAGCAATGGGGCCGCAGGCCGCTGCTGATGCTCGGGTTTGCCGCGCTCGCGATGCGCGGCGCGCTGTTCGCGGTCGTGCACGATCCCTACGTGCTGGTGGCGGTGCAGATCTTCGACGGCGTCACGGCGGCCGTGTTCGCCGTCATGATTCCGCTGACGGTGGCCGACGTCGCCTTCGGCAGCGGGCATTTCAATCTGGCGCAGGGAATCGTCGGGACGGCGTCCGGAATCGGCGGATCGCTGTCCACCGTCGTCGCCGGCTTCGCCAGCGACCGCTACGGCAGCGCCACCGCCTTCATCGGTCTGTCGGGCGTGGCGCTGACAGGTCTTCTTCTGATCGCGCTGCTGATGCCCGAGACCGGGCACCGCCGGCGCAGGGCGTGAACGGGCAGGGCGCCTCAGGCGTCCATGCTGCGCAGGCGCTGGCGGTTGCGCAGCACGATCTGGCGGGCACCGGAGAAGCCGAGAACGCCCTGGCTGTGCAACTGCGACAGCGCGCGCGACACGGTCTCCAGGGTCAGGCCGAGATAGTCGCCGATATCGCGGCGGCACATCGGCAGCGCCATCATGCCGGCGACGGCGAGGCGGCGGTCCATCTCGAGCAGGAAGGTCGCGACGCGCTCCATCGCAGTCTTGCGGCCCAGCAGCAGCATGTGGTCCTCGGCATGGCGGAGATCGCCGGCCGTCATGGTCCAGAGCTTGCGGGCGACCGCGACGTCGACGCCTGCTGCCTGTTCGAGGCTGCGGCGCTTCACCAGGCGCACGGTGGTATCGATGATGGCCTCGGCGGCGAGGCGATGCATGGAGCCGAATTCGAGGCCGAAAACGTCACCGGGAAGATGGAAGGCGCCGATCTGGCGGCGGCCGTCGGAGAGCAGCTTGTAGCTGCGAACGGCGCCGGAAATCACTTGGTAGACGTATTCGGCCGGCTCGTCCTCGCCATAGATCTCCTCGTCCTTCTTGTAGGAGAACTCGCTGGCGATGAGCCCGGCATGGCCGGTGATCTCGGCAAAGGGATTGGCGGCAGGAGAGACGACAGCAGAGGGGACGGCGTGGGGGGCGTTGGTGTTGACGACCGAATTGGTAATCGACTGATTGAGCATGACCATCTCCTTGCGGCGGATGGCGATGTGGTACACGGCGGCTCCCGTTAAGGACATTTCGGCCGTTATCTTAAGGGGGGTTCCTTACGTAGATATACGTAGCCGGCCCGCTCAGGAGACCCGCTGGGCGGTACCCGAATGGTCGTTGGCGATCGCCTTGCGGATCCGCTTCACCAGATTGTCGTCGAGCAACGGCTTGAGCAGGAAATCCTGGATCCCGACGGCCGCCGCGCGCGCCGCAAGCCGGTCATCATAGTGCCCCGTGATCAGCACCACCGGCGCGGTCGCCCCCTGCTTGCGCAACCGTTCGGCGAGCTCGACGCCGTTGATCTCCGGCATCTTGTAGTCGACCACGAAGCAGTCGACGGGCGCGTGGTCCGAGGCCTTGAGCAGCGCGGTGCCGCTGCGAAACGTGCGCACGTCGAAGCCATCGGCCTCCAGCAGGAAGCGCAGCGAGCCGAGGACGTCAGCATCGTCGTCGGCTACGTAGACCGTAGGTTTTGTGTGAGCCGACATCGCACGTGCCGCGAGAATGTGATGTTGAACCGAGGCGCAAGATAACACTCGATTCTGTCAAGGTAGCTTGATCTAGCTCAATCCTTCAGCGCACCTGCGCGCATCGCCAGACGCACCAGCTCGGAGAGGCTGTTCGCTCCCATCTTGGTCATCACGTTGGCCCTGTAGACCTCGATGGTGCGCGGACTGATGTCGTATTCGCGCGCGATCAGCTTGTTGGAGAGACCGGCCATCAGTCCATCCATCACCTGGCGCTCCCGGGGGCTCAGGCTGGCGACGCGGGCCAGGACGTCCTGCGTGACCGATTCATTCTTCGCGGCCGGCTCGGCCTGCTGGATTGCCGTTTCGATCATGGCGACCAGTCGCTCGTCCTCGAACGGCTTCTCCAGAAAATCGACCGCGCCGAGCTTCATCGCCTCGACCGCGAGCGGCACGTCGCCATGGCCGGTCATCACCAGGATCGGAAAGCTGCTGCCGGCGGCCTTCATGCGCTTGAGCAGCTCGATGCCGTCGATGCCGGGCATCCGAACGTCCGAGACGACGCAGCCGAAAGGGAGCATCGGCAGTCGGCCGAGAAAGATCTCCGCGTTCTCGAACAGCGTGACGTCAAAGCCTGATGAATCGAGCAGGAAGTTGAGCGAATCCCGCATCGCCTCGTCGTCGTCGATCACATAGACCTTGGCCCGTTCAGCCATCGTGCTCAACCTTGGTGGAGGCCGCGGGCAGGGTGAAGCGGAACGTCGCGCCGCCCGCTTCGTTGTTCTCGGCCCACATGCGCCCGCCATGGGCCTCGATGATGGACCGGCTGATCGAGAGGCCGACTCCCATTCCGGTGTCCTTGGTGGTGAAGAAGGTCTTGAAGAGATTGGGCATGACGTCGTCGTGGAATCCCGTTCCGGTGTCGGATACCGAGACCTCGATCAAGTCGTCGCTGAGTCTGCAATTTGTCGCACTGAGCTCGCGGCGTTCGGAATGAGCCATCGCCTCGAGTCCATTGCGGAACAGATTGACCAGGACCTGCTGGATCTGGACCCGGTCGGCGAGCACGAGATCGGCCTCCGGATTGAGTTGAAAGCGCAACTGGACGTTCTGCTCGCGGGCGCCGGAAAGGCCGAGGGCGCCGGCTTCCTCGATCAGCTTCGACAGGCTCTCGACCCGCTTCTCCGATTCGCCGCGCGAGACGAAATCGCGCAGACGGCGGATGATCTGGCCGGCGCGAATCGCCTGCTCGGCGGCGCGGTCCATCGCGCTCTCGATCTTGGGCGTGTTCGGATCACTGCTGCCGGCCAGCAGCCGGCGCGAGCCTTTCATGTAATTGCTGATCGCGGCGAGCGGCTGGTTCAGCTCATGCGCCAGCGCCGAGGCCATCTCGCCCATGGCGCTGAGGCGCGACACGTGGACCAGTTCCGACTGCAGTTCCCGCAGCCGTGCCTGGGTCTGCTGATGCTCGGTGAGATCATGGGCGAAGCCGGTGAAATAGGGCTTGCCGCCGGACTGCATCTCGCCGATCGACAGATGCATCGGGAATGTCGTGCCGTCGCGGCGGCGGCCGGTCACGATGCGGCCGATGCCGATGATACGGCGCTCGCGACTGGCATGGTAGCGGGTGAGGTAGCCGGCATGGCGCGAGCGGTCCGGCTCGGGCATCAATTCGCTGACGTCAAGGCCGACCGCTTCTGCCTCGGTGAGGCCGAACATCCGCTCCGCCGCGGAGCTGAAGAACTGGATCGTGCCGCTGCCGTCGATCACGATCATCGCGTCCGGCACGGTGTCCAGGATCGAGCGGAAATGCTGCTCGCGCAGCCGCAGCGTCTCCTCCAGCCGCTTCTCCTGGTCGATGTCGAGGGCGATGCCGCGCAGATGGTGCGGCGCGCCGGCCTCGTCGGGGACCACGCCGGCGAGCACGCGAATCCAGTGGCCGCCGCCGGACACCTTGAACGACATGTCGAACCCGGTGCTCCGATGGCGCGAGTCCTCGATCGCCGCCTCGACCGGCGCGCGATCCTCGGGCGCGAGCAGCGCCAGGAAGGACCCGTAGGTCACCGGCTGATCGGCCGCCACGCCGAACAGCTTCCGCGTCGTCACCGACCAGTAGAACTCGCCCGAGGCCAGATCGAGATCCCACGCGCCGAAGCCCAGCCTCCGAGCGTCCTCGGGAGCGTCGTCGAGCCTGGCGGATGCATCCGGGAAGGGGTGGGTGAAGTCGCGCAATTCGAGGCCTTTGATCGATTCGCCGTTGTCCGATTCGCCGTTATCGCCGCAGCCGGGAGGCCGACCACCGCGGTATCCTATACCAGATTGCGCCCCTGCAACCCGGCCCGACTTAAACTTTGGTTCGACAATTCAAGGCTTTCTCCGATCCTGGGCCGGGTTCCAACGGTGTCCTGCCGCCCGTGCTTCACCGCCGCACCTTGATCTATCTCATCACGGCAGGTGATTTCACCTCTAAGAGCTGCATGGAAGCAATGTTTGGAGAGGCGGGATGACGTTCGCGACTGTCATGGTGAGCCTTGCGCTCAGTCAGCCGAATGAGGCCCGCCTTCAGGTCGCGGCCGACTTGGCGGCGCGCTTTGACGCAGGTGTCATCGGCGTGGCGGCCGCGGAATTCGCGCCGCCGCTGTATTTCACGACCGGCGAGCAGGCGCAGGATCTGATCGAGCAGGGTGAGGCCGCGCTGCGGAATCGACTGGCCGAGCTCGAGCAGCAGTTCCGCACCGCAGTGGGTGACCGGGCTGCGTCGTTGAGCTGGCGCAGCGCCGTGGATTTCCCCGCGCGCTACGTGCTGGCGCAGGCCCGTGCCGCCGACATTCTCGTCACCGGCGGCGTGCCGCCCGGGGTGTCCGATGCGTTCGCGGTGGCCAATCCCAAGGATCTCGTCATGCAGGCCGGGCGCCCGCTGCTCGTGGTGCCGGACAACGTCAGCAGCCTCGATCTCGGGACCGTACTGGTGGCCTGGAAGGAGACACCGGAGGCGCGCCGCGCTTTGACCGATGCCCTGCCGCTGCTCGCCAAGGCGAGCGGCGTCGTGGTCGCCGAGATCCCGGAGACCGCCTCGGAATATGACGCCTGCGCGGCGCGTCTTGCGGACGTCGTCGCATGGCTCGGCCGTCACAAGATCGTCGCATCGGCGCGCGTCGCGGAACCGGGGCAGGGGCGCAACGTTGCGGCTACGCTCGACGCCGTCGCCGCCGATGTTTCGGCCGGTCTCGTCGTGGCGGGCGCCTATGGCCATTCCCGATTCCGCGAGCTCGTGCTCGGCGGGGTCACCGAGCATCTGATGACGCGCAGCGAGCGTTGCGTTCTGCTGTCGCACTGAAATTCGACCCGCTCCATTCGAGAACAGGATTGCCGCCTTGTACAGATTTCTCGAGGAAACCGCCGGCAACTACATGACGCGGAACGTCACGACCGTGACCCGGGAGACGACGATCCGCGAGCTCGGCGAGATGTTCGACCGCGACGATTTCAACACCTACCCCGTCGTCGAGAACGACGAGGTGATCGGCATCGTCACCAAGTTCGACGTGCTGAAATGCTTTGCCTTCACGCCGAATCAGATGCTGCCGCGCTACAGCGACCTGATGAACCGGACGGTCGCCGACGTGATGACGTCCGAGTTCATCTACGTCAGGCCGGATACGAAGCTGACGCGCGTGCTGCAGCTGATGGTCGAGCATCGCATCCGCAGCCTTCCCGTGACCGATGCCGACAACCGCGTGGTCGGGATCGTCGCCCGCGAGGACATCGTGCGAGCGCTGGCGGCTGCCGCCAAGGATTGAGCGCGGCGCGCTGAGTCCGAAGCCTGCTACGAACGTCTAATGACGGCCGGCATGCATCGCTGCATGCCGGCCGTCGCCATGTCTGCGAGCGAAACCGCGTCGTCGTGCAACACTCCGCCTGTTTACCGGCGAACTGGTCGCAAAGTTGATTTCGATCAATTCCACGTGTGAACGATTGTGGTTGCTGGGCTCGTGTTCTTTCAGCGAGATTCCGCATGAGCGCGTCCTCATCCACAAAATCCATGACCATCGGCGAAAGTGGCTTGTCGCTCACTTTTGCCGTCACCGCCTTCCTGTGCGTCTTCGCTGCGGCGAAGGCACTGGATACGGCCTTCGCGTTCCACGCCTCGCTCGCGGCTGCCGCCAGCGCGGCGTCCGTCTTCTTCATCCTCAACCGCTACTTCGAGCGCGGCGAGCTGCCGCCGCAGGAGATCAATGGTCGGCCGAACTACAATCTCGGTCCGATCAAGTTCGCCTCGTTCATGTCGATGTTCTGGGGCATCGCCGGCTTCACGGTCGGCCTCATCATCGCCTCGCAACTGGCCTGGCCCGCGCTGAACTTCGACCTGCCATGGACCAGCTTCGGCCGCCTGCGGCCGCTGCATACCTCGGCGGTGATCTTCGCCTTCGGCGGCAACGTGCTGCTGGCGACGTCGTTCTACGTCGTGCAGCGGACCTGCCGCGTGCGTCTCGCCGGTGATCTCGCGCCCTGGTTCGTGGTGATCGGCTATAACTTCTTCATCCTGATCGCGGGCACGGGCTATCTGCTCGGTGTCACCGAGGGCAAGGAGTACGCCGAGCCCGAATGGTACTCGGATCTTTGGCTGACGATCGTCTGGGTGGTCTACCTGCTGGTCTTCCTGACGACGATCATCAAGCGCAAGGAGCCGCACATCTTCGTGGCGAACTGGTTCTATCTTGCCTTCATCGTCACGATCGCGGTTCTGCACCTCGGCAACAATCCGGCGCTTCCGGTGTCGCTGTTCGGCTCCAAGTCCTACATCGCCTGGGGTGGCGTGCAGGATGCGATGTTCCAGTGGTGGTACGGCCACAACGCGGTCGGCTTCTTCCTGACCGCCGGCTTCCTGGCCATCATGTACTACTTCATCCCGAAGCGGGCTGAGCGTCCGATCTACTCGTATCGGCTGTCGATCATCCACTTCTGGGCGCTGATCTTCCTCTACATCTGGGCCGGCCCGCACCATCTGCACTATACGGCGCTGCCGGACTGGACGCAGACCCTGGGCATGACCTTCTCGATCATGCTGTGGATGCCCTCCTGGGGCGGCATGATCAACGGCCTGATGACCCTGTCGGGAGCGTGGGACAAGCTGCGGACGGACCCCGTGCTGCGCATGCTGGTCGTCTCGGTCGCCTTCTACGGCATGTCGACCTTCGAAGGTCCGATGATGTCGATCAAGGTGGTCAACTCGCTCAGCCACTACACCGACTGGACCATCGGTCACGTGCACTCCGGTGCGCTCGGCTGGGTCGGCTTCGTCTCCTTCGGCGCGCTGTACTGCCTGGTGCCGTGGATCTGGAACCGCAAGGGTCTCTATAGCCTCAAGCTCGTGAACTGGCACTTCTGGACGGCCACGCTGGGCATCGTGCTCTACATCTCCGCGATGTGGGTCTCGGGCATCCTGCAGGGTCTGATGTGGCGGTCCTACACGGCGCTCGGCTTCCTCGAATACTCGTTCATCGAGACCGTCGAGGCGATGCACCCCTTCTACATCATCCGTGCCGCTGGTGGCGCACTGTTCCTGATCGGCTCACTCATCATGGCCTACAATCTCTGGATGACGGTCCGTGTCGGTGAGGAAGAAGTTCAGTCGCCCGTCGCCCTTCAGCCGGCGGAGTGAGGTATCAACCATGTCTTTCTGGCAACGACACCAAGTCTTCGAGAAGAACTCGATCATCCTGGTCATCGGCATCCTGCTGGTGATCGCGATCGGCGGCCTCGTCGAGATCACTCCGCTCTTCTACCTGAAGAGCACGATCGAGGCGGTCGACGGCGTGCGTCCCTATACGCCGCTCGAGCTGGCCGGCCGCAACATCTACGTCCGCGAGGGCTGCTATCTCTGCCATTCGCAGATGGTTCGTCCGCTGCGCGACGAAGTGGAACGCTACGGCCACTTCTCGCTCGCCGCGGAGAGCATGTACGACCATCCGTTCCAGTGGGGCTCCAAGCGTACGGGTCCTGACCTCGCCCGCGTCGGCAACAAGTACTCCGACGACTGGCATGTCACCCACCTGACCAACCCGCGCGCCATCGTCCCGCAGTCGATCATGCCCGGCTATCCCTTCCTGAAGGAGACCGAGCTGAACGCCGACAACGTCGCCGATCACCTGAAGACGCTGCGGGCGGTGGGTGTGCCCTACACCGACGACCAGATCGCCAACGCCGCCGCCGACCTCAAGGCGCAGGTCGATCCGGACGGTGCCGGTGCCGAGGCGCTCACCAAACGCTATCCGAAGGCGGTGGTGCGCAACTTCGACGGCAAGGCGGGTGCGCCGACCGAGATGGATGCGCTGGTAGCGTACCTGCAAATGCTCGGCACCTTGGTCGACTTCAAGATCTACAACGAAAAAGCCAATCTGCGCTGAGATCAGAGGCGAACATCATGAAGCCCATCATTGCAGTCGAAAACATCGCGTCGTCACTCGTGACGACGCTGTGGACCCCGATCTTCGTCGCGATCTTCATCGCGATCGTGACCTATGCCCTCTGGCCTCGCAACAAGGCCGCTTTCGACGAGGCGGCGAGCATGCCGTTGCGGGAGGATTAATTCATCATGGCTGACCATACCGAAGTCGACAGTGTCTCCGGCACCCCCACCACCGGCCACGCCTGGGACGGCATCAAGGAGCTCAACACCCCGCTGCCGCGGTGGTGGGTGATCACCTTCTACATCACCATCGTCTGGGCGATCGGCTACTGGATCGTGTATCCGGCCTGGCCGACCATCTCCAGCAACACCCAGGGCCTGTTCGGCTACTCGTCCCGTGCGGACGTGGCGGTCGAGCTTGCCAATCTCGAGAAGATCCGCGGCGCCAAGATGGCCGCGCTCGCGACCGCCTCGCTCGCCGACATCGAGAAGGATCCGGCGATGCTGGCCCTGGCGCGCGCCAAGGGCAAGACGGTGTTCGGCGACAATTGCGCCGCCTGCCACGGGACCGGCGCGGCCGGCGCCAAGGGCTTCCCGAACCTGAACGACGACGACTGGCTGTGGGGCGGCTCGCTGGAGCAGATCCAGCAGACCCTGCTGTACGGCGTGCGCTCGGGTCACCCGAAGACGCGTGAGGGCCAGATGCTCGCCTTCGGCAAGGACGGTGTCCTGAAGCCGGCGGAGATCGTCACGGTCGCCAACTACGTTCGGGAGCTGGCGGGCCTGCCGACCCGGCCGGGTTATGACGCCAAGGCCGGCGCCAAGGTCTTCGCCGAGAACTGCGCGGCCTGCCATGGCGACAACGCCAAGGGCAATCCGGAGCTCGGCGCGCCGAACCTCACCGACAAGATCTGGCTGTACGGCTCCGACGAGGCGACCCTGATCGAGACCATCACCAATGGTCGCGCCGGCGTCATGCCGGCCTGGGAGGGCCGTCTCGACCCGACCACGATCAAGGCGATGGCGGTCTATGTCCACTCGCTGGGTGGCGGAAAGTAACGGAAATCCAACGGAACTTTCCCTTCGATTGAGCTGGATCAACTGAGCGGCCGGAGGTGGACATACCTTCGGCCGCAACTGCGAGAAGACCCCCCAGCCATGATCCGCCAGCCATGAACCAGACGGTAAGACCGGACGACCTGAAGCCTCAGGACCTGCAGCCCGTGGACGATTACGGTCCGCTCTATGCTGCGCACAAGAAGGTCTATCCCCAGAGCGTCTCGGGCACTTTCCGCCGGATCAAATGGGGCCTGATGGGCTTCTGCCTCGGCGTCTATTATTTCCTGCCGTTCGTGCGCTGGAATCGCGGCCTCGGCGCGCCCGACCAGGCGGTGCTGATCGACTTCCCGAACCACCGCTTCTATTTCTTCTTCATCGAGCTGTGGCCGCAGGAGGTGTACTACTTCACCGGCCTCCTGATCATCGCCGCCATCGGCCTGTTCCTGATGAACGCGATCGGCGGCCGTATCTGGTGCGGCTATCTGTGCCCTCAGACAGTGTGGACCGACCTGTTCTATGCCGTCGAGCGCCTGATCGAGGGTGACCGGCGGGAGCGCATGAAGAAGGATGCCTCCGGCGACCCGATGAAGCTGGAGCGGATTTCGGAGCTCGTGCTCAAGCATTCGATCTGGCTGATGATCGCGTGGTGGACCGGCGGCGCCTGGGTGCTGTATTTCAGCGATGCGCCGACGCTCGTGAAGGATCTCATCACCTTCCAGGGGCCGATGCTCGCCTATGTCTGGATCGCGATCCTGACCGCGACGACCTACACGCTCGCCGGCTTCATGCGCGAGCAGGTCTGCGTTTATATGTGCCCGTGGCCGCGCATCCAGGCGGCGCTGACCGACGAATGGGCGCTCAACGTCACCTACCGCTATGACCGCGGCGAGAGCCGCATGTCGGTCAAGAAGGCCGCCGAATTGCGGGCGCTCGGCCAGCCGGCCGGCGACTGCATCGATTGCAAGCAATGCGTGGCGGTATGCCCGACCGGCATCGACATCCGCGACGGCGCCCAGATGGATTGCATCCAGTGCGGCCTCTGCATCGACGCCTGCGATACCGTCATGACCAAGATCGGCCGCCCGACGCGGCTGATCGGCTATGACAACGACATCAACATCCATCGTCGGCAGGAAGGCAAGCCGCCGATCTACAAGCTCGTGCGCCCGCGGACCATCGTCTATGCCGCGATCATCGCCGTGGTCGGCGGCGCCATGGTCTACAAGCTCGCGACCCGGTCGCTGCTCGAGGTCAACGTGCTGCACGATCGCAATCCGATCGCGATCAAGCTGTCCGACGGCTCGATCCGCAATGCCTATACGGTGCGCGTCCTCAACAAGCACGGCTTCGATCGCGTCATCGCCATCGACATCGAGGGGCCTGCCAATTCGACCGTCCACGTCGTCGGTGCGGATTCGGTGACGCCGGACCGGCCTATGATCGTGATCGGGCGCGACCAGACCGAGGAGCTGCGCCTCCTGGTGACCGCTCCCGAGGAGAACAATCCCGCGAAGTCCATCCCAGTGAAGTTCCATGTGACGGATATCGGTCTCGGCGTCGTCGCCTCCGCCACCGACAATTTCGTCAGCCCGTAGAGCTAAGGAGCCTGTCAATGGCCAGCCGTTCCAATCCTTCTTTCCAGCTGACCGGAGGCATGGTGCTCGCGATGCTCCTCGCCTTCTTCGGGACCGTGATCGGCGTCAACGTCTACATGATGAAGATGGCGATCTCGACCCTGCCGGGCACCGAGGTCGACAGCGCCTACAGCGCCAGCCTCGGCTACGAGAAGGAGATCGCGGCGGCGCGCGCCCAGGAGGCGCGGCGCTGGCAGGTCGAGGCGCATATCGAGCGTAGCGCCGGCGGCGCCGCCATCCTGCAGGTCAACGCGCGCGACGCAAGCGGCAATCCCGTCTCGGGCCTGACCTTCCAGGGCCGGCTCGAGCGTCCGGCCGACAAGCGCGCGGATCAGGACGTCGCCCTCGCCGAGGTCGGCATCGGCATCTATCGCGGCACGGCGGAGGCGATCGCGCCGGGCCAGTGGGACCTCGTGCTCGAAGGTGATTCCAGCGGCCGCCGCCTGTTCATGTCGAAGAACCGCGTGCTGCTGAACTGAAGGGACTTCCGATCATGCATGTGACGCGTGACTTCTCCCACTACGTCAAGGATCTCGGCGCCGGCCTGAAGCACATCGACCTCGCGGTCGAGGGTGTCAGCTGCGCCGGCTGCATGGCCAAGATCGAGCGCGGCCTCTCGGCACTGCCCGACGTGACGCTCGCGCGGGTCAACCTGACCGACCGCCGCGTCGCGCTGGAATGGAAGCAGGGCACGCTCGATCCGGCCAAGTTCATCGACCGCCTCGCCGAACTCGGCTACAAGGCCTATCCGTTCGAGAAGGCAAGCGCCGAGGCCACCGAGGCCGAGGAATCGCGCTTCCTGCTGCGCTGTCTCGGCGTCGCCGCGTTCGCGACCATGAACGTGATGATGCTGTCGATCCCGGTGTGGTCCGGCAATGTCAGCGACATGCTGCCGGAGCAGCGCGACTTCTTCCACTGGCTGTCGGCCGTCATCGCATTGCCGGCCGCGGCCTATGCCGGCCAGCCGTTCTTCCGTTCGGCATGGCGCGCGCTCAAGAGCGGCAACGTCAACATGGACGTGCCGATCTGCATCGGCGTGATCCTGGCGCTGGGCATGTCGGTCGTCGAGACCTTCCACCACGCCGAGCACGCCTATTTCGACGCCGCGATCATGCTGCTGACCTTCCTGCTGGTCGGCCGCTATCTCGACCAGAACATGCGGCGGCGGACTCGCGCGGTCGCCGGCAATCTCGCCGCGCTGAAGGCGGAGACCGCGACCAAGTTCATCGGCCCCGACGAGATTTCGGAGGTACCGGTCGCCGCCGTTCGCGCCGGCGATCTCGTGCTGCTGCGGCCCGGCGAGCGCTGCGCCGTCGACGGCGTCGTGGTTGAGGGCCGCTCCGAGATCGACCAGAGCCTGATCACCGGCGAGACGCTGTACGTGCCGGCCGAGCAGGGCACGGCGGTCTATGCGGGTTCGCTCAACATTTCCGGCACGCTGCGCGTCCGGGTGTCGGCCGCGGCCGAGGGCACCTTGCTCGCCGAGATCACGCGCCTGCTCGACAACGCGCTGCAGGCCCGCTCGCGCTACATGCGCCTCGCCGACCGCGCCTCGCGGCTCTATGCGCCGGTCGTGCACGCGACAGCGGCGCTCACCGTGCTCGGCTGGGTGCTGATGGGCGCGAGCTGGCATGACGCCATCGTCACCGGCATTGCCGTGCTGATCATCACCTGTCCCTGCGCCCTCGGGCTCGCGATTCCCACCGTGCAGACCGTGGCGTCGGGCGCGATGTTCAAGTCCGGCGTGCTGCTCAATGCGGGCGATGCGATCGAGCGCCTCGCCGAGGCCGATCACGTCATCTTCGACAAGACCGGCACCTTGACGCTGCCGGAGCTCGAGGTCGTCAACGCCGCCGACATCCCTGCAGATGTGTTCGCGCTGGCCGGCCAGCTCGCGCTGTCGAGCCATCATCCGGTGGCCGCGGCGGTGGCACAGGCCGCCAATGCGCGGTCGCCGCTGATGGGCGCGGTCGAGGAGCCGGGCCAGGGTGTCCGCGCCGTCGTCGACGGCGTCGAGATCAGGCTGGGACGTCCAACCTTCTGCGGCGCCGAGGCGCTGGTTGCGCAGACCGGCAGCGTCGATCCCGAGGCCTCGGTGGTGGCCTTCAGCCGCGGCGACAGCAAGTACCTGTTCTCGGTGCGGCAGGGCTTGCGCCCCGACGCCGCCAAGATCGTCGCCGGCCTGCAGCGGCGCGGCATCAAGGTCGAGATCCTCTCGGGCGATCGCGAGGCGGCGGTGGCCGCGGCCGCCAAGGCGCTCGGCATCGGCGAGTGGCGCGCCGGCGTCACGCCGGCCGACAAGATCGCGCGCATCGAGGAGCTGAAGCGCGCGGGCGTCAAGGTCATGATGGTCGGCGACGGCATGAACGACGCGCCGTCGCTCGCCGCCGCGCACGTCTCGATGTCGCCGATCTCGGCCGCGCATCTGAGCCAAGCCACCGCGGATCTCGTCTTCCTCGGTCGTCCCCTGGCGCCGGTGCTGGCCGCGATCGACTACGCGCGCAAGGCGCTGCATCTGATGCGGCAGAATCTGTGGCTCGCAGTCGGCTATAACGCCCTGGCGGTGCCGCTGGCGATCAGCGGCGTCGTCACCCCGCTGATCGCGGCAGCCGCGATGTCCGGCTCGTCGATCATCGTCATGCTGAATGCGCTGCGTGCCCGCAAGGTGGCCGGGGAGGCCGCGTCATGGAAGTGATGATCATTCTCGTCCCGCTCGCTCTGGCGCTCGGCCTTGCCGGCCTGGTCGGCTTTCTCTGGTCGCTGAAGAGCGGCCAGTATGAGGATCTCGAAGGGGCGGCCTGGCGCGCCATCGCCGACGACGATGAGCAGGCCCCGCCGGCTCAGCCCGAGGCCGCGCCGAGCCGGTCCTGAACGCCTGGCAGCGTCATCCGACGCGCCAGGTATCCCGCGACCGCGAGCGCGGCGGCGATGCCTGCCACGCAAGCCGTCCAGCCGAACCGGTCGAACAACTGGCCGAGCACGGCCGTTCCGATGATGCCGCCGGCGAAATAGCTGGCGAGGTAAAGACCGCTTGCAACGCCCTGATCGTGGGCGGCGGTCTTTCCGACGAAACCTGTGGTCACGGCCTGGGCGAAGAACGTGCCCGCTCCGACCAGCACCATGCCGGCGAGCACCGCCCCGAGCTGTGACGACAGCATCAGGACGAGGCCGAGGCCTGCGGTTGCGAGTGCGCCCCAGATCGCGCCCTGTGTGCCAATCCTTGCGACCGTCCGGCCGGCGAGCAGCGTGGTGACGATCGAGGGCAGGAAGACGAAATACACCAGTCCGACCTCCATCATGCCGAGCGACAGCGGCGGTCGCACCAGCACGAAGTTCACGAAGGTGAAGGCGCCGATGAAGGCGAACAGGACGCAGAAGCCGACGCCGAAGGCCGCGCGCAGCCGGCGGTCGCGCAGGTGATCGGCGATGGCCCCGCCGCGCAGCCGCATCGTTCCCTGCACACGCATGGCCGCGCCTCCGACCGCGAATGCGGCGAGAAGGGCACCGCAGACATTGAGCGCGGCGAAGACGTAGAAGGTCGGCTTGAGGCCCAGGGCACCGGTGAGACCGGCCGAGAGCAGGCGCCCGACCAGATTGCTGGCGACGTTGCCGGTGATATAGGCCGCGAAGGCGCCGCCGGCCTCGCTGGCGGTGCACTGCTCGCCGAGATAGGCAAGGGTGAGGGCGAACGCCGAGGCCATGCACAGGCCCTGCAGGATGCGCAAGCCTGCGAACACCGTCAGGTCGGGCGCGCTGCCGAGCAAGGCGGTGAAGCCGGCGAGCAGGGCAAGGCTGGCGACGATGCCGATCCGGCGATCGATCAGCGGGCTGAGCAGGCCGATGACCAGGCTCGCGATCGCCATTCCCAGCGTGCAGGCGTTGACGGCAAGCCCCATCTCGGCCGCGCTGACCTGATAGTAGCGCGCGAGGACCGGCAGCATCGCCTGCGCCGCGAACAGATCGACGAGGCTGAAAAAGGCGAGCAGGCCGACCAGGACCGCGCGCCGCGCCGCCCTTCGTGCATTCACATCGGCGGCTCCAATCGGCAACCGTGCGGACAGATCCGTCATGGCAATCTCCTCGGCTCCACAGGCAACGCGGCCGTATCCGGATCGCCTGCCTGAAGGGGGCGATCCGAAGGCGGCTGGCGGAGGCCCGCGATCTACATGTTGTGATCGTGCGGATCCTTGCGAACGTCGCCGACATAGAGGATGACCGTCTCCTTGCCGTCGTTCTTCCACCAATGCGACGTGCCGAACACCTCGGCTCTCAGATCGCCGGCCTTGTGCAGGATCGGCTCGGCGCAGTTGCTGGCATATTCGATGATCTCGCCCTGCTGAACGAAGATCAGCGCCGGGCGATCGTCATGGCTGTGCCACGGCACGATGCCGCCGGGCGCGATGGTCAGCTTGCGGAAGCGCAACTCGCGGTCCTTGATATTGGCGGGCTGCTTGGCGAGATCGATCGCGCCAAGCGTGACGTCGGTAACGCCGACCGCCTTGACGTCGGCTTTCTCACGTACGCCGGCCTTGATCTTGTCGGCCGGACACTCGCCGGCGCGGGCGCCGGACGCCGCGATCACCGTCGTAGCAACGGCCAGGACGAAAGCAGCGCTCAGGCGGCGCGCGCGTGTAGGTGCGATCTGCATCAACATGTCATTGTCTCCTCTGATGGAACAGCGGCCCGCGCCGAGCGGGCATCGCGAGGCGCACCATCGGGGAGCAGGGGACATGATGGAAATGCATCCTTTCTCTGGAGCCGATAGACCGCCGCTATCGATAGGCGGACGCTATCCTCGCGATTGGACAACGGCATTTCTCAAGCAGAGCAGGTCGCGCTTGTAATGCGGACGCCCGATGACGGGCGACAGCATTCATGAGGAGGAGATATCCATGACCCGCCTGTCCAAGACCTTGATCGCCGCGGCCGTGGTCGCGGTCTCTGCCACCGCAGCCATCGCGCAAGGCGGCCTCGATCTCGCGCCCGGCATGGCCTATGTCTACAGCGCCGGCAAGACCAGCATGATGACGATGGCCGCCGGCGACGCCAATCATCGGGCCATGATGCGCCACGCCAGGAAGGTGCCGAACAACACCGTCTTCTTCATGAGCGACGGGCAGCTCTATTCGGCGCCCGGCATGCTCGATCCCACCGGCAATTTCTATCGGCCCTGAGCGCGACAGTCGGGCAGGCCGCCCTTGTGGTCGGCTTGCCCGGGAAACTATCATGGTTGGGGTCCTGAACCTGCCGGAGCTGCTCATGACAGTGCTTTCACCCGCGGATGCCGAGCGGCTCAGACAGGCCTTCCTGCAATGCAGGGAGATGCAGGGCACCCTGCGTCAGCAGCTCGATGCCTATGCCGCTGCGGGTCGCGAGATCTTTCCGGCCTACGCGTCCGCCGTCGACCGCCTGGTGGCGCGGCTCGGAGACAACGGCGGCGGCGAGACTGCGCCGCGGCCCGGTGAGACGATGCCGCCATTCGTCCTCCCCGATGAGGCTGGCCGGCTGGTGAGCCTGCAATCCTGCCTCGTCCGGGGGCCGGTCGCCGTGATGTTCTTCCGCGGCCATTGGTGCCCCTATTGCCGGCTCAACGTTCGCGCGGTGATCAAGGCGCAGGAGCGCATCGACGCCGCGGGCGGCGCGATCGTCGCGATCATGCCGGAGCTGCAGGCGTTCACGCAGCAGTTCAAATCGGACGCCGGCGCCACCTTCCCTGTGTTGACGGATCTCGACAACGGCTATGCCTTGTCGCTCAACCTCGCGATCTGGCTTGGTCGTGAGATCCAGCAACTACTGGCGCACCAGGACCTGGCGAGCTTCCACGGCAATGACGGCTGGGTGTTGCCCATTCCGGCTGCCTTCGTGGTCGGGCGTGACGGTCTCGTAAAGGCGCGCTTCGTCGATCCCGATTTCCGCAAGCGGATGGAAATCGACGATCTGGTCGAAGCGCTTCGCCAGGCCGCGGCTCAGGACAGCTGAGCGAGCCATCCCTGCCAGTTCCTGCCGCGCAGCATGCGCATCACGGTCGAGGCAACCGCCGTGCGTTCACGGCCAGCAACGCCGTAGAGATGAACGGTGCGCCGCGCGTCGAGTCCGTCGACGGTGGCCCGATGCAGGGTCTCCGGCAGCGTGGTCGTTTGCGGCACCACACCGATGCCGACTCCGGCTTCCATCAGCGCGATCAGGTCGCGTTCGGAGTGGACATCATGAGTTCGTCCGAGGTCGACGCCGCGTTCGCGGAGCAGCGTGCGCAACCTGTCCGCATGTTCGCAATAGTTGCGGCACAGCAACGCGTCACCGCCCAGATCATCGATCGCGATCGGATCCTGCCCGGCCAGCCGGTGCCGGCTGCTCACGGCGAGCGCGAAGTCCTCCGTGAAGAGAGGCCAGACATCCAGCCGATCCCAGGTCTCGTCGATCTCCGAGGCGATGCCGAGCTCCGCTTCGCCGCTCTTCAGATGCTCTGCGATCATGCGGCTGCTGCCGCGTAGAAACCTGAGCTCGAGCTGGTTGAACTGGCGCTGCAGCTGATCGAGCAGCGGGATCAGCAGCGCAAGGTCGACCGAGTCGGCGAGCGCGATCCGGAGCGTGCCGAGCTCTCCGCTCTTGAAGGACGAGGCGAGGGTTCGCGCGCCAACGGCAGCCTCGTAGCATTGCTTCAGCAGTGGATGCATGCGCTGGCCGAGCTCGGTGAGTTGCGCGGCCGGCCGCTCACGCCGGAACAAGTCGCCACCGAGCTCGGCTTCGAGCTGCTTGATCGCACGCGTCAGCGACGGCTGCGTCACGTTGCATTCCTCGGCCGCGCGCGTGAAGTGCAGCAGCCGGGCAACGGCAAGAAAATACCGAACCTGATGCATTTCCATCGAGGTGCTCCGTTCGATCGGGCCGACGTCCCCGGGTGCAATATCCTACCAAGCGGGGCTTGGCACCAGCGATTGCGATAGCGAACACCTATCGTGTGGTGAGCCAAACGGCATTTCCATTGGTCATGGCGGCCCGGCAATTTGTGCAGGCACGGGGCTCAACTGCTCGGACGAAGGCGACGCCATGGCTGTAGATTCACTGAAAGCCCGATCCACATTACCTCCGTTGTCCGGCAGGGTGGCGGTGATCACCGGCTCGACCAGCGGCATCGGTCTGGGGATTGCGCAGGCACTTGCCGGTGCCGGGGCGCACGTGATGCTGAACGGCTTCGGAGCTCCCGAGGAGATCGGCCGCATCAGGTCGCAGATCGCTGCGGAGTTCGGTGTTCGCACCGGCTATGCTGCGGCCGACATGACGCAGCCGGAAGCGATCGCGCGCATGATGGCCGGTACCCTGCAGGAATTTGGCCGTATCGACATCCTGGTCAACAACGCCGGCATTCAACACGTCGCGCCGCTCGAGCAGTTTCCCGTCGAAAAGTGGGACGCCATCGTTGCGGTCAATCTCTCGTCGGCGTTCCACACGATGCGGTTGGCACTGCCGTCGATGCGGCGGAATAGCTTCGGTCGCATCATCAACATCGCCTCGGCGCATGGCCTCGTCGCGTCGCCGTTCAAATCGGCCTATGTCGCTGCCAAGCATGGCATCATCGGCTTGACCAAGGTCGCGGCGCTGGAGGCGGCCGAGATCGGCATCACCTGCAATGCGATCTGTCCAGGCTACGTCTACACGCCGCTGGTCGAGGCGCAGATCGACGGACAGGCCAGGGCGCACGGCATCTCCCGCGATCAGGTCATCCGCGATGTCCTGCTGGCGCAACAGCCGAACAAGCGCTTTGCAACGGTGGAGGAGATCGGTGCGCTCGCCGTCTTTCTCGCCAGCGATGCCGCCGCATCGATCACCGGTGTTGCCCTGCCGGTCGATGGTGGTTGGACCGCACATTGACGGTTGGGCGATGTAACAGCGACGGGAAAACTGCGAACAGGACAATGCATCAGGAGGGAGACATGAGGAGGGAGACATGGCCGACGTCGACGACACGATGTGCGCGATGATCGATCGCAGCAGGCTGCCTGGGCAGGTGGTTCTCGTCCTGCAGGGCGGTGGTGCGCTCGGTTCATACCAGGCCGGCGTCTATCAGGCGCTGCACGAGGCTGGTCTGGAGCCGGACTGGGTGATCGGGACATCGATTGGCGCCATCAATGCCGCTCTCATCGCCGGCAGCCCGGTGCAGGAGCGCATGACGCGGCTGCGGGAGTTCTGGAAGCAGATGCACCGGCGGCCAGCCTGGACAGTGCGCACGGCCTTTCCGGATTTCAACGAGCGGCTGTCCTATTGGACGACCGTGACGCATGGGATTCCGGGCTTCTTCCGTCCCAACGCCCTGGCGCATGCCGGGGAGTCCTATCCGCTCGGTGCCGAGCAGGCCGGCTATTACTCGACCGCTCCGCTGCGCGAAACGCTGCAGGAGCTCGTCGACTTCGATCGTCTCAACAATGGCGGTCTACGCCTCACGGTCGGGGCGGCGCATGTCAGGACGAGCCGGATGCGCTATTTCGACAGTCGCGACGAGGTGCTGGATGTCCGCCACATCCTGGCATCGGGCGCGCTGCCTCCCGCGTTTCCGGCAGTTCGCATCGATGGCGAACTGTATTGGGACGGCGGCATCCTGTCGAACACGCCGACCGAGGTCGTGTTCGACGACAATCCGCGAAAGGACTCGCTGATCTTCGCCGTGCATCTGTGGAATCCCGAGGGAGCCGAGCCGACGACCATGGCGGAGGTGTTCAACCGCCACAAGGACGCGCAATATTCGAGCCGGATCTCGAGCCATATCGCGCGCCAGCAGCAGACGCATCGGCTGCGGCATATCATCAATCAGCTTGCGGTTCATTTGCCGGAGTCGGCCCGCAATGATCCGGCGATCCGCGATCTTGTCAGTCACGGTTGCCAGACGCGGATGCATGTCGTCCGGCTGCTGGCCCCGCAACTCGCTCGCGAGAGCCATACCAAGGATATCGATTTCACCGAGCGAGGCATCATCGCGCGCTGGACTGCGGGCTATCAGCACACGCGATCGGTCCTGCAGCGCAGGCCCTGGTCGGGCGAGCACGATCCGCTCTCCGGCGTGGTGTTGCACGATCCCTCGGTTACGCTTGCAGCGGCTGCGGAGTAGAGGGCCCGATGGGCCGAGTCGATCCGATTGGCGCGGTATCGCGGCATTCCGATACCGCTCGGATCAGCTCAGTTTAAGGGATTAGTCGCCATTCGTTCTTAATCATTATGGCGCGGCAGCATCGCCGCGATTCGTGTTTGCCGACCGCGCGGGGACGTCGCCGGAGGCCGCTGCGCCAGCGCGTATCGGCCGACGCGAGCGTGACCGGCCGGGCAGCGATATTTGATTGGGAACGGCCGATGTCCGAGCGCTCGGTGCTGCAGAATGAGACGATCAAGCCGGAGACCGGTGCGGTCAGTCTCAAATGGAAAATTCTTGCCGGCAATCTGCTGACCGGCTTCTTCGCGATGGCCTTCGCCTTTGCGCTCGCATGGAGCGGGTGGGGCGACTTGCGCAAGCGCGAGCGGGCGGAGCAGGTTCTGGACGCCTTCGAGCTGGCACTGAAGGTCAATGCGCAGATCCCGCTCGAGCGCGGCCAGTGGAATCTGCTCGCGGCGGCCGGGTCCGCGTCGGCGGATGATGTCGCCAAGCTCGACAAGGCCATCGCCACGACGGACGAGTCGCTGGCACGGGCCAAGACCGCCGCGCAAGTTGCGGGCCTGCCGACCACCAACATCGATGCCGCAGCGACGACACTGCGTGGCGTCCGTTCGGCGGCGCGCAACGCTGTACCGCTTCCGGCCGCGCAACGTCCGGCGAACATCCAGGCGACGACCACGGATGGCCTCGGTCGGGCGGCCGAGTCCCTGAATGCCGCCATCGACGAGACCGCGATCGAGCTGTCGGGGGCCGGCGGCGAGGTCGAGAACCTGTTGCCTTCGGCCCAGCTTGCGCAGCTGTCGCAATCGATGCGCACGATCAACGGCGCGCGCTCCGCCGTGCTGCGCTTCTTCATCCAGAACGTCAGCTGGACCCCGGCGCGTCTTGCCGAGGTGACCGAGCAGAGCGGACAGGTGACCCTGCTGTGGCAGCAGATCGAGCTCGCGGCGCGCAGCGTTCGCAATACGCCGGAGGTGTCCGCCGCGCTGGAGCACGTGCGCACGACCCTGATGGGTGCTGGCGAACAGCGCTACCGTCAGATCGTCACGGCGGGGCGCGACGGACAGCCGTCGCCGGTCACGGCTGAGGAATGGGGCCGCTGGACCACGCCGATGCTGAACAACGTCATCGTGCTGCGCGATGCGGCGCTGAAGTCCGCGCATCAGGCCATCGATCAGGCGATCGGCGCGGCGCGGCTGCGGCTGTTCATCGCGCTCGGCGTTCTGCTGCTGGTGGCGATCGTGTCGGTCGCCGTGGTCATCGGCGTCGTCCGCGGCGTCATCGGCCCGCTGGTCGGGCTGACCGGCGTGACCCTGCGCCTCGCCAATGGCGAGCTGAGCGCCGACATTCCGAACGAGTCCCGCAAGGACGAGATCGGCGCGATGGCGCGCGCCCTGAAGATCTTCAAGGACGCGCTGATCGCCAAGAAGGCCTCGGACGAGGCCGCGCAGCGCGACGCGCAGGCGCAGATCGATCGGGCCCAGCGGCTGGATGCGCTGACGCGCAACTTCGAGTCGACGATCGCCGACATCGTCAACACCGTGTCGTCGGCGGCCTCGGGCCTCGAGACGTCGGCGGATATGCTGACAAACACCGCTAGCCGCTCGCAGGAGCTCAGCACGGTGGTGGCGGCTGCGTCGGAGGAAGCGTCCGCCAACGTTCAGTCGGTCGCCTCCGCCACCGAGGAGCTCTCCTCGTCGGTGACCGAGATCAGCCGTCAGGTCCAGGCGTCGGCCCGCATGGCCGGCGACGCCGTGCAGCAGGTGCGCCAGACCAATGGGCGCGTCGCCGAGTTGTCGCAGGCCGCAGCCCGCATCGGCGACGTCGTCGAGCTCATCAACAGCATTGCCGGACAGACCAATCTCCTCGCACTCAACGCCACCATCGAGGCGGCGCGCGCCGGCGACGCCGGCCGCGGCTTCGCGGTGGTCGCGACCGAGGTGAAGGCGCTCGCGGAACAGACGGCGAAGGCGACCGAGGAGATCTCACAGCAGATCTCGGGCGTGCAGGCCGCGACGCAGGAATCGGTGAATTCGATCCAGGCGATCAGCTCGACGATCGAGCGGCTTGCCGAGATCGGAGCAGCCATTGCGGCGGCGGTCGAAGAGCAGGGCGCGGCAACGCAGGAAATCTCGCGTAACGTGCAGCAGGCCGCCCACGGCACCCAGCAGGTCTCGTCCAACATCACGGACGTGCAGCGCGGCGCCTCGCAGACCGGCTCGGCCTCCGCCGAGGTGCTGTCGTCGGCCAAGTCGCTGGCTGGAGATTCCAACCGCCTCAAGCGGGAGGTCGGCAGCTTCCTGGAAGCGGTCCGCGCAGCGTAAGAAGCTGGCCTTTCAAGCGCCCAAGAAAAAGCCCGGACGACGTCCGGGCTTTTGTTGTTTGACCGTAGCCCGGATGAGCGAAGCGATATCCGGGGCCTGTTCGACAGGATGAGATAAACCCGGATGTCGCTTCGCTCATCCGGGCTACGGGAGCGGGCTACGACGCCAGCATCTTCCGGTACAGCGCGTTGTAGCAGGCGGCCGACAGGTTCCAGCTGAATGAGCGTGCCATCGCCGACAGCCGCATCTCGTTCAGCCGTTCGGTGCTGGTGAACGCCGAGAACGCGCGCTTCACCCCGCCGAGGAAGGATTCCGCCGACGGCTTCTCGAACAGGAATCCGGTCTCGCCATCTGTGATGGTCTCGGCGAGGCCGCCGGTCTGGTGGCCGATCGGCAGCGAGCCGAAGCGCTGGGCATACATCTGGCTCAGGCCGCATGGCTCGAAGCGCGACGGCATCAGGGTGAAGTCGCTGCCGGCGAAGATGCGCCGCGCCTGTGCATCGTTGAAGCCGATGGCGACCCCGATCGCGTCCGGCCGGCGGCGGTGGGCCTCCATCAGCGCGCGCTCGATGGCGGGCTCGCCGGTGCCGGTGACCACGATCTGGCCGCCGGCGCCGACGATCTCATCGGCGGCTTCCAGCACCAGGTCGATGCCCTTCTGATGGACGAGGCGCGCGACGATGCCGAACATCGGACCGCGCGACACGGCGAGGCCGAACTGCTTGCGGACGTAGTCGGCGTTGGCCTTCTTGCCCTTCCAGTCGCCCGCGGCGAAGGGCTGCGCCAGCTGCTGGCAGTAACGGGGATCCCAGCTCTCGTCGATGCCGTTGAGAATGCCGGT
This sequence comes from Bradyrhizobium sp. HKCCYLRH3059, assembly GCF_051168035.1. Lineage (NCBI taxonomy): Bacteria > Pseudomonadati > Pseudomonadota > Alphaproteobacteria > Hyphomicrobiales > Nitrobacteraceae > Bradyrhizobium > Bradyrhizobium sp. HKCCYLRH3059. The sequence goes on along the minus strand of NZ_JBNPUF010000002.1, from coordinate 783,188 downwards.
CAGCTCATCGGCATTGGAGCGCTGCCGGAGCAGGCCCTCCAGCCCGCAGCCGAGCTCGGGCGTCGTGATCTCCTGGGCATAGGTCGAGCTGACCGTGGTGAGATGCGACGCATAGATCAGACCGCCCTTGAGAAAGGACAGTTTGTCGTAGAACTCCAGACCGTCGATGTGGAACGAGGATTCGGGGGCGCCGATCCGGCGCAGCGACTCGCGCGGGAACAGGCCCTGATAGGCGAGGTTGTGGATGGTCAGGATCGACGGTACGTCGACCCCGCGCCACGCCAGATAGGCCGGCACCAATGCGGCCTGCCAATCATTGGCGTGGACCAGATCGGCTGCCCAGTTCTTGTCCAGCGTGCCCGCCGCCAACTCGGCGGCGGCGGCGGCGAGACGGCCGAAGCGGATGTCGTTGTCCGCCCAGTCCTGCCCGCTTTCGTCGCCATAGGGGTTGCCCGGCCGGTCGTAGAGCTCGTCGCAGAGCAGGACGTAGACCGGCAGGCCGTCGCGGGTCGACGACCGCCCCAGGGCGCAGCCCGGCATCTCTGCCAGGGGCGCGCAGTGGCCGACGATCTCGATGTGAGTGAGTTGCTCGATCACGTCCCGGTAGCCGGGCAGCATGATCCTGACGTCGGTGTGTGAGCGCAGCGCCCGGGGAAGTGCCGCCGAAACGGCAGCCAGTCCGCCCACCCGGACGAAATCGTCCATTTCGGTCGTAACGAACAGAACCCGCAAGAGATGTCCTCGATCAAGCCCCATGTTCGTCCTATGCAAGAAAAGGTCCAAATCAGTCATGAAGAAAGGCGCTGCCGCACCGCGGCGGAACGCCAAACGCTTTCGACATCGAATGGTTCGATCTAGAAACGACCTGCACGACGATCGATGGCTTACGCTTTGTGAATCAGCGACGGCAAAGCGGACCTTCGGCCTCGGTGCCGAGCGAGAAGAGTTCAAACCAGGGAGCTGCCAGGGTGAGTCTAGTGGGAAACGATGAGAGCCGTTTGACAGGATGTTTCGAGGGACTGCGCGTCCTCGACTTCTCGACCACCATCGCCGGCCCGCACTGTGCCCGCATGCTTGCCGATATGGGAGCGGAGGTGATCAAGATCGAGTCAGTCGAAGGTGAAACCATGCGCACCCGGCCTCCGATGCGTCATGGCTGCTCTACCGCTTTCGGTCAGCTCAACGTCGGCAAGAAGAGCGTCGTGCTCGACCTCAAGTCGCGCGACGGTGTCGCCGCGGTGTGTCGGCTGGTCGCATCGGCCGATATCCTGGTTGAGAACTTCCGCCCTGGAGTGATGCAGCGGCTCGGGCTGGACTATGCGGCCTTGAGCGCGCTGAATCCGCGGCTGATCTACTGCTCGATCTCGGGCTACGGCCAGACCGGCCCATCGGCGGAACTCCCGGCCTACGCCCCGGTGATCCATGCGGCTTCGGGCTACGACATGGCGCATCTCGCCTACCAGCCGGGGCGCAGCCGGCCCGATTATTGCGGCATCTATCATGCCGACGTCGTCACCGGGACCTACGCGTTCGGCGCCATCGCCTCCGCTCTGTATCAGCGCGAACGCAACGGGCGCGGCCAGCACATCGACTGCTCGATGCTGGAATCGATGCTGAGCCTGACACTGAACGAGATCCAATGGTCGCAATTTCCCGTCGCGCAGCCGTCGCGGCCGACCTTCGGCCCGGCGGAGTGTCGCGACGGCTATGTGATGATCGCCATCGCCAGCGAGAAGACGTTCCAGAACCTGATGACCGTGATCGGCCATCCGGACTGGGTTGATGATCCCAGATTCGCAAAATATTCCGACCGGCGGGCAAACTGGGGGGCGCTGATGGATGGCGTGGAAGCCTGGTCGCGCGGGCTCAACGTCGCCCAGTGCCTGGCGGCATTGAATGCGGGCGGCGTGCCCAGTTCGGCCTACCGCAGCGTGGCCGATGCGCTGGCTGATCCGCAGATCGCGCATCGCGGCGCGCTGGCCGATGTGGAGGATGCAGCCGGCAACTTCAAGGTCGTCAACCTGCCGTTTCGGATGTCGGAAGCGAAGGTTGCGGCCGGCCCGCGGGCCGCAAGCCTCGGAGAGCATACCGTGGAAGTCCTGCGGGGAGCTGGCGTAGGCGACGCTGCAAAACCTTGAGCTCGCTGAGGCAAAACGCTGCAGGGCTGCCATGACCGCAGGCGCTGCGCGCAGCCTTGCCGCTCCTCGCGTTTCCAGCCAATGTCGCGATATCGCAAGAACAGTCCGGACCAGCCGGGCGCGCTCATGCCGGGGAGGAGGTCCAAGGCGACGTTGCCGCGCGCAGCCTCGCCGCTCGTCCCGTCGATGCGCCGTCCGGTCGCGCCCGCACCGGACTACGGGAGTGAAACCATGAAGAGCTTCAAGGTCACCGATTTCAATGCGCCGCTGACCGAGGTCGACGAGCCGACACCGCAACCATTCGGCAAACAGGTGCTGATCAAGGTGAAGGCGGCCGGCGTCTGCCACAGCGATCTGCACATCTGGGAAGGCGGCTATGATCTCGGGCACGGCCGCAAGCCGCTGTCCCTCAAGGATCGCGGCGTGTCGCTGCCGCGGACCATGGGCCACGAGAGCGCCGGCGAGATCGTGGCGTTCGGGCCGGAGGTCACCGAGGCGGAGAAGGGCGGGCTGAAGGTCGGCGACGTCGTGCTGGTCTATCCCTGGATCGGCTGCGGCAAGTGCGCCACCTGTCTCGCCGGCGACGAGAACATGTGCCTGAAGCCGGCCTCGCTCGGCGTCTATTGCGACGGCGGCTATGCCGACCACATGACCGTGCCGCATCCGCGCCACCTGATCGACCTCAAGGGGCTCGATCCGGTGACGACCGCGCCTTACGCCTGCTCCGGCGTCACGACCTACAGCGCGCTGAAGAAGGTCGAGAAGGATTTCGACACGCCGATCGTGATCTTCGGCGCCGGCGGCCTCGGGCTGATGGCGCTGTCGCTGTTGAAGGCGATGGGCGGCAAGGGCGCGATCGTGGTCGATATCGACGCACGCAAGCGCGAGGCGGCGCTGGCGGCCGGCGCGCTGGCGGCGGTCGACGGCAAGGCGCCGGATGCGCTGGAGCAACTGAACAAGGCCGCAGGCGAGCCGATCCGGGCCGTCATCGACCTGGTCGGCAATGCCGCCACCGCGCAGCTGGGCTTCGACTGCCTCACCAAGGGCGGCAAGCTGGTCATCGTCGGCCTGTTCGGCGGCGGCGCGCCGTGGGCGCTGCCGCTCATTCCGATCAAGGCGGTGACGATCCAGGGCAGCTATGTCGGCAATCTCCGCGAGACAAAGGAGCTGCTCGACCTCGTCCGTGCCAAGCACATCGCGCCGATCCCGGTGACGCCGATGCCGCTCGCCAAGGCCAACGATGCTCTGCGTGAGCTGCAGAAGGGTCAGCTGGTCGGCCGCGCCGTGCTGACGCCGTAGGACACACCCTCTCCATCGTCATTGCGAGGAGCGAAGCGACGAAGCAATCCAGAGTCTCAACCTGGGCCCTGGATTGCTTCCGCCGTCGCCCTTCGGGCTAAGGCGGACAAGTCGCTTCGCTCGCAATGACGGCGCTAAATCCCTCGTGTGACGAAGAAAAAAGCATGCCCTCCACTAACGCACTCCACATCGCAGTCCTCCCCGGCGACGGCATCGGGCCGGAGGTCATGGCGCCGGCCCTTGAAGTGCTGCGCAAGGTCGAGGCCAAGGCCGGCCTGTCGTTCCGGTTCACCGAGGCCCAGGCCGGTGCGAACAACTATCTCGCGACCGGCGTCTCGATCGCCGACTCCACGATCCGGCTGTGCGAAGAGGCGGACGCGATCCTGCTCGGCGCCTGCGGGCTGCCGTCGGTGCGCTATCCCGACAACACCGAGATCGCGCCGCAGATCGAGCTGCGCTTCCATTTCGACCTCTATGCCGGCGTGCGGCCGGCGCGGCTGATCCCGGGCGTGCCGAGTCCGATCGTCGGCGCCGCCGAGCGCGGCATCGACTTCGTCGTGATCCGCGAGTCCACCGAAGGCCTGTTCGCCTCGATGGGCAAAGGTGTCGTGACACATGAGGAGGCGCGCGAGACCCTCGTCATCACCCGCAAGACATCTGAGCGGCTGTTCAACTTCTCCTTCAAGCTCGCCGCCCGGCGCCGCGCGCGCGGCCGCTCGGGGACTTTAGCCTGCGTCGACAAGGCCAACGTCTTCAAGGCCTTCGCCTACTTCCGTAAGATCTTCGACGAGGTCGCTCAACTTCATCCGGACGTGAAGACGGACCGCCTCTACATCGATGCTTGCGCGCTCATGCTGGTGAAGCGCCCGTGGGATTTCGACGTTCTGGTCACCGAGAACATGTTCGGCGACATCCTGTCCGATCTCGCCGCCGGTCTCGTCGGCGGCATGGGCATGGCGCCGTCGGCCGACATCGGCGATCGCCACGCCGTGTTCCAGCCCTGCCACGGCACCGCGCCCGACATCATGGGACAGGGCAAGGCCAACCCGACCGCGATGGTCCTGTCGGCCGCGATGATGCTGGACTGGCTGGCGGACACCCATGGCATCGAGGGGGCAGCCGAGGCTGCCCAGCGGATCGAGCAGGCCGTCGACCAAGTCTATGCATCCGGCCTCAAGCCATTCGAGTTCGGTGGCAATGCCGGCACGATCGACGTGACCAGGGCGGTGCTGGAGGCGCTCTAACGTCCCTTGAAGGCTGGCTTGCGCTTCTCCATGAAGGCGCGGCGGCCCTCGCGGAAATCCTCCGAATCCATGCAGATGTCGCCGATCCGCTTGATAGCTTCCATGTCGCGGCGACTTTCGTCCTTCAGCACTTCGGCGATGGTGATCTTGGCGGCCTTGACCGCCAGCGGCGCATTGACGGCAATGGTGCGGGCGATTTCCAGCGTGGCCGGCAGCAGTTCGCCGTTGCTCATCATCCGGTCGACGAGGCCGATCCGCAGCGCCTCCGCGGCATCGATCCGCAGGCCCGTATAGAGCAGCAGCCGCGCCTGCGACGGGCCGACCAGTGACACCAGGTTGCGCAGGCCGTCATAGCCATAGGCGATGCCGAGCCTGGCGGCGGGGATGCCGAACTGGCTGTCCGCGGCGGCGAAGCGCATGTCGGTCAACATCGCGATCTGCAGGCCGCCGCCGAGGCAGAAGCCGCTGACGCAGGCGATCGTCGGCTTCGGGTAGCCGGCGAGCAGCGCCCGCTGGGCGGCGCTTCGCTCGGCATAGGCCTCCGAGGCCGCGGCATTGTGGCGGCTCTGCTCGAACTGGCTGATGTCGGCGCCGGACACGAAGGCCTTGCCGCCGGCGCCGGTCAGCACCACGACCCGGATCGCGTCATCGTCGCGCAGCGCGACCAGTGCCTGGCCGAGCCCCTCCCACATCTCCAGCGACATCGCATTGCGCTTGTCCGGGTTGTTGAAGGTAATGATGCCGACGCCATCGTCCGCTCTGGTCATGAGGATCTTGTCCCCGGCGAAGGTGGTGGGGAGCTCGGAGATGGTCGGCATGTGGGTCCGTCCGCAGGAGGGCAGGCGGCCGCCATCGTTCACCGCGCCCGTGACGGCGTCAATGCAAGTTCAGGACATGATGGGCAGGCAAAGGGACGTTCGGGCCGAGGCTCTCGACCTGTGCATGTGTGGCCCAGGAGAGGACGCGCAGCAGTCATGATCAGCGTCGGCCGGACGGGACCGAAACGCCGGCATGCCGCCACTTCCTATGACGGCAGAGAGCACGAGATTATAAAGGCGACGAAGCCTCAGACCGCGCAGCGATCGCTGTGCGGACGAGAAGGGCCGGTGTGTCGGCCGCGCCGATCGCTCGGCCTTGAGCCGAGGCAGTGAACTCGCCCGAGCTGGCAGAGCGCCTGGCGCCCCCAAGTTGCGCCCTCGAGCGAAGATGGCCCATATCCATCACGGGCAGACCTGTCTGACGGATCAGACAGCCTTGCCTATTCTTCGTTCGCTGCGATCGATTCCATCAAGGATACCAGCTGACGCTGCACGGTCTGGTCCTTGATCTTGCTGTAGGCGCGCAGCAACCGCAGGCTGAAGGCTGAGTCCAGGAACAGGAGGCTCTCGACCTCGCGCGCCTTGCTGTCGCCGTCGTAGAAGAACGTCACGGGCACGTCGAGCGCGGTGGCGATCTGCTGCAGACGCGCAGCGCCGACCCGGTTGACGCCCTTCTCGTACTTCTGGACCTGCTGGAAGCTCACGCCGAGCTTCTCGCCGAGCTCGGCCTGCGAGATCTTCTGCTCTACACGCCGCAGGCGAATCCGCTTGCCGAGCTCGATGTCGGGCTTGCCCGCACTGCGCTGCTTCATTTTCTTTGCCGCTGATTTGTTCATACTGATTTTACCGTCCTTCCATCGGAAAGCCCCCGAATAGATGGGTCAGGGGTTCACCCATATATACTGTTTTAAGTTGCTGTGGATGAATGAATTCGTCTTTAAACCACGGGTATTTGCCAGGGTTAAAAGCCTCGACCAGCCAGTCGATCATGTGACGCACCCTAGGGATGCGTCCGGTGGTGGCATGATAAGACAGCCAGATGTCGTAAGACCACTTGAGGTCAACCTCCAGTGGTATGATTTTCCCGCCCAGGGCACTCGCATAGGTTGGGAAGACTCCGATGCCGGCGCCGTGCGCCACGGCCCAGTAATTGGCGCTCGAGACATTGGTGGTCATCGCGATCAGGTCCCGCTGCTCGAAACCGGGGAAGATGGTGGCGAAGGCGGCATTGGCGGCGGCTTCGTCCGCCACCTGCAGAACCAAGCGGTGTTTGACGAGATCGTCAATCGTCTTTGGGATGCCAAATATCTCCAAATATTTCTCGCTCGCAAAGCACATCAGGTGCATGCGGCCAAGCCGGACCAGCTTGACGTCGAGCGCCGCCGGCCGGGAGAGGTGGATGGCGACGTCGGCCTCGTGACGCGACACGTCGGCCGAGCGCATCGCGCAATAGAGATCGACCATGACGTTGGGAAAGCTCTGCTGAAATTCGACCAGCCGGGGCGCCAGCCAGAACGTGCCGAGCCCCTCGGTCACCGCGACCCGGACCTCGCCCGACGCAGCGCCGGCGAGACCATCGCCCGCGCGCAGCAACTCGAATGACGCGGCCTCCATGTGCTCGACGGCGGAGACCACCAGCGCGCCTTCGTCGGTCAGCCGAGCGCCGTGGACATCGCGCGTGAACAGCGTCGCGCCGATCTGCCGCTCGAAATCATCGATGCGTCGCCGTACGGCATTGATCGAGAGCGTCAGCCGCTCGGCCGCGGAGCGAAAGCTGCCGGCCCTGACAACCTCGAGGAATATCCGCGCTGCATCCCAGTCGGTGAGGCTTGCCTGCGCCGATTTGCTCACGGTCGACTTGGCCGGGGCGGCCCGGCCCGTCGCAGTTCTTGCCGGCTTGCTCGCCGTTGCGCCCTTGGCGCCGCCACTCTCTCGGCTCAGTTCAATGCTCGATCCTGCCCCAGCAGACGAGCCTCCGTGCTCCCCTGGTGCCAGCGTCGCAGGGGTCTCGGCTAGTTCCCGGCGTTCCTTCTGAGGAACGCCCCGTTCCGCCGCAACGCGCATACAAGCTCTCTCCGCCTGCTAGAGTGATTCCGATAAATTACGGGCAGGGCACGTTCGTGCCATGATTTGGTTGAGCGATCGAGGGTCGATGAGTCTGCCACCTTCAGTTCTCTGCAGCATGGTCTTACCGCCAGCAGATGCGCGGTCTGACACATCATGTAGGACAGGGACACGCTTAACGCGAGTCGAACCTAAGATCGACGGTTTTTGCCTCGACCGCAATGAAATGGTATTCGAAGATGGGCCGTTGTCATGCTATCGTGATGAACGGATCGTGGCGCTAATTCATCGAATGCCGGGGAGCGGTGATGTCTCTTCACCCTGCGTCATGCCAGGACGCCGTCGTGCCGTCCCAGGAGGTGGGTGCATGGCTCGGCTGAGCCGCATCGGCAAAGCGCAGGGGAGCAACGACATGACGTATTTGGAAGCCATCCGCGAGTCGGGAGTTGCTCGGCTCCATCTCGTCGCACGCTACTAGAACGGAAACGACGCCTGTGGCCAATTCAGACGAACAAATGCTTGCAGTGCTTGCGTCCCTCGAGCAGTGCCGCGCCATGCTCGCGGCGACGGGCAATCGCGAATCGGCGCATTTGGTCTCGGTTGCCATCCTCGACCTGCGCATGAAGCTGAACCGTCTGAGCGAGGACGATCTGAAATCGCTCTGCGATGAGATGGTTCAAGCCGACAATCCCGACAAGCTGCGCGATGCGAAGCTGCAGCCGGGTCAGCGCCGGCCACCGTTGCTTCGAGTGGTGAAATAGCACAGTTCGATGTGTGCACAAGGGTGCATTTGGCGCATTTGTGATATGTCGTGATCCCACGGTGAGGCGCGCGCCGGCTCGCAGACGAGCCGGTTAAAGCGAGGCGACACTCCCTATCGGGGCGGGGGACTTCGCCAATGAGGCCCCGATCCGGGGACGTCTGGCTCTATCCTGGCGAAAGCCCGCAGGCCGCGATCATCGTTGACCGCCGTAACTTCGGCACGTCTGTTGCGTATTCCCCGCATCGGCGGCAAGAAGCGTCGTGCCCCGGCTTGCGCCTGGAGGGGCGTATCGCGGGACTCGCATGATCCAGAACGTATCGATTCCGGCCGCGTTCATTGCTGGCTTGGTCAGTTTTCTTTCGCCCTGCGTGCTACCGCTGGTTCCTCCGTATTTGATCTATCTCACCGGCGCCACGATCGAGCACATCGAGAGCGACGAGCCTCCGGCCGCGTCGCGTCGCGCCGTGATGATCTCGGCCGCACTGTTCGTGCTGGGCTTCTCCACCGTGTTCGTGATGCTGGGGGCGAGCGCCTCGCTGATCGGCGGCCTGATCCGGGCCTGGTCGGAGCAGTTGTCCATCCTCGCCGGCGTCGTCATCATCGTGATGGGCCTGCACTTCCTCGGCCTGACGCGGATCTCGTTCCTGATGCGCGAAGGGCGGCTGCCGATCCCCAAGCCGGTCGGCCTGTGGGGCGCCTATGTCATGGGGCTCGCCTTCGCCTTCGGCTGGACGCCGTGCATCGGGCCGATCCTGGCGGCGATCCTCTCGATCGCAGCCGCGGAGACGACGGTCGCCAAGGGGGCGGGGCTTCTTGCCGTCTATTCCGCGGGCCTCGGCATTCCGTTCCTGGTCGCGGCGTTCATGATCGAACAGTTCTCGGCGCTGTTCGTCCGCATGCGTGGCCATCTCGTGAACATCGAGCGCGCGATGGGCGTGCTGATGATCGCCACCGGCATCGGCTTTCTCACTGGCGCGGTCTCGACCTTCAGCATCTGGCTGCTCGAGACGTTCCCGGCGCTGCAGAGGTTCGGCTGACGCGGCTCAATCGTCGAGCTTGCAGGTGATGGTGTAGACCACGCCCGGCGGCAGGAAGTCGACCGTGGCCTCGCCGCCGAGCTGATCGCGCGCGCTGCGCTCGATCAGGCGGGAGCCGAAGCCGCGCTGGATCGGCGCCGAGACCACCGGGCCGCCGGTTTCCTGCCACACCAGCCGCAGCCGTGCCGGCAGCTTCTTCGCCGCGTCGGCCGCGCTCGCCAGCTCCCAGGACAGATCGACCGTGCCGGTGTCGTTGGAGAACGCACCATATTTGGCGGCGTTGGTTGCGATCTCGTGCACGATCATCGACAGCACGACGGCGAGCCGCGGCGACAGCGCCACCTTCGGGCCGGAGATCCTGATGCGGTCGGGCGTGTTGAGGCGGTAGGGCTTGAGCACGCGCTCGATCACGTCCTGCAGCTCAGAACCCTGCCATTTCTCCTTGCTGAGCAGATTATGCGCCTCGGCGAGCGCGCCGAGCCGGCCCTCGAACTTCTCACGCTCATGGCGGCTGGCGCTGCGGAAGGTCTGCACCGCGATCGCCTGCAGGATCGCCAGCGTGTTCTTGACCCGGTGATTGAGCTCCTCGATCAGCAGGTCGTGCAGCATCTCGGCGCGCGCGATCGTCGTCGCCATCCGCACCGCGAAGGCCAGACCGATCGCCAGCATGATGCCGCCGAGCAGGCTGGTGACGGCGAGGTTGCGCCACAACGGCGCAACCAGCGAATCCTCGGCGATGCCGGCGCCGATGGTCCATCCGGTGAGGGTGGAATGGGTGAAGCTCGACAGCAGCGGCACGCCCTCGAGCGATACGCTCGACAGCGTCGCCTCCTGCTCGTTGCGCATGCGATCAAACACCGAGGGCGAGGCCTGCTTGCCTATCGTCTCCGCCGGATTTGGCACGCGCGCGAAGACGGTCGCCTGGCGGTCGAGCAGCGACAAGGTCCAGTCCGGATTCGGCCGCTGCTTTTCCAGGATGGTCTGGAACATCTCGATCGGCGGGCTGAACGAGATGTCATAGACGACCTCGCCGTCGCGAAAGACGGGCACCTCGACGGTGACGATCAGGCTCTTCTTCACGACGCCGTAGAACAGGTCGGAATATTGCGGCTGCCGGGTCTCGAACACGCGGCGGGTGATCTCGCGGTTGTTGCGCGTCGGCAGGTGAGCCGTATCCGTCGTCGCCGACGAGAACAGCTGGCGTCCGTTGCGGTCGGCGACCACGATCGTGCCGTTCTTGCCGTACTGCTCGAGGAAGCCCATCGCGATCGGCCGGAAGCGTTCGAAATCGCCGGTGGTCAGAGCATCGGTCAGCGCCAGGACCTGGACGCCGCCGGTCATGCGCTGCATTTCGGCATCGAGCGTCAGCCGGATGCTGCGCACCGTCTCCAGCACGCGCTGACGGGCGTCGCTGCGATCCTGCATGTAGCTGTGCAAGACGATTCCGCCTGCGAACAGGATGAGCGGCAGTGTGGTCCCTGCGACCAGAAGAGCAAGCCGGATCGGCAGGGAGAGTTTTGGCACGGATGCCCCGTTTGAGCTGGCGCTGCTGATCGCCGTTGGGACTGACGCAGGCGGGAGACGCGTCGGGCGGAGGCGAATTTGTGCGGCGAGCGCATATCAGGCTGGAGCGGCTGCCTCCGCAAGGGCTCGGCGGTTGCAGCCGTTCACATGACTGTCAGCATAAGAGAGCACCGCGTGCACGCCAAGCGCAACGCGCGGGGATCGCCGGTTCCCTGAGCGGCTTTACCGCTCCTAGACGTTGCTTTCGGTGATCGCCGCGTACACCATCGTGCGCAGCTCGCGGCGGATCGGGTAGGCGCTCGACGGCAAGACCTGGGTCATGAAGATCGTGATCAGCTCCTCGGCCGGGTCGATCCAGAACGCCGTGGAGGCCGCGCCGCCCCAGGCATATTCGCCGGCGCTGCCGGGGATCAACGTCTTGGCCGGATCCATCGTCACCGAGAAGCCGAGACCGAAGCCGATGCCGTTATAGGCTGCTTCCGCGAACATCGAGCGCGACAGCGCCGGCAGGTCGACGCCGCCCGGCAGATGGTTCGAGGTCATCAGCTTCAGCGTCTTCGGTCCGAGCAGCCTGACGCCGCCGAGCTCGCCGCCATTGAGCAATGCGCGGCAGAACGTCAGATAGTCGGCCGTGGTCGAGCACAGGCCGCCGCCGCCGGAGATGAAGTCGGGCGGGCTCAGGAACGAGCTGGTCGCCGGGTCGTCCTGCAAGGTCAGGCCGCCCTTGCGATCGGCGGCGTGGAACGACAAGGCGCCGCCGGCATCGGCCGAGTAGCACGCCGCCAGCCGGTGCGCCTTCGCCGCGGGCACGTGGAAATCGGTGTCGCTCATGCCGAGCGGATCGAAGATGCGCTGCTTCAGGACTTGCTCGAACGGCTGGTCGGCGATCTTGCCGACGAGATAGCCGACCACGTCGGTCGAGACCGAGTAGTTCCAGGCCTCGCCCGGCGAGAATTCGAGCGGAATACGCGAGAGATCATCGATCATCGACTGCAGCGTTCCCGCCTTTTCGACTGCGCCGATCTTGGCGTCGCGATAGGCGGCATCGACGTTCGATCGCTGCTGGAAGCCGTAGGTCAGGCCGGAGGTGTGGCGCAGCAGGTCGACGATCAGCATCGGCCGCGACGGCGGCCGGCTGACAAAGGCCGGTGCGGTCCCGGCGACGAACACGCCGAGATTCTTCCACTCCGGAATGTATTTCGCGACCGGCTCGTCGAGCGCGACCTTGCCTTCCTCGACCAGCATCATGAAGGCGACGGAGGTGATCGGCTTGGTCATCGAATAGATGCGGTAGATCGTGTCGTCCCTGACCGGGACCTTGCGCTCGACGTCGGCATAGCCGAGCGAGCTCGCATGCACGATCTTGCCGCGGCGATAGACCATCAACTGCGTCCCGGGAAAGCGGCCGGCCTCGACATAGCGCTGCCGCAGATGGGCATCGATGCGATCGAGCGCGGCTTTCGACATGCCGACGGTTTCGGGCGAGGCGGGTGTCGGGGCGAGCATCGGGCGTCTCCGCTATGATCGGTTTCTGGCGGCCTGCGCGAGGATCGGCCGCGCATCCCGTTTGTTCCGGGTGATAGCCGAAAAACGCGCCGCGTCCAATGGCAGGCCAGGCATGCGTCGTGTACCCTTTGCGCCGGGAGGAATTGGCAATGACACAATTCAATGAAGCCGAGCTCACGGAGGCCGTCGTCGCGAGCTTCGAACGGACACCCGATCCGCGCGCGAAATTCCTGCTGCAGGAATTGGTGAAGTCGCTGCACGATTATGTGCGCCGGACGGAGCTCACTTTCGACGAATGGGCCGCCGCCATCGACTTTCTCACCCGCACCGGACAGACCTGCACCGCAAGCCGGCAGGAGTTCATCCTGCTGTCCGACGTGCTCGGCGTGTCGATGCTGGTCGACGCCATCAATCATCGCGACCGGGCAGGGGCGACGGAGACGACCGTACTCGGCCCGTTCTACGTCGGCGAGCACAAGGTGACGCCCCACGGCACCGACATCTCGGCGGATCTCAAGGGCGAGAAGATGTTCGTCCAGGGACGGGTGACCGATCTGGCGGGTGCCCCGCTGGCAGGCGCCGCGGTCGATGTCTGGCATGCCGACGACGAGGGCTTCTACGATTCGCAGCGGCCGTCCTATGAAAGCGATGGTCCGTCGTCGCGGGCGCGCTTCATCACCGATGCGGATGGCCGCTTTTTCTTCCGCACCATCCTGCCCTGCAGCTATCCGATCCCGACCGACGGTCCGGTGGGACGGATGATCCTCGAGACCAAGCGTCATCCGATGCGCCCGGCCCATGTGCATTTCCTGGTGGACGCCAAGGGCTACGAGCCGCTCATCACCCATGTCTTCGTCGGCGGCGACGAATATCTCGACAGCGACGTCGTCTTTGGCGTCAAGGACGAGCTCATCGCCCAGGTCGAGCGGCGCAGCGACGCGGTGATGCCGGACGGCAAGCTGGCCATCGGGCCATGGCACTTGATGACCTATGATTTCCGCATGAAGCCGGGAGCGGGCGTGGCGCCGAGGCCGCTTGGCGCGATCGCGCCTGAACCCGCCTGATCCGCGGCTGGCAGGTCCGCCTACCAGCCGCCGTGGCGAGCCGCGAGCAGGATGATCACTGCGATCGCGAGCAGCGCAGTCGTCGCCTTCCAGAACAGCAGCGGATTGCGCTCGATCAGGGGCGTCCGGCCGCCGCCGATATAGGCGGGATTGGGGTGCCGAAGGTCGAAGACGAATTCCGAGAGGCTCTCGTAACGTTTGGCGGCGACGGGATGGACGGCGCGCCGGAGTGCGCCATCGATCCAGAGCGGGACGGTTTGGTCATCGCCGGAGGCCGGGTGATAAAGCACCTTGCGAAACTGCGCCCGGGTTCGTGCACGTGCCATCTGCGCGCCGTAGGGCAGCCGGCCCGTCAGCATCTGGTAGGCGATCACGCCGAGCGAGAACTGGTCGGACCATTCGGAGCCGCCCTCGCCGAGAAAATATTCCGGCGCCGTATACTGCTGGGTGCCGAGGATGCTGTCGTGGTCGGCAGCCGGATCGGCCTCGACCACGCCGCTGACCCGCACCGATCCGAAATCGATGATCTTCACCGTCCCGGTCCGGTCGATCATGATGTTTGCAGGCCGCAGATCCTGGTGCAGCACTTCCTTGCGATGCAGCGCCTGCAGCCCCCTGGCGATCTGCTCGATGATGTCTCTGACGGTATCGAGATCGGCTTTGGGATGGTCGATCATCCATTGCGCCAGGGTCTGGCCTTCGACGAATTCGGTGACGACGTAGAGATGATCGCGGCGACGCGTCGATGGGAAGGCCTTCAGCACGTGCGGGTTGTCGATCCGCCGCGCAATCCAGTCTTCCATCAGGAACCGTTTGAGATAGGCCGGGTCGCCGCGCAGGTCGATCGAAGGCACCTTGAGGGCGACGGCGAGCTCCGTCTCGACGTCGACGGCCAGATAGATGTGGCTGCGGCTGCTGGCGTGGATCTCGCGCACGATCCGGTAGCCCTCGAAGATCATCCGCGCGTCCAGCAGCGGCGCCGGCGGCAGCTGCTCGGCCTGGACCGGAATCTCGGCGGCATCGCCGGCACCGAGTTCGTCGATCCGCACGATCTGGATCGTGAGATTGTCCGCGCTGCCCTGCGCCAGCGCCTCAGCGACGATGATACGGGCCGCCTGGTCGAGGTCGTGGGAATTCTCTTTCAACACGTTGGCGACAAAACGCTTGCCTACGTGTTCGTGAACGCCGTCGGTCGCGAGCACGAAGATGTCGCCGCGCTCGATCCGAATGGCCTGATAGTCGATTTCGACCTCGGGATTGACCCCGAGCGCACGCCCCAGATAGCTCTGCTGCGACGAGATGATGACGCGATGATCGTCGGTGAGCTGTTCGAGCGAATGGCCTGCGGGGCGATAGATGCGACAATCGCCGATATGGAAGAGATGCGCCGTGGCCGCCTTGATCACCATCGCGCTGAGCGTGCAGACGTAACCCTTGTCGCGGTCATAGGCGTATTGGCTGGCTCTGGTCTGGGCGTAGAGCCAGGAGTTGGCCGCGGCGATCACGCGTCGCGCCGAGGTCTTCACCGACCAGGCATCCGGCGTACAGTAATAGTCGGTCAGGAAGCTCTTGACCGCCGACTCGCTCGCAATGTGGCTGACCTCGCTGCTGCTGATCCCGTCCGCGATGGCGATCGCGATGCCCTTCAGGCTGAGCGCCGGCTCATCGGGAATCAGTGCGCCGTGGAAGTCCTGGTTGCCCGGCTTCTGCCCTTTGTCGGAATGCGCTCCGATGGTGATCCGCAATGGCATTTGGGCTATCGAGCGATTTGAGGAGAGCCCGACCTTAACTGAAGCCGGGCTCTCCAAGGGAGACGGAAATCAAGCCGCGACGCGGGCTGCGATCTTGGCATCACGCTTCGGCTGCGTCCTGACATGGGTGGCGTACAGCGTCAGGCCGGTGAACGAGAGACCGCCGACGAGATTGCCGAGCACGGTCGGGATCTCGTTCCAAATCAGGTAGTCCATGATCGAGAACTTCGCATGGAGCATCAGCCCCGACGGAAACAGGAACATGTTCACCACCGAATGCTCGAACACCATGTAGAAGAACACCAGGATCGGCATCCACATCGCCAGCACCTTGCCCGGGACCGTCGTCGAGATCATCGCGCCGACCACGCCGGTGGAGACCATCCAGTTGCACAGCATGCCGCGGATGAACAGCGTCGCCATGCCGGCCGCGCCATGCGCCGCGTAGCCGAGCGTCCTGCCTTCACCGATATTGCCGATGACAGCGCCGACCTTGTCCGGCTCCTGCGTGAAGCCGAACGTGGTCACGAATGCCATCATGAAGGCAACGGTCAGTGCTCCGGCGAAATTGCCGATGAAGACGAGGCCCCAGTTGCGCAGCACGCCCCCGAGGGTCACGCCGGGACGCTTGTCGATCAGCGCCAGCGGCGACAGCACGAACACGCCGGTCAGCAGATCGAAGCCCAGCAAATAGAGCATGCAGAAGCCGACCGGAAACAACAGCGCGCCGATGATCGGCTGGCCTGTGTTCACATTGATGGTGACGGCAAACCAGGCCGCGAGCGCCAGGATCGCGCCAGCCATGTAGGCGCGGATGACGGTGTCCCGGGTCGACATGAAGATCTTGGACTCACCTGCGTCCACCATCTTGGTCACGAATTCTGAAGGCGCGAGGTACGACATTCAAACGTCCTTTGTTTGCTCTCGGGAATAGATTGCGCGCTGCCTTGCGAGAGGTTCTGGCTCTCGCGGGACATCGCCACGGGCAGGCGGATCGGATGTCGAATGCGGGGAAGGGCGTCACGACGACCGCGCCGAGGTGACCCCGGTCGCGAGCGCGCGTCCGTCCCGGAGATCAGGCGCCATCGGCCTCGACAGTCCGGCGAACCGCAGTCATCGTTGACTTGTAGGCGTCGAAGCAATGCCTGTGCCAATTTTGACGCCAATCAAAAGATCATCGATTTCAATCGATTACGTTTGGACGTCCGGGCCGCGGCTGCTTGAAAGGGCTGATTTGCTGCCCTGGTGCTCATGGAACAATCGCGCCATGCCCGCTTTGTGTGCGGCGCACACAAAGTGGGCGAATCGCAAATTTTGGATGCGGCCTTCTGCCTCTGATGGATTTGCTGTGTGCAGTTAAACGATTGAATTTACTTGTAAATTCAAAATTGATGCGTTGGCACGAAGCTTGAAAGAGCATTCGCGACGCCATCGATGCCGTCCGCGCAATCCTCATCCGAATCGTGACGCTGCCCCTTCCGAGGCCACCTCGGAACACGCGCCTTCGTGCGTGGCGCAGCGACCCGCAACGGACGGCCTTTTCACCCATCGAGCGCTCTTCAGACAAAGGACGACAGCACTCATGACGAAGACTGCCAATCCTGCTCGCCGCAACGGCTTCAGCCGTCGTCAGCTTCTCAAGGCGGGCGCCGGCACGGCTGCGCTGCTAGCAGCCGCGAAGCTGAACTTGCCGGGCGGAGCGTTCGCCCAGGGGGCGGGGCCGGAAGTCGCCAGCGCCAAGCTCGGCTTCATCGCGCTCAGCGATGCCGGTCCGCTGTTCGTGGCCAAGGACAAGGGCATCTTCGCCAAATACGGCATGCCCGACGTCGACGTACAGAAGCAGGCCTCGTGGGGCACCACGCGCGACAATCTCGTGCTCGGCTCTGAAGGCAACGGCATCGACGGCGCGCACATCCTGACCCCGATGCCGTACCTGATCTCCTCGGGCAAGGTGACGCAGAACAACCAGCCGACGCCGATGTACATTCTGGCGCGGCTCAATCTCGATGCGCAGTGCATCTCGGTCGGCAAGGAATATGCGGACCTCAAGCTCGGCCTCGATACCGCGCCGTTCAAAGCCGCGCTGGAGAAGAAGAAGGCCTCCGGCAAGTCCGTGAAGGCCGCGATGACCTTCCCGGGCGGCACCCACGATCTCTGGATCCGCTACTGGCTCGCCGCCGGCGGCATCGATCCCGACAAGGACATCGAGACCATCGTGGTGCCGCCGCCGCAGATGGTGGCCAACATGAAGGTCGGCACCATGGACTGCTTCTGCGTCGGCGAGCCGTGGAATGCGCAGCTCGTCAACCAGGGTATCGGCTACACCGCCGTCACGACGGGCGAGATCTGGAACAAGCATCCCGAAAAATCCTTCGCGATGCGCGCCGCCTTTGTCGACAAATATCCGAAGGCCGCGAAAGCGTTGACGATGGCGGTGATGGAAGCGCAGCAGTGGGCCGACAAGATGGAGAACAAGCAGGAGCTTGCGACCATCATGGCCAAGCGGCAGTGGATGAATTGCCCGGTCGAGGACGTCGCCGGACGCACGGCCGGCAAGTTCGACTACGGTACCGGCAAGGTCGTCGAGAACTCGCCGCACATCATGAAGTATTGGCGCGACTTCGCGTCCTATCCATTCCAGAGCCACGATCTCTGGTTCATCACCGAGGACATCCGGTGGGGCAAGTATGAGGCTGGCTTCGACGCCAAGTCGCTGATCGCCAAGGTCAACCGCGAGGACATCTGGCGCGAGGCCGCCAAGGAGATGAACGTCGCAGCCGCCGAGATTCCGACCTCCAAGTCGCGCGGCAAGGAGACCTTCTTCGACGGCAAGGTGTTCGATCCGGAAGATCCCGCCGCCTACCTGAAGTCGCTGTCGATCAAGCGCGTCGACGCCTGATCAGGACCTCCCGCTGCGCGCGCAAGGCGCGCGGCCTCTCTCATTGCACGGAGAAAGATTTCCGATGTCCATGCCAGCGTTGACCAACGATAGTGCTCCCCAGGTCGTGCCGACCGCGGCGGCGTCCACCTCGGCGTCAATCGTGACCATGACGCCCAAGCAGGCGCCGAAAGCCGAACGCTATGGAAAGATGGCCCGCGAGGCCGCGGTGCGCGTGGTGCCGCCGTTGATCGTGCTGGCGCTGTTCCTGCTGATTTGGGAGCTGGTCTGCCGCCGGGCCGGCTCGGCGCTGCCGCCGCCCTCCCGGGTGTTCAGCGATACCCGCGAGCTGATCTTCGATCCGTTCTTCGATCATGGCGGCATCGACAAGGGACTGTTCTGGCATCTCGAGGCCAGCCTGCGCCGCGTCGCCTTCGGCTACGCGATTGCTGCCGTCGTCGGCGTCGGTGTCGGCACGCTGATCGGCCAGTCGGTGTGGGCCATGCGCGGCCTCGATCCGATCTTCCAGGTGCTGCGCACGATCCCGCCGCTCGCCTGGCTGCCGCTGTCGCTGGCGGCGTTCCGCGACGGCCAGCCGTCGGCGATCTTCGTCATCTTCATCACCTCGGTATGGCCGATCATCATCAACACCGCGGTCGGCATCCGCAACATTCCGCAGGACTATCGCAACGTCGCCGCGGTGGTGCAGCTCAATCCGCTGGAGTTCTTCGCCAAGATCATGATTCCGGCGGCCGCGCCCTACATCTTCACCGGCCTGCGCATCGGCATCGGCCTGTCGTGGCTCGCGATCGTCGCGGCCGAGATGCTGATCGGCGGCGTCGGCATCGGTTTCTTCATCTGGGACGCGTGGAATTCCTCGCATATCAGCGAGATCATCCTGGCGCTGTTCTATGTCGGCATCATCGGCTTCGTGCTCGACCGCCTGATTGCGGTCGTCGGCAAGATCGTCACCCGCGGCACCGCGACGAATTGAGAGGTAGAGATCATGGCCTATCTGAAGCTCGACCACGTCGACAAGACCTTCACCCGCGGCACCGCCACCACCGAAGTGCTGAAGGACATCAACCTCTCGATCAACAAGGGCGAATACGTCTCGATCATCGGCCATTCCGGCTGCGGCAAGTCGACGATGCTCAACATCGTGGCGGGGCTCACCACGGCCACGACCGGCGGCGTGCTGCTGGAGGAGCGCGAAGTCAATTCGCCGGGACCCGACCGCGCCGTGGTGTTCCAGAACCACAGCCTGCTGCCCTGGCTGACGGTCTACGAGAACGTGCGGCTCGGCGTCGACAAGGTGTTCGCCAAGACCAAGACCCGCGCCGAGCGCGACGCCTGGACCATGCACAATCTGAACCTGGTGCAGATGGCCCATGCCAAGGACAAGCGGCCCAACGAGGTCTCCGGCGGCATGAAGCAGCGCGTCGGCATTGCCCGTGCGCTCGCCATGGAGCCGAAAGTGCTGCTGCTCGACGAGCCGTTCGGCGCGCTCGACGCGCTGACGCGGGCGCATCTGCAGGACTCGGTGATGGCGCTGCACCAGAAGCTCGGCAATACCATCCTGATGATCACGCACGATGTCGACGAGGCGGTGCTGCTGTCCGACCGCATCGTGATGATGACCAACGGCCCGAGCGCGCATATCGGCGAGGTGCTCGAGGTCGCCCTGCCGCGGCCGCGCAAGCGGCTCGAGCTGGCGACCAACGCCACCTACGTCAAGTGTCGCCAGCGCGTGCTGGAGTTCCTGTATGAGCGGCATCGCTACGTCGAGGCGGCGTGACGATTGGAAAGCGGAGAGCGCATCGAACCGCTCTCCGCGTCGGGCAACTAACGGGTTCTCGTTTCCATCATAAGGATTTCCCATGACGCCGTCTCAGATCGCATTGGTTCAGAATAGCTTTGCCAGGGTCGCGCCGATCTCCGATCAGGCCGCGACCATCTTCTACGATCGGCTGTTCGAGGTCGCGCCGCAGGTGCGCGCGATGTTTCCCGACGATCTCACCGAGCAGCGCAAGAAGCTGATGGCGACCTTGGCGGTCGTCGTCAATGGATTGACGAATCTGCCCGCGATCCTGCCGGCGGCAAGCGCGCTCGCCAAGCGCCACGTCGATTACGGCGCCAAGCCGGAGCACTATCCGGTGGTCGGCGCCGCGCTGCTGTGGACCCTCGAGAAGGGACTTGGCGACGGCTGGACGCCCGATGTCGCCGATGCCTGGACCGCGGCCTACGGCACGCTGTCCGGCTACATGATCGCGGAAGCCCATGGCAAGGCGCAGGCGGCGGAGTAGGCGCTTTGAGTGAACCGCTCGTCATCGTCGGCAACGGCATGGCTGCCGCAAAGCTGGTCGAGGAATTGTCGCAGACTGCGCTCGGCCGCTACGCGATCGCCGTCATCGGCGAGGAGCCGCGGCTCGCCTACAACCGCGTGCTGCTGTCGTCGGTGCTGGCCGGCGAGGCCGCGTCCCACGAGATCGAGCTCAAGCCGGCGGCCTGGTGGCGCGAGCGCGGGGTAACGTTGAAATACGGTGCGCGCGTCACCGCCATCGATGTCGGCCGTCGCGAACTGCGGATCGAGAACGACGAGAACGTGGCGTTCTCGCGCCTGGTCCTCGCCACCGGCTCGCTGCCGCTGCGGCTGCCGGTGCCGGGCGCCGATCTGCCGGGTGTGCACACATTCCGCGACAGCCGGGACACGGACGTGCTTCTGGCGCTGGCGGCGAAGAAGGGGTGCGTGGTGGTCGTCGGCGGCGGGCTGCTCGGGCTGGAAGCGGCCTATGGCCTGGCGCGTGCCGGCGCCAGGGTGACGCTGTTGCATCTGATGGACCGGCTGATGGAGCGGCAGCTCGATGCGCCGGCCGCCGCGTTGCTCAAGTCGCTGGTGGCGCGCAAGGGCATCGAGGTTCTGCTCAATGCCAGCACCGCGGCCATCCATGGCGATGGTCGCGTCGAAGGAGTCGAGCTGGCCGATGGGCGGCGCCTTGCCACCGACGCCGTGGTCTTCGCGGCCGGCATCCGGCCGAATGTGACACTGGCGAAGGAGGCGGGGCTCGCGGTCAATCGCGGCATCGTCGTCGACGACGCGATGCAGACCTCGGCGCCCGGCATTTTCGCGCTCGGCGAATGCGCCGAGCACCGTGGCACTTGTTATGGGCTGGTCGAACCTGCTTATGAGCAGGCGCGGGTGCTGGCGCGGCATCTCGCCGGCCGCCAGGCGGCCTATGGCGGCAGTGTCGTCTCGACCAATCTGAAGGTGTCGGGTGTGTCGGTGTTCTCGGCCGGCGACTTCATGGGCGCCGAGGGCAGCGAGGCGATCGTGCTCAACGACGCCAGGCGGGGCATCTACAAGAAGCTCGTCATCGCCGAGGGACGCCTCACCGGCGCCGTGCTGATCGGTGAGACTCAGGACGCGTTGTGGTATCGCGACCTGATCCGGAGCCGCGAACCGGTCGCAGCGATCCGGACAGCGATGATGTTCGGCCGCGCGGGGGCGCGGCCGCAGGCAGCGTGAGAAGGGGCCACGCACGACGATGACGACGCTCGATCCGAAGCTGCCGATGGTGCGCACCGCCTGTCCTTATTGTGGCGTCGGTTGCGGCGTGCTCGCCACGCCCGACGGTCGCGGCGGCGCGGCGATCTCCGGGGATCCTTCGCATCCGGCCAATCTCGGCCGGCTCTGCTCCAAGGGCTCGGCGCTCGGCGAGACGCTCGGGCTGGAGAGCCGGCTGCTGTACCCGATGATCCGCTGCAAGGGCGGAATGCAGCGGGTGGCCTGGAGCGATGCGCTCGATCACGTCGCGACCCGGCTGAAGCACATCGTCGCCCGCGACGGCGAGGATGCAGTGGCGTTCTATCTCTCCGGCCAGATGCTGACCGAGGACTACTACGTCGCCAACAAGCTGATGAAGGGCTTTCTCGGCTCGGCCAATGTCGACACCAATTCGCGGCTGTGCATGGCCTCGTCGGTCGCCGGCCACCGCCGTGCCTTCGGCGCCGACACCGTGCCCGGCACCTATGAGGATCTCGATCAGGCCGATCTGCTGGTCTTCGTCGGCAGCAACGCCGCCTGGTGCCACCCGGTGCTGTACCAGCGCATGCTGGCCAACAAGCAGGCGCGCGGCGCCAGGTTCGTGGTCATCGATCCACGTCGCACCGACACGTCGAGCGAAGCCGATCTGTTCCTGGGATTGAAGCCCGGCGCGGATGCGGCGCTGTTCTCCGGCCTGCTGGTGCATCTCGCCGACAGCGGTGCGCTCGATCACGACTACATCAACGCTCACACCGGCGGCTTCGACGAGACCCTGGCCCGCGCCCGGAGCCTCGCCGGCAGCGCCGCGGCGACCGCGCTCGCCACCGGCCTGTCCGAGGTCGACGTCGCCGCCTTCTTCAAGCTGTTCCGCGATACTCCCAAGGTCGTCACCCTCTATTCGCAGGGCGTCAACCAGTCGGCGCAGGGCACCGACAAGGTCAACGCGATCCTCAACTGCCATCTTGCGACCGCGCGCATCGGCAAGCTGGGCATGGGGCCGTTCTCGCTGACCGGCCAACCCAATGCGATGGGCGGCCGCGAGGTCGGCGGGCTCGCCAACCAGCTCGCGGCCCACATGGGCTTCACGCCGCCGGACATCGACCGCGTCCGCCGCTTCTGGAAGGCCAAGGACATCGCCACCCATGAGGGTCTCAAGGCGGTGCAGATGTTCGAGGCGATCGCGCGCGGCGAGATCAAGGCGCTGTGGGTGATCGGCACCAACCCCGCGGTGTCGCTGCCGGACGCCGATCTGGTCCGCGCCGCGCTCAAGAAGCTCGAGCTGCTCGTCGTGTCCGAGAACGTCCGCTCCAACGACACCGTCGATGCTGGCGTCCACGTGCTGCTGCCGGCGCAGGCCTGGGGCGAGAAATCGGGCACGGTCACCAACTCCGAGCGCCGCATCTCGCGCCAGCGCGCCTTCCTTGCGCCGGCCGGCGAGGCCATGCCGGACTGGTGGATCCTGAGCGAGGTCGGCAAACGGCTCGGCCACGCGGGCGCCTTCAATTACAACTCTGCGGCGGACGTGTTCCGCGAGCACGCGGCGTTGTCGGCGTTCGAGAACGACGGCACGCGCGACTTCGACATCGGCGCGCTGGCGACGCTCACCGACGACGAATACGACGCGATGGCGCCGGTGCAATGGCCGGCGCGCGCGGGCAAGCCGCCCGAGCCGCGCTTTTTCGCCGAAGGCGCCTTCTTCACCAACGATCGCAAAGCGCGCTTCGTCGCGCCGGAGGTGCCGGCGCTGCGCGGCGAGACCACCGCCGCCCGCCCGCTGCGCCTGAACACCGGTCGCATCCGCGACCAGTGGCACACGATGACGCGCACCGGCTTGAGCCCGCGGCTATCAGCGCATCTGCCGGAGCCGTTCGTCGAGGTGCACCCGGATGACGCGCTGCGCTATGGCCTGATGCATGACGGTTTCGCCAAGGTCACGACCGAGCACGGCCAGTGCATCCTCAAGGTCGTCGTCAGCGAGCGCCAGCAGCGCGGCATGCTGTTCGCGCCGATCCATTGGAGCGCCACCAACTCATCGCATGGCCGCGTCGGCGCGCTGGTCGCCTCCTACACCGATCCGTTCTCCGGCCAGCCCGAGGCCAAGGCGACCCCGGCTGCGATCAGTTCTTATGAGTACGTATTCCGCGGCTTCATCCTGTCGCGCAACGAGCTCACGCTGCCGTCCAACCTGTGGTGGGCGCGCGCGACGGTGCAGGGCGGCTTCGGCTATCTGTTCGCCGACAACGGCGATCTGTCGCGCTGGCCGGCCTGGTTCAAGGCGCGCGCCACCGACGATGTCACGGACTACATGGATGTCGGCGGCGGCGTCTATCGCGCCGCGTCGTTCGCCGACGATCGCATCGAAACCTGTTTGTTCGTCGGCCCCGGCCATGATGCTGGCGACTGGAACGTCGTGAAGACGATGTTCGCCGCCGACCGCCTCGACGACGACCAGCGTCGCACGCTGCTGTCCGGCCGCGCGCCCGACGGCGTCGGCGGCGGCCCGATCGTCTGCGCCTGCTTCGGCGTCGGCCGCGACACCATCTGCGATGCGATCACGGCAGGTGCGCGCACGCCCGCCGCCATCGGCGCGCAGCTCAAGGCCGGCACCAATTGCGGCTCGTGCATTCCGGAGATGAAGCGGCTGATCGCGCAGACGGCCACGGACGCCCCGCCCATCGCGGCGGCGAGCTAGCCGAGAACACTGTCATTCCGGGGCGAGGCCAACGGCCTCGAACCCGGAATCTCGACATGGTGGAAATGAAACAGCGCAAGACAAGCTCGGGATTCCGGGTTCGACGCTGACGCGTCGCCCCGGAATGACGTGGGTGTGGAGGCGTGTCAGATGCCTTGAGCAGGGAGGGCACCCAATCGACGCCGCGTGCCTCATTCTCTATGCTCGCCCGCATGAAGCACAAGACATTCGGAACCGGCGGCGGCGGCGTCTCCGTCATCGGGCAGGGCACCTGGTATCTCGACCACGCCGATCGCAGCCGCGCCATCGCCACCCTGCGGCGCGGCCTGGATCTCGGCATGAGCCACATCGACACCGCCGAGATGTATGGCGATGCCGAGCTCGTCATCGCCGAGGCCATCGCCGGCCGACGCGACGAGGTGTTCCTGGTGTCGAAGGTGCTGCCGAGCAACGCCTCGCGCAAGGGCACCGTCACCGCCTGCGAGCGCTCGCTGAAGCGGCTGAAGACCGACCGGCTCGACTGCTATCTCCTGCACTGGCCGGGCTCCTATCCACTCGCGGAGACGGTGGCGGCGTTCGAGGAGCTCAAGGCGGCCGGCAAGATCGCGTCCTGGGGCGTCAGCAATTTCGACGTCGACGATCTCGACGAATTGCTGGAGGTCGCAGGTGAGGGCAAGATCGCCTGCAACCAGGTGCTCTATCATCTGCAGGAGCGCGCCATCGAGCATGCCGTCATCCCGTGGTGCGGCCAGCATGGTGTTGCCGTGGTCGCCTACTCGCCGTTCGGCCATGACGACTTTCCGGAACGCCGCGGCGCCGGCGGCGAGGTGCTGCAGCGGATCGCGGAGCAGCATGGTGCAACGCCGCGCCAGGTCGCGCTGGCCTTCCTGACGCGGGCGTCGTCGCTGTTCGCGATCCCCAAGGCGTCGCGGCCCGGGCATGCCGAGCAGAATGCGGCGGCCGGCGACATCGAGCTCACCGCGGCCGAGATCGCCGCAATCGATCGCGCCTTTCCGCGCGGGCCGAAGCCCCGTGGGCTGCCCATGCTGTAATGCAGCATCACGGAAAATTACGGATGTTTGCTACCCCGGCGCGTAGCAACGCATAAGTGCTGCCCGCTTCGATGGGTTGTCGCGGCGTCGCGATTGGCGTCTTGTCGCCACTCACCGAATCGTCCTGTTTCCAAACTTCCGAGTTCGACCGTGACCCCGCCACCGAGTGCGGCTGCCGCCGCGCGGCTCGACGACATGCCGACCTCCCTCCAGGAGAAGCCGCAGGCCACGCGCAAGCGCGCGCCCGCGCGCGCCGACCGGCCGTTTCGCGGCATCGCGCTGATCCTGCTGTCGACCGTGTTCCTCGGCACCTCGGACGTCACCGCGAAGTATCTGTCGAAGACGCTGCCCTCGATCGAGATCACCTGGATCCGCTTCGTGGTCTTCTCGCTGATCATGGTGCCGGCGATGATCCCGGGCTCGCCGCTGTTCGCGATGCGCACCGAGCAGCTCAAGTTCCAGCTGCTGCGCGGCGTTGCGCTGCTCGGCTCGTCGCTGATGTTCATCACCGGTTTACGCTATCTGCCGATCGCCGAGGCCTCCGCGACCGGCTTCGTCGCGCCGCTGTTCGTCACCGCGCTGTCGATCATCTTCCTCAGCGAGAAGGTCGGCCTGCGCCGCTGGGTCGCAACCGCGGTCGGGCTGTGCGGCGTGTTGATCATCCTCCGCCCTGGGACCGGCGCGTTCCATCTCGCTGCGCTGTTCCCGATCGTCTCGGCGTTCGCCTGGGCCTGCACGCTGATCATGACGCGGATGATGAGCGGCCGCGAGCACGCCATCACCATCATGACCTATTCCTCGATTGCCGGCGTCTGCGTGCTCACGGCAATCGTGCCGTTCGTGTGGACCACGCCGTCCTGGCAGGACATCGGCTTCGGCGTGCTGGTCGGCGTCGCCTCGACCATGGGGCAGTGGATCGTCGTGCTGGCATTCCGCTATGCCGACGCCTCGGTGCTGGCGCCGTTCTCCTACACCCAGCTCCTGTGGGTCAGCATCCTCGGCTTCTTGGTGTTCGGCGAGGTGCCGGACGTCTGGACCATCGTCGGCGCCGCCTTCATCGTCTCCAGCGGCCTCTACACCGCCCATCGCGAGCGCATCCGCCGCTCGCAACTGCTCCAGGTCGCCGGCGAGAGCTCGCCGAATCCGTAAATGATCGATTGCACGTCCCCCCGGGCCGTCAGGGGGTGTGACTTTTTGAGTGGATGCGTTGCGCGATCGCTACATCCGAAGTGAAACGTGTAATCACCTGAAATCCTTGGAAAAACGCATTCGCATATCGTCCCGACGGTGGACTCCGCGCTGCTAGGTTTTGGACTGCACGAGACCGTGCAGAACAAAGCTTGGGAGCGATGGAGTGCGGATGTCGGGCGACACGACGGCTGATTGGGTTGTACGCTGGCTGTTTGGCGCGTTGGCACCCGTGGTCGTGCTCGGGCTGACGACGTCGGCGCAGGCCCAGACCGACTACACCTGGGGCGGCACCGGCTCGTCCACCGCGACCTCCGACTACAATCTCTCGACCAACTGGGAGAGCCCGCCGGCCGGCGCGCCGCCGGCATCGAGCGGCCAGGAGGCGCTGTTCGGCGCCACCGGCGCATCGACCATCACGGTCACCGCGCCGATCAATCCGGATTCCTGGATCTTCCTCAGCAACGCCCAGTCCTATTCGATTGGCGGCGCCGGCGTGAATTTCGGCGTCGCCGGCTCCGGCTGGGGCTTCATCAACAACGCCAATTCCGGCCAGACGATCACGATCGGCAACAATCTCGGCGAGACCGTTGCCGGCGTGCGCGCCGAGCTGCTCGGCAACAGCACCACGATTCTGCTCGGCACCAACTCCTATTCGGGCGGCACCTTCATCGGCAGCGTCGCGACGCTGCAGCTCGGCGACGCCACCCACACCGCCCGCATCATCGGCGACGTGTCGAATTTCGGCATCTTCAACATCGTCAGGGCCGACACCTCCGGCATCACCTCGCTCACCAATGACGGCGGCACCACCAACTTCCTCGGCGCGAGCTCCGCCGGCACGATGACGATCGTGAACCAGTCGATCGCCACGACCGCGTTCGGTGTCGCCGGCGGCACGGACACGGCCACGGCGGGGAACGCCGTGATCACCAACCATCAGGGCCGCACGCTGTTCAACGCCAACACCAGCGCCGGCAATGCGACGATCACGAACGATACGTTCAGCCTGCTGGCGTTCGTCAATGCCGCCACGGCCGCCAATGCGGTCATCACCAATGGCGGCAATTCGTACGTGATGTTCGGGATCGGCTTCGGCAGCGACACCCCGTCGGCCGGCAATGCCACCATCATCAACAACATGAACGGCCAGGTCCAGTTCAACGCCCATTCCACCGCGGCGAACGCGACCGTCACCACCAATGACGGCGGATCGACGCTGTTCTTCGATCATGCCAGCGCCGGCTCCGCCACGATCATCACCAATGATGGCGGCCGCACCCGCTTCCTCGACAATACGACCGGCGGCACCGCCCAGTTCGTCACCAATGGCACCGGCGTGGTCGATTTCTCCGGTAGCGTGGGTGTCAATGGCGACGGCCGCATCACCGCCGGCTCGCTGGCGGGTTCCGGCAACTACTACATCGGCGCCTTCAACACGCTGGTGGTCGGCGGCAACAATCTCTCCACCGAGGTCTCCGGCGTGATCGGCGACACCGATCCTTGCGGGTGCGGCACCATCGGCCCAGGCTCGCTGACCAAGGTCGGCAGCGGCAAGCTGATATTGTCCGGCATCAACACCTACACCGGCACGACCACGGTCGATGGCGGCATCCTCGCCGTCAACGGCGCCATCGCCGGCAGCAGCGTCACCGTGAATGCCGGCGGCACGTTCGGCGGCAACGGCATCGTCGGCAGCACGCTGGTCAATGGCGGCGCGCTCGCGCCGGGCAATTCGATCGGGCTGCTCACGGTGCAGGGCAGCCTCGTGTTCACGGCGGCCGCGAGCTACATGGTCGAGGTGTCGCCGGCCAATGCCGACCGGGTCAATGTGACGGGCACCGCGACACTAGGTGGCGCCACGGTGCAGGCGGCGTTCGCCCCTGGCAGCTATGTCAACAAGCAGTACACGATCATCAACGCCGCCGGCGGCATCAGCGGCACCTTCAACACGCTGATCAACACCAACCTGCCGGCCAACTTCTCTTCGAGCCTGAGCTACGACGCCAACAACGTCTATCTGAACCTGACGCTCGGCACGGCCGGGACCAACACCAACCAGCAGAACGTCACGGATACCACGACCGGCTATTTCAACCGCACCGGCGGCATCCCGCTCGCTTTCGGCGCGTTGACCCCAGCCGGCCTGACGCAGGCGTCCGGCGAGATCGCCACCGCCTCGCAGCAGGCGATGTTCGACTCGATGAAGATCTTCCTTGGCCTGATGACCGATCCCTTTGTCGCCGGGCGCAGCGCGAACGCATCTAGTCCGGCAGCGGCGTTCGCCGACGCAGGGCAGGGCGCTTCGCCTCGCGATGCCTTCGCGCGCATGCCGGTGAAGGCCACACCGGCCCAGCGCTTCGATGAGCGCTGGAGCACCTGGGCGGCGCCGTTCGGTGGCGGTTCGTTCGCCGACGGCAATGCCGCGCTCGGCTCGAACAACGCCACCATCCGCGAGGTCGGCTTCGCCGCGGGCGCCGATTACATCGTGTCGCCGAACTGGCTGGCCGGCTTCGCGCTGTCGGGCGGCGGCACCAGCTTCGGCGTCAATGGCGGCGGCAGCGGCCGCTCCGACCTGTTCCAGGCCGGCGCCTTCGCCCGCTATCGCAGTGGTCCGGACTATCTCTCCGCGGCGCTCGCCTATGGCTGGCACGACGTGACCACCGACCGCACCGTGACCGTCGCCGGCGTCGACCAGCTCCGCGCCCGCTTCGATGCGTCGGCCTATTCGGCCCGCCTCGAGGCCGGCCGCCGCTATGCCACGCCGTGGGGCGGGATCACGCCCTATCTCGGCGGCCAGGCGACGGCTTACGTGCTGCCGTCCTATGCCGAGCAGGTGCTCTCCGGCGCGGGCACCTTCGCGCTGAGCTATGCCGGCAAGACCGTGACGGATGCGCGCACCGAGCTCGGCGCGCGCGTCGACCGGTCGTTTGCGCTCGCCGACGGCGTGCTGTCGCTGCGCGGCCGCGCCGCCTGGGCGCACAATTTCAACCCCGATCGCACCATGACCGCGGGCTTCCAGGCGCTGCCGGGCACGAGCTTCGTCGTCAACGGCGCCGCGCAGTCGCGCGACCTCGCGCTCACCACGGCCTCGGCCGAAATCGTCTGGCGCAACGGCTGGTCGGCGGCCGCCACCTTCGAAGGCGAATTCTCGTCCATCAGCCGCTCCTACGCCGGCAAGGGCGTGGTGCGCTACAGTTGGTGATCGCGCGACGTCGTGTGGCTTGGAGCCGGCGTGCACCGATGCTAGGGGTGCGCTGAGCAACAAGAACAACAGGGAGCACGACGCCATGATCAACCTGACGCCCGAGACCGTCCTGCCCGACGACGGCACCAGCGGCACGCTGGTTGGCCGGGTCTGGCGCCCCGACGTGGACGGACCGGCCGTGGTCGCGGTGCGCGATGACGGTGTTTATGACGTCACCTCGGCTTTCCCCACCGTCAGCGCGCTGTGCGAGCAGGATGATCCGGCGACGGCGCTGCGCAGCATGGGCGGGCAGCGCATCGGCGACCTCGCCGCCATCCTCGCCAACACCCCGCCGGATCGCCGCGATCCGGCCAAGCCGTGGCTGCTGGCACCGGTCGACCTGCAGGTCCTGAAGGCGGCCGGCGTCACCTTCGCGATCTCGATGCTGGAGCGCGTCATCGAGGAGCGGGCGCGCGGCAATCCGGCCTCGGCCGAGGCGATCCGGAAAGAGGTGGTGCGTCTGGTCGGCGACGATTTCTCCAAGCTCAAACCCGGCTCCGACCAGGCGATGCACCTCAAGCAGGTGCTGATCGAGCAGAACGCCTGGAGCCAATATCTCGAGGTCGGCATCGGCCCCGATGCCGAGGTCTTCACCAAGGCGCCGACGCTGTCATCTGTCGGCACCGGCATGGATGCCGGGCTGCATCCGAAATCGACCTGGAACAATCCGGAGCCGGAGGTGGTGCTGGCGGTGTCGAGCCGCGGCCGGATCGTCGGCGCGATGCTCGGCAATGACGTCAACCTGCGCGACTTCGAGGGCCGCTCGGCGCTGCTGCTGTCGAAAGCCAAGGACAACAACGCCTCCTGCGCCATCGGCCCCTTGCTGCGCCTGTTCGACAAGACCTTCACGCTGGATGACGTCCGCAAGATGGACGTGGCGCTGAACGTGACCGGCAGCGACGGCTTCGTGCTCGACGGCCATTCCTCCATCAGCAAGATCAGCCGCGATCCGACCGACCTCGTCGCCCAGACCATCGGTGCCGTGCATCAATATCCCGACGGCTTCGCGCTGTTCCTCGGCACGATGTTCGCGCCCGTCGAGGATCGCGACGCACCGGGCCAGGGGTTCACCCACAAGCGCGACGACATCGTCACGATCTCGGCGCCTCAACTCGGTCGTCTCGTCAACCGCATGCGCAACAGCGACGAATGCGAGCCGTGGACGTTCGGCGTGGGTGCGCTGATGCGCAGCCTGGCGCGGCGGAAGCTGATCTGAGGCACGCAGCCTCCACACCCACGATGTCATTCCGGGGCGCGCGACAGCGCGAGCCCGGAATCCATACGCCGCAGCGCTCGTGAGGCAGACGGCCTGAGTTACGATCGCGCTCCATCACGCAGGCTGGTGGTTATGGACTCCGGGCTCGCTCGCTTCGCGAGCGCCCCGGAGTGACGGAGAGACTGGGGGGCTCCTGCGTCATCTCACACATGCCCCGAGGCCATCTGGCTGGCGGCGCGGCGCGGGCGCTCCTGCAGCGATGAGGCGTCGCCCAGCGCGCGCTCGCGCACCAGCGAGAGTGCGTGGTCGCGTTCGGCGGCCGTGCTGCGCCGTGGCTCCGACCGGCGCAGGCCCAGATCGTCGTCGATCGGATCCTTCGGCACCAGCGACAGCGCCCGCTCGAACGGATCGAGCGACGCGTCACGCCCCCTGCCGCCGTCACGGCCCGGCTCAGGCTCGGGCGGACGTCGCGCCACGAGCGTCTTGATGCGGCCGATCAGGCCGGATGGCGCTTCTGGTGGCGCGGAATCGAACGGGTCGGCATAGAACGTCGCGCCGGCCTTCTCGACCATCCCGGCGAGCGCGGTCACCATGCGCGGCGAGCCGCAGGCATAGACGACATCGGAGGCCGTCAGCGTCGGCATGTGCGGCTCGATCCGTCCGGTGCGGATCGAGGGATGATTGACCGGACCTTCCTCGACCGTCGGGATGATCGTGACGTTCGGCAGCCGCGCCAATTGCGCCAGGATCGGCGTCATGTAGAGCTGCGGCAGCTTCTTGGCGCCGGCGATGATCACCATCGGCCGGTTGCGGGACTCGCGCAGCGCCATCGCGGCGATCGCCCAGATCGGCGCGAAGCCGGTGCCGCTGCCGGCGAGGACGAGACGGCCGGTGCCGCCCGGGCGCAGGAACGCATGCCCATACGGCCCCTGGATGCGCAGCCGATGGCCGGGACGGATGCCGCTGCCGAGCGCCGTCGTGACGCGGCCGCCGCGCACGCGCTTGATGTTGAGATGGATGACGCGGCCGCCGATGCGGCCGTCGAACGACGCCGTTGGGCTGTAGGCGCGTGCCGGATAGCCGTTGAAGGTGAACTTGAAGTACTGCCCGGGCAGATAGCTGATGCTCTTCTCCGGAGCGATCATCAGCTCCATGATGTCGGGCGCGACCTCGCGCAGGCCGACCAGCCGCGCCTTGCTGGTGTCGATTTCCGGCACGTCCTCCAGCTCGACGTCGAGATCGGAGACGACGCGCGCCTGGCAGGCATAGATCATGCCCTGCGTATGCGTCTCGCCGCACACCGTCTGGCCCTTGGAGACGTGAACCATGCAGGTGCCGCAGGTGCCGGCGCGACAGTCGAACGGAATCTCGACGCCGTTGGCGAGCGCGCCATCGAGCAGCACGTCACCCGCGCGGACGCGGAACTGGCGGCCCTTGACGGTGACGGTCCTGAAGTTCGACATGGTTCACTCCTCGATCGGATACGCTGTGACGATGGTGGGATGAGACCGCGGGGATTCACGCCTTGCCGGGCGACACGCGGATGAGATTCTTGTTGGCGGTGCTCTCGAACCGGCTCGACCAGTAGTTCGACGCCATCACCGGCCGCTTCAGCCAGCTCACCTTCGGCGAACGCAGCACCAGGAACCAGAAGAAGAACGGCGTCGTGATGAGATGCGAGACCAGCGGAAACCAGTCCGGCAGCAAGGATGCCGGGCCGGGCAGGCGATACCAGTAGTAGGTGCTGATCGCGGCCGCCGCGAAGATGCGATGCATCCGGGTGCGGGCGGCGGGCCTGTAGCGCAGGATGTGCTCGCCGACCCTGAAGACGACGTAGCTGACGAGCGCGGCGCCCAGCGGCCACACATAGGCGGTGATGATCGCGGCCTGGTCGACCTGCTGCGGCGGATAGTCCGGCACTTGATACCAGCCCCAGACGAAGCCGGGGAAGCTGCCGATCAGGAAGTTGCCGAGGAACTGCTGGACTTTGGTGGGCACGCCCGCCGTCGGCGTCAGCTCGGGCGTGGAGTCGGGACACGGATTGCTGCAGGCCTCGCAGATGTTGCAGCGGGCATTCTTGAAGGTCAGGGCGGGGTTGGTGCCGTAGAGCCGCTCGACGGGGTGGATCGGACACAGCGAGGTGCACCAGCCCGAGCGCATTTCGAACACAGAGCCCATCGCGAACGCCATGACCGCGGCCGACAGCAGCATGACCGCCGTCAGCGGACCGTCGACATTGAGTCCGATTCGTCGCATCGGCACGACGATGAAAAGAAGCGTCACGCTGATCACCGCGAGCGTCGCCGCGCCCCATTCCGGCATCCGGATGTTCTGCGAGATGCCCATCTTGTTCGGCAGCAGATGGAATGTCGCCATTGGACAGATGTTGCGCCACAGGCCGGGCGAGATCGTCACCAGCGCGGGCGCGATCGGAATCAGGAGATTCCACATCAGGGCGATGCCGAGGGGAGGGAAGAACAGCAGCAGGTTCACCAGCAGCACGCCGACGACCAGCATGACCGTCTGCATCGTCAGCCAGAATCGCCGCTCGGCCCGTCCGGTGCTGCGGCTGCCGGCCTGTGCGGCCGGCTGATACCTGGCGGGAGCCACCTTCACCGCCACGTGCGCGAGCGGCCGGGCATCTCGATGTTGCGAAGCGTAGTCGTGTCGGGGCGAACGTTGAGCGCTGTTGTTCTGCATTGCTTTCCAGGACGCGAGTTGGTCTTCACGATCGCGCCGACGTCACGTTCACAGGCGCGGAGTTGTTAGTCCCGCAATCCCTGTGACTTCGTGTCGCAGCGCATGCTGTGACGCAGAATCTGACGGCGAGATGTGGCGCTTTTTGACGGCCAATATGGACGTCCCTGGGCCATGCTGCGGTCGGCCTGCGGCCGTTTGATCTGGATCAAATCGAGGAACATCAAGGATTTGATCGGGGGCTGGAGCAGTTTTTCCAGATCGTTTGATCTGGATCAATGACGGCCTCGGCTGTGACGTAGTTCGGGCGTGATCAGGGCAGTGCGCAGATGATTTCGACGCTGCCATAACGACCCGACGGGCAAATCAGATCGCGCGCTAAAATCCTGTCCAGCCGTCAGGCAAAAAATAAATCGCTTGCCGATTTCGTATAATCAGCATTACAGTCCAGCCCGTTCCGTTGCGTCGGAGGGGACGTATCGCGGTCGTCATGGACGTCGGCAGCGGAATGCGATGGGCGTGTGTCGTTGCAGCGTGATCATTCGCGCCGACGAACAATGATGCACGCACGGTCAAGTCGCGCGGTCCTGGCACCCCGATGCTGGTGTCCCCGCGGCGGCGCGCGGACAGCGCGTCGTCGCGCACGGTGGCCAAAAGCCGGCGCACCGGGGAGAACGCGAAGCAGCCGTCAAAACCATCGCGCAGGGAGGGCCGGGCGTCTTCGGCCAGACCTGTGGTACCTGCCGCCTGCATTTTTTCCGCAGGCGGGCCACGGGCGCGGCCAGCGCCCGGCCTTCCCTGCGCCCTTCACGTCATAAGGGCGATGATATCGGCATCACCCGGACGCAACGCGCCGCGGGAGTGAGAACGCATGTGACCATCCCGGTCGGTCCTGGACTCACGATTGTGGCAAATCCGATGACACAACAAAGGTCGTCATTCCGGGACGCGTCGCGCAGCGGCGCGGGCCCGGAATCCATACGCACGATCGTGGTTATGGATTCCGGGCTCGCCCTGCGGGCGCCCCGGAATGACGGCGCAGGGAGAGGGGCTCATGCGAGGTCTCTCATGGCCGAGCGCCAGAGCTGGCCGAAAGTCTCGCTTGGCTCTCCGCTGTCGTCCCGGACAAGCGTGCGCAGCACGCGCAGATCCGGGACCCATAACCCCAGGGAGATGTTGTTGCGCACGATGTTGGACCAGTCGTTCTTCGCAACGTCTGCCGCGGAGTATGGGTCCCTGCGTTCGCAGGGACGACAGCTGAGGTCGTGGATGGGACCCGGCTCACACCGGCAGCGCGATGGAGTACTTCACCTGGCTCAGCGCAAAGCTCGACTCGATCGAGGCGATGCCGTCGAGGCGGGTCAGCTTGCTCTTCAGGAACGCCTCATACGACGACAAATCAGCCGCCACCACGCGCAGCAAATAGTCGCGATTTCCCGTCATCAGATAGCATTCCAGCACCTCGGGCCAGGCCGAGATCGCCTTTTCGAAGCGCTTGAGGTCCTCCTCCTTCTGCCGCGCGAGCTTGATGGAGATGAAGACGGACACGTGCAGCCCGAGCGCCTTCTGGTCGACGGTCGCGAGATAGCGGGTGATGACGCCGCGCTCCTCCAAGAGCTTGACGCGGCGGTGGCAGGGCGAGACCGACAGCCCGACCTTGTCGGCGAGCTCCTGCATGGTGATGCGGCCGTCGGCCTGGAGATGGCCGAGGATCTTGCGGTCGATGGCGTCGAGCTCGGGCATTGGGATAAAATCGCTCAAAGTGGATTCTGAATGGGAAAATATCTCAACAATCGGCAACTGCACGCGAAAAATTGAGAATTATGGCCGGTGCGACAGGATTAAAATCGGCGAATCCAACAAGGCCCCGGGGAGCAGCGCGCCATGGCCACGCCATCCGCATCGTCAGACCGTCTCGACATCCTGAACGCGCTGACCCGCAAGGCGCTGTGGCTGTCGTCCTGGACCATCCATCACGCCAACCACATCCGGCCGAACACCGACGGCCTGAAGGTCGGCGGCCACCAGGCCTCCTCCGCCTCGCTCGCGACCATCATGTCGGCGCTGTACTTCTCGGTGCTGCGCCCGGAGGACCGCGTCGCGGTGAAGCCGCATGCGAGCCCCGTCTTCCATGCCATCCAATATCTGTTCGGCCGGCAGACGCGCGAGAAGCTGGAGAATTTCCGTGGCTTCAAGGGCGCGCAATCCTATCCGTCGCGCACCAAGGATGTCGACGATGTCGACTTCTCGACCGGCTCGGTCGGCCTCGGCGTCGCGCAGACTTTGTTCTCCTCGCTGGTGCAGGACTACGTGCACGCGCATGGCTGGATGAAGGACCGCCGCGAGGGCCGCATGATCGCGCTGGTCGGCGACGCCGAGATGGACGAGGGCAATATCTTCGAGGCCCTGGCCGAAGGCTGGAAGCACGGCCTGCGCAACACCTGGTGGATCGTTGACTACAACCGCCAGAGCCTGGACGCCGTCGTGCGCGAGGGCCTGTGGGAGAAGTTCGAAACCATGTTCCGCAATTTCGGTTGGGACGTGGTGATCGTGAAATACGGCCGGCTGATGCGCGAGGCGTTTGCCGAACCCGGCGGCGAGGCGCTGCGGCGCTGGATCGATAACTGCCCGAACGCGCTTTATGCGGCGCTGTGCTTCCAGGGTGGGGCTGCCTTCCGCAAGCACATCCAGGACGAGATCGGCGATCAGGGCGACGTGACCCGGCTGCTCGACAAGCGCACCGACGACGAGTTGCTGGCGCTGATGAGCAATCTCGGCGGCCACGACATGGCCAGCATGCTTGATGCCTTCGAGTCCATCGACCACGACCGCCCGGTGTGCTTCATCGCCTATACCATCAAGGGCGTCGGCCTGCCGTTCCAGGGCCACAAGGACAATCACGCCGGCCTGATGACCGTCGCCCAGATGGAGAAGTGGCGCGCGCAGCAGAACATTCGCCCGGGCCATGAGTGGGACAAGTTCGAGGGACTGACGCAGGATGCTTCGACGCTGGAGTCGTTCCTCGCGTCGGTGCCGTTCAATCGCGATGGCCGCCGGCTCGATGATGCGGTGTTCGACGTGCCGGAGCGGCTGACCTTCACCGCGGCGGCGCAGATGTCGACGCAGCAGGGCTTTGGCCTGATCCTCAACGATCTCGCCCGCAGCGACACCGCGCTGGCCTCGCGCATCGTGACCTCGTCGCCCGACGTCACCGTCTCGACCAATCTTGGCGCCTGGGTCAACCGCCGTGGCCTGTTCGCCCGCGCGGAGAAGGCGGATTTGTTCCGCAGCGAGAAGATCCCGTCGACCTTCAATTGGGCGGCCTCGCCGAAGGGCCAGCATATCGAGCTGGGGATCGCCGAGATGAACCTGTTCATCATGGCCTCGGCGCTTGGCCTGTCGCACGCCATCAACGGCGCGCGGCTGCTGCCGGTGGTCACCTTGTACGATCCCTTCATCGAGCGCGGCCTCGATGCGCTGAACTACGCCTGCTATCAGGATGCGCGTTTCATGGTGGCGGCCACGCCGTCGGGCGTGACCTTGGCGCCGGAGGGCGGCGCGCATCAGTCGATCGCGACACCGTTGATCGGCATGGCGCAGGACGGGCTGTCGTCGTTCGAGCCGGCCTTCGTCGACGAGCTCGCCGCGATCATGAAATGGGGCTTTGCCCACATGCAGCGCGAGG
This sequence comes from Bradyrhizobium sp. HKCCYLRH3059, assembly GCF_051168035.1. Lineage (NCBI taxonomy): Bacteria > Pseudomonadati > Pseudomonadota > Alphaproteobacteria > Hyphomicrobiales > Nitrobacteraceae > Bradyrhizobium > Bradyrhizobium sp. HKCCYLRH3059. The sequence goes on along the minus strand of NZ_JBNPUF010000002.1, from coordinate 745,781 downwards.
CAGGCGAGGGCGGCTCGCTCTATCTGCGGCTGTCGACGCGCACCATCGATCAGCCGCAGCGGATCATGACGCCGGAGCTGGAATCCGACATCGCCGCCGGCGCCTATTGGCTGCGCAAGCCGGGACCGAATGCCGAGGTGATCGTCGCCTATACCGGCGCGGTCGCGCCGGAGGCGATCGAGGCCACCGGCCTGATCGGCGAGTCCCGCCGCGACGTCGGCCTGCTCGCGATCACCTCGGCGGACCGGCTGCATGCCGGATGGACGGCGGCGCGCAGCCTGCGGCGGCATCGGCGCGGTGTGCAACATCTCAGCCACATCGAACAACTGCTGGCGCCGCTGCCGCGCGATTGCGGCATCGTCACCGTGATCGACGGCCATCCGGCGACGCTCGGCTGGCTCGGCTCGGTGCGCGGCCATCGCGTCGAGGCGCTGGGGGTTGAGAAATTCGGCCAGACCGGGACGATCGACGACCTCTATCGCCACAATGGGATGGACGCCAACGCGATCATCGATGCGGCCGAGAGCCTCACTGGCGCGCCGGTCCGGCATCGCAAGATGGCAGTGTGAGGGCGGGCCAAGAACGGGGACGCCGTCTCCCTCACCTGGATGAAGGAGACGGCGTCGCAACTTGGATCAAATGTCTACGTACTGAAAGGCTGCGCAATAAGAACTGGCGAAAATATCGGTTCTGAAATCTTATCCGGCGTCCTTTCGAGATGCCGGGATGTCTATGAAGAGGAGATTAGCCAGAGCGATCGAACGGCGATGTGAAGCAGTTCACATCTTGGAAATGAATCTTCGACGGCGGGAATTCTGCCATCCGGAATGATGGCGATCTGGAGGGGGCGAAGGGGACACGCGGTTGCTGCGATGCAAAATGGAGCGGCGACGAAACGCAGGCCGGTCGGCTTGCGCCGGTCGCGGCCTTGCTCCTATATCCGCGGGACGCAACCCCGGTCCCCGCATGTGGCGGGTTCATCCCGCGGATCGCGCGTGCCAGGATGCCGGCCGCGTGCTGCCGCCCCCTCCAGATGCTTCCACGTGAAGAGGTTTTCCGATGGTCAATCGCCTGCAATTCTACATCGACGGCGCCTGGGTCGATCCGGTCGTCAAGAAGTCCACCCAGGTCATCAATCCGGCGACCGAGGAGGCGATGTACGAGGTTGCGCTGGGCTCCAAGGCCGATGTCGACAAGGCCGTCGCCGCCGCCAAGCGCGCCTTCGAGACCTTCTCACAGACCTCGCGCGAGGAGCGCGTCGCGCTGCTCGAGAAGATCATCACGATCTACAAGGGCCGCATGAAGGAGATCGGCGCCGCCGTCTCCGACGAGATGGGCGCGCCGCTGCCGATGGCGGAGAAGCTGCAGGCCGGCGCCGGCCTCGGCCATCTGATGTCAACGCTCGACGTGCTGAAGAAGTATGAGTTCGAGGAGACGCTGCCTGCGTCCGTGGTGGTGCGCGAGCCGGTCGGCGTGGTCGGCATGATCACGCCCTGGAACTGGCCGCTGAACCAGATCGCCTGCAAGGTCGCGCCGGCGCTGGCCGCGGGCTGCACCATGATCCTGAAGCCGTCGGAATTCACTCCGACCTCGGCGCTGATCTTCGCCGAGATCCTGCATGAAGCCGGCGTGCCGAAGGGCGTGTTCAACCTGATCAACGGCCTCGGGCCGGAGGTCGGCGCTGCGATGAGCGAGCATCCGGACATCGACATGATCTCGTTCACCGGATCGACCCGCGCCGGCATCGACGTCGCCAAGCGCGCGGCGCCGACCGTGAAGCGCGTCAGCCAGGAACTCGGCGGCAAGTCGCCGAACGTGATCCTGGAGGGCTCCGACCTGGTGAAGGCAGTGACCGGCGGCGTCATGCATATGTTCAACAACTCCGGCCAGTCCTGCAACGCGCCGTCGCGCATGATCGTGCCGGCCGCGCGCATGAAGGAAGTCGCTGCCATCGCGAAGGGCGTCGCCGACAAGACCAAGGCGGGTGACCCGCGCGGCGAGGGCACCACGATCGGCCCGGTCGTCAATCGCGGCCAGTGGGACAAGATCCAGGCCCTCATCAATAAGGGTATCGAGGAGGGCGCGACCCTCGTCGCCGGCGGCCCGGGCCTGCCGGAGGGCGTCAACAAGGGCTTCTATGTGCGGCCGACCATCTTCGCCGACGTCAAGCCTGAGATGACGATCTCGCGCGAGGAAATCTTTGGACCAGTGCTCGTGATCATCGGCGCCAAGGACGAGAACGAGGCGGTGCGTATCGCCAACGACACGCCCTATGGTCTTGCCGGCTATGTCACGGCGCCGACGATCGAGAAGGCCCGCGAGGTCGGCCGCAAGATCCGCGCCGGCAACGTCAACCTGCAGGGTGTCCCGAACGACCGCACCGCGCCGTTCGGTGGCTACAAGCAGTCCGGCAACGGCCGCGAATGGGGCCGGTTCGGTCTCGAGGAGTATCTCGAGGTCAAGGCCATCGCGGGCTACAACGCGGCTTGATTGGTCTCCGTCATTGCGAGCGCAGCGAAGCAATCCAGGGGCCGGGAAGGAAGTCTGGATTGCTTCGTCGCTTCGCTCCTCGCAATGACGGCCAATTATCCCCCCAGCGCGCCCTGCGTGTTGACGTAGAGCGCGTAGATCGACTGGCTGGCGGCCATGAACAGGCGGTTGCGCTTGAGGCCGCCAAAGCAGAGGTTGGCGCAGCGCTCGGGCAAGGCGATGCGGCCGATCGGGGCGCCGTCGGGTGCGAACACCATGACGCCATCGAGCTCGGGCGAGCCCATCCCCCAGCCGCACCAGAGATTGCCGTCGACGTCACAGCGCATGCCGTCCGGCGTGCCCGGACCGGCATCGATGTGGACGCGCTTGTCGGCGAGCTTGCTGCCATCGGCGGAGACGTCATAGGCGAGGATCTTGCGGTTCGGCACGCCGCGGGATTCGACGATGTAGAGGATGGATTCATCGGGCGAGAAGCACAGCCCGTTCGGTCCCAGCACGCCCTCGGCGACGATGGTCGCCCGGCCCGTGGCCGCGTCGATCCGGTACACGTTGGCGTCGATCTCGGACTCGGCCTTGTAGCCCTCGTAATTGCCGAGCAGGCCGAAGGTCGGATCTGTGAACCAGATCGAGTCGTCCGATTTGACGACGACGTCGTTTGGCGAGTTCAGCCGCTTGCCGTCGAAGGAGTCGATCAGCACGGTGATGGAGCCGTCATACTCGGTCCGCGTGACGCGGCGGCCACCGTGCTCGCAGGTGACGAGACGGCCCTGGCGATCCCGGGTGTTGCCATTGGCGAAATTGGAGGGCTTGCGAAACACCGAGACCGCGCCGCTTTCCTCCTCCCATTTGAGGATGCGCTGGTTGGGGATATCGCTGCACAACAGATAGCGCCCGTCGCCGAACCACACTGGCCCCTCCGCCCAGCGCAGGCCCGTCGCCAGCCGCTCCACGGCCGAGAGCTTGAGCCAGTATTTCTCGAAGCGCGGATCCAGCGCCTGGATCGCCGGATCGGGATAGAAGGTGGCAGGGCGCCAGCCCTGCGCGTGAGCGTTTCCGTCGGACATTTGGCCGGTCCTGTTATTGCGCGGTTGCGATCTCTGCTATCATTGGCCCGCCACAACCGCAAACCTGCGGACCCAACACGAGGGATGAAATGCCACGTATCTTGATGACCGGTGCGAGCGGTGGAATCGGCACTTCCTTGCGGAAGCTGCTGCCGCCGATCTATCCGGACCTTCTGCTCAGCGACCTGAAACCGCCTGCCGATCTTTCCAGCCAGGAGACCTTCAAGGCGGCCAATCTTGCCGACCTCGCCCAGGTCGAGGCGCTGTGCGAAGGCGTCGACGGCATCATCCATTTCGGCGGCTATTCGGTCGAGGGACCGTGGAACGACATCCTGCAGGCCAACATCATCGGCGGCTACAACCTGTTCGAGGCGGCCCGCCGCAAGGGCGTCAAGCGCGTGGTGTTCGCGTCGTCGAACCATGCGGTCGGCTTCTACCCGCGGCACCGCAAGATCGACAATGAGGTGCAGCCGCGCCCCGACGGCCGCTACGGCGTCAGCAAGGTGTTCGGTGAGGCGGTCGGCTCGCTCTATGCCGACAAGCATGGGCTGAAGGTGACCTGCATCCGCATCGGCAATTTCGGCGACAAGCCGCTCGACAAGCGCCGGCTGTCGATCTGGCTCAAGCCGGAAGATCTGGTGCAACTTTGCCGCATCGGCCTCGAGCATCCCGACATCCATTTTGAAGTGCTCTATGGCGCATCGCTGAACGAGCGCGCCTGGTGGGACAACCAGCGTGCCTATGACCTCGGCTATCGCCCGACCGGCCGCGCGGAGGATTTCCGCGAGCACGCCTTGGCCGAGCAGGCCAAGCTGCCCGCCGATCCGATCGGCGACTATTTCCAGGGCGGCGCGTTCTGCACCACTGAGTTCGACGGCGACACCAGCCGGATCATCGACTGGGGTTGATCCGACCTCGTCATTCCGGGGCGCGTCCGCAGGACGCGAACCCGGAATCTCGATGTGAGAGCGCAAGACAATGTCTGGATTCCGGGTTCGCGCTTCGCGCGCCCCGGAATGACGTTGAGAATGAAAGAAGAGAAGACCATGACCGATGGATTGCGCAAGGGACTGACCGCTTACGGCGATGCCGGCTTCTCGCTGTTCCTGCGCAAGGCCTTCATCAAGGCGGCCGGCTATTCGGACGACGCGCTCGATCGCCCGATCGTCGGCATCACCAACACCTACAGCGACTACAATCCGTGCCACGGCAACGTGCCGCAGATCCTGGAGGCGGTGAAGCGCGGCGTCATGCTGTCGGGCGCGATGCCGTTCGTGTTTCCGACCATCTCGATCGCCGAGAGTTTTGCGCATCCGACCTCGATGTATCTGCGCAACCTGATGGCGATGGAAACCGAGGAGATGATCCGCGCGCAGCCGATGGATGCGGTGGTGGTCATCGGCGGCTGCGACAAGACCCTGCCCGCGCAGATCATGGCCGCGGTGTCGGCCGATCTGCCGACGGTGGTCATTCCGGTCGGGCCGATGGTGGTCGGGCATCACAAGGGCGAGGTGCTCGGCGCCTGCACCGACTGCCGACGTCTCTGGGCGAAGTATCGCGCCGGTGAGATGGACGGCGGCGAGATCGACGCAGTCAACGGCCGGCTCGCTCCTTCGGTCGGCACCTGCATGGTGATGGGAACGGCCTCGACAATGGCCTGCATCACCGAGGCGCTCGGACTGTCCTTGCCGATGAGCGCGACCATCCCGGCGCCGCATGCCGAGCGCTTCCGCTCGGCCGAGGCCAGCGGCCGGGTCGCGGCCGAGATGGCCAAGGTGAAGGGACCGAAGCCGAGCGAACTGCTGACCCCTGCGGCGTTCCGGAATGCGCAGGTGGTGCTGCAGGCGATCGGCGGCTCGACCAACGGGCTCGTGCATCTCACCGCCATCGCCGGCCGGACGCCGCATAAAATCGAACTCGATGCATTCGACAGCATCGGTCGCGAGGTGCCGGTGCTGGTCGATCTCAAGCCGTCCGGCGATCACTACATGGAGCATTTCCATCACGCCGGTGGCGTGCCGAAGCTGATGAAGCAGCTCGGCGATCTCATTGATCTCGATTGCCGCTCGATCACCGGCCAATCGTTGCGCGACATCGTGGCCGCTGCCGAGGACGTGCCGGGGCAGGACGTGATCCGCGCGCGCGGCGACGCGATCAAGCCGGAAGGCGGCCTTGCCGTGCTGCGCGGCAATCTGGCGCCGCGCGGCGCGGTCATCAAGCATTCGGCGGCAAGCCCCAAGCTGCTGCAGCACACCGGGCGCGCCGTCGTGTTCGAGTCGATCGAGGACATGACCTTGCGGGTCGATGCTCCCGATCTCGACGTCTCGGCCGACGATGTCCTGGTGCTGCGCAACGCCGGGCCGAAAGGCGCACCCGGCATGCCGGAGGCGGGGTACCTGCCGATCCCGAAGAAGCTCGCGCGCGGCGGCACGAAGGACATGGTGCGCATCTCCGATGCGCGCATGAGCGGCACCGCCTTCGGCACCATCGTGCTGCATATCACCCCGGAGTCCGCGGTTGGAGGCCCGCTGGCGCTGGTGCGGAGCGGCGACATGATCCGGCTCGATGTTCCCAAGCGCAGCATCGACCTGCTGGTCGACGACGCCGAGTTGGACCGGCGTCGCGCTGTGCTGAAGCAAGCCGCAACGCCCGAATGGGCGGAGCGTGGCTATGCGCATCTCTTCCATGAAACGATCCTGCAGGCCGACGACGGCTGCGATTTCGATTTCATGCGCCGGAAAGGGAAGGGGTGAGCGCAGTCCTACTTTCCCTTGCTGGTGAACCGCTTCACGGCGGCGCGGAATTCATCCGTGTGCATGCAGTTGATGATGGCATCGCGCTCGGCGGCGAGCTGGTCTTCGACCGAGCTGGTTGGCGCGCGATGGATTAGCGCCTTGGTCGCCGCGATCCCCGCCGGCACATTCAGCGCCAGCCGCGCAGCCAGCGCTTCGGTGGCTGCCGCGAGTTCGGGGGCGGGGACGACTTTCGCGACCAAGCCCCATTCACGGGCCTGCGCGGCCGTGAAGCTGTCCTCCGCCAGGAAGATCTGCAGCGCCCGCCTGATGCCCACAGTGGCGACCACGCCAACTGTACCGCCGCCGTCGGGCGACACGCCGAGCTTGGCATAGGCCGGCGTGAAGCGCGCGTCCTCGGCGGCAATGCAGAGGTCGGCGGCGAAGGCGAGCGACATCCCCGCGCCGGCGGCGGAGCCGTGCACGCTCGCCAGCACGATCTTGGGCATGCGCCGCAGGCTCGCGATGAAGGCATGGTAGTGATGCAGCAGTTCGCTGACGACAGGCGTGATGGCGTCGGCCTCGGCGGCAGCGCCGATCGTCTGCAGGTCGCCGCCGGCGCTGAAGGCGCGGCCTTCGCCTTTCAGGATCAGCACGCGGATGGTGTCGTCGGCCTCGACCTGGGCCGCAAGCAGCTCCAAGCGCTTCGCAATCGCAAGGTTGATGGCGTTGAACGCTGCCGGGCGGTCGAGCGTGATGGTCGCGATCGGACCTTCGATGCTCAGGCGGGCAGGTTCCGCTACGGCGTCCGACATTCATACCTCCCGGGGCGTGGCTTTTGTTGCCGCATTTAAACCGTATGGCGGGACCGGTGACAATGCCGGACAAGTCTGCCAAAACCCGGTTCCGTCGGCGTGGACAATGACAGAATGGGGCAGGGTGCAGTGACGAAGGGACCGGTGGTGATCGTGGGTGCGGGGCATGCGGGATTCCAGCTCGCGACCTCGCTGCGTCAGGCAGGCTTTGCCGATCCGATTCATCTGATCAACGACGAGCCGCATCTGCCGTATCAGCGCCCGCCGCTGTCGAAGGCGTATCTGAAGGGCACCGGCGGTCCCGAGACCCTGATGTTCCGACCGCAGAAGTTCTACGCCGACCAGACCATCGATCTCGTCTACGATCGTGCCGTCGCTGTTCAGCGCGATCAGCGACGGGTGCTGCTCGCCTCCGGTAGGACGCTCGACTATGGGCACCTCGTGTTCGCGACCGGTGCGCGCAACCGGCTGCTCGACATTCCCAACGCCAATCTCCCAGCGGTGCGCTATCTGCGCATTCTCGACGACAGCGAAGCGCTGCGAGGCTTGCTCGCCGATGCCAAGCGGGCCGTCGTCATTGGCGCCGGCTTCATCGGTCTTGAATTCGCAGCGACTGCGCGGATCAAGGGCCTCGAGGTCGACGTGCTCGAGCTCGGCGCTCGGGTGATGGCGCGGGCAGTGACCGCCGAAATCTCGGACTACTTCCAGAAGCAGCATGCGGAAGCCGGCGTGCGCATCCATCTCGGCGTGCAGGCCACCAGCATCGAGGCCGACGGCAACAAGGTCACCGGCGTCAGCCTCAGCGATGGTCGGCACATCCCCGCTGACCTCGTCGTGGTCGGCGTCGGCGTGCTGCCGAATGTCGAGCTCGCTGCCGAGGCTGGATTGCAGGTCGCCTCCGGCATCGTCGTCGACGAATATCTGCTCACCAGCGATCCGCACATCTCGGCCATCGGCGACTGCGCCCTGTTCGTCAGCCAGCGCTTCGGCGGGACGCTGCGGCTGGAGTCGGTGCAGAACGCCACCGATCACGCCCGCTGCGTCGCGGCGCGGCTGATGGGCGACGTCAAGCCCTATGACGGACAGCCGTGGTTCTGGAGCGACCAGGGCAATGACAAGCTCCAGATCGCGGGGCTCACCACCGGCTATGACCAGGTCGTTCTGCGCGGTGATCCGGCGCAAAAGGCGTTCTCCGCGTTCTGTTACAAGGAGGGCCGGCTGGTCGGCATCGAGTCGGTCAACCGCGCCGGCGACCATATGTTCGGCCGCAAGTTGCTGGCTGCGGGCGGCACCTTGGATGCAGCCAAGGCCGCTGATCCCAGCTTCGACCTGAAGAGCGCTCTGGCCTAGAGCCACGCGCGAACCTCCTCCTCGGTCGGCATCGACGGGCCGGCGCCCATGCGCTGCACCGAGATCGAGGCGGCGACGTTGGCATAGCCGATCGCATCCGCGATATCAGCGCCCTGCGACAGCCGCGCGGCGAGCGCACCGACGAAGCAGTCGCCGGCACCGGTGGTGTCGACGGCCTTCACCGCGCGGCCTTCGACCAGCCGGGCCTCGGCACCAGAAACCGCGACCGCGCCACGCGCGCCGAGCGTGACGCAGACCGTCTGGTCGTCGCGAGGCTTGAGCGCGCGAACCGCCTCATTCACCTGCTGCGGCGTCGGCGCGTCGCCGAGCTCGATGCCGGCCAGGAAACCGAGCTCGGTTTCGTTGAGCACGAGGACATCAACCAGCGCAAACAGCGGGCTGTCGAAGGCGCTCGCGGGGGCGGGGTTGAGGATCGTGGTGGCGCCGGCCGCTTTGGCACGCTGGAAGAACGCGACAATCGTCGCTTGCGGGATCTCGAACTGGCTGACGGCCACGTCTCCCGAGCCAAGAGACACCTGCGCCACATCGTCGGCGCTGACCTCGGCGTTGGCGCCTGATATCACCACGATCGTGTTGTCGGCCTTGGCCAGCGTGATGATCGCGGTGCCGGTCGACGCGCTGGCGCTGTCCTTCACGGCGGTGAGATCGATGCCCTGAGCCGTGAGAAATGCGCGCAACTGCTCCCCGAAGGCGTCGCGACCGAGCCGGCCGATCAGCGCCGTCGGCACGCCGAGCTTGGCCGCGGCGACGGCCTGGTTCGCTCCCTTCCCGCCCGGAAAGTACATCACCGACCGGCCGGCGACGGTCTCGCCGATGCGCGGATGGCGCTCGGCCGCAGCCACCACATCCATGTTGATGCTGCCGGCGACGACGACCCGCCCCATCCGCCTGCTCCCCACAACCGCTAGACGCGAGCCTCGAATTCCTGCCGGACCAGCTCGATATCGGCGAGCGTCGGCAGGCCGGCCTCGTTGCCGAGCTTCTGGATCTTGAACGTCGAGGCCGCGCGGGCGAACTCGAAATGCTCCTTCCAGCCCTTCGCAGGATTGGCGAGGTACGAATACACATAGGCGCCATGGAAGACGTCGCCGGCGCCGTTGGTGTCGATCACGCGCTCGCGCGGGATCGGATAGGCGGGCAGCGTATGCACGGCGCCGACCTCGTCATACCAGAGCAGGCCCTTTTCGCCCTGGGTGACGCCGCCGATGCGGCAGCCGCGGCTCTTCAGGTAGTCGAGCATCTTCTCCGGCGTGAGGTCCATCTGCTCGCACAGCCGCTCGGCCACGATCGCGACGTCGATATATTCCAGGAGCTCATGGGTGTTGGTGCGCAGGCCGCCGCCGTCCAGCGAGGTCAGGATGCCGGCCTCGCGGCACAGCTTGGCATAATGCAACGCCGCGTCGGGCTGGTGCCCGTCGACATGCAGCGCCTTGCAATTGCCGAGATTGAGCAGCGGGAACGGGTGGATATGCGCATCGTCGCGGCAGCGCACGATGGCGCGCTTGCCGTCCTTCGGCATGATGAAGGACAGCGAGGAGGCATTGACCTTCCGGGGATGGACGGAGATGCCGTATTTCGCGGTCATGTCCTGGAACATCCGCCCGAGCCAGTCATTCGCGACGGTGGCGATCAGGTCGGGCACGATGCCGAGCTTGGCGCAGCAAAATGCCGCAGTCACCGCATTGCCGCCGAACGAGACGGCATAGTCGGATGCCACGTGCTTCTCGTCCCCCGTCGGCATGTGGTCGGTGATGAACGTCACGTCGATGTAGGTCTGTCCGATGAAGAGGGCCTGCATTGCCATTTCTGTCTCACTAAGGGGTGATCGCGGCCCCGGCGCCGCAGATTAGCAAGCGGTCAAAGCGGATCAACGCTGAAATTCTTCGCCAAATCGTCACCTTGGTGGTTGAGATCGGCCGTCTGCTACCGGTGGCCCCCTGCCGCCGGCGCTCGGGTCGCGCTATGGTTGCCGGCCTGCAGAAGCGCAGATTCGGGAGTGGAATATGACTGTCTATGCGGGTCCGGTCTTCGAGATGGCCACCAATCAGTTCAACGTGATCGCCGACCACCTTGGCATCCCAGCCGACGAGCGGGACCGGCTGCTCTTGCCGAAGCGGGCGATCACCGTCTCGTGTCCGATCCACAAGGATGACGGCACGATCGCGGTCTATGAAGGCTACCGGGTCCAGCATCTGCTGACGATGGGGCCGACCAAGGGCGGCACGCGGTTCGCTCCGACGGTCGACATTGGCGAGGTCGCCGCGCTCGCGATCTGGATGAGCTGGAAATGCGCGTTGGTCGGGTTGCCCTATGGCGGCGCCAAGGGCGGCATCAACGTCGATCTCTCCAAACTGTCGAAGCGCGAGCTCGAATCGCTGTCGCGCCGCTATATGCAGGAGATGATCCCGTTCGTCGGCCCGCATACCGACGTGATGGCGCCCGACATGGGCACCAACGAGCAGGTGATGGCGTGGTTCATGGACACGTATTCCATGTACCAGGGGCAGACGGTGATGGAGATCGTGACCGGCAAGCCGGTGTTCTCCGGCGGCACGTTGGGGCGCCGCGAGGCGACCGGCCGCGGCGTCGCCCATGTGTCGAGGCGGGTGATGGATGAGCTGGGCATCGACCCGACCAAGTCCACCGCGGTCGTGCAGGGCTTTGGCAATGTCGGCTCCTATGCCGCGCTCGGCTTCCACCAGATGGGCATGAAGGTGATTGCGGTCAGCGATCACACCGGCGCCCTCCATGATCCGCGCGGCCTCGACATCCCGGCCTTGATGGCGCACGCCGCCAGGCACGGCAGCATTGCCGGCTTCTCCACCGAGCTCGCCTTCGATCCGCGGGAGATCCTGACCCTGGCCTGCGACATCCTCGTGCCGGCCGCGGTCGAGCGGGTGATCGACGCCAAGGTGGCGGCGAACCTGAAATGCCGCGTCATTGCGGAAGCCGCCAACGGCCCGACCACGCCGGATGCCGATCTGGTGCTCGACCAGCGCCGCAACGAGATCTTCCTCATTCCCGACATTCTCTGCAATTCCGGTGGCGTCATCGTCAGCTATTTCGAATGGGTGCAGGACCTGCAGCAGCTGTTCTGGGAGGAAGAGGAGGTGATGCGCAGGGAGTACCAGATCCTTGACCGTGCCTTCGAGCGCATGCTGACGCGCGGCAAGACCGACGGCATCTCCCACCGGACCGCGGCGATGGCGATCGGCGTGGAGAAGGTGCGCGCCGCCAAGAACTCGCGAGGGCTGTTTCCGTGATCACCGGCCTCGACCACGTCGTCGTCCTGCTGCAGGACATCCAGGCCGGCAGCGCCGCGTTCGAGACGCTGCTGGCGCGCAAGCCGTCCTGGCAGAATTCGGGCGAGGGCGCCGATCGCGTCCTGTTCACGCTCGACAATATGAGCCTGGAGCTGATGGCGCCGGCGGGCCAGGGCGTGGCCGCCGACCGCATCCGCAACGTGATCAAGATCTGGGGCGAGGGGCTCGCCAGTATCTGCTTCGCCACCGGCGATATCGGCAAGATGCATCGGCGGCTCGAGCGGGTCGCGCTGAAGCCGGATCCGATTGCCGAGGTCGACAGCACCGACCGCATCTCGGGCCAGACGCTGCATTGGAAGCGCACCCGCGCCATGACCGATCTCACGCGTGGCGTGCGCATGTTCTTCCTCGAGCTCGCCGAGCCGCGCCCGCCGTCCGCCAAGACCGCCGATACGGCCGTGCTCGGCCTCGACCATATCGTGATCTCGACCGAGGATCCCGAACGCGCCGCCGCGCTCTACGGCGCGCGGCTCGGCCTCGACATGGCGCTCGACCGCAGCCATCAGGAATGGGGCCAGTTGATGTTCTTCCGCTGCGGCGACCTGATCGTCGAAGTGGTGAAGCGGCCGGTCGCCGGCAACGACAAGGCCCATGACAAGCTGTGGGGCCTGAGCTGGCGCGTCGCCGACATCGAGGCGACGCGCGCGCGGCTGCTCGCCGCCGGCCTGCAGGTCTCCGAGCCGCGCGCCGGCCGCAAGCCGGGCACACGGGTGATGAGCCTCTACAGCGGCACCTGCGGCATCCACACGCTGATCCTCGAGAAGACCCCGCGCGCGGCGGAGTGAGGTCGAAGCCGAGCCGACGGCGTCATGGGCCAGCCGGCCGTGATATAGGTCGGAACGGCATTCGGAGTCTTTGCCACGCCGATGATCTCTCCTTCCGAACCGGCTCCCGCCACTGTGTCCCGTCCACGCCGCGTCTTCATGCTTGGCGCGACGGGAACGATCGGCCGTGCCACGGTACGCGCGCTCGTCGCGCGCGGGCACGAGGTGGTCTGCTTGGTGCGTCCGCGCCATGACGCCGTGAAGATCGCGGGCGCCACCGTCAGGACGGGGGATGTCACCGATCCCGCCTCCCTCGCACGTGACGGCTTTGGCGGTGAGCGGTTCGACGCCGTGGTGTCCTGCATGGCCTCGCGGACCGGCGTGCCCAGGGATGCCCAGGCGATCGACTACCAAGCCCATGTGAACGTGCTGGATGCCGCGCGGAGTGCCGGTGTGAGTCACTTCGTCCTGCTGTCCGCCATCTGCGTGCAGAAGCCGCTGCTGGCGTTTCAGAGGGCCAAGCTGGCGTTCGAAGCGCATCTGATGGAGCAGGGGCTGACCTACTCGATCGTCCGCCCGACCGCGTTCTTCAAGTCGCTGTCGGGACAGGTCGCGCGGGTGAAGCAGGGCCGGCCCTATATGGTGTTCGGCGACGGCCGGTTGACGGCGTGCAAGCCGATCAGCGACGGGGACCTCGGCGACTATCTGGCCGGATGTCTCGATGACGAGCGCCGCTGGAACCGGGTGCTGCCGATCGGCGGCCCAGGCCCCGCCATCACGCCGATCGAACAGGGCGAGCATCTGTTCGCGCTGCTCGGACGCAAGCCGCACTTCCGGCACGTCCCGGTGGCGCTGCTCGATGTCATCATCGGCGGGCTCGATGTCGCCAAGCGGATCGTGCCGTCGCTGGCCGACAAGGCGGAGCTCGCCCGCATCGGCCGCTACTACGCGACCGAATCCATGCTGGTGCTCGATCCCGCCACCGGCCGCTACGACGCCGACGCCACGCCGTCGACCGGATCGGAGACGCTGTTCGACTACTACGCCAGGCTGATCCGCGGCGAGGCGACCGCCGAGCGCGGCGATCACGCTGTGTTTTAACCTCGATCTCTCCGCGTCATTGCGAGGAGCGCAAGCGACGAAGCAATCCAGAGTCGCGGGCGCGGCCCTGGATTGCTTCCGCCGTCGCCCTTCGGGCTTTGGCGGACAGGTCGCTTCGCTCGCAATGACGGAGAGATGAGACATGCGGTCTTCTTCTCGCGGCGCGTTTCGCGTCCGAGCTTTACCGTTCGTCCTGCCCTCTTCGAGAAGAGGGCACGGGGAATGCCGGGCGCTGGCCGCACCCATGGCCCGCCTGCGGAAAAAATGCAGGCGGCAGGAACCACAGGTTCAGCCGAGAACACCCGGCATTCCCCGCGCGATGGTTTGACGGCTGCTTCGCGTTCTCCCCGGTGCTCCGGGCTTTCTGGCCACCGTTGCCCGCGCGGCGCGTGAGCGCCGGCGCAAGCGTGACACCAGCGTCGGGGTGTCAGGACCACGCGACTTGACCGTGCGCATCGCTGCCGTTCGTCCGCGCGAGGTTCACTCGCGCGCAGCACCGACACGCCCACCGCATCCCGCACCCGACGTTCGTGACGACCGCGAAGCGCCCCTCGTGTGAGGCGGGACGATAGCTCTATAGCATCTTTCCCGGAAAGTCGAAATAGAAATCTTATTAATCGAAGGGAAATTTCCCAATCGTGAGAACCACTATCGCGGCAATCCCTGTATGCCCCATTGATGCCAGCGCAACTCAGGCCTGACTTAAAGTGTACAACAGGATGAATTTTGGCAAATGGGTTCTCGCGAATCTCTACTGTTTGCTTATCCGAAGACTAAGCTCCAGAGCCGCTCCGGCAGATTCAAATCCGCAACGCCACGAGAAACGCCGAGAATATGGAGGCCGAGCCACGGCATTACATATCCGACTATGCCGAGCAATAGCAGTATCTGAGCGGCGACGCCAAGCGTTGCGCCTACGAACGTTTGAGCGGTGAGTACAAGTGCAATCCAGGGGCGATCAAACGATGGCACAGCCTTTCCGTTAGGTAAGAAACGCAGCAACAGAGCGCGTAAACCTGGGACCCCGCGCAAAAATGCGGCGCCTCCAATCATAAGGTTCACAAAGCTTGGTATCATGGAGGAAATCAAGAGCGCGTAGAGCCACCAATACTCCGGCTCGGCAGGGTGGCTAGCAATTCCGTCAAATAGCGATTGTAGCGGCAGAATGGGCTTGCCGCCATGGTGAATCCTGATCGTGTCAAATGCCTGCACAGCAACCACCATCGCGATGGCTAAGATCATAATGATCATTGCTGCTAGGGCCGTATCTAGTAGCGCGAGCAAGTACGGCCACCAGCCGCCTCGTTCGAGGCCTCGGCGTAAGAGCGCCCTAGTCATTCCCAGGGAGGCCCAATCAAAGGGTGCGTTGACGAGCGTAAGAAGACCGAGAAATAGCAACAATGGGCCTGATGGATCTAAGGAACTCGTTGATGTAAGAACCGCTGGTGCAGATAGGCAGAAGGCGGTTAGCGCCATCACGATTGTGGCGAGCAGTAATCCCTCCTTCTGTTTTGCTATGGCAATACGATTAATTAGGCGTAGAGCAATGATAATCGCTGTGAAGGCAAAGTAAAAAGTGACGGCTATGGCGGTGGCCACGGTCAATACAATTAGCGCGATGGTTAAGACGACAGCCGTTGAAGTAGTGCCCGCATAGGCGGAAGCTGCGCTAACAATCGAAAAAGTCCCTGCGACTGCACCGACGAAAATTATCGCGAAAGCGACCGCGAACGCGACAGCTAGAGCGCCAGCATAGGGGAGCGTGATAGACCCGGTTAATGCGACGGCGATTGCGACGGCGCACACCCCATTGATAACGACAGTGCTAGCGCCCGCACCTGCTACGACCGTAGCGAGAACTACAGTCAGGGCTCCCCATGCATAGATATCTAGCTTGTCTTTTTCTTTGTATGATAGCCAAACGACAAAGCCGGTGATAGCGCAGAACGGGGCCGCCAATACTCGCTGCCAGCCCGCTACTCCGGATTGCAAGCCGAGGGCGGTTTCCGCCGGGCCGGCATGGCCGGAGATTATCCAAATTAGTACTATAGTGGCAAAGGGGTAGATCAGGGCAAGCCATAAGCAACGATCAAAAGCTGGCGCTGTCCAGAGCGGCTGCGGTGCGTGAAGTCCAAAAGCTTTTGGAAAGAGCGTGCGATCTGCCATGCCCGTATCCCCAAGAAAGCGTTCAACTTTGTCGAGAAAGGCGGTGAGACGTTCGTGGTAGATTCTTGCCGCAGTATTGTTGCCAGTCAGATTCTGGCGAAGTGCGTCGTAGGACGTGCGCGCTGGACTCCCTATGGGGGCGCCACCTGCGCCAAGCACCGCGACTGTGCGTCGGTAAAGCAAAGAAAATGCTAGCGCTAAGATCGCAGAAATAAGCGTTAGGCCGGTGGTGAGCAGAATCGTTGCCTGGTTTGAACTACCGGCGAGCCAAGCGCCCGTCGCGGCCGCAGCGGTCACCACAATATGAGTTAATGTCTTGAAAATATTGGTATCAAGCGATTGGCTGGTCATCCTGAGCCTTCCCCGTTGGCTCAACCAAAAGTTATATGATAATCATTCGAAAGATTCTGGTTGGGTGTCAATCCTTCAATCAACGGGTAGGTGAGCGGCCGTACTTTGTCGTATTTGTGGGTGGGCGACCGCAGTGGTATGGCCGAAGGTGGAGCACGGTGCTTGGCTGCTCGTTGCAGGACCTTAAGATGCAGAGTTTGTGAACAACTTCATCATCAGAGCAAGGAAGCAACGACTCCAGGGCAACTGTTGTCCTCTGTTGATGCTATTCGTTTCCAACTAGTCTCTTACGGCTGGCTCTGAACCACACACGGCACGTTCGCAAACCCGCGAAACCGCACCCGGCCGCCGCGCACTGGCTCGCCCTCGAGCTGATAGTTCGGAAACCGCGCCAAGAACCGCCCAATTGCCACGGCGCCCTCCAGCCTTGCCAGCGCCATCCCTGCGCATTGATGGGCGCCGGTGCCGAAGGCGAGGTGGCGGTTGGCGAGGCGGGTGATGTCGAAGCGTTCGGGATCGTCGAACTGGGCGGGATCGCGGTTGGCAGCGCCGATGCACAGCGTGACCGATGTTCCGGGCGCCAACGCGATGCCGCCAAGCTCGACGGCTTCCGTCGTCATCCGATTGCCGAGCTGGTTGGAGCTCTCGTAGCGCAGGATCTCTTCGACCGCGGTGCGGATCAGGTTGGGGGCCTCGATCAGCCTCCTGCGCTCGGCCGGATGCTGGCCCAGCAGCACGAGGCCGTTGCCGATCAGATTGGTGGTGGTCTCGTGGCCGGCATTGAGGAGGAAGATGCAGTTGTGCAAGAGCTCCGTCTCGCTCAGCCGCTCGCCGTCGGCCTCGCCCTGGATCAGCCGGGTCAGCACGTCGCGTTCGGGATTGCCGGGAGCCGCGCGCCGCCGCGCGACCAGGTCTTTGAGATAAGTCAGCATGTCGCCGACCGCCTGGTTGCCACGGGCGAATTGCTCGGCCGACAGCACCGGCTCGAGCGCGCCGAGGATGGCGAGCGACCAGTCGCGCAAGGGGGCGCGCTCCTCGTGCGGCACGCCGAGCAGGTTGCCGATCACTTCGATCGGAATTGCCGCGGCGAAATCCTCGATCAGCTCGAAGCGGTCCTTGGCGGCGATCCAGTCCAGCAGTCCGTCGACCAGCGCGATCAGCGCCGGCTCCATCTCGGCGATCGCGCGCGGCGACAGCGCGCCCATGATCAGGCGGCGCACCCGGGTGTGCGCCGGAGGATCGTTGAAGACGAGGCTCGTCGTGTGATGCTCGTACAGCAGCGAGTTGCCGTATTTGGGCGCGAACTCGCGCTTCTTGTCCGACGAAAACGTCCTGGTTGCCTTGTAGGCGGTGATCAGATCGTCGTAGCGGGTGAGGAAATAGGAGCCGTTGCGCATGCGCTTGACCGGGGCGTGCCGGCGCAGCGCGCGATAGGTCGGGTAGGGATCGGCGTAGAACTCCGGCGTCAGGCTCTCGAGATCGAACTGGCTGGCGAGCGCTGCGTCGTCGGTCATGTCTGGTCCTCCCGGCCGATTCTTGTTTTTGTCCCGGCGACCGTCGCACGGCGAGCGGCGGAAGAAAATGTGCCCGCCGCGGTGGTCTCCGCGCGGCCTTGCGTCCACCGATGGAGCGGTGCCCCAGATCCGCCGCTTTGAGAGGTATAAAATTGCCTTTGGCGCCGGTGAAATCCCGCCTGCAATTTCAGGGACTTGGCCGCCGACCCTGCTGCGCCGCGGCATCTTTCTTGACACAGATCAAGTGAGTATTTACTCACGGCCGATGTCCACTTTGCGCATGACAAGCGATCTCCGCAGGCAGCTGATCCTCGGTGCAGCCAAGCGCTGCTTCGCGCGTCATGGCTATGCCGGCACCACGACCAAGAGCGTGGCCGCCGCGGCGGCGATCTCGGAAGCGCTGCTGTTCAAACATTTCCCCTCCAAGGCGGCGCTCTATGCGGAGATCCTCACCGAGGAGTGCGAGACCGATCCGGATTTCGAGGTGCTGCTCAGCCAGGAACCTTCGACCGCGACGCTGGTCATGCTGATGGCCGGGATGGTCCGGCATTTCCTCGGCATTGCCGACGGCCCCAATGAGGAAGAAGAGCAGCGGCTGCGGCTGATGGCGTCGAGCCATCTCGACGATGGCGAGTTCGCAAGGCTGCTGTATACGAAGATCGATGATCTGATCGGCGCCAAGTTCGTTAACTCTCTGGACAGCGCCGTTGCCTCCGGTGACGCCGTGCGATTGGCGGCCGCGCCGCGCGATCTGTTCTGGTTCGCGCATCACACGGTCTTGATGGCGGCATTGACGCGGCTTCCATCCATTCCCTGTGTGCCGTATGGAACTGCGGCGAGCCTGGAGCGCCAGCTCAGCGAATTCATCCTGCGCGGCATCGGACTGACCGACGCCGCCATTGCGTGCTACCTCGATCACGAATTGTCGCAACCTCCGGCCCGGCCGGCGACGGCAGAAAGTGCATGACATGAACATTGCGACGGAACCCAAGCTCTCAGGAAAGCCGGTCCACGGCAAGCCGCGCAAGCGCACCCGCCCGGTGCTGTGGTTCATCGTGGTTGGCGGCCTGCTCGTGGCGCTGGTCGGCGGTCTCGTATGGTTCAACATGTTCCGCGACAAGATGATCGCGCAGTTCTTCGCCAACATGAAGCCGCCGCCGCTCAACGTCAGCGTCGCGACGGCGAGTTCGGAGACGGTGCCGAACCTGTTGACTGCAGTCGGCGATCTCGCCGCCGTGCATCAGGTCAACGTGACCTCGGACGTCAGCGGCCGCATCACCGACATCATGTTCACGCCGGGCTCCACGGTGAAGCAGGGCGCGCCGCTGGTGCAGCTCTATGACGCGCCGGATCAGGGCGATCTCGCCAACTACAAGGCCCAGGTGACTGTGGCGCAATTGTCGCTTGATCGCGCCAAGCAGCTGGCGTCGCGCCAGTTCGGGCCGCAGGCGACCGTCGACCAGGCCCAGGCCGCCTACGACCAGGCCCAGGCCGGCATCGCCAAGACCGAGGCGCTGATCGCGCAGAAGCTGGTGCGCGCGCCGTTCGACGGCGATCTCGGCGTCCGCAAGGTCGAGGTTGGCCAGTATCTCAGCGCCGGCACGCAGATCGTGTCGCTGACCGATCTGTCGGAGCTGTGGGTGAACTTCACCGTGACGGAGAAGGACAGCGGCCAGCTCAAGGTCGGCCAGACCGTCCGCATCGGCGTCGATGCCTATCCGGGCCGGACCTTCGAAGGCAAGATCACCACGATTGAGCCGCAGATCGCGACCGACACGCGCAACATCCGCGTGCAGGCGACGATCGCCAATCCGGAGCGCATCCTGAAGCCGGGCATGTTCGCCACCGCCACCGTGGTGCTGCCGGACAAGCCGCCGGTGCTGACGGTGCCGGAGACCGCGGTCGACTACACGCTGTATGGCGACTCGGTGTTCGTCATCAACGAGAAGAAGACCGACGACGGCAAGACCGCGCTGACGGCCGACCGCATCTATGTGCAGACCGGCGACCGCATCAACGGCCGCGCGGTGATCCTCAAGGGCCTCAAGGAAGGCGATCGCGTCGTCGCCGTCGGCCAGCTCAAGATCCAGTCCGGCGCCGCGGTCGCGATCTCCACCGATCCGCTGCCGCCGGTCCCGGCGAAGCCGCCGCGCTACTGAGCGACCTCTGATCCAATGGCGGGCCGCCCTGAGGCGGCCCGCCCGGACCTCATCTGACTTCTGCTGACGGGATTGCCGCGATGCGTTTCACCGATATCTTCATCAAGCGCCCGGTGCTGTCGGTCGTGGTCAGCCTGCTCATTCTGCTGCTCGGCCTGCGCGCCGCCTTCGTGCTGCCGATCCGGCAATATCCGAAGCTGTCCAACACCGTCGTCAACGTGACGACCGTCTATCCCGGCGCCTCCGCCGATCTGATGCAGGGCTTCATCACCACGCCCTTGGAGCAGGCGGTCGCATCCGCCGAGGGCGTCGACTACATCACCTCGTCCTCGGTGCAGGGCACCAGCACGATCCAGGTGTTCATCAAGCTCAATTTCGATCCGAACCAGGCGCTCACTGAGGTGCTCGCCAAGGTGAACTCGGTCCGCTACCTCATTCCGAAGGAATCCAACGATCCCATCGTCACCAAGACGACGGGACAGACGACCTCGGTGATGTATCTCGGCTTCTCCAGCGAGGAGCTGTCGGGCTCGGCGATATCAGACTATCTGACGCGCGTGGTGCAGCCGGTGCTGTCGACCGTCGATGGTGTCGCCGCGGCGAACATCCTGGGCGGCCAGACCTTTGCGATGCGGATCTGGCTCAATCCGGAGAAGATGGCCGGCCGCAACGTGTCGCCGACCGATGTGGCGGCGGCCATCGCCGCCAACAACTTCCAGTCCGCGGCCGGCCAGGCCAAGGGCTATTTCATCGTCTCCAACGTCACGACCAACACCGGCCTGACCGACGTCAACCAGTTCAAGCGGATGATCGTCAAGGCCAAGGACGGCGGCTTCGTCCGCATGGAGGACATCGCCACCGTCGAGCTCGCCGCGCAGAGCACCGACGCCAGCGTCGCCTTCAACGGCGAGCGCGCGATCTTCATCGGCGTCGACGCGACGCCGCAGGGCAACCCGCTCAACATCGTCAAGGGCGTGCGCGCGCTGTTCCCGGACCTCGAGCGCAATTTGCCGCCGTCGATGAAGATGAAGGTGGCCTACGATTCCACCAAGTTCATCCAGTCGTCGATCGACGAGGTCGAGCACACGCTCGGCGAGGCCGTGCTGATCGTCATCGTCGTGATCTTCCTGTTCCTGGCGTCGCTGCGCTCGGTCATCATTCCCGTCGTAACCATCCCGCTGTCCTTGATCGGCGTCTGCACGATGATGCTGGCGTTCGGCTTTTCCATCAACCTGCTGACCCTGCTCGCCATGGTGCTGGCGATCGGCCTCGTCGTCGACGACGCCATCGTGGTGGTGGAGAACATCCATCGCCATCTGGAGGAGGGCAAAGCGCCCGTGCAGGCCGCATTGCAGGGCGCCCGCGAGATCGTCGGTCCCGTCGTCTCGATGACGATCACGCTGGCTGCGGTGTATGCCCCGATCGGCTTCCTCGGCGGTCTCACCGGCTCGCTGTTCCGCGAATTCGCGTTCACGCTCGCCGGCTCGGTCATCGTCTCCGGCGTCATCGCGCTGACCCTGTCGCCGATGATGTGCTCGGTGCTGCTGCGCAGCGCCGAGGAGGGCCGCTTCGCGCGGCTCGTCAACCGGGTGTTCGGCGCGATGACGCGCTGGTACGGCCGGCAGCTCGACCGCTCGCTCGACTACCGGCCGGTGACGGCGCTGTTCGCGCTGACGATCCTCGGCCTCGTCGGCTTCCTCTACATGCACACCTCGAAGGAGCTGGCGCCGGAGGAAGATCAGGGCATCGTGTTCTCGATCACCAAGGCACCGAAATACGCCAACATCGACTACATCAACTTCTACACCGACAAGGTCGACAAGGCGTTCCAGAAGTTCCCCGAGACCGACCTTCGCTTCGTTCTGAACGGCATCCTCGGCCCGCAGGGCGGCTTTGCCGGCATGCTGCTCAAGCCCTGGGACGAGCGCACGCGCTCCTCGATCAAGCTGAAGCCGCTGGTGCAGGCGGAGCTGTCCAAGATCGAGGGCATCAACGCCTTCGCCTTCAACCTGCCGGCGCTGCCGGGCGGCCCCGGCGGCCTGCCGGTGCAGATGGTGATCAGCTCGACCAGCGGCTTCCAGGCGGTCTATGAGCAGATGGCCAAGCTGAAGGACGCCGCCCGCAAGAGCGGCATGTTCATCGTCTCCGACAGCGACCTCGAGTTCAATCAGCCGGTGGTCAAGGTCTGGATCAATCGCAGCAAGGCGAGCGATCTCGGCATCACCATGCAGTCGATCGGCAACACGCTGGCCGTACTGCTCGGCGGCAACTACATCAACCGCTTCAACCTCGAGGGCCGCTCCTATCAGGTGATTCCGCAGGTGCCGCGTGACAAGCGGATCTCGCCGGAATCGCTGTCCGGCTACTATGTCGCGACCTCGGCCGGCCAGCAGGTGCCGCTGTCGACCGTCGTCAACATCGAGACCGCGACCGACCCGAACTCGCTGACGCATTTCAACCAGCTCAACTCGGCGACCTTCTCCGCCGTGCCGATGCCGGGCGTCACCGTCGGGCAGGCGGTCGACTTCCTGGAGAAGCAGGCCAAGAACCTGCCGTCCGGCTTCAGCCACGACTATCTCGCCGACGCCCGTCAATACGTCCAGGAGGGCAATCAGCTCGCCATCACCTTCGGCTTCGCGCTGGTCATCATCTTCCTGGTGCTGGCGGCGCAGTTCGAGAGCCTGCGCGATCCGCTGGTGATCATGATCAGCGTGCCCATGGCGATCGTCGGCGCGCTGATCCCGCTGTTCTTCGGGCTGGCGACCATGAACATCTACACCCAGGTCGGCCTGCTGACGCTGGTCGGCCTGATCACCAAGCACGGCATCCTGATGGTGGAGTTCGCCAACGAGCTGCAGCTCAACGAGGGGATGGACCGCCGCACCGCCATCGAGACGTCCGCGCGCATCCGCCTGCGGCCGATCCTGATGACCACGGCGGCGATGGTCACCGGCCTGATCCCGCTCTTGACCGCGACCGGCGCCGGCGCCGCCAGCCGCTTCTCGATCGGCCTCGTCGTCGTCGCCGGCATGTCGATCGGCACCTTGTTCACACTGTTCGTGCTGCCGGCCGTCTACACCGTCATCGCCACCAACCACCAGGCCGCCGCCAAGTCGCTGCGCGCCCGGCAGATCGCCCAGTTCGACGCCGAGACCGACCACGCGCTGAAGGCGACGTGAGCGGGCAGTTTCTTTGGGGGGCTGAAGATCAACGGCGGCTGCTCCTGGCAGTCGCCGTTTTTGTCGGGCCGTCTCTTTCTCCCCTTACTGTCGTCACGGCCGGCGGCGCCCGCCGCGGCGCTCAGCACAGCGGCCTCTTAAAGAACAGATGGTCGAGCAGGATCAGCAGAGCGGCGATGCCGATGATGATGAAAAACGCGAAGGCGTAGTGCAATGACCGATGGAAGTGCGCGCGATAGGCGCGGGAATATTCGTCGGCAGTGACACGGCGGAGCGTGAACCAGCCGCGCCATTCCGGTGCATGGCTCGCCATCAAGACCCGCTCGCGAAACGCCAGCGCCCAGATCACGACGCCAGCCCCCATGTCGACGATCGTCAACAATCGCAGGAGATCCTCAGCCATTCGAGCTAGCATGGAGAGACCTCGCTCACTCGTCCTGCTGCGGATCGAGCGCGTCGCGCAGGCCGTCGCCCAGCAGGTTGAGCGACAGCACGACCAGGAAGATCGCAAGCCCCGGCCAGATCGCCATCCACGGCGCGTTGGTGAGGAAGCGCTGGGCGGCGTTGAGCATGCTGCCCCAGGACGGGGCGGGCGGCTGCTGGCCCAGGCCTAGGAATGACAGCGCGGCCTCGGCGATGATGGCGGCGGCGACCGACAACGTCGCCTGAACCAATAGCGCCGGCATGATGTTCGGCAGGATGTGCCTGACCGCGATCTGCAGGTCGGTATCGCCGACGCTGCGGGCGGCCTCGACATATTCCTCGACCTTGACGCTCATCACCTCGCCGCGGGTCAGCCGGACGAAGATCGGCGTCGCCGAGATGCCGATCGCGATCATGGCATTGCCGAGGCTCGGCCCCAGGAACGCCGCCAGCGCGATCGCCAGGATCAGGAACGGGCAGGCCAGCATCGCGTCGGTGATGCGGCTGATCAGAGCATCGAGGAAGCCGCCGCGGTAGCCTGCGATCATGCCGATCGGGACGCCGATCGCCAGCGCGATGGCGACCGAGATCGCTCCGGCCAGCAGCGAGGCCCGCGCGCCGTAGATCACGCGGGCCAGCATGTCGCGGCCGAGATCATCGGTGCCGAGCCAATGCGCCGCCGACGGCGCCTTGCGCACCAGCGCCCAGCTCGTCTTGATGGGATCGTAGGGCGCCACCACCGGCGCGAGCACGGCGAGGAGGATGAAGGCCGTGATCAGGCAGAACCCGACCATGGCGCCTTTGCGCTTCACCAGTCGGCGCAAGGTGCGCTGCATCGGCCGCTCGAGCGGAGCGAGGGCGCGGGCTCCGTGCGGAGCTGACAGCATCGTCTCGGCCATCTCAGCTCCTCAGCCGCGGATTGACGAGGACATAGGCGAGATCGGCGATCAGGTTCAGCATGATGTAGACGGTGGCGGTGACCAGCACGACGCCCTGCACGACGGCGTAGTCGCGATTGAACACGGCATCGACGATCAGCTTGCCGAAGCCGGGGATCGAGAAGATCTGCTCGGTCAGCACGGCGCCGGACAACAGCGTCCCGAGCTCGAGCGCGCCCAGTGTGATCACCGGCGTCAGGGCATTGCGCAGCGCGTGGCGCAGGATGACCTGGCGTTCAGAGATGCCCTTGGCGCGCGCGGTGCGGATGTAGTCGCTGCTCAGCACCTGCAGCATCGCGCTGCGGGTGTGGCGCATCAGGATCGCGGCGATGGCATTGCCGAGCACGAAGGCCGGCATGATGGTGGCGGCGAGACTGGCCCGCCAGTCCTCGGCGGGCGAGACGTAACCGGAGGCGGGCAGCCAGCCGAGCTGGATCGAGAACAGGAAGATCAGCATGATGCCGAGCCAGAAGTTCGGCGTCGAGATGCCCCACAGCGCAAACAGGTTGGCGGCATAGTCCCAGGCCGTTCCGCGCTTCACGGCGGAAACGATGCCGGCGGGAATGCCGATCAGGAACGCGATCACGATCGCCATCGAGGCGAGCTGCAGGGTCACGGGCAGCTTCTGCAGGATGAGGTCGCGCACCGGCATCTTGATGCGCAGCGACTCGCCGAAATCGCCCGAGAGCACGCCCTTGATCCAGTAGCCGTACTGAACCGGAAGCGGCTGGTCGAGCCGATACTGTTTGCGGATCTGCTCGATCACCGCCGGATCGCGCTCCTCGCCGGCCATCACCAGCGCGGGATCGCCGGGCAGGAGCTGTTGCAGCGAGAAGATGAGGATGGAGACAAAGATCAGCGTCGGGATGATCTGGGCGATGCGGCGGGCGAGGAACGTCAGCATGATCTGCGTCCCTCGCGGCAGTCACCCGGCGCGTCATCGGAAACCGGTCGTGCTCCCAGCGTTCCCTCCCCCACAAGGGGCGAGGGAGCGCAGCGCGCGCGAGGCGTCGCGGTCGCGTCCCAACGAAGGGGGGCCAAGTGACTGCTCACTTCAGCTTCAGGCCGATCACGCGCACCAGGCCGTCCGGCATCTGCTTGTAGCCCTCGAGCTTCTTGGTGTGCGCGATCAGGATGCGTCGGTGGTAGAGGTAGAGAATCGGCTCGTCCTCGATCTCGAGCTTGGTCAGCTTCTCGTAAAGCGCCTTGCGCTGGGCCATGTCGGTCACCAGCCGTGCGTCGCTGAGCGCCTTGTCGGCCTCGGCGTTGGCCCAGACGCTGTAGTTCTGCGGCGCGTTGCTGTGCAGGAACACGTAGCTGTTGCCGTCGGGATCGATCCGGCCGCTCCATGACAACATGAACGCCTGATAGTCGCCGGCCTCGGCCTGCTTCAACGAGGTCGCAAACTCCGTCACTCGGATCTTCATGTCGAAGCCGGCCTCGGCGGCCATCGACTGTACGACCTGGGCGGCCGCCTCGGTCTCGGCGCCCTTCGGTACCATGAAGTCGACCGCGACAGGCGTCGTCACGCCGGCCTCCTTCAGCAGCGCCTTTGCCTTCTCGACATCGCGGGCACGCACCGGGAAGGCCTTCTGATAATAGGGATGCGAGGGATTGACCCACTGGTTGCCCGGCATGAATTCGCCGTTGAAGACCACCTGGTTGAGCGCCTCGCGGTCGATCGCGAGATCGAGCGCCTGGCGCACCTTCGCGGACTGGCTGAGTGGGCCCTTGGCCTTGTCCTTGCCGATGTTGAGCGTGATGCCCTGATAGCCGAGCTCGATCGCGGTCGACAGCGCAAGCTTGGAATCGGCGCGCACGTCCTTGATGTCGGTGGCGAGCACGCGCTCGATCAGGTCGAGGGCTCCGGACTTCAGGTTCGCCAGCCGCACCGTGGCGTCGACGATCGGCTGGTAGACGATCCTGTCGATGAAGACGTTGTCCTTGTTCCAGTAGTCGGCGAACTTCTCGAACACGATGCGGTCCTGCTGGACGCGCTCGACGAACTTGTAGGGACCGGCGCAGACCGGATGCAGGCCGAACTTGTCGCCGGCCTCCTTGGCCGCCTTCGGCGACACCATCATGCCGGCGCGGTCGGTGAGCTGGGCGATCAGCGGCGAGAACGGCGCTTTCAACACCAGCTTGATCGTCAAGGGATCGACGACGTCGACATGATCGAGCGAGGCCAGCTCCGGCTTGCGGAACGAGCCGGGGAGGGTGAGATGGCGGTCGAGCGAGAACTTGGCGGCCTCAGCGTCGAACGGCTCGCCGTCATGAAACTTGACGCCGGGCCGGAGCTTGATGGTGACCTCCTTGCCGTCGGCCGAGGTCTGCTGCGACAGCGCGAGCTGCGGCACGATGTTGAGCTTGTCGTCGATGTCGAACAGCTTGTCGCAGGTCGCGGCGAAGACGATGCGGCCGACATAGGTGCGGGCCATGGTCGGATCGAGAACGTCGGGGTCCTCGGCAAGGCCGATGCGCAAGGTGGTCTGCGCCTGCGCGACCGGCCCCCAAGAGGCGACGACAACGGCCGCGACCGCGGCCAAGCACCAGTTCCTCATCATCCGATGTCCCTCACGCGAATGCAGCCTGCGTTGTTGCACTATCAATACCAACCCCGATCACGCGCCGTGCTTCCGGCTCGGTCATGTCTGGTTCGCGAGCGCGGCGGCGATGCCGGCATCAATCGTGGCGCGATCCGTGATCCCTGCCGGATTGTCGCGCGTCGGCATGAACTGCCGGAACACGGCCCAATGCTTGCGGCTAACGCCCTCCAGTCGTTCGAGCTCTGCCAGCGGATCGGGGTGATCATCGACACGCAGATCGAGCTCGGACCATTCCTCCTTGCCGTGGACCAGAAGAGCGGCCGACTGTTTGCCGCGCTTGTCACCGCCGGCGGCCTCGCCGGCCTTCATGGCCGCGATCAGGCGCAGGGCGAGGGGCAGGGCGCTGTTGGCGAGAAAGGCGTTCGCGGTTTCGTTCAGCACCTGCGGGCCGGCCAGCATGTTGCCGGCAATCGAAAAGCCACGGCCTTCGAGATGGCCGCACCAGTCGATGCAGTCGCGGCCGGTGTGGGCGGCAATCTGGCCGTTGTGATCGAGGATGTGGAGCTGGCGGCTCTCGCGGCCGGGATCGGCAGATGTCAGCAGTTGCACGATCTCGCGCGGATGCCGGCCGTCGTGCAGCAGCGTGACGCCGTCGATGCCGTAATAGGGATTGACCAGCGCCTGTGTGGCGATGCCGCCGTGGCCGGCGACGATGAAGGGCACGCGCGCGCCGACGGCGAAGAAGCGGGTGGCGACGGCGATGCCGATCCGGCCGGTGAGATCGTCCTTGGCAATGATCGACCAGGTCATCGTCGCGTTGCTCTCTTATCGTCCGGCGGCGTAACCCTGCATGCCCCGTGGATTGGCCGCGGCGCGGCGGCGGCGGCCGACGCGTGAGGCCGCGGTGAGCCGGCCTTCCGACCAGTCCGGCCCGACCTCGACGACATGGCCGCGGCGGCGCAGCTCCTCGACGGTCGCCTTGGGCACGCGGCCCTCGACCACGAGCACGCCGGGGCGCGCGGTGCGCGGCCAGAACGAGATCGGGAAATGCTCGGAGTGCCACGCCGGGGCGTCGATCGACTCTTGCAGGTTCATGCCGGCATGGACGTGGCGCAGGAAGAACTGCGTGTTCCACTGGTCCTGCTGATCGCCCCCCGGCGACCCCCAGGCGACGTAAGGCTCGCCGTCGCGCAGCGCCATGCTCGGGGACAGCGTGGTGCGCGGCCGCTTGCCCGGCACCAGCGCGGCCGGATGATCCTCCTCGAGCCAGAACATCTGCGCGCGCGTGCCGAGGCAGAAGCCGAGCTCGGGGATGACCGGCGATGATTGCAGCCAGCCGCCGGAGGGCGTCGCCGAGATCATGTTGCCTCGGGAATCGATGATGTCGAAATGCACGGTGTCGCCGCGCACCTCGCCGAAGCGGCCGACGGTCGGCTCGCCCGAGCCCATTGCGCCGACGGCCTCGCGGCGGCCTTGGGCCTCGCGCAGCTTCACCTTGGCGCCGTAGCCGTCGAGCGTGCCGGGACGCAGCTCGAGCGAGGCCTTTTCCGTAATCAGCTTGCGGCGCTCGTCGTTGTAGGCATCCGATAGCAGCGTCTCGATCGGGATGTCGGCGAAAGCAGGATCGCCGTAGAATGCCTCGCGGTCAGCGAACGCCAGCTTCGCCGCTTCGATCTGCCAATGGATGAAGTCGGGTCCGGTTGGATCGAGGCCGTCGAGCGCAAAGCCCTTGAGCAGCGCGAGCTGCTGCAGCAGCACCGGGCCCTGGCTCCAGACGCCGGCCTTGCAAACGGTGTAGCGGCCATACTGATAGGTCAGCGGTGCCTCGATGGTCGGCTGCCAGCGCGCCATGTCGTCGGCTGTCAGCACGCCCTTGTGGCGCGAGCCCGAGACGTCCATCACTTCCTGCGTCCGGCAGAAGCGGTCGATAGCCTCGGCGACGAAGCCCTGCGACCAGGCCTTGCGCGCGCGCTCGATCTGCGCGTCACGATCAGCACCCGCGCTTTCGCCTTCACTCAGGATGCGTGCGTAGGTTTCCGCGAGCTGTGGATTGGTGAACAGCGTGCCCGGCCTCGGCACCTCGCCATTGGGCAGATAGAGCGCGGCCGAGGTCGGCCAATGCGTCTTGAACAGCTGCTCCACGGTCTGGATCGTCGCCGAGATGCGCTCGACAAGCGGATAGCCGTCGCGCGCGTAGGAAATCGCCGGCTCCAGCACGTCGCGCAGCCGCATCGTGCCGTAGTCGCGCAGCAGCAGCATCCAGGACTCGAACGTGCCGGGCACGCAGGCCGCGAGCAGGCCGGTGCCGGGCACCATGTCGAGGCCTTCGTTCCTGTAGTGCGCGATGGTGGCGCCTGATGGCGCCGGGCCCTGGCCGCAGATGACCTCGGTGCGACCGCGCTTGACGTCGTGCAGGATGATCGGCACGTCGCCGCCGGGACCGTTGAGATGCGGCTCCACCACCTGCAGGGTGAAGGCCGCGGCGACGCCGGCATCGAAGGCGTTGCCGCCGCGCTCCAGCATCGCCATGCCTACCGCGGTGGCGAGCCAGTGCGTGGAGGTGACGACGCCGAAGGTGCCGTCGATCTCGGGGCGGGTCGTGAAGGGATCGGGGTTGATGAAGCTCATGTGACTTTCATTCTGATGATCGGTCCGTCCGCATCACGACTCGTTGCCTCATGCAGGAACGGCCGCGCTCGCCGGCTGGTTCACCGCATGGCAGGCCACGCCGCCGATGAGTTCGGGCGACTGCTGCCGACAGAGATCGAATGCAAGGGGACAGCGTGGGTTGAAGGTGCAGCCCGAGGGCGGATTGATCGGGTTCGGGATCTCGCCTTTGACCGGAATGCGCTGGCGGCCGGACATCGACAGGTCCGGCACTGCGCCGAGCAGCATCTTGGTGTAGGGCATGCGCGGGTCGCTGAACAGCGTGCGGCCATCGGCGATCTCGACGATGCGGCCGAGATACATCACGCCGATGCGGCTCGCCATGTGGCGGACGACTGCGAGATTGTGGCTGATGAACAGATAGGTCAGGCCGAACTTGTCCTGCAAATCGCGCATCAGATTGAGGATCTGCGCCTGCACGGAGACGTCGAGCGCCGAGGTCGGCTCGTCGCAGACGATGAACTCGGCCTCAGAGGCGAGCGCGCGCGCGATGGCGATGCGCTGACGCTGCCCGCCAGAGAATTCGTGCGGGAATTTCTGGCCGTCGTCGGGATGCAGGCCGACCAGCGTCAGCAACTCGCCGACGCGGTCCTTGATCTGGCGCTCACCCTCGATGATGTCAAAGGCGCGGATCGGCTCGGCGATGATGCTATCGACGCGGAAGCGCGGATTGAGGCTCGCGTAAGGATCCTGAAACACCATCTGGATGCGGCGGCGCAGCTTGCGCCGCACCTGGGCCTGGCGCGCTTCGCTCATCGACACGCCGTCGATGATGACCTCGCCCGACGTCGGCGCCAGCAGCCCGACCACCATGCGTGCGACCGTGGTCTTGCCAGAACCGGATTCGCCGACCAGCGCGAAGGTCTCGCCCTTCCTGATGCCGAAGCTGACGCCGTCGACCGCCTTCAGGAACTCCTGCGGCTGACGCTCGATCACGCGGTTGAGCCAGGGTTTCGAGACGTCGAAGACCCGGCGCAGGTTCTTGACCTCGACGAAATCGGTCATGCCGCGGTCTCCGTCGCGCGATCGTACAGATGACAGGCGACGGCCTGCGTGCCCTGGCGCAGCGGCTCCGGCCGGTCGACGCGGCAGCGGTCGAAGGCGAAGCTGCAGCGCGGATTGAACGAGCAGCCGGGCGGGATCGCGGACAGTCGCGGCATCGAGCCTGGGATCTGCACCAGCCGCTTCTCCTCGCCCGCGAGCGTCGGGATCGCGCCCATCAGCCCCTTGGCGTAGGGGTGCAGCGGGTTGTTGATCACCTCCTGCACCGGGCCGATCTCGGCGACGCGGCCGGCATACATCACGGCGACGCGGTCGCAGGTCTCGGCGATCACGCCCATGTCGTGGGTCACCAGCATCACGGCGGTGCCGTGGTCGCGGCCGAGCCGCTTGATCAGCGAGATGATTTGCGCCTGCACGGAGACGTCCAGCGCGGTGGTCGGCTCGTCTGCGATGATCAGCTCCGGCTCGGCGCACAGCGCCAGCGCGATCACGACGCGCTGGCGCATGCCGCCGGAGAATTCGTGCGGATAGCCGTCGATGCGCTTCTCGGGCGCCGATATGCCGACCTCGGCGAGCAGGTCGATGGCTCGCTTGCGCGCCTGCTGCTCGGTGAGGTTGGTGTGGGTCCTGATGGTCTCGATGATCTGGTCGCCGACGCGATACAGCGGATTGAGCGAGGTCAGCGGATCCTGGAAGATCATGCCGATGCGCTTGCCGCGCACCTTGCGCATCTCCTCCGGGGGCAGGTTGTCGATCCGCAGGCCGGAGAGCTCAATCTCGCCGCCGGAGATGCGGCCCGGAGGATCGATCAGGCCGATCACGGCAAGGCCGGTGACGGATTTGCCGGCACCGGATTCGCCGACGACGCCGAGCACCTCGCCCTTGGCGATGTCGTAGGAGACGCCGTCGATCGCGCGCAGGGTGCCGCGCCGGGTCGCGAACTCGACCTGCAGGTTGCGCACGGACAGAACGGGGGCGGTCATGAGCTCAAGCCTCGGAAGGACGCATTCACGCGGGTCATCGCAGTTTCGGGTTGAGGGCGTCGCGCAGCCAGTCGCCGAGCAGATTGATGGCGAGGATCAGTCCGGCCAAAGCGATGCCGGGGAAGGCGACGATCCACCATTCGCCGGCGAACAGATAGTTGTTGCCGATCCGGATCAGGGTCCCGAGCGACGGCATCGTCTCCGGCATGCCGGAGCCGAGGAACGACAAGGTCGCCTCGGTGATGATCGCCAGCGCGAGGTTGATGGTGGCGATCACCAGCACGGGACCGGTGGTGTTGGGCAGCACGTGGCGCAGCATGATGACGGGCGCGGGCAGGCCGATCAGTTGTGCCGCGGCGACGTAGTCCTTGTTCTTCTCGACCAGCACTGAGCTCCGCACCGTGCGCGCATATTGCACCCAGAAGGAGAGGCCGATCGCCAGCACCAGCACGACCAGCATGCTGAGCCAGTCCAGCCGGTTGCCGGACACCGACTTGGCGATGCCGTTGACCAGCAGCGCAATCAGGATCGGCGGAAAGGTGAGCTGGACGTCCGCGATGCGCATGATCACTGTGTCGACCCGGCCGCCGAAATAGCCGGCGATCAGGCCGAGGCCGATGCCGAGCGCGCCGGAAAAGGCGACGCCGAGAATGCCGACCAGGAGTGAGATGCGCAGGCCGTAGAGGATGGCCGAGAGCACGTCGCGGCCCTGCTCGTCGGTGCCGAGCAAGAACGGGCTCTGTCCGTCGGCGGTCCACAGCGGCGAAATCCGCGAGTTCAACAGCTGCAATTGGGCCGGGTCGAACGGGTTCTGCGGCGACAGCAGCGGCGCGAAGATCGCCAGCAGGAAGAACAGCAGCGTGATCACGGCCGCGGCGACCGTCAGCTTGGAGCGGCGGAACGAGTAGAACAGGTCGCTCGCAAGCGCACGCTTCAGCCATCCGTCGGCGGCGCGCGGCGTCTCGACGGGCGTGGGGTGGGGAAGGGCTGCGTCGCTCATGATCAGGCCGGACGGCTGATGGTCGCGCGCAGGCGCGGATCGACCACGGTGTAGAGGATATCAACCACGAGATTGATGGTGACGAAGATCAGCGACACCATCATCAGGTAGGCCGCCATGATCGGGATGTCGACATTCTGCACCGCCTGCACGAACAACAGGCCCATGCCCGGCCATTGGAACACCTGCTCGGTGATGATCGAGAACGCGATCACCGAGCCGAACTGCAGGCCGACCACGGTGATCACCGGCACCAGCGTGTTGCGCAGGGCATGGCCGAAATGAATCGCGCGCGTGGTCAGCCCACGGGCACGAGCGAAGCGGATGTAGTCGGTGCGCAGCACCTCGAGCATCTCGGCGCGAACCAGCCGCATGATCAAGGTCATCTGGAACAGGCCGAGCGTGATGGAGGGCATGATCAGCGCCTTCCAGCCGGAGACGGTGAACAGGCCCGATGTCCACCAGCCGAACCTGACGGTGTCGCCGCGGCCGAACGACGGCAGCCAGCCCAGCGTGACCGAGAACAGGTAGATCAGGAGGATGCCGATCAGGAAGGTCGGCAGGGAGATGCCGATCAGCGACAGCATCTGGAACAGCTTGGCGAGCAGGGAGTCGCGGTGCAGCGCCGAGAACACGCCCATCAGGATACCGCAGAACAGCGCCAGGATCGTCGCGCAGACCGCGAGCTCCAGGGTGGCGGGCATGCGCTCCTTGAGCAGATCGGAGACCGGCTGCCGGAACTGATAGGAGACGCCGAACTTGAACTGCGCCGCGTCGAACAGATAGCGACCGAACTGCACGATGAAGGGATCGTCGAGCCCGAGCGACTGGCGGATGCTGGCCCGTTCCGCGGCCGACGCGTCGATCGGCACGATCTGGCTCACCGGGTCTCCGGCGAAGCGGAACATGGCGAACGCGATGATTCCGACGGCGATCATGACGCCGATGGCCTGAATTGCTCGGCGAAGCGCGAAGGCGAGCATCTGATCCTTTCAGGTCCTTCGAGATGCGGCGGCGCGTAGCATCTGCCGCAGGAAATGAAAAGTCCCGAAAAGCAGTTCTGCTTTCCGGGACTTGTCGTTGCGTCTGGACTACTCGGTCTTGGTGGCGAGGAACAGCAGCACGGCGTTGTCGGCGCGCAGCGGAATCTTCACCTTCTTCGAGACGCCCCAGGCCACCGCCTGCTGATGCAGCGGGATGTAGCCGTAATCGTTGATGCCGATCTCGAAGGCCTGCTTGATCAGTTGATTGCGCTTGGCGGTATCGGTCTCGACCAGGACCTTGTCGGTCAGGGCGTCGAACTCCTTGTTGCAGTAATTGCCGAGATTGGCCTCGCCCCGGGTCGGGTCCTTGGCATCGTCACGGCAGCCCATGATGTCGTGCATCACGTTGTGCGCGTCCATCGAGGAGGGCGTCCAGCCGAGCAGGAAGAACGAGGTGTTGTAGCCGCCGGGCTTCAGCACCTTGGCGAAATACTGCGCCTTGGGCTGGGCGTTCAGGTTCACCTTGACCCCGATGCGGGCGAGCATGCCGACCACGGCCTGGCAGATCGCGGCGTCGTTGACGTAGCGGTCGTTCGGGCAATCCATGCCGACCTCGAAGCCGTCGGGATAGCCGGCCTCGGTCAGCAGCTTCTTGGCGGCGTCCGGATCATATTTCGGCCGGGTG
Organism: Bradyrhizobium sp. HKCCYLRH3059; assembly: GCF_051168035.1. Classification (NCBI taxonomy): domain Bacteria; kingdom Pseudomonadati; phylum Pseudomonadota; class Alphaproteobacteria; order Hyphomicrobiales; family Nitrobacteraceae; genus Bradyrhizobium; species Bradyrhizobium sp. HKCCYLRH3059. The sequence continues at coordinate 711,525 of NZ_JBNPUF010000002.1, read as the reverse complement.
AAGTCCTTCGACAGCGCATAGAGCTGCGGAGCGATCATCAGCGCCGACGGGGTCGACAGGCCGCGCATGACGCGGGTCTTGATCAGCTCGACGTCGATCGCCTTGTAGAAGGCCTCGCGGACGCGGATATCCTTGAACGGGTTCTTGCCCTTGACGTTGGAGTACAAGAGCTCGTCGCGCGTCTCGTCCATGCCAAGGAAGATCGTGCGCAGCTCCGGTCCCTTCAGGACCTGGGCATTCGGGCTGGAATCGACGCGGCCGATATCCTGCACCGGGACCGGCTCGATGACGTCGACCTCGCCGGACAGCAGCGCGGCGACGCGCGTGGCGTCGGAGGCGATGGTGGTGAACACGATCTCCTTGAGATTGTGCTCGGGCTTGCCCCACCAGTTCGGATTGACCTTGAACACGGTCTTCACACCGGGCTGATGGCTCTCGATGATGAAGGGGCCGGTGCCGTTCTCATGCAGCGCGGCGTAGCTCGGCGTGGTTGCCGACACCGGCGTCGGCGCGACCGAGTTGTTGTCCTCGCACCACTTCTTGCTCATGATGTACCACGTATCCCATTGCGAGATCAGGATGGGATTGGGGGCATCGAGCTTCACGTCGACTGTGTAGTCGTCGACCTTGATGAATTTTGCGTCCGGCGGAACGTTGGAGAGGAAGTTGGAACCGGTGGCGCGGACGCGATCGGCGGAGAAGATCACGTCGTCGGCCGTGAAGGGTTCGCCATTGTGGAACTTGACGCCCTTGCGCAGATGGAAGCGCCAGCGGGTCGGCTCGGGCGTTTCCCAGCTCTCGGCCAGCGCGGGGATGATCTTGAGATCCTTGTCGCGCGCGGTCAGTCCCTCATAGACGTGAGCATGGTGCGCAATCGTGGTCGATTCCTTGAAGGTGTAGGGATCGAGCGATTTCAGGGTGCCCTGGTTGGCATAGCGCAGGGTCTGGGCCGAAGCCGGCATGACGGCGAGGCCGAATGCGACCGCTGCCGCGATGAGCAGGGATTTGCGTCCCGACATATGTCCAAATTCTCCGCGTTTGACGCTTGGTTTTTCGGCAGGCGCGATTGTGTCCGGCCTGTTTTGCTTCGAAGTTCGTGTTGTCTGCAGCGCCTCTTGCACGAACTTCAAGAAGCAACAAGACGCCGGGCGATATGCCTGCAAGTCTGATGCCGCGCCGGAATGAACTGATCCCGTTGGCTCTGGCCTGGCGGTGCGTCGTGCGACCCGCGGCAGATCGATCCGAATATGTTGCCAGAGTTCAGCGGCGGCACACAAGTGCAGTTTGTTTAAGCCTAAACGATATGGTTATCCCCCCGCCGCCGCTGTGCGGCGCACGCGAGCGGCGGCTTCCGGGATGGGGCTGAGGGCTCGCCGGATTGACCATGTCCCGGGAATTGCGCACCTGCAGCAACGCGCCGCTTGCTAGAGGGGGGCCGGCGCGGTGATACTGGACCCCCCCTGCCGCGAGTCCGGGATGGTCTTCCTGGTGAAGGGAGCCCGGCCCGGGGCTCGCGTCGGGATGGTTCGAACAGCGGAGCGGACATGAAAGTCAATATCGAGATCGATTGCACACCGCTCGAAGCGCGGCAGTTTTTCGGACTTCCCGATGTCGGTCCGATGCAGGCTGCGGTCATGGACCGGCTGCAGAACCAGATGACGAGCAACATCGACAAGCTCACGCCCGAAGCCATCATGCAGAGCTGGTTCACGTTCGATCCCCGCTTGGCCGAACGGTTTCAGGACCTGATGCTGACCATGACAGGCCTCGGCGGCAGCCGCTCGAACGACAAGAAGTCGGCCTGACGCGGCCGACGGCCGCACGGATTACGCTTGCGCGGAACTCCGAAGGGACGTGGCGTGACGTCACGGCATGGAGCAGGCTCCATGCCGGAGCCGAAGACCGGTCGAAAAAGACCGGCTGAACACTTCAGGGGAGGACGCATGACCGATCCGTCTTGGATGCCGGCGCTGCAGTTCGCGACGACCAACGGCATCCGCATGGGCTATTACGAGGCGGGCCCCGTCAGCGACCGGCCGCCGATGATCCTCTGCCACGGCTGGCCGGAGCTGGCCTTCTCCTGGCGGCATCAGATCAAGGCGCTGGCCGAGGCCGGCATCCGCGTCATCGCACCCGATCAGCGCGGCTATGGCGCGACCGACCGGCCGGAGCCGGTCGAGGCCTATGACCTCGAGCATCTCACCGCCGACCTCGTCGGCCTGCTCGATCATCTGAAGATCGACAAGGCGATCTTCGTCGGTCACGATTGGGGCGGCTTCGTCGTCTGGCAGATGCCGCTGCGATACCCCGACCGAGTCGCGGGCGTGGTCGGCATCAACACGCCGCATCTGCCGCGCGCGCCCGCCGATCCCATCGCCATCATGCGCAAGCGGTTCGGCGACATGATGTACATCGTGCAGTTCCAGGATCCCGCACGCGAGCCGGACCGCATCTTCGGCAGCCGTGTCGGGGAGACCTTCGATGCCTTCATGCGCAAGCCGCTGCCGCGCAGCGATACGCCGCCGACGGAGCCGCCGGACGGCGGGATCGCAGCCTCGCCATCGCTCAACCTGGCGTTCCCGCAGATGATCGCAGCCTATGACGCCGCCAAGGACACGCGGCAGCCGATCCTGTCGGAGGCGGAGAAGCAGGTGTTCGTCGACACCTTCACGCGCACCGGCTTCACCGGCGGCATCAATTGGTATCGCAACATGACGCGCAACTGGCAGCGCGCCGAAGGGCTAGATCAAACGGTGCGCGTGCCGTCGCTGATGATCATGGCGGAGAACGACGCCGTGCTGCCGCCCTCGGCCGCCGACGGCATGGAGAAGCTGGTGCCGGACCTGGAGAAACATCTCGTCCGCGACAGCGGCCATTGGACGCAGCAGGAGCAGCCCGCGGAGGTCAGCGCCAAGCTGATCGAATGGCGGCGGCGACGGTTCGGTTGAAGAACGGCCGAGGCAGATTGCACGTCCGAGTGAGAGGCTGCGGCCGAGCCAAACAACAACAGATGTCGTCAAGCCTGCCGACGCAGCGCGTCGGCTCTCCTAAGCCGCCTGCGGATTCGCGCCGTGCGCGTGCTCGGCGATTGCGTCGATGATCTGCGGCCACATCGGCCGCGGAGTAGCGTGACCCATGCCGTCGATCATCAGGAGCTTGGCATTCGGAATCGACTCCGCCGTGTCCTTGCCGGCGGTGGGATGGACCAGCGGGTCGACCTTGCCGTGGATCACGAGTGTCGGCGCCGTCACCAGATGCAGCCGCGGCTTGCGGCTGCCGGAGGCCAGGATCGCGCGCAACTGACGTCCGACGCCGGCGGGATTGATGCCGCGCGCGAAGCAGCGTTCGGCGAGTGCCACGTCATTTACCTCGTCCTCGGGAAATGAGCCGACGCGCAGCGCCTTCCAGGTCTTCTGGAAGCGCTTGATGTAGTCGTCCTTGGTCTTCGGCGGCGGCGCCATCAGCAGCATCGCGACCTCGCGCGTCGGCGGCGGGATGCGCGGATTGCCGGTCGTCGACATGATCGACGTCAGCGAGCGCACGCGATGCGGAAAGGAGATCGCGATCTCCTGCGCGATCATGCCGCCCATCGACGCGCCGACCAGATGCGCCGACTTGATGTCGAGCGCGTCCATCAGGCCGACCGTGTCCTTGGCCATGTCGAGCAGCTTGTAGGGCGCGGAGACGGGAATGTTGAAGAAGCGCAGCTTGATCAGCTCGAACGGGGTCAGCCGGCGGCCGCCATGCAGCTTGCTCGATTGGCCGATGTCGCGGTTGTCGAAGCGGATCACGCGGAAGCCGCGGCTTGCGAGCTGTTCGCAGAACTCGTCGTACCAGATGATCATCTGGCCGCCGAGGCCCATGATCAGCACGAGGGGAGGGGCCGCCGGGTCGCCGAAGATCTCGTAGCAGATGTCGATACCGTTGGCGCGCACAGTCTGCGGCGGCTGATGAGCAGTTGCAGTCACTTGATCCCTCGTTCAAGGCCTTGGAACCCTCTATGGCATGGTTCTGTTGGTCGAGAGAAGCAAGCTACAAGTTCTCCCGCACCGCAGCGAAGGCGTGCTATGATAAGTTGTGTTTGAGTCTTGTATTGGTCTGAAGGAGCGTGCCGATGGCGAACAAAGCTGGCGACCCGATCGCATTCTGGCAGCAGATGGTCGGAGAGATGCAGAAGAGCTTCAGCGCCTTCACGCGGCTGCGCCCGATGGGTGCGACGCCCCGTCCATCCTCCGATGGTCCCGCAACTGGTTCAGGAAACGGACAGAAGCCCATGGTTGATCTGATGGAAAACTACTTCGCCGGCATGAACGTGCCGAGCCGTGGTCAGCTCACCGCCTTGAATGAGCGGCTCGCCTCCATCGAGGGCGAACTGGCGGAGACACGGGTGTTGTTGAAGGAGCTGCTGGCTTCCGCGCAGGTGCCCGCGACGACGCCCGCCGATCTCGCTCCGCAGTTGAATGAGATCAAGAGCGTGCTGGATTCGCTTCTCTCCGCGTCCAAGGCGCCGGCGCCAGTCGTGGCGCCGCCGCGCGACGTCACGCCGGACTTGAAGGCGATCAAGGACTTGCTCAACGAGCTTCTTGCCGCGACCAAGGCTCCGCAACCGGCGGCAAAACCCGCCGTCGACGTCACGCCCCAGTTGAGCGAGATCAAAGCATTGCTCGACCGGACGCTGAACGCCGCCAAAGCACCCGATCCGTCACCGACAGTCGCGATCGAGGCAGAGCTGCGCGAGATCCGGGCCATGCTCGACACGTTGATGAAGCCGTCTCAGCCCGTCGACGCCGCGCCCAAGGCTGATGAGGCGGCTCCAAAGCCGGCCGAGCCGGCCCGGCCGGGGAAGAACCGCAACAAAAAGCACGGCGGCGCCCCTGCCGAGCACTGAGGCTCACCCGAACGTTCCGACGTGCGGCGGGTCGCTCAGCGGTTGCCAGTCCTTTCCTCCCATCCAGGATGGTGCGTTGCAACATTTATGTTGCGTCGCACCATCCAGAATGATATAGCTGAGTCACTCCGGTTTCATAAGGGACGGAGCGAGCCATAGCTCAGAAGCATTGAGGATGGAGACAGCCATGACCACCGAGACCAATACCGTGTTCGACACCGTCAAGGACGCCTTTGCACCGGTGACCGACGCGTTCAAGAATCTGCAGACGATGGAAGTGCCGGAGTCCGCGCGGGAGTTCGTCAAGAAGACCGCGTCGACCGCCAAGGAGCGCGCTGCGGAGGCCCTCGCTGGCTCCGAGAAGGTGACGTCGGCGATCGAGACCGCCGTGTTCGACGGCGTGACCGAGGCCGGCAAGATCAGCCGGAACATTCAGCAGGCGCTGTATCAGGACACCGAGGCCTTCTTCGACGGCATCGACCGGCTGGCGTCCGCCAAGTCGATCAGCGAAGCCGTTCAGATCCAGGGTGAGCTGGCCCGTGCCCGTGGCGAGGCGCTCGTCGCCCGCGCCAAGTCGACCAGCGAGTATGTCGGCAAGCTCGTCACCGAGGGTGCAAAGCTCGCCCAGGAGAACATGGCCAAGGCCTACAACAAGACCGCCTGAGCGCGTCTCGCGCGTCGGACGATCAACCTGCAAGGCCCGCATCGTGCGGGCCTTTTCTTTTGCGATCGGGTGAAACCGGCTAAAGCCTTCGCCATGCCGCAGCCGCTGTCCCGGATCGTCCATCAGCTCAAGAGCGAGCCGTCGCGCACGGGGTCGCTGATCATCACCGTGTTCGGCGACGCCATCGTGCCGCGGGGCGGCAGCGTTTGGCTCGGCACCTTGCTCGCCTTCTTCGAAGGGCTCGCCATCGACGGCAGCGTGGTGCGCACGGCGATGTCGCGGCTGACGGCGGAAGGCTGGTTCGAGCGCACCAGAATAGGCCGCAACAGCTTCTATCGCCTGACCCGGCGCGGCGAGCAGACCTTCGCCGGTGCCACCCGCCACATCTACGATTCGCCGCCGGCGGAATGGAACGGCAGCTTCGAATTGCTGCTCATCGGCAGCGCCGATGATCGCGAGCAGGCGCGCGCCGCCCTGCGCGATGCCGGTTTCGGCAGCCCGCTGCCCGGCGTGTTCGTGGCCCCCGCGAGCATCGCCGTCCCTGACGCTGTGGAGGGGGCTGTCCGCCTGCAGGCCTCCGCCGGCTCCGACATGGCGCGGCGGCTCGTCGCGGAGAGCTGGGCGCTGGAGCGGACGGCGGAGGCGTACCGCAAGTTCAGCGCCTCCTTTGCGCCGCTCAAGGACAGCATCGCGCGCGGCGAGGCGCTGTCCGACGGGCAGGCCTTCACCGCCCGGATCCTGCTGATCCACCACTATCGGCGCATCGTGCTGCGCGATCCGCTGCTGCCGGCCGAGCTGCTGCCGGGGAATTGGCCGGGACGGCAGGCCCGGGCGCTGTGCGGCGAGATCTATCGGTTGCTGCTGCCGGGTTCCGAGCGCTGGCTCGACGCGCATGCGACAAATGAGGAGGGGCCTCTGCCGGCGGCCGGAGCGGCGCTGCTGCGGCGTTTCGCCGTCGAAAATGAGGTCCGTTGATATATTACAGAATTCGATTGCACGGATGAAATCTCGTTATATATTGGCGTCAACCAAGTCCTGGGAGGACGCCGCCGCATGTACACGCAGGCGCTCAATTCGCCCGAGGAGGGCAGCTTCGCCGAGGACGCTGGACGCGCCTCGCGCTTTCAGGCGCGCATCGATGCCGAAGAGCGCATCGAGCCGAACGATTGGATGCCGGCGGCCTATCGCAAGACGCTGGTCCGGCAGATCTCGCAACACGCCCATTCCGAAATCGTCGGCATGCTGCCCGAGGGCAACTGGATCACGCGCGCGCCGAGCCTGCGCCGCAAGGCGGCGTTGCTCGCCAAGGTCCAGGACGAGTGCGGCCACGGGCTGTATCTCTACGCCGCCGCCGAGACGCTCGGCGCCTCGCGCGAGGAACTGGTCGATGCGATGCTCGCCGGCAAGGCCAAGTACTCCTCGATCTTCAACTACCCGACCCTGACCTGGGCAGACATCGGTGTGATCGGCTGGCTGGTCGACGGCGCCGCGATCATGAACCAGATTCCGTTGTGCCGCTGCTCCTATGGTCCGTACGCGCGCGCGATGATCCGCGTCTGCAAGGAGGAATCGTTCCATCAGCGGCAGGGTTACGAGATCATGCTCACGCTCTGCCGCGGCACGCCCGAGCAGAAGGCGATGGCGCAGGACGCGCTGAACCGCTGGTGGTGGCCGGTGCTGATGATGTTCGGCCCGCCCGACCAGGCCAGCCAGCACAGCGACACCTCGACCAAGTGGAAGATCAAGCGCTTCTCGAACGACGAGCTGCGCCAGAAGTTCATCGATGCCACCGTGCCGCAGGCGCAGTATCTCGGGCTCACCATTCCTGATTCCGAGATGACGCAGGACGAGCAGGGCCATTGGGTGCACGGCCCGATCGACTGGAACGAGTTCAAGCAGGTGCTGGCCGGCAACGGCCCGTGCAACCGCGATCGCATGGCCGCGCGCCGCAAGGCGCATGCCGAGGGCGCTTGGGTGCGCGAGGCCGCGACCGCCTACGCCGAGAAGCGCGCGCGGCGCCGGATGGCACAGGCTGCCGAATAGGACAGGGAGATCGAAATGGCGACGCCGAACACGCCGTTGTGGGAAGTCTTCATCCGCAGCCGCAACGGGCTTGCGCACAAGCATTGCGGCTCACTGCACGCGCCGGATGCGACCATGGCACTGCAGGCGGCGCGCGATCTCTACACCCGCCGCGGCGAGGGCCTGTCGATCTGGGTGGTGCCGTCGAGCGCGATCACCGCGTCCGATCCGGCCGACAAGGGCATGATGTTCGAGCCGGCGGAGTCGAAGATCTATCGGCATCCGACGTTCTACGAGGTGCCCGAGGAAGTCGGGCATATGTAAGTGCGGACGGCCGTCAGCCGTCGTTATTGCGAGCGCAGCGAAGCAATCCAGACTGCCGGCTCGGATGAATCCCCGGATTGCTGTGCTCGCAATGGTTGAGTTCGTGGCGGGCCTGATCGGATCACAACCATGACCGCTCCCTCGATCACCGTCTGCGAAACGCCGCTGGTGCTCTACACCTTGCGCCGCGCCGATGATGCGCTGATCCTCGGCCATCGCCTCTCCGAATGGTGCGGCCATGCGCCTGTTCTCGAAGAGGACATGGCGCTCTCCAACATGGCGCTCGACCTGATTGGCCAGGCGCGCGAGCTCTATGGCTACGCCGCCAAGGTGGAGGGTCACGACAATGACGAGGACAAGCTCGCCTATCTTCGTGATGTCAGGCAGTACCGCAACCTGCTGCTGGTCGAGCGTCCCAATGGCGATTTCGCGCACACGATGGTGCGGCAGCTGTTTTACGCCGCCTTCGCCGATCTGTATTGGCGCGGCATGATGGGCTCGACCGATGCGACGCTGGCGGCGATCGCGGCCAAGTCGGAGAAGGAATGCGCCTATCATTTGCGCCACGCCAGCGAATGGGTGATCCGGCTCGGTGACGGCACCGACGAAAGCCACGCCCGCGCGCAAGCCGCGATCGATGACCTCTGGGCCTATACCGGCGAGATGTTCAGCGTCGACGAGAGTGAGCGCGGTCTGATCGACGCGGGTATCGCGATCGATCCGACGCAACTGCTGCCGGAATGGCTGTCGAGCGTGTCGCATGTCGCGCGCGAGGCGACCCTGGTGCTGCCGGAGAACGAGTGGATGCAGCAGGGCGGCCGCGACGGCCGCCACAGCGAGCATCTCGGCCATCTTCTCAGCGAGCTGCAATATATGCAGCGCAGCTTTCCCGGTGCGACATGGTAGTTGCGGATTTCAGCCCGGCCGAGCTGCGCCAGCGCGCCTGGGACGCCGCGGCATCGGTGGCCGATCCGGAAATTCCGGTGCTGACGATCGACGATCTCGGCGTCCTGCGCGAGGTCGAGGTCGTCGGCGACCGCGTCGAGGTCGCGATCACGCCGACGTATTCCGGCTGTCCGGCGATGAACATGATCGCGCTGGAGATCGAGCTGGCGCTGGAGCGCGCCGGCTTCCGTGATGCCCACGTTCGCACGGTGCTGTCGCCGGCCTGGACCACGGACTGGATGAGCGAGGCGGGGCGGCGCAAGCTGCGGGAGTACGGCATCGCGCCGCCGCAGCCGTCGAGCGGGCGCCGCGCTCTGTTTGGCGTGGCCGAGGTCGCGTGTCCGCAATGCGGATCCGTCGACACCGAGCAACTCGCCGAGTTCGGCTCGACCTCGTGCAAGGCGCTGTGGCGCTGCAGATCGTGCCGCGAGCCGTTCGATTATTTCAAGTGTCACTGATGCAGCAGCCGTCATCGCGAGCGCAGCGACTTGTCCGCCGAAGCCCGAAGGGCGTAGGCGGAAGCGATCCAGAGTCCCGCGCGCGGTCCTGGATTGCTTCGTCGCTTCGCTCCTCGCAATGACGGGAGGATGAACCCGATGTCGACCACGCCACGCTTCCACCGTCTCGCTATCCGTGACCTGCGCCGCGAGGCGCCCGATGCCGTGTCGCTGACCTTTGCCATTCCGAACGAGCTGGCGGCGGACTATCAGTTCGCGCCGGGGCAATATCTCACGTTGAAGACCACGCTCGGCGGCGAGGAGGTGCGGCGCTCCTATTCGATCTGCTCCGGCCCCGATGATCACGAGATCCGCATCGCGGTGAAGCGCGTCGATGGAGGCGCGTTCTCCAGCTTCGTCACTGACGAACTGAAGCGCGGCGACGAGATCGACGTGATGACGCCAACTGGACGTTTTGGCGTGGCATTGCAGCCGGAGGCCGCGCGCACCCACGTCGGCTTCGCGGCGGGCTCCGGAATCACGCCGATCCTCTCGATCGTGAAGGCCGTGCTGGCGCGGGAGCCGCACAGCCGCTTCTTCCTGTTCTACGGCAGCCGCACCACCGCAGGCATGCTGTTCCGCGAACAGCTCGAGGAGCTGAAGGATCGCTTTCTCGACCGCTTCTCGCTGTTCCACGTCATCTCCGGCGAGGAGCAGGATCTGCCGATCCTGCACGGCCGGCTCGACGGCGAGAAGGTGCGCGTGCTGCTGCGCTCGCTGGTGCCGGCCGAGAGCGTCGATCACGTCTTCATCTGCGGTCCCACCGGGATGAGCGAGGATATCGAGGCCGCCTGCCGCGCGCTCGGGATCTCCGACGACCGCGTCCATGTCGAGCGCTTCGTCTCCGGCGCCGGCGGCAAGCCGCGGCCCAAGATGGTCGTTCCGGACTCGGCGCCGCCGAAGGCCATCGCCGCCCTGATCATCGACGGCAAGCGCCGCGAGGTTCCGGTCGCCGACGGCGAAGCCATCCTCGACGCCGCGCTGCGCGCCGGCGTCGACCTGCCGTTCGCCTGCAAGGGCGGCATGTGCTCGACCTGCCGCGCCAAGCTGGTGGAGGGGAGAGCGGAGATGGAGCTGAACTACTCGCTGGAGCCATGGGAGCTGCAGGCTGGTTTTGTGCTCACGTGTCAGGCCAGGCCGGTGACGGAGCGCGTGGTGGTGGACTACGATCATGTGTGAGGTAGTGGCCGCGAAATTTCGACTGCTGATCGAGGCTTATGTGATCACGCTCGCTCGGCTCGCTCGCTGCACCTCGCCCCGCTTGCGGGGAGAGGTCGGATTGCATCGTTAGATGCAATCCGGGTGAGGGGGACTCTCCGCGAGTTCGGTGCGTGGAGAGTCCCCCTCACCCCAACCCTCTCCCCGCAGGCGGGGCGAGGGAGCTCACCGTCATCGGCGCTCAATCTCGATTTCATCTCTGAACGGCTACCCCACCGGCCGCTTGTCCTTGATCCGTTTCGCCTTGCCGGCCGAGCGCTCCAGCGTGTCGGGTGGGACGACTTTCACCTTTGCCGTGAGGCCGATGGTGTTCTTGATGTGGATGGAGATGCGCTCGGCGTGCGCGCCGAGGCCGGTCTCGTCCCAATGCTCGGGGCGCGACTCCGCGTAGATGGTCAGCTCGTCCATGCGGCCCTCGCGCGTCAGCTCCAGCATGAAATGGCCGCCGCACCACTCGGTCGACAGCAGGATCTCCTCGATCTGTGACGGGAACAGGTTGACGCCGCGCAGGATGATCATGTCGTCGGAGCGGCCCGTGACCTTCTCCATCCGTCGCATTCCCGGCCGCGCGGTGCCCGGCAGCAGCCGCGTCAGATCGCGGGTGCGATAGCGGATGACGGGAAAGGCCTCCTTGGTCAACGAGGTGAACACCAGTTCGCCCATCTCGCCGTCGGGCAGCACCTTGCCGGTGTCGGGATCGACGATCTCCGGATAGAAATGATCCTCCCAGATGTGCAGCCCGTCCTTGGTCTCCAGGCATTCCTGCGCCACACCAGGGCCGATCACCTCGGACAGGCCGTAGATGTCGGTGGCGTCCATCGCGAACGCATCCTCGATCTCGGCGCGCATCGCATTGGTCCACGGCTCGGCGCCGAAGATGCCGATCCTGAGCGAGCTCTGCCGCGGATCGAGGCCCTGACGCTTGAACTCGTCGAGGATTGCCAGCATGTAGCTTGGCGTCACGGTGATGATGTCAGGGCGGAAATCATTGATCAGCTGCACCTGCCGCTCGGTCATGCCGCCGGAGATGGGCACCACCGTGCAGCCGAGCTGCTCGGCGCCGTAATGGACGCCGAGGCCGCCGGTGAACAGGCCATAGCCGTAGGCGTTGTGGATGATCATGCCGCTCCGGCCGCCGGCGGCGCGGATCGAGCGGGCCATCACGGCCGACCAGGTCGCGATGTCGTTCCTGGTATAGCCGACCACGATCGGCTTGCCGGTCGTGCCCGAGGAGGCGTGCACCCTTACCAGTTGCTCGCGCGGCACGGCGAACATGTTGAACGGGTAATTGTCGCGCAGGTCGGTCTTCACCGTGAACGGAAACTTGGCGAGGTCGGCGAGCTCGCGGAAGTCGGAGGGATGCACCCCCGCCTTGTCGAAGGCGCGGCGGTAATGGGCGACGTTGTCATAGGCGTGCTTCAGCGACCAGGCGAGCCGGCTCGTCTGCAGCGCCATGATCTCGTCGCGCGAGGCACGCTCGGCAGCGTCCATCTCGGGAACGTAGCTGCCGGTCGATTGAAGCTTGGTCGATGTCATGGTCAGGTCCTCCGGCAGGGGCGCGGGGCGATGGGGAAGCGGATCAGCTCGCGGCGGCCGGGACCAGCGTGCCGCCGATGCTGCGGGAATGGCCGCGGAATTCGGCGATCACCGTGTCGCCTGCCGTAACGCGGACATCATAGATGCCTGAGCGCCCGCTGCGGGATACCTCGTGCGCGCGAGCAAGCAGAACGTCGCCGAGCTTGCCGGGGCGGATGAAGCTGATGCTGCCCTGTGCGGCCACGGTGCGGTCGTTGTGCGAGTTGCAGGCAAAGGCGAAGGCGGAATCGGCCAGCGTGAAGATGAAGCCGCCATGGGCGATGCCGTGGCCGTTGACCATGTGCGGCTGCACCGTCATCTGCAGCGTGGCGCGTCCGGGGCCGATCTCGACGATGTGCATGCCGAGCCCCTGGCTGGCGCGGTCGTCCTGCCACATCGCGTCGGCGCAGGCGCGGGCGAGAGCGTCGGCGGAAAGTGTCGCCACGCCGCTCACCGTGCGGCCTCCATGCATGCGCAATGCGTCGGCCACCCCTGAGGATGCGCTTCTGAAATCACGGCGTTCTCTCCCGTCGATGCTTGTTGGAACAAGCATTCTCATCTAGTTAGGTGCGACATCGTGGCAAATATTCTGCGCGCGTCAAGCGAAAGCGCTGCCTGCGCAACGCGCGTGTTGTCCGCAACCGGAAGGAATCCCGAACGTGCCCGAAGCCGCCAATCTGGCCATGATGGCCGGTCTCATGATCGGCCTGGTCTATGGCGTGGTGGGGCTGCTCAGCGGCTTCTGCATGATGAGCAGCCTGCGCGGCTGGTGGGCCGACGGCGACCGCCGGCTGGTGCGAACTTACGCCCTGGCGATGGGCATTGCCATCATCGCCACACAGCTGCTCGCGGCCAACGGCGCCGTCGATCTCGGCAAGTCGATCTATCTGCAGCCGACGTTCTCGGTGCCGCTGATGCTCTTGGGCGGTGTTCTGTTCGGCTACGGCATGGTGCTCGCCAACGGTTGCGGTTCGCGCGCGCTGGTGCTGCTCGGCCGCGGCAATCTGCGCTCCCTCGTCGTCGTGACCGTGCTCGCGATCGCGGCGGAGATGACGTTGAAGGGCCTGATCGCGCCGCTGCGCATCGCGCTGATGCAGGGCTCGCAGACCGCCGCGACCGCGACGTCGCTGCCGGCTGTGCTGTCGGTCGGTGGCCTGCATGGTGCAGCGGCGCGGCTGCTGCCGGCGCTCGGGCTCGGCGGCGCGCTGATCGTCTTCGCCCTTGCGCACGCGCCATTCCGGCGCGCGCCCGGCCAGATGTTCGCCGGCCTCGTCGTCGGCCTGCTGATCGCGGCCGGCTGGTTCGCGACCGGCACTCTCGGCGCGGACGATTTCAACCCCGTGCCGGTCGCGTCCCTGACCTTCGTCGCGCCGATCGCCGATGCCCTGCAATACATCATGCTGTCGACCGGCTCGACCGCCAATTTCGGCATCGCCACCGTGGCCGGGGTGCTCGCCGGCAGCCTCGTCACCGCGGTGGCGACGCGGCGCTTCAAGCTCGAAGGCTTCCACTCTCCGCATCACATGCTGCGCTCGGTTGGCGGCGCCGCGCTGATGGGCATCGGCGGCGTGATGGCGCTGGGCTGCTCGGTCGGGCAGGGCCTGACGGGACTGTCGACCCTGGCGCTGCCGTCCTTCGTCGCCATCGCGGGAATCTTCATCGGCACGGCGGCCGGCCTGCGCGGAGCGTTGCGCGTCAGGCCGCTGAAGAGCGAGCCGCAGGCCGCGCGTTAGTCTCATTGTGTCACGACCACCGTCGTTCCGGGGCAATCGTCGATGCGAAGTCGCGAAGCGGCTGCGCGTCGGCGATTGAACCCGGAATCTCGACATTGCCGGAAATGGACGCAAGACAATCTCGGGATTCCGAGTTCAAGGCCTCACGGCCTTGCCCCGGAATGCGGTGGTTGTGACTCAGTCGAATGAGCTCACTCCGTCGCGCGCGTGACGATACGGATCTCCGACGTCAGCGTCCGGTGCACCGGGCATTTGTCGGCGATCTCCATCAGCTTCCTGCGCTGCTCCTGATCGAGCGCGCCGTCCAGGTGGATCTCGCGGTCGAGCTGATCGATCAGCCCGACCTTGGTCTCGCACTCCGCGCAGTCCTCCGCATGGATCTTGCTGTGGCGCAAGGTGACCGTGATGCGGTCGAGCGGCAGGAATTTGCGGTCGGCATAGAGCCGCATCGTCATCGAGGTGCAGGCGCCGAGCGCCGCGAGCAGGAGGTCGTAGGGGCCCGGGCCGGTGTCCTGGCCGCCGACCGAGAGCGGCTCGTCCGCGGTGAGATGATGCGGGCCGAGCGCGATGGCCTGCTGCAGCTTGCTCGACCGGGTCTCGCGCACGACCACGTCGCGCGGACCATCTGCGGGCGCCGGCTCGGCGGCCGCGGGCGCGACGTAACGGCCGGCCCAGCTCGCGATCACCTCGGCGATGTAGGCTGCGTCCTCCTTCCTGCTGATGAGATGATCAGCGTGATCGAGCGAGATGAAGCTCTTCGGATGCCTGGCGGCGATGAAGATCTTCGTCGCGTTGTCGATGCCGACGGTGTCGTCGACAGGCGAGTGCATCACCAGCAGCGCCTTGTGCAGATGCTTGACCCTGTCGAGCAGGCGCTGCTCGACGACGTCGTCGAGGAACGAGCTGCTGATGCGGAACGGACGGCCCGCGAGCGAGACCTCGGCCGAGCCGTCGCGGCGGATCGCCTCGAGGCTGTCCTTGAATAGCGCGGTGACGTGGCCCGGGTCCGAGGGCGCCGCGATCGTCACCACGGCTTTCGCATCGGGAATGTCGCCGGCGGCGGCCAGCACGGCGGCTCCGCCGAGGCTGTGGCCGATCAGGATCGCCGGCGCCTGTCGGGTCTCGCGCAGATGATTGGCGGCGCGGACGAGGTCGGCGACGTTGGAGGAGAACGTCGTATTGGCGAAGTCGCCTTCGCTGGAGCCCAGGCCGGTGAAGTCGAACCGCAGCACGGCGATGCCATGCGCCGTCAGCGCCATGGCGATGCGCCGCGCCGCATGCGTGTCCTTGCCGCAGGAGAAGCAATGCGCGAACAGCGCATAGGCCCGCGGCGCGCCATCAGGCAGATCGAGCGCCGCGGAGAGCTTGTCGCCGCCTGCGCCTTCAAACTGGAAACGTTCGGTCGGCATGATGTGGTCTCCATCCGTTGCGTCTTCACCGCCGTGCGAGGCGATGACACGGCATCGTTCCCCGTTGTCATACAACAGATCTGGCCATACGCGTAGACATGGTGGCATACCCTCGCGGCCTGCACGGCCCGAGCTCTGCGGATCTTCCACCCTCTTGAAACAAGAGGGCGCAGGGAAGGTCGGGAGCCTGCCGCCCCCATGGCCCGCCTGCGGAAAAAATGCAGGCGGCAGAACCACAGGTACGGCTGAGGACATCCCGGCCTTCCCTGCGCAATGGTTGGAACGGCTTATACGTGCTCTCTCCGGGGAACGGCTTTCTTGCCCCCGTCATCGCGATGCGCGTCATCCGCACCACGACTTGACGCCAGCACCGCGGCGCCGAGACCACACGATTTCACCGTGCGCACCGGATCGTTCGTCCGCACGGAAGACCATGCTGCGACCCGTCGCGCCCACCGCATCCCGCGCTCCACGTCCGTGACGATCGCGATACGCCCCTCTGCAACGAGGCGGGATGGCGAGGAGTAAATCACGATTTTCAGAAATTAGCAAGAGGGAGATTATTTGGGGGGCGAGGCTGGACGTGGGACCACATGATTGACGCCAACACCTTCCGGTCAGACCGAGGGCTATCGCATTTGACGATCGGAGTTTTGTGCCGCCTGTCTCCAGGTCGTCATGGCAGGGCTTGTCCCGGCTATCCACGCCGTTCGGCATGCTGGGAACGAAGTGGATGCCCGGGACGAGCCCGGGCATGACGGAGTAACTAACTGGTGTGATGGTTCGTTACGACGTAGGTCAATATGCGATTGGACTGCGATCGGCCCGGACCAGCGATCGATCTCACGACCAGGCGCCGATCAGTCTCGCGGCGGCAACAGCTCGATCTCCTGTTCGCCATGCCGGATCGCCGTCGGCAGGTCCTGCGAGACGAGATCGGTAATCCATCGGACGAGCGCCGGCAGCGCTTCGTCCTTCGCTTGCCGGCGGAGTGGGGGCAAGTCCCGCTCGTGCGCGGTGCCGACCTTGATGTTGAGACGCTCATAAGGAATGTCGCCGTCCGGCGGCCGATATCGTGCATCGAACAGACGCCTGCCGTGGCTGCGAACGAGGTGGATGCGAATGCCGCCGAGATCTCTTGCGGTCAGTGCGGCGAGGATGACGCTCGGCTTGAGAAGGTACCCATAGCCTTTGGGGATCTTGCCGGTTTCTGAAGTGAACTCCATGCTGCATCTCTGGCATGTTCGAAAATTGAGCGCGTAGGGTGGGCGAAGCGAAGCCTGCCCGCCATTCTTTTTCCATTCAGCTTTATTCAGAACAGGCGAGGGTTGGCACGACGCTGCAAGCCTTTGCCCACCCTACGGTCCTGTCAGCCCGTCAGTCCGAATAGCGCTGCTCGGCCCAGGGATCGCCGCGGTTGTGATAGCCGCGCACCTCCCAATAGCCGGGCTTGTCGGAGTCGAGAAACTCGATCGCCTTCAGCCATTTCGCGCTCTTCCAGAAATACAGATGCGGCACGACGACGCGCACGGGGCCGCCATGCTCTCCAGTCAACGGCGCGCCGGACCAGCTATGCGCGAGCAACGCATCCTCGGCGGCGAAGTCTTCGAGCGTCAGGTTCGTCGTGTAGCCGTCATAGGAATGCAGCACGACGAATTCAGCGCTGTCACGCGGCCGGCAGGCGGCGAGCAGGTCACGTGTGGCGAGCCCTTCCCATTGATTGTCGTAGCGCGACCAGGTCGTGACGCAGTGGATGTCGGAGACGAACTGGCGCTGCTCCTGGGCGAGGAAGGCGCGCATGTCCCAGAACAGCGGGTTCTCGACGGCGCCATAGACATCGAGCCGCCAGCGCTCTGATGTGACCGACGGTGTCAGGCCGAGGTCGAGCACCGGCCAGTCGCGGGTCAGATGCTGCCCCGGCGGCAGGCGCTGGTCCTCCGGCCTGATGATGCGGCCGGTCAGGAATTTGCCCTCGCGCGCCCAGCGTTCCTTGCTGCGGGTCAGCTTGCTCTCGGGCGGCAGGCTGGACTCGTCGGCCATCTCGACACCTCGTCAATTCGTGCGGGCTTTTTCGTGCGGACTCATTCGTGCCGGTGCATCGCGGACGCATGCTTGGTATCGCGCATGCTCGCATAGATCAGCAGCGACAGGAAGATCACGCCGGTGAGATAATAATAGAACCACGTCTCGTGCCCTATGCTCTTGAAGTAGAGGGCGATCGCCGGCGCGGTGCCACCGAACAGCGATACGGTGATCGCATAGGGCAGGCCGACACCGAGCGCGCGGACATTGGTCGGAAACAGCTCGGCCTTCACCACCGCATTGATCGAGGTGTAGCCCGCCGTGAAGATCCAGGCGCCGCAGATCAGCAGGAAGGCTGTGAACGGCTCCTTGGTGCCCTTCAGTACCGTCAGGATCGGGATCGTCGACAAGGTGCCGGCGACGCCGAAGAAGATCAGCAGCGGCTTGCGACCGATGCGGTCGGAGATCGCGCCATACAGCGGCTGCAGCACGCAGGCGAACAGCAGCGAGCCGAAGATCACCATCGTGGTCTGGTCCTCGGTGAGGCCGACCGAGAGTTTCACGAAGGTCTGCATGTAGGTGGTGAAGGTGTAGAACGCGGCGGTGCCGCCCGCGGTCAGGCCGACCACCAGCAGCAGCTCCCGCGGATATTTGAACAGGGCGGTGATCGAACCGGAAGGGCCTACGGTCTTCTTGGCCTCCACGAAGGCTTCGGTCTCGTGCAGGTTCCGCCGCATCACCGCGACGAAGATTGCGAGGCCGGCACCGATCGCGAACGGAATGCGCCAGCCCCAGGCTCGCAATTCTTCCGGGGTCAGGAACACTTTCTGCAACAGCAGGAGCACGATGATCGCGGTGAGCTGGCCGCCGATCAGGGTGACATATTGGAAGCTCGAATAGAAGCCGCGGTGCTTGGCGTCGGCGACCTCGGAGAGATAGGTGGCGCTGGCGCCATATTCGCCGCCGAGGCTGAGGCCTTCGATCACGCGGGCGAGCGCCAGGATGATCGGCGCGGCGATGCCGATGGTGGCATAGGTCGGCGTCACCGCGATGATCAGCGAGCCGAAGCACATGCAGAGCACCGAGACGGTCAGCGACAGCCGCCGGCCATGGTGATCGGCGAGATAGCCGAACAGCCAGCCGCCGAGCGGGCGCATCAGGAACGTCGCGGCGAACACGACGGCGGCGTTGAGCTGCTCGACCACCGGGTCCTTCGACGGAAAGAAGGCCGGCGCGAAGTACAGCGCGAACGCCGTATAGGCATAGAAATCGTACCACTCGACCAGGTTGCCGGCCGAGCCGATCAGGATCGCCTTGATGCGCCGCTCGACGTCGGAGAATGTGGTAGTGTCCGCGGCAGGCGGTAGCGCCTGGTCTGTCATATCCGGTCTCCGGCAAGCATGATTTGCGGCCCTTCTACGGCAGCCGCCCGGATTGCCAACAGCCGATAACGGACATGGGTCCCATGTTCAGAGCATGGAACTCGGCGGATGGCCGCCTTGAAAAAAAGCCCCGTTCGTCGGCCATCGCGCCACGAAAGCAAGTCCCGATCCTCATGGTGAGGCGCGCCGCAAGGCGCCTCTCGAACCATGAGGCCGCCGACCAAACTAGCCCTTCGGCGCGCGCGGATCGATCGGGGTCGAGCTGGCCACGCCAAGAACATCTTCCAGCAACTTGGCGCCAGCGAGCAGCTTGGCGTCGGCGCGCGGCGCCGCGATCATTTGCAGGCCGATCGGCACGCCCGTTTCCGTGAAGCCGCAGGGCAGCGACAGGGCTGGGCAGCAGGCCAGCGTGATCGCATAGACGATGCCGAGCCACTGCACGTAGTTGTCGAACTTCTGCCCGGCGCATTCGGCGACGTAGCGGTTCTCGACCGGGAAGGGGGGCACGATGGTCGCCGGCGCCAGCAGCAGATCATACGTCTCGAAGAACTTCACCGCGCGCGCGGTGATCGCGACGCGCTGCGCCTCGGCGCGCGCGATCTGCGCGACCGTGAGCTTCAGCCCTTCCTCGATGTTCCAGATCACCTCGGGCTTGAGCAGGTCGCGCTTGGTGCGCAGCAGCTCCGCCTTGCTCATCGCGAAGTCGAGCGCGCGCAGCACGTGGAAGCATTCATGCGCCTCGCTGAAATCGGGATGCGCCTCCTCGACGATCACGCCGAGCTCGGCGAAGCGCTGCGCCGCCTTGCGGGTGACGGCAGCGACTTCGGGATCGACGGGCGTGATGCCGAGATCGGGCGAGTAGGCGACGCGGACCGGCTTCCTGCCGGAGCGCGCGGCGGCCAGGAACGACGTCGCAGGCGAGGGCAGCGAGATCGGATCCGCGGCGTGCTCGCCGCTCATCGCGTCCAAGAGCAGCGCGAGGTCCGCGACGTTGCGGGCCATCGGGCCCTGGACGGCGAGATTGCGGTCGATGGCCACCGCCGGCGTATTCGCGACGCGGCCGAAGCTCGGGCGCAGGCCGACGATGCCGCAGAAGCTGGCGGGGTTGCGCAGCGAGCCGCCCATGTCGGAGCCGTGTGCCAACCAGGCCATGCCGGTGGCGAGCGCCACCGCGGCGCCGCCGGAGGAGCCGGCCGCCGAGCGGGACGTGTCCCAGGGATTGCGCGTCGCGCCGAACACCTCGTTGAAGGTGTTGGCGCCGGCGCCGAACTCCGGCGTGTTCGACTTGGCGTAGATCACGCCGCCATTGGCTTCGAGATGCTCGACCACGAGATCGGAGCGTTCCGGAATCCGGTCCTTGAAGATCGGCGAGCCCTGCGTCGTCAGCACGCCGGCGACGTCGGTGAGGTCCTTGATCGGCACGGGCAGCCCGGCCAGCACGCCGCGCTCGGCAGCCGGCTTCTGCATCAGCGCCTTGGCGTGACCGCGCGCGCGGTCGAAGCACAGGGTCGGCAGCGCATTGACCTTGCCGTCGACGGCTGCGATGCGCGCTTCCAGCGCGTCGAGGCAATCCAGCGGCGTGACCTTGCCGGACTTCAACTTGTCGACGACGGCGCAGGCGCTCTCGCGGATCAATCCCTGGTCGGCCAAAGCTTAGTTCTCCTGATGGCAAGCGTCCCGGCGCCACGTTGTAGATCACGTTTCGGCTGAGGTGGAAAGGTCGCGGCGATCAACCCCACCCTGCGCTGATGCCGCCATCGACGGTATAGATCACGCCGGAGGTGTAGCCGGCACGGTCCGAGGCCAGGAACGCCATCAGGTCGGCGATCTCGCTGACATGCGCGGGACGGCCGAGCGGCAGGCTTTTCTGGAATTCCGTGTAGCGGCTCTCGTCACCGAACAGATCGCGGGCGCGGGTCTTGAGCAGGCTGACGTGGCGATCGGTACCGACCGGCCCGGGATTGATGCCGACGACGCGGATGTTGTCGGCGAGGCTCTTGGAGCCGAGCGCGCGGGTGAAGGCCATCAACGCCGCATTGCCGGCGCTGCCGCAGATGTAGTTGACGTCGAACTTCTCGCCGGCCGCGCCGATGTCGTTGATGATCACGCCGCCGCCGCGCGCTCTCATCTGGGCATAGACCAGCCGGGTCAGGTTGATGAAGCCGAACACCTTGAGGTCCCAGGCATGCCGCCAGGCCGCCTCGTCGATCTTGTCGATCGCGCCGCCCGGAATATCGCCGGCATTGTTGACGAGAATGTCGATGTCGGACGCCTCCTGCGCCAGCCGCGCGACGTCTTCGGATTTCCGCAGGTCCACCACATGCGCGGCTGCATCGATCTGGTGCTTCGATCGGAGCTGCTCGACCAGGGCGGAAAGGCGATCGCCGCTGCGCGCAGCGAGCCGGACGTGGCAGCCTTCCTCGGCAAAGGCTTCGGCCGCCCCGGCGCCGATTCCCTTGGACGCGCCGGTGATGAGAACGCGCTTGCCGCGCAGATGAAGGTCCATGGAGGTGCTCGCTGAGGGGAGGGAGACCGGATTGTCGGGCGCGTCAGCCATGCGGTCAATCTTGCACCGCAGCGTTGCGCTTCCCGGCCGTTTGGTCCATTCAGGCGTCGACGATTTCAGCCGGGACAGTCCGGCAGCACCATCTGAGGATCCGCTCGATGAGCAAGAAGCCCTATCGCATCGCAGTCATTCCCGGCGACGGCATCGGCAAGGAGGTCATGCCCGAGGGCATTCGCGTGATCGAGGCCGCCGCCAAGAAGCACGGCGTCGCCGTGCAGTTCGACCATTTCGACTTCTCGAGCTACGACTACTACGAGAAGCACGGCCAAATGATGCCGGACGATTGGAAGGCGCAGATCGGCGGCCATGACGCGATCTATTTCGGCGCCGTCGGCTGGCCGGCCAAGATCGCGGACCACGTCTCGCTGTGGGGCTCGCTGATCAAGTTCCGCCGCGAGTTCGATCAGTACGTGAATCTCAGGCCCGTGCGCCTGATGCCCGGCGTGCCGTCGCCGCTGGCTGGCCGCAAGCCCGGCGATATCGATTTCTGGGTGGTGCGCGAGAACACCGAGGGCGAGTATTCCTCGGTCGGCGGCCGCATGTTTCCGGACACCGACCGCGAGTTCGTGACGCAGCAGACGGTGATGACCCGCACCGGCGTCGACCGCATCCTGAAGTTCGCCTTCGAGCTGGCACAGTCCAGGCCGAAGAAGCATCTGACCTCGGCGACCAAGTCCAACGGCATCTCGATCACGATGCCGTATTGGGACGAGCGCGTCGAGGCGATGGCGAAGAACTATCCGGGCGTGAAGTGGGACAAGTACCACATCGACATCCTCACCGCGAACTTCGTGCTGCACCCGGACTGGTTCGACGTCGTCGTCGGCTCCAACCTGTTCGGCGACATCCTGTCCGATCTCGGCCCGGCCTGCACCGGCACCATCGGCATCGCGCCGTCGGGCAACATCAATCCCGAACGCCATTTCCCGTCGGTGTTCGAGCCGGTGCACGGCTCGGCGCCCGATATCGCGGGGCAGGGGATCGCCAACCCGATCGGCATGATCTGGTCGGGCGCGATGATGCTGGAGCATCTCGGCGAAAAGACCGCGGCGCAGTCGATCGTCGGCGCGATCGAGCGCACGCTCGCCGAGCGCACCTTGCGCACGCGCGATCTCGGCGGCAATGCCGATACCGAGGCGTGCGGCAAGGCGGTCGCGGAGATGGTGGACTAGGAACAGCTATTGTTGTCGCTCCCGGCGAACGCCGGGTTGCATAGCCAGGGCGGGTTAGCGGGGCGTAACCCGCCTTACTAATCGTTGCTGGACGACGGCGGATTACGCTCCGCTAATCCGCCCTACGCGATTGCCACCGTCCGCTCTCGATCAATCACGCGGTATGATCCCGGCATTCGCCGGGACGACAGTGGTAGTTTAGGCGACAGCTCGACCAACAACCTCATTGCGAGGAGCGCAGCGACGAAGCAATCAGGGTCGCCGCGGGACTCTGGATTGCTTCGCTTCGCTCGCAATGACGGAGGAGAGAGCGTTTACTCTGCCGCCACCCGCCGGCAGTGCTCCCACGCGGCGTGGATCAGGTTTTCGCTCGCCTCCGGGGTGCGGAAGGCCGAGTGCGCGGACAGCGTCACGTTCGGGATCGTGGTCAGCACGTGACCGGCGGGCAGCGGCTCGGTGTTGAAGACGTCGAGGCCGGCGTGGCGGATGTGGCCGGCACGCAGGGCGTCGATCATCGCGGCCTCGTCGATGATGGCGGCGCGGGCGGTGTTCACGAAGATCACGCCCTTGCGCATCTGCGCGATGCGCTCGCGCGACAGGAAGCCGCGGGTCTCGTCGTTGAGCAGGAGGTGCAGCGAGACGACATGGCTCTGCTGCAGCAGCGTGTCGAGGTTGACGAAGTCGACGCCCGGATGGCTCTTCGGCGAGCGGTTCCAGGCGATCACCTTCATGCCGCTGCCCGACGCGATGCGCGCGACCTCGGCGGCGATGCCGCCGAAGCCGATCAGGCCGAGCGTCTTGCCGGTCAGCTGCATGCCGTCGTCGCGCAGCCAGTTGCCGGCGCGCATCTCGCGGTCCATCTGCGCGATGCCGCGCGCCGAGGCCCACATCAGCGCGATCGCGGCCTCCGCCACGGCCGTGTCGCCATAGCCCTTGATCAAATGCACGGTGATGCCGAGCTGGCTAAGCTCCTCGGGGTTCATGTAGCTGCGCGCGCCGGTGCCGAGAAAGACGACGTGCTTGAGGCCCTTGCACTGCTTCGCGACCTCGGTGGGCAGGGCGGTGTGATCGACCACGCCGATCTCGGCGCCGTCGAGGATCGCCGGCCAGTCCTCCGGCTTGATGTCGGGGTTGAGATGCACGCGCATCTCGGGATCGCCCGATTTGCGCTGCCGCTCGAATATCTCGGCAAGCGACTCGTTGGCGTCGATGAATACTCCGCGCATGTGAGGGTCTCCTTTACGAAGGATGCGAAGTGGCTGCGCAGGCACAGATGCGCTCCCTCCCCCCTTGTGGGGGAGGGCTGGGGAGGGGGGCTCCGGGCGAGATTGCCCGTGCGGACCCCCGCCCCCGACCCCTCCCCGCTGCCGACAATCGCTGTGCGATTGCGGCGGGGGGGAGGGGAGCTCAGTGTGCCCGCGCGATTGAGGTCTATGATTGACGACTAATAGTTCGGCGGAGCCGATTGAAGCAGCCCATCACGACGCCACGCCCGCCAGCGACAGGACGGTGTGCAGCAGGACATTCGCGCCGGCGGCGCAGTCGGATTGCGTCGCGTCCTCGAGCTCGTTGTGGCTGATGCCGTCCTTGCAGGGCACGAACACCATGGCGGCCGGCATGATCGTGTTCAGATTGCAGGCGTCGTGGCCCGCTCCCGACGTGATGCGCCGGTGCGAATAGCCGAGCGTGCCGGCGGCGCGCTCGACGGCATCGACCAGCTTCGGATCGAAATGCGTCGGCGGCTTGCGCCAGACCTGGTCGATCGCGATCTCGACGCGGCGCTTCTTCGAAATCTCACCCGCCGCCGCACGCAGGCTGGCATCGAGTGCCTCCAGCGTCTCGGCGTTGGCGCTGCGGCAGTCGATGGTGAAGGCGATCTCGCCGGGGATCACGTTGCGCGAGGGATTGGCGATCACGGCCTCGCCGATGGTCGCGACCGCGTTCGGTCCGAGCTTGAGCGCGATCTGCTCCAGGGTGAGCGCGAACTCCGACAGCGCCAGCAGCGCGTCGCGGCGCAGCGGCATCGGTGTCGAGCCGGCATGGCTCTCGAAGCCCGTGACCTTGCCGTCGTACCAGAACACGCCCTGGCCGTGGTCGACCACGCCGATGGTCTTGTTCTCGGCCTCCAGGATCGGACCCTGCTCGATATGCAGCTCGACGAAACCGGAGAATTTCTGCGTGCCGACGGCGGTCGCGCCGCGATAGCCGATCTCGTCCAGCGCCGCGCCCACGGTCATGCCTGCGGCATCTGTCCGCGACAAAATGTCCTCGACCGTGAAGTCGCCGACATAGGCGGCCGAGGCCATCATCGCCGGCGCGAAGCGCGAGCCTTCCTCATTGGTCCAGTTGACGATGCACAGCGGCGCGTCGGTCTCGATGCCGGCGTCGTTGAGGGTGCGGATCACCTCCAGCGCGCCGAGCGTGCCCAGAATGCCGTCGAACTTGCCGCCCGTGGGCTGGGTGTCGAGATGCGAGCCGAGCCCGACCGGCGGCTTCGCCATGTCGCGCCCCTTGCGAAGTGCAAACATCGAGCCGAGCGTGTCGACGCGCACTTCGAGCCCGGCATCCTCGCAGGCTTTCCGGAACCAGTCGCGGACCTGCTTGTCCTCCTGGCTCAGGGTCAGCCGCCGCACGCCGCCCTTCGGCGTGGCGCCGAACCTGGCGGTCTCGTGGATGCTGTCCCAGAGGCGGGCGGAATCGATCTGCAGATTGGTGACGGCGCGGCTCATGCTTGAATTCCCTGTACTCCGGCATCCTGTCCATCGCGCGCCGCGACGAGCCCGTCAACCGATGCAGAGGGATGGCTGGCCGTCTGCGCCGTCCGGACTGCGAGCTCGGCGACGCGCTCGATCGCGATCATCTCGGGCGACGACAGCCAGCTCGCGGTGAAGGTCAGCGGTGGAATCCTCAGGTCCGTCTTCAACTCCTGCAGGCGGCCGCTCTCGATCTCGTTGGCGACGATCGCGGCCGGAATAACGGCGACGCCGAGCCCCTCGACCGCCATGTGGATCACGGTCGCCAGCGAGGCGCTGGCGTGCAGCCGCATCGGCGGCAGATGCGGGCGGTTGAACAGCGAACGCACGTTGTCATAGGGCTGGGTGTTGCGCGGAAAGGTGATGATCGGAAACCGCGCCATCTGCTCGGCGGTGACCACGCCCGTGCCGAAGCCGAGGGCAGGGCTGGCGAGGAAGCTGATCGGATAGTCGCACAGCACGCGGCTGCGGATGCCGGACTCGGAGGGCGCGCCCAGCGCGAAGGCGAGCTCGATCTCCTGCGCCAGCAGCCGCGCGTGCAGATGGGGCGTGACGTCGACCTCGATCTCCAGCGACAGATTCGGATAGCTCTCGTTGACGCTCTTGATCAGCCGCGGCAGCCAGTCGTGCACGATGGTCTCGGCGACGCCGAGCCGGAGCACGCCGCGCATCGCCGAGCGGTCGCCGACCTCGGCCAGCATCTCCGCGCGCAGGCCGATCAGCTTCTCGGCATAGACCAGCATCTGCCGGCCGCTCGCGGTCGGGGACGCCACGCGATGATCGCGGTTGAGCAGCTTGACGCCGAGCTCGCGCTCGAGCTGGGCGATGCGCTGGGAGATGGCGGGCTGGGTCGTATTGAGGCGCTGCGCCGCGCCGCGGAAGCTGCCAAGCTTCACGACCCAGAGGAAGGTCTCGATGGAACGGAAATCCAGCATCGCGCCCCGCTCGGATCAATTTGTCTTATCGATCCTGATTAAAAACGAAGATTAGACTTTATAGCATGGCTGATGTTCAGTGAGTTTGTCGAGATATTAGGCAAGTGGCACAAATGACTGTTTCTGCGGCAGTGCAGCAATCAGCCGGCGAGACGGATCTTCTCCCGAGCCATCGGGCCCGCCTGGATTATCGCGCGGGCAGGGGCTGGAGCACGGCGGGCGTCGCCAACGGCTTCGTCCAGGGCAATCTGGCTGTTATCCCCGAGCAGTACGCCGGCGCCTTCCACCGCTTCTGCCAGCTCAACCCGAAGCCGTGCCCGATCATCGGCATGTCCGATCCGGGCAATCCGCACATTCCGGCGCTCGGCGCCGATCTCGACATCCGCACCGACGTGCCGCGCTATCGCGTCTGGCGCGATGGCGAGATGGTCGAGGAGCCGACCGATCTCATGGCGCATTGGCGCGACGACCTCGTCGCCTTCGTGCTCGGCTGCTCGTTTTCCTTCGAGGAGGCGCTGATGGCCGACGGCCTGCCGATCCGCCACATCGAGCAGGGCTGCCGCGTGCCGATGTATCGCACCAACATCGCCTGCACGCCGTCGGGGCCGTTCGCGGGGCCGATGGTGGTGTCGATGCGTCCGTTCAAGCCGGCGCAGGCGATCCGCGCGGTGCAGATCACGACGCGCTTTCCCGCCGTGCACGGCGCGCCGGTGCATCTCGGCCATCCCGACCAGATCGGCATCGCCGACATCAGCAAGCCGGACTACGGTGACCCGGTGCCGGTTGGCGCCGACGAAATTCCTGTCTTCTGGGCCTGCGGGGTGACGCCGCAGGCGGTCATCGCTGCGGCCAGGCTGCCCTTCGCCATCACCCACGCACCGGGCCTGATGCTGATCACCGATCTCAAGAACAAGGATCTCGCCGTCCTCTAATCAGGCAGCCATGCTGCTCATTGAGCCTTTACCGTCGACCTCAACCGCTTCATCGATGCGCTTTCATCAGAGGATCTTGCCATGACCATCACGCGCCGAAACGTCCTGCTTGGAGCCACCGCCGCCGCTGCGCTCGGTCCGATCGCCGCCCGCGCCCAGACGTCGGAAGTGAAGATCGGCGTCATCTATCCGTTCTCCGGCGCCAGCGCCCAGATCGGCGTCGATGCGCAGCGCGCGTTCGAGACCGCGGCGGAAATCATCAACGGCAAGTATGATTTCGATCTGCCGCTCGCCCGCACCGAAGGCCTGCCTAGTCTCGGCGGCGCCAAGATCAAGCTGGTGTTCGCCGACCACCAGGCCGACCCGCAGAAGGGCCGCGCCGAGGCCGAGCGCCTGATCACCCAGGAGAAGGTCGCAGCCGTCATCGGCTCCTATCAGAGCGCCGTCGCGGTGACGGCGAGCCAGATCTGCGAGCGTTACCAGATCCCGTATCTGTCGGCCGACAATTCCTCGCCGAGCCTGCATCGCCGCGGCCTGAAGTATTATTTCCGCGCCGCCCCGCATGACGAGATGTTCTCGCAGGCGATGTTCGACTTCTTCGACGCGATGAAGAAGAAGGGCACCAAGATCGACACGCTGGCCCTGTTCCACGAGGACACCATCTTCGGCACCGATTCGAGCAATGCCCAGCTCAAGCTCGCCAACGAGCGCGGCTACAAGATCGTCGCCGACATCAAGTACCGCGCCAACTCGCCGTCGCTGTCGGCCGAGGTGCAGCAGCTCAAGGCCGCCAATGCCGACGTGCTGATGCCGTCGAGCTACACCACGGACGGCATCCTGCTGGTCAAGACCATGGCCGAGCTCGGCTACAAGCCGAATGCGATCGTGGCGCAGGACGCCGGCTTCTCCGAGAAGGCGCTGTATGACGCGGTCGGCGACAAGCTCGAAGGCGTGATCTCGCGCGGCTCGTTCTCGCTCGATCTCGCCGCCAAGCGGCCGATGGTCGGCAAGATCAACGACATGTTCAAGGCCAAGTCGGGCAAGGACTTCAACGACTACTCGTCGCGCCAGTTCATGGGCCTGATCGTGATGGCCGACGCCATCAACCGCGCCAAGTCCACCGACGGCGAGAAGATCCGCGACGCGCTGGCCGCGACCGACATGCCGGGCGAGCAGACCATCATGCCGTGGAAGCGGGTGAAGTTCGACGAGAACGGCCAGAACAACGACGCCGATCCGGTGCTGCTGCAATATGTCGGCGGCAAGTTCGTCACCATCTTCCCGACCCAGGCCGCGGTGGCCCAAGCCACCTGGCCGATGAAGTAAGCGTCTTCGGCCCGAGGGGCGGGGAGACCATGGCGGAGCATCTGTCGTGCTCCGTCATTGCGGGGAGCGCAGCGACGAAGCAATCCAGGGGCCGCAAAGAAGGTCTGGATTGCTTCGCTTCGCTCGCAATGACGGGGAGCAAGTGAAGTGACAGCAGAAACAATCATCCAAAGTCTCGCCAGCGGCCTCTTGATGGGCCTGCTCTACGGGCTGATCGCCGTCGGCCTGGCGCTCATCTTCGGCCTGATGGACGTCGTGAACTTCGCCCACGGCGAGTTCCTGATGATCGCGATGTACGCGACCTTCTTCCTGTTCGCCTATTTCGCGCTCGATCCGCTGCTGTCGGCGCCGATCGTGGCCGCTGCTCTCTTCGTGTTCGGCGCGGTGGTCTATCTTCTGATTGTCAGATTTGCGGTCAGGGCGAAGGCCAATACCGGCATGGTGCAGATCTTCTCCACCTTCGGTCTCGCCGTGCTGATGCGCGGTGTCGCGCAGTACTTCTTCACCCCTGACTATCGCAGCATTCCGCACTCCTGGCTGGGCGGCAAGACGATCTCGATCGCCGGCATCTATCTGCCGCAGCCGCAGCTGGTCGGTGCCCTCATTGCGATCGCCGCCTTCGCCGGCCTGTACTTCTTCATCCACCGCACCGATTTCGGCCGCGCGCTGGAGGCGACGCGTGAGGATGCCGGCGCGGTGGCGCTGGTCGGCATCGACAAGAACAAGGTGTTCGCACTCGGCTGGGGCCTTGGTGCGGCGCTGGTCGGCCTTGCCGGTGCGGTCATGGCGATCTTCTTCTATGTCTTTCCCGACGTCGGCGCGTCGTTCGCGACCATCGCCTATGTGACGGTGGCGCTCGGCGGCTTCGGCAGCGTATTCGGCGCCTTTGCCGGCGGCATCGTGGTGGGCCTCGTCGAGGCCATCACCACGCTGATCCTGCCGCCGTCGCTGAAGACTGTCGGAATCTACGGGGTCTATCTCCTCGTCGTCTTCATCCGCCCGCGCGGCCTGTTCGGATCGATCTGATGGACAAGGCATTCATCCAACGCCGTCGGCGCGACCTCGTCCTCGCCGCCTTCCTTGCGGCCATCGCCGCCGTCGTGCCGTTCTTCGTCAAGGACGTCTACGTCCAGAACATCATGGTGCTCACCCTGATGTACGCGGCGCTGTCGCAGAGCTGGAACATCCTGTCCGGCTATTGCGGCCAGATCTCGCTCGGGCACGCGCTGTATTTCGGGCTCGGGGCCTACACCACCGCAATTCTGTTCACCAAGTTCGGCGTGCTGCCGTGGTTCGGCATGCTCGCCGGCGGTCTGATCTCGGCGCTGATCGCCATGGCGCTCGGCTATCCCTGCTTCCGGCTCGGCGGCCATTACTTCGTCATCGCGACCATCGTCATCGCCGAGATCACGCTGCTCTTGTTCCAGAACTGGGATTGGGCGGGGGCGGCACTCGGCATCGACATTCCGGTGCGGCGTGACTCGTGGCTGACCTTCCAGTTCACCCGCTCCAAGCTGCCGTACTTCTACTTTGCACTCGTGCTCGCCTGCGTCGCCTGGTTCGTGACCTGGTGGCTGGAGGATTCGAAGTGGGGCTATTGGTGGCGCGCGGTGAAGGACAACCCGGTCGCCGCCGAGAGCCTCGGCGTCGACGTGTTCAACTCCAAGATGGGCGCGGCGGCCGTCTCGGCCTTCCTGGTCGCGATCGGCGGCAGCTTCTATGCGCAGTTCGTGTCCTACATCGATCCTGAAAGCGTGATGGGATTCCAGTTCTCGCTCTTGATGGCGCTCCCGGCCGTGCTCGGCGGCATCGGCACGCTGTGGGGACCGATGCTGGGCGCGGTCATCCTGATCCCGCTGACCGAGTTGACCCGCTCCTTCATCGGCGGCTCCGGCCGCGGCGTCGACCTGATCGTGTATGGCGGCCTGATCGTTGCGATCTCGCTGGCGCGGCCGCAAGGTCTGGTCAGCCTGTTCTCCCGCAAGCCGAAGCCGGCCGTTCAGCCCGCGAGAGAGGCGGTGGCGTCATGACCGCGCTGCTGGAAACCCGTAAAATCACCCAGCGCTTCTCGGGCCTGACCGCCAACTCCGACGTCTCCATCAAGGTGGGGCATGGCGAGATCGTTGGCCTGATCGGTCCGAACGGCGCCGGCAAGTCGACCTTGTTCAACCTGATCGCCGGTGCGTTCAAGCCGACCGAAGGCGCCATCATCTTCGACGGCGAGGACGTCACCGCGCTGCCGGCCGCCGAACGCTGCCAGCGCGGCATCGGCCGCACCTTCCAGGTGGTGAAAAGCTTCGAAAGCATGACGGTGATCGAGAACGTCATCGTCGGCGCGCTCGTCCGCACCACCAACATGCGCGAGGCGCGGCGGAAGGCGCATGAGGTCTTGGAGTTCTGTGGCCTCGGCGCCCGCGCCGATGTGCTCGCCAGCGATCTCGTGCCTTCGGAGAAGCGGCGCCTGGAAGTGGCGCGTGCGCTCGCCACTGAGCCGAAGCTGCTGCTGCTCGACGAGGTCCTGACCGGCCTGACGCCGGTCGAGTCACAGAAGGGCGTCGAGCTCGTGCGCCGCGTGCGCGACACCGGCATCACGGTGCTGATGGTCGAGCATGTCATGGAGATCGTGATGCCGCTGGTCGATCGCGCCATCGTGCTCGATCTCGGCAAGGTGCTGATCGAAGGCAAGCCCACGGACGTCGTCCGCGATCCCAAAGTCATTTCCGCCTATCTCGGAGACCGCCATGCTGTCGGTGCGTGACATCACCACCGCCTATCAGGGCCTGGTTGCGATCTCGAATATCTCGATCGATGTCGAGAAGGGCGAGATCGTCTGCGTCGCCGGCGCCAATGGCGCGGGCAAGTCGACCTTGTTGAAGTCGATCGCCGGGGCCGAGCGGCCGCGTGCCGGCAGCATCACCTTCGACGGCAGCCGCATCGACGGCATGGCGCAGCACCTGATCACGGCCAGGGGCATCGCCTATGTGCCGGAGAACCGCCGGCTGTTCCCGCGGCTCTCGGTGCGCGACAATCTGCGGCTCGGCAGCTATCTCTATCGCGGCGAGGCCAACCGCGAGGAGCCGCTCGACTTCGTATTCACACTGTTTCCGCGGCTGTCCGAGCGGCTCGAGCAGCGCGCCGAGACCTTGTCCGGCGGCGAGCAGCAGATGCTGGCGATCGGCCGCGCTCTGATGACCCGGCCGCGGCTTCTGATGCTCGACGAGCCGTCGCAGGGCATCATGCCGAAGCTGGTCGACGAGATCTTCCAGGCCGTCAAGCGCATCCGCGACGCCGGCATGACCGTGCTGATCGTCGAGCAACGCATGGCCGAATGCCTGGAGATCGCCGACCGCGCCTACATCCTCCAGACCGGCCGCGTGCTGATGCAGGGCACGGCAGCGGAGATCAGCGGCAACAAGGATGTGCGGAAGGCGTATTTGGGGCTGTGAGGCGATATGTTCAATTGCCTGCTCTGCGTCGTTGTGTTCGCGGCGCGTAGCGAAGCCATCTAGAGTCCCGTCCGAGGCCCCTGGATCGCGTCGCTGCGCTCGCGATGACAGCGTTCGTGGAAGGCGCGGTGTCCGCCACAACCGTCATTGCGAGCGCAGCGAAGCAATCCAGGGGCCAAGGCAAAGTTCTCTTTGGCTAAGATGTCGAGCAACAGCGGCGACTGTTCGGTCAGCCGCCGCGGCTACACCATCCCCTTGCCGGCGTCGGACCCCTGGCGGCGCTGCCGCGCCTGCAGCATCAGGATCACCGACAGCGCGGCGAAGATCACGACGAAGGACACCGCCGATGTCAGCGTGCCCAGCGCGTAGATGTCGGGCTTGGTGACGGTCGTCGTCAGGCCCTGCAATTCCAGCGGAAGCGTATTCACCGAGCCGATCGCCTGGCTGGAGCGGGCGAGTTCGTCCCAGGACAGGGTGAAGCCGAACAGGCCGATGCCGACCACGGATGGCAGGATGATCGGCAGCACGACGTGGCGGAAGGTCTGCCAGGGCGTGGCGCCGAGGTCGCGTGCGGCTTCCTCCAGCCGGCCGTCGAAGCGGTTGAAGATCGCGAACATGATCAGGAGTCCGAACGGCAAGGTCCAGGTCAGATGCGCGCCGAGGCCCGAGGTGAACAGGCCCATCGCGGTGGTGTAGCCGTCTGCGAGCCAGCCGAGCCCGACATCGGCGCCGTGCTTGTTGATGAAGTCGTCGATCAGCCGGAACTCCAGCGCGATGCCGAGCGAGGTGATGATCGAGGGCATGATCAGGCTGGCGATCGCTGTGTAGAACAGGATCGAGGCGCCACGGAACGGCTTGCGGAACGCCATGCCGGCCGCGACCGACAGCACCACCGTGATTACCATCACCACGAGGCCGAGCGCCAGCGAGCGCTTGAACGCGGCGCCGATGTCGACGATGCCGCCGCCGGAAAACACCTTGCCGAACCAGGTCAGCGACACGCCGTTCATCGGAAACGTCAGGCCGCCATCCGGTCCTTGGAACGACAAGATGTAGATCGCGATCATCGGCCCGTACAGGAACAGCACATAGGCTGCGAAGAAGGCCGCAAGGATGTAGAAGGAGCGGGGGCGCTTGTCTCCCATCTCAGAGCTCCTTGCGCACGTCGACGATCCGCGTCAGCGCGGAGATGATGATGATGGTGATGCCGAGCAGGATCACGGCATTGGCCGCGGCGGCCGGGAATTGCAGTGCCGACAGCCGGGACTCGATGATCTTGCCGGCGGAGGCGATCTGCTGGCCGCCCATCACGCCGACGGTGACGAAGTCGCCCATCACGATGGTGATGACGAAGATCGAGCCGATCACGATGCCGGGCTTCGACAGCGGAATGACGATGTTGACCAGTGTCTGCCAGCCCGATGCGCCGGCATCATAGGCGGCCTCGATCAGGCGCTTGTCGATGCGGATCATCGAATTGAAGATCGGCACCACCATGAAGAACGTGAACAGGTGCACCAGCGCCAGCACCACCGAAAATTCGGAGAACAGCAGCCATTCGATCGGCTTGTTGACGATGCCCACACCTTGCAGGCCCTGATTGACGAGGCCGTTGCGTCCCAGCAGCGGGATCCAGGCGATCATCCGGATCACGTTGGAGGTCCAGAACGGGATCGTGCACAACAGCGACAGCACGATCTGCCAGGTCTTGCTGCGAACGTGGAAGGCGAGGAAATAGGCGACCCAGAAGCCGATCATCAACGTCAGGCCCCAGGTCAGCAGGCACAGCTTCAGCGTCTTCAGATAGGTCTTCAGGATCGTGCACAGTTCGGGCAGGTTGGCGACGCAGCCTTCGAAGGTGTCGGTATAGCCGCGGAAGCTGAACGCCGGGATCATCTCATATTCGTTGTAGTCCCAGGCGCTGACGACGACGACGAGCACCAGCGGCAACAGGAAGAACAGCGCGAATACCAGCATCATCGGGCCGGCCTGCAGCCACGCGATCGAGCGCTGGGTCAGCTTGCGGAAGGTGCTCTCCGCGGGCGCTACGGTGTCGGGCGAATTGTCGATCGTCACGGCCACGTGGGAAACCTGTCGTCCGGTGCGGATGTTTCGAAACGTCTGAGACGAGCTGCCGCGCCCACGACGTCGCGGGCGCGGCAGCAATGGCGGTCACATCAGGCGGCGATGAAC
Organism: Bradyrhizobium sp. HKCCYLRH3059; assembly: GCF_051168035.1. Classification (NCBI taxonomy): domain Bacteria; kingdom Pseudomonadati; phylum Pseudomonadota; class Alphaproteobacteria; order Hyphomicrobiales; family Nitrobacteraceae; genus Bradyrhizobium; species Bradyrhizobium sp. HKCCYLRH3059. The sequence continues at coordinate 677,523 of NZ_JBNPUF010000002.1, read as the reverse complement.
TCGTTCCACTTGCGGACCATGTAGTCGTTCTCGTCCATGACGGCGTTCCAGCAGACGACGTTGCCCATGCGGTCCTCGTAGGAGCCGCCGTCGCGCACGGCGCCGGCCTTTTCCATCAGGGTGCCGTCGGGGGCCTTGATGTCGTTCTTCGCCGGCTTGCCTTCCATCCAGTAGCCCCACTCGTCCTCGGTCATGTTGGCCTTGGCGGTGGAGAGCACGGCCGAGTAGTAGCCCTGGCGGTTGAGATAGGCGCCGGCCCAGCCGGACAGGTACCAGTTGACGAACTCATAGGCCCAGTCGAGCTTCGGGCTGCCGCCCACCGCCTTGGAGACGCAGAAGCCCGAGGCCCAGGAGCGATAGCCTTCCTTGAGCGGCTGGAACACGCAGGGGATGCCCATCGAGCGCACCTTGGTGACGGCCGGCGACCACATCGACTGGATCACGGTCTCACCCGAGGCCATCAGGTTGACGGACTCGTTGAAGTCCTTCCAGAACGCGCGGAACTGGCCGGCCTTCTTGGCCTCGGTCAGCACCTTCATCGTCAGGTCGATCTCGGCCTTGGTCATGTTGCCCTTGTCGGCATATTTGTATTGGCCGGTCGCCTCGACGACGAGGGCGGCATCCATGATGCCAATCGAGGGAATGTTGAGGATCGAGGCCTTGCCCTTGAATTCGGGGTTGAGCAGCTCGGCCCAGGAGTTGATCGGGCGCTTGATCAGGTCGGGGCGGATGCCGAGCGTGTCGGCGTTGTAGACGGTCGGGATCAGCGTGACCCATTCGGTCGGGGTTGCCGAGAAGGTCTTGGAGTTTGCGCCGTCGAGATAGAGCACCTTCCAGGGCGCGGTGCCCTGGCCGCCGATCTTCTTGCCGTTCGGCAGCTCGCCCTTGGTGAAGACGGGCGTGATGTTGTCGAATTCCTTGATCTTGCGCGCGTCGAGCGGGAAGATGTTGCCCGACGGCACCAGCTTCTTGAGCGAGAAATATTCGGTGTCGAGCACGTCGAAGGAGTTCGGCTGGGTGATGACGCGCTTGGTGACGTCGTCGGTCGTCGCCGTGATGTATTCGATCTTGATGCCGGTGTCGGCGAGGCACTTCTTGGAGATCTCGTCGCCCTCGTTCACGGCGGTGCCGAGATAGCGCAGCACCTTGGCGTCGGCGGCGTGGACGTAGGGCGCGCTGAGCAGCGTGCCGGAGCCGGCGAGACCGGCAACGCCCGCCGCGCCCTTGAGCAGCGAGCGGCGGCTGATGGATGTCGTCTTCGATCGATCAGTCATGATCATCTCCTTGGGAAAGAACGAGCAAACGAAAATCAGGTGACCAGCTCCGCAGCCGGAGCGGCTGCGGCAGGGCGGGGCGTCAGTGCGTCAGCGAAGGCCATGTTCCAGGTGACGACGACGCGCTCGCCGATGCTGTGGGTCTGTGCATCGAACTGATCGTCGCTGAGCTGCGCCGAGATCTCGGGGCCACCGTCGGTCGCGACCGCGACCAGCACATAGGTGCCCTGATATTCGATCTTGCTGATGGTGCCGGGCACCATCGGGCCGTCGATCGCCGCATTCGGCGCCTTGAGCTGGATGCGGTCGACGCGCACGGCGAAGGTCTCGCCGTTCAGCGGGATCACGTTGTGGCCGCCGATGAAGCGGGCGGCGAATTCGGTGCGCGGATGATTGAAGATGTCGCGCGGGCTGCCCTGCTGCTCGATGCGGCCGCCATTCATCAGCACCACGAGGTCGGACAGCGCCATGGCCTCGTCCTGGCCATGGGTGACGTGAACGAAGGTGAGCCCGAGCTCGCGCTGCAGTCGCTTCAGCTCGGCGCGCATGCGCAGGCGCAGGAACGGGTCGAGCGCCGACAGCGGCTCGTCGAGCAGCAGGATCTGCGGCGAGGTGATCAGCGCACGGGCCAGCGCCACGCGCTGCTGCTGGCCGCCGGAAAGCTGCGCCGGCAGGCGGCCAGCATAGCTCTGCATGTCCACCAGCTCGAGCAGCTCGCGTGCCTTGGCGTGGCGCTCGGGCTTGGACACGCCTTTCATCTTCAATGCAAACGCGACGTTGTCGATCACCGACAGATGCGGAAACAGCGCATAGGACTGGAACATCATCGCGGTGCCGCGTCCTGCGGGCGGCAGCTCGGTCACGTTCCTGGCGCCGACGATGATGTCGCCCGACGTCGCGGATTCGTGGCCGGCGATCATGCGCAGGGTGGAGGTCTTGCCGCAGCCGGACGGGCCGAGCAGACAGCAATAGGAGCCGGCGGGAATCCGCAGGTCGATTGCGTCGACGGCGGTGACGTGACCGTACATCTTCGTCACCTTCACCAGTTCCAAGCTCGCGCCCGCCGCCATCCGCCCTCCGTCGTCCTGTCCCGTGTCGGTCATGATCGCAGCTCGCTCCGTCGGGCGCCCGCGATCCGGCCCGTCTGATGTCTGCAACGGATATGCCAAGGGTCGCCGTGGGCGCGGAGCAGCGCGTGAAGATTGCGCGCTGGATGAGATGCGTATGCAACGCTCGAAAGGGCATTCCCCGGTCCCGGCGTCAGTCCGCTCAGATGGGCCGCCGATCCGGCCAAACAGCCGCGCCCACGCCGATGTGGAGGCATTTTGCCCTGTCCTTTCGTGCTCCGGGCGTGCTCAGCGATAGGCTACAATCGATGGTGGAAGAGCGGGGCGCATCCTCGCGCCGCGGCAGCGATGAGCTGCCGGTGTTGTCCTTGCTCGACCGATCCGTCCCTGATTGCTGCCGAAGTCGCACTTTGCCTGAATATTAGGCATCGTTGTCCTCCCGAGGCAAGGCAGCTTGATGAGCGACAAGGCGGCGCAGGCTACCTCGCATGCAGGCCGGGCTGGCGGGACGCTAGATCCGCCGTGCCCGCGATCTCGCCTGCGCGGCGGCCACCAGCATGCGCTCGGCAATGCCGCGCAGCTCGCTGACCGCGATCGGATCAGAGGCGGCGAACGCGTCATAGGAGTCGGCTGCGATCGGAAACCAGCGATAGAAGCAGGCCTCCTCGTAGAGCACCCGGACAGCGGCATCGATTTCGGCCGGCGTTGTTGCGAAATATTGCATGCCCATCCATCCGCCGGCGGATCAGTGATGATCGTTGTGATCGGGCAGGGTGAGGCCGAAGACTTTGACCAGATCGTCGACCTGCTGCGGCGAAAGATGACGCGGGTTGAGCCCGCGCAGCAGCAGATAGAGCTTTGCGGTCTCCTCGAGCTCCTCCATCGCGAACACGGCGGCTTCCAGCGTGTCACCGGACACGACGGGCCCGTGATTTGCGAGCAGCACCGAGGCGTATTTGCCGGCGAGACCCTTGATGGCATCGGCTACCGCGGAATCGCCCGGACGATGATAGGGCACCAGCGCGGTCTGGCCGCAGCGCATCAAGTAATAAGGTGTCAGCGGCGGCAGCGCTGCGCGCGGATCGATCTCCGGCAGCATCGAGATCGCGACCGAATGGGTCGAGTGCAGATGCACGACGGCGCGCGCGGCGTCGCGCGTCTGGTACAGCGCCGTGTGCAGCGGCACCTCCTTGGTCGGTGCATCGCCCGAGACCAGTCGCCCTTCGGCATCGAGCCGCGACAAACGGGCCGGATCGAGGAAGCCGAGCGAGGCATTGGTCGGCGTCACCAGCCAGCCGCCATCATCGAGCCGCACGCTGATGTTGCCGGACGAGCCCGGCGTCAGTCCGCGCTCGAACAGCGAGCGGCCGAACCGGCAGATGGCCTCGCGAATCGCAGTTTCCGCCACGGGTCTTTCCTCGCATGTCGCTGTTTTGCCGCTTTGTCTCACGCTTTGGCAACGCGGCCAAGCCGTGATACCCAGGGTGCAGTCCGGGGCAACCGGACATTCTCCGGGAAACGCTTCAGGGATCTGCCGCATGCCGTCGCCATCGCAATTGAACGTCGCCGTGATCGGGCTTGGCTCGATGGGATTCGGCATGGCGACCTCGCTGAAGCGCGCAGGCTTCGAGGTGACCGGATGCGACGTCTCGGCGGACGCGGTGGCGCGTTTCGTGGCCGACGGCGGCAAGGGCGCGACGACTCCCGCCGAGGCGGCTGATGGCGCCGATATCGTGGTCAGCGTCGTGGTCAATGCGGCGCAGACGGAAGCCATCCTGTTCGGCCCGGGCGGTGCTGCCGAAACCATGCCGAAGGACGCCGTGTTCGTCTCCTCCGCGACCATGGATCCTGACGTTGCGCGGCGGCTGGCGAAGCAGCTCGAAGCCACCGGCCGGCACTACCTCGACGCGCCGATCTCCGGCGGCGCGCAGCGCGCCGCGCAAGGCGAGCTGACGATCCTGGCCTCGGGCAGCGCGGCGGCGTTTGCCAAGGCGCGGCCGGCGCTCGATGCGATGGCGGCCAAGCTCTATGAGCTCGGCGATGCCGCCGGGCAGGGCGCTGCGTTCAAGATGATCAACCAGCTTCTCGCCGGCGTTCACATCGCTGCCGCCAGCGAGGCCATCGCCTTCGCCGCCAAGCAGGGTCTCGATATCAGAAAGGTCTATGAGGTCATCACCGCCTCGGCCGGCAATTCCTGGATGTTCGAGAACCGCATGCCGCACGTGCTCGACGGCGACTACACGCCGCGCAGCGCGGTCGAGATCTTCGTCAAGGACCTCGGCATCATCCAGGACATGGCACGCAGCCATCGTTTTCCGGTGCCGGTCTCGGCCGCCGCGCTGCAGATGTTCCTGATGACGTCGGCCGCCGGCATGGGCCGCGACGACGACGCCTCTGTGGCGCGGATGTATGCGCAGGTCACCGGCACGACGCTGCCGGGCCCCTCCAAGTAGCAGCACGACGAGTCTTCACGCCATGCCCCGCTTCGCCGCCAATCTCTCGATGATGTTCACCGAGCATCCGTTCCTCGACCGCTTCGCGGCCGCCGCCAAGGCCGGCTTCACTGCGGTCGAATTCCTGTTTCCGTATGACCATCCGGCCGAGGAGGTCGGCCAACGGCTGCACGGCAACGGCCTGACCCAGGCGCTGTTCAACCTGCCGCCCGGCAATTGGGATGCCGGCGAGAGGGGCTTTGCGGCGCTGCCGGAGCGCTTCGACGATCTGAAGGCGAGCCTCGAGACCGCGCTGCCCTATGCCATGGCGACCGGCGTGAAGCGGCTGCACATGATGGCGGGGATCGCCGAGCGCAGCGATCCGAAGGCGGTGGAGGCGTACTACAAATCGGTCGCATGGGCGGCCGAGTTCTTCGCGCCCCACGGCCTCGACGTCGTGATCGAGCCGATCAATCCGCGCAACGTGCCCGGCTACTTCCTCAACGATTTCGGCTTCGCCCGCGATCTGGTCCGCGAGCTGAAGATTCCGAACCTGAAGCTGCAGTTCGACATCTATCATTGCCAGATCATCCATGGCGACGTCACGATGCGGCTGCGCGAGATGATGGACATCATCGGCCACATCCAGATCGCCAGCATTCCCTCGCGCAACGAGCCCGACGGCGAGGAGCTCAACTATCCGTTCCTGTTCGCGGAACTTGACCGGCTCGGCTATGCCGGCTTCGTCGGCTGCGAGTACAATCCGCGCGGCCGCACCGAGGACGGGCTCGGCTGGTTCGCGCCCTACAAGGGAGTGAAGCCGTGAGCCTGAAGCTCGGCTGCATCGCCGATGACTACACCGGCGCCTCCGATCTCGCCAACACCCTGACCCGCGCCGGCCTGCGCACGGTGCAGACCATCGGCGTACCGGCTGATGACCTCACGCTGCCCGAGGTCGATGCCGTCGTGGTGTCGCTGAAGAGCCGCTCGATCGAGGCGTCGCTTGCCGTGGCCCGCTCACGCGAGGCCGACACATGGCTGCGCGCACGAGGCGCCGACCACGTGCTGTTCAAGATCTGCTCGACGTTCGATTCCACCGACGCCGGCAATATCGGTCCTGTCATGGACGCGCTGGCGGGCGATGCCGGTGAAACGATCGTGCTGGTGACGCCGGCGTTCCCGGAAACCAGGCGGACCGTCTATCAGGGCAACCTGTTCGTCGGCGGCGTGCCGCTCAATGAGAGCCCGCTCAAGGATCATCCGCTCAACCCGATGCATGACGCCAATCTGGTGCGCGTGCTCGGCCGGCAGAGCCGACGGAAGATCGGTCTGGTCGATCTCGCCACCGTGGTGCATGGGCCCGAGGCGATCGGCCGCCGGCTGCAGGAACTGGCCGGGCAGGGCATGGGTGCCGCGATCGTCGACGCCGTGTTCGATGCGGACCTGACCGCGATCGGTGCGGCCGCCTTGAAGAGCCGGGTCTCCGTCGGCGCGTCCGGCATCGGGCTCGGTCTGGCGCGCGCTTTGGTCGAGGCCGGGCGCGTGCATTCCCACGGCTTGGCGCATCACGCCGATGCCCCCGTCGGCGGCTTGGCCGCCTGCCTCGCCGGCAGCTGCTCGCAGGCGACGTTGCAGCAGATCGCGCAGGCCGAGACCATCATGCCGGTGCTGCATCTCGATGCGGCGGGTCTGGTCGCCGGTCCGGACGAGGCGCAGCGCGCGCTCGCCTGGGCGCGTGAGCGCATCGCCAAGGGGCCCGTGCTGATTGCCTCCAGCGCGACGCCGGATCAGGTCAGCGCGCTGCAATCCAGGCACGGCCGCGAGGCGGCAGGGCACGCGATCGAGCAGGCGATGGCCGATCTCGCCGAGGGGCTGATCCAGGCCGGCGTCCGGCGGTTGATCGTCGCCGGCGGCGAGACCTCGGGCGCTGTCGTTGACCGGCTGGGGATTCCGGGCTTCCTCGTCGGTCCGGAGATCGCGGCCGGCGTGCCCGTGCTTCGCACGATCGGCGCCGACGCAGGCGACATGCTGCTGGCGCTGAAGTCCGGCAATTTCGGCGGGCCGCAGTTTTTCGCCGACGCGCTCGGGCTGATGCGCTAACTGCGCGTCAGCCGACTCCCGGCTGCGTCGGCCCGTGCCGGATTTTGGAACGACGTGCTTGGCCTCGGTCCCGATCTCATCATCTGCTTAGTTTGTGAGCCGTCGCTCGGCGCGGCAGCGCCGTCGTGCCGCCATAAGCATCGGGACGCACACTGAAAAAGCAGAAGTTTTTTGCGTGTAATGCCCGATAACTCCCGTAAATTAACGGTCTCTAGGGACCTCACCGCTATACCTCCAGTACGGACCGTCGCGTGACGCGTCCCTCTGTGGGTAGGGCAATGAAACTGAATCGGATCGGCTACAAACTCGGGCTCGCTGGCGCCATCGGCGCATCTCTCGCCGTCGGCATGATCGCTAACCAGTTGATGGCGGAAAGAGCGGTCAACCACGCCAATCAGCAGGCCGAGCGCGCGCGGCGCGTCGTCGAGAGCGTGCTGTCGGCCAGCATCAACATGCAGCAGACCCAGCTCGGTGGCCGTTCGGCGCGGCTGGCGCGTGCGCCGGCCGAGGCAGAGAAGGCAGCCGCCGACATTCAGCAGTTCTCGACCGGGATGGTGACCGACATCGACGCCGCGCTCGCCAACGTGTCGACCGCCGACAATCGCGCCCGGCTGACCCGGATCAAGGAGCTGATGACGAGCTATGCCGCGGGAGCGGTCGATCTCGCCGAGGCGCAGAAGAAGTTGCTGACGCAGATCGAAAAGCGCAGTGCTGTCTCCAACGACTGGAACACCAGCCTGAAGGCTCTGCTCGCCTCGCCGTCGCTGCCGAAGCTCGCCTTCCGCGAGCGGGTCGAGCGCCAGCTTCACGCTGCCGATGCCAAGTTGAACTACATGCGGTCGCAGGCCTGGCGGTTCGGTATGACTGGCGATGCCGCGACGATCCTGACGGTGAAGCAGACGGTGCCGGGGCTGAAGAGCTCGCTGACCGATGCCCGCATGCTGGCCGACGACCGCGAGATCCAGGCCACGATCACCAAGCTCAATGGCCTCGCCTCGGACTTCGTCGCCGCGAACGACGAGGTGGTGAAGACCGAGGGGATCAAGGAGGCCGTGCTGCGCGACCGCACGCTCATCTATCTCGGCGAGGCCGGCGAGCTGATGTCCTCTGCGATCCAGGACGCGCGCGCGCGCAACGCGAGCGCGCGGTTCGAGGCAGACCAGGTCGCCGCGCAGGCGAGCTATATCACGCTGTTTGTCGGATTGGCGGTTCTGTTGTCGGTGATCGGTTCGGTCGTGTTCTCGTTCCTCGGGATCGCGCGGCCGTTGACGCGGCTGAACGCGGCGCTCGGCGAGATGGCGCGCGGCCGGCTCGACATCGCCATTCCCGGCGCATCGCGGGGTGACGAAATCGGCGATCTCGCCAAGACCGTAACGGTGATCCGTGGCAATGCGGAGGAGAAGGCGCGCGCCGAGGCCGAGGAAAAGAGCGCGCAGGACGCGATCACGGCGCGCCAGCGCAAGGCCGACATGCAGCGGCTGGCCGAGCAGTTCGAAGCCGCGGTCGGCGAGATCGTGAACACCGTCTCGTCGGCCTCGAGCCAGCTCGAGCAGTCCGCCACCACGCTGACCCAGGCCGCGACGCGCTCGCAAGGCTTGACGACGGCGGTTGCGTCCGCCTCGGAGGAAGCCACGACCAACGTCCAGTCGGTGGCGTCTGCGACCGAGCAGATGGCCTCGTCGGTCACCGAGATCAGCCGCCAGGTGCAGGAATCGGCGCGCATCGCCAACGACGCCGTCGGCCAGGCCCGCACCACGACCGGGCGCGTCAGCGAGCTGTCCAAGGCTGCCACCCGCATCGGCGATGTCGTCGAACTGATCAACACGATTGCCGGCCAGACCAACCTGCTGGCGCTCAACGCCACCATCGAGGCCGCACGCGCCGGCGACGCCGGCCGCGGCTTCGCGGTCGTCGCCTCGGAGGTCAAGGCGCTGGCGGAGCAGACCGCGAGGGCGACTGGCGAGATCGGCCAGCAGATCTCGAGCATCCAGGTCGCAACGCAGGAGTCGGTCAGCGCGATCAAGGAGATCTCCTCCACGATCGAGAAGCTGTCGGAAATCTCCTCGACCATCGCAGCCGCCGTCGAAGAGCAGGGCGCGGCGACGCAGGAGATCTCGCGCAACGTCCAGCAGGCGGCGCATGGCACGCAGCAGGTCTCGTCCAACATCGCCGACGTCGAGCGCGGTGCGGCCGAGACCGGGTCGGCCTCGGCCCAGGTGCTCTCAGCGGCACAGGCGCTGTCCGGCGACAGCAACCGTCTCAAGCAGGAGGTCGCGAGCTTCCTCGGTTCGGTGCGGGCGGCGTAACGCCGAGACGCGGAAGCGGCCAACTCGGATTGCGCAGGGGATTAAACGGCCGGAGCATCGAACGCTCCGGCCTTTTGCGTTGTCTCGCGTTGCATCGACGCCGGCAAACTAACCTGCGTAGTCAATCTGCGTTTTTAACTTGTGTTAAGAATCGGCGCGTAGGGTCTGGACGTTCGCGGCCAACGCGCAGTCGAGTCCCACGGGCAGACGGCGCTTCTCTGGTTCGGTCGCATGGCACGAGACGACGCGTCGCACGGCAAGCCGGAGCGCGTTACCGATCTGGACGGGCAACGATCAGTTTTCGATCGTTGCTCCGTATTTGCACGGACATCGTCTTAACCAGACTTAATATTGGGTTCCGTAGCTTCCACGCGTGGGCTGCGGGCCCGTTTGCGTGACGACGAGGGCGAGCCCCCCGACCGTCGACGTGATCTGTCCCCGAGCGCCCCAAGCATGAGTCGCGCCCGTGGAGACTGACATGTCGTTTGCAATGCCTCATCGCCTCAAGCTCACCATCGGGATCAAGATCTACGCCCTGATCGGTCTGAGCTTCCTCGGTCTGATCGGCCTGACTGCCTTCAATTCCCGTGAGCTCGCTGCCGGCCTCAAGCAGCAGAAGCAGCTCGAGCTGCGGCATCTGACCGAGCTCGCGCTCGCCATCTTCGCCGAGGAGCATGCTGCCGCGCAGAAGGGGACGATCTCGGTCGCCGACGCGCAGAAGCGCGCTCTGGAGCGCGCCTCCCAGCTCCGCTATGGCGGCAACGAGTATTTCTTCGTCACGGACATGACCGCGAAGATGCTGATGCATCCGATCTCGACCAAGCTGATCGGGCAGGACGTCGCGGACATGAAGGATCCGAACGGCAAGAAGCTGTTCCAAGAGATGATCGACGTGGTTCGCCAGCATGGCCGCGGCTTCGTCGACTACGATTGGCCGAAGCCCGGCTCCGAGACGCCGCAGCCCAAGCTCACCCATGTCGCAGGCTTCGCACCCTGGAATTGGCTGGTCGGGACCGGCGTCTATATCGATGACCTCTCGGCTCAGGCCTGGGCCTCGACGCGGCAGTCGTTGATGGCGGCCGGGATCGTGCTGCTGATCCTGCTCGTCGTGTCGACGCTCGTCGGGCGCGGCATCACCAGCCCTCTGCATCGCATGACCAGCGCGATGAAGAGCCTCGCCGGCGGCCGTCTCGACGTCGAGGTCCCCGGCGTAGGACGCGGCGACGAGATCGGCGAGATGGCCGGCGCCGTCGAGGTGTTCAAGAGCAATGCGGTCGCACGTCACGCGCTGGAAGCGGAGCAGAAGGAAGCCGAGCAGCGGGCGCTGGCCCGCCGCAAGGCCGACATGCACAAGATGGCCGACGACTTCGAAAGCGCCGTTGGCGAGATCGTCGAGACGGTCTCGTCGGCTTCGTCCAGACTGGAAGTCTCGGCGGATACCTTGAGCAAGACGGCGGTCCGCGCCGGCGAGCTCGCAACCACGGTGGCGGCTGCGTCGGAGGAAGCGTCGACCAACGTGCAATCCGTCGCCTCGGCCACCGAGGAGATGACGTCCTCGGTCACCGAGATCGGCCGCCAGGTGCATGAATCGGCGCGCATGGCCAACGAAGCGGTCGAGCAGGCGAAGAAGACCAACGAGCGGGTGAGCGAGCTGTCGCGCGCGGCGAGCCGCATCGGCGACGTGGTCGAGCTGATCAACAGCATTGCCGGGCAGACCAATCTGCTGGCGCTGAACGCCACGATCGAGGCGGCGCGTGCCGGCGAGGCGGGGCGGGGCTTCGCCGTGGTCGCCGCCGAGGTCAAGGCGCTGGCGGAGCAGACCGCCAAGGCGACCGATGAGATCGGCCAGCAGGTGGCCGGCATCCAGGCGGCGACACAGGAATCGGTTGCGGCGATCAGGCTGATCTCCGGCAGCATCGAGCGGCTGTCGGAGGTTTCCTCGACGATTGCAGCCGCTGTCGAAGAGCAGAACGCCGCGACCAAGGAGATCTCGCGCAACGTGCAGCAGGCGGCGCACGGCACGCAGCAGGTCTCCGTCAACATCACCGACGTGCAGCGCGGCGCCACCGAGACCGGCTCGGCCTCGACCCAGGTGCTGGAGGCGGCCCAGGGGCTGTCGACAGACAGCAACCGCCTCAAGCGCGAGGTCAGCCGCTTCCTGCAGACGGTCCGCGCGGCCTGACAGGCCCGCGGCAACCTCATCAGCTCAATCAACGATCCGACCAGCGTGTCTCAACGAGTTCAAATCCCGTCATGATGGCCTTCCTTGACCTCCGGCCCCGCCACGAGGTGGTGAACCGGATGCGATCGCTCGCGACTTCCTCGGTGATCATCCTCACCCTCATGCTCACGACCTCGGTCGGTGCCGCGCCCGGCGACAACCTCGCCGTCGTGCGCGACCTCGGCGGCAGGATCGGTCCCGCCATCGGAGCGGCCCTTGCCTGCAGCGAGATCCCTCGGCCGCGGATCCAGGCCATCATCGGCAAGTTTCAGGCCGTCATCCGGGAGGCGTCGAGCGACGACGGCGATCGCAACGAGCTGACGCGCGAGTTCGACCGCTCCATCGCCGACGGTCGCGCGGCCGTGGCGAGTGGCCGCCAGGACTGCCGGCGGGCCGAGCTTCAGCTCGCAGACATCGAGCGATCGATCGGCGCGCCCGCAACGGCGGCCGGCGCGCTGCCGGACTCTGCGCCCTCCATCGCTGCGGCTGGTGCGACGAGCGCCGTGCCTGCTCCATCGGTTCGCGGCGTCACGGAGCGCGACATCACGTTCGGCAGCGTCTTGCCACTGTCGGGCGCGAACAAGGAATCGGGCCGGCTGCTCAAGGTCGGCATCGAAGCCGCCTTCAACCGCGCCAACGACGCCGGCGGGGTCAATGGCCGGATGCTCAAGCTCGTCGTCGCCGATGACGGCTATGATCCGAACCGCACGCTCGACGCCATGAAGCAGCTCTACGAAAAGGAGCGCGTGTTCGGCTTCGTCGGCAGTTTCGGGACCGCGACGGCGGCCGTCGCGATCCCATATTCGCTCGAGCGCCGGATGCTGTTCTTCAGCCCCTATACCGGTGCGAACGTCTCGCGCCACGATCCGCCGGACCGCTACGTCTTCAACTATCGTCCGAGCTATTCGGAAGAAGCCGATGCGCTGGTCCGTTACCTGGTGAAGCTGCGCCGCGTGCCGCCACGCCAGATTGCGCTGTTCGCGCAGGACGATTCGTTCGGCGATGCAGGCTTTGCCGGCGTGGCAAAGGCGTTTCGCGTCCTCGGCCTCAGCGACGCCGCGATCCTGCGCGTCAACTACACCCGCAACACCGTCGATGTGGAGCCGGCGATCAACCAGCTCAAGGCCCAGAAGGTGCCCGTCCGCGCGGTCATCATGGTCGCGACCTCGCGCGCGGCGGCGAAGTTCATCGAAAAGGCGCGCGACGCGCTTCCCGGCGTCCTCTTCGTCAATGTGTCGGCGGTCGGCGCATCGGCGCTTGCCAATGAGCTCATGCTGCTCGGTTCGCGCTACGCGGCCGGGGTCGTCGTGACCCAGACCGTTCCCGCCGTCTCCGGCTATTCGAGCGTGGTGCTCGACTACAAGGCCGCGCTGGCTCGACACTTCCCCGGCGAACCGCCGGACTACACCTCGCTCGAGGGCTACATCGAGGCGAGTATCCTGGTTCAGGCCCTGAAGCAGGCCGGTCCGCAGCTCGATACCGAGCGGCTGATCGATACGCTGGAGTCGATGCGCAACATCGATCTCGGTCTTGGCGCCTCGCTCAACTTCGGCCCCGCCGAACATCAGGCCTCGCACAAGATCTGGGGCACGGCGCTCGACGAGACCGGCGCCTATCAGCCGATCGAGCTGGAATGACGCGGCTATCGCCGGGGTGCAGCGCGGCTCCGGCGAGACCGGCTCGGCGTCGTCCCAGGTGCTCTCGGCGGCGCAAATGCTGTCCGGCGACAGCAACCGACTGAAGCTCGAGGTTGGACGTTTCCTGGACACCGTGCGCGCAGCCTGATTCCGGCGCGCAGATCCCGACCAGACCAGGGCGTGGCCGCGAGGCCGCGCCCTTTTTTCGTGGGCCGGTCGGCGCGGATGGCGGGCGAGGCAGCCGGCCAGGCGCGCGGGACCACCGATCGCCTCGGCGGGCTGTCGAAGGCCGCGACCCGCATCGGCAAAATCGTCGAGCCGATCAATATCACCGCCGGCCGAACCAACCTGCTGGCGCTCTTGCGCTTCCTGCAAACGGTTCGCACCGATTGATCCAGTTTCCTGCATCAACGGCGGCAACATGGTTGGGCCGTTCTGTCTGGCTCGTATCGAGGAGACACGCCGGCGACAGGTCTTGTGAGATTGCGGCCGTCCGTGAACGGGGTCCAGCGACCCGTATTTCAACGGTTGCGGCATTTTATCTTAGGTTAATCGGCGACTGCGACAATCGACGCATCGTTTGCAGCAAAATTAGTCATGCCGATGCCGGCATGACTCGCGGCCATCATCGTCGATTGAAAGACTCGCCATGCGTAAGAATTTGCCCGTCACCAACGTCGAGTATCCGATCACGGATGACACGCTGATCGTGTCCAAGACCGACACGAAGGGCAAGTTGACCTTCTTCAACCAGGATTTTGTCGATGCGGCCGGCTTCACCGAAGCCGAGCTGATGGGGCAGCCGCACAACATCGTGCGTCATCCGGACATGCCGCCTGAAGCTTTCGACAATCTCTGGACCACGCTCAAGGCCGGCCGTCCCTGGGTCGGAGCGGTCAAGAACCGCCGCAAGAACGGCGACTATTACTGGGTGCTGGCGACGGCGTCGCCGATCTGCAAAGACGGCCAAGTCGTCGGCTACACCTCGGTGCGCACCAAGCTGCCCGCCGACCAGCGCGCAGAGGCCGAGCAGGTCTATGCGGCGATCCGCGAAAAGCGGCCACATGGTTACAAGATCGACGACGGCATCGTCCGCCGCCGCTCGGTGTTCGACCATCTCTCGATGTTCACCGGCACGATCGCGGCAAGGCTGCGAACGCTGGTCGGATTGCAGACGCTGTTCCTGCTCGTGCTTGGTGTCATCTCGTTCGGGGAGGGCGGGCTCGCCGGAATGACCGCCGTGGTGATTGCTGCTACCGGTGTCGTGCTGTGTGGCCTGGTCGGGCTGCGCACAATGAACGTGATCGTGGCGCCGCTCGATCATGTGAACGAGACGATGGAAAGCATCACCCAGGGCAAGCTCGACACCCGCATGCACATCGAGCGCGACGACGAGATCGGCCGCGCCTTGCGTAACCTGCAGACCGTCCAGACGATGGTGCGGTTCAACGCCAGGGAGCTCGGTGAGCAGGAGCGGCGAGCAGCCGCCTCGCGCAAGCGGGAGATGTCGGAGCTCGCCAACAGTTTCGAAGGCGCCATCGGCAACATCGTCAATACGGTGTCCTCGGCCTCCAGCGAGCTCGAGAGCTCGGCCAACTCGCTGTCGAGCACCGCCGTGCGAGGGCAGGAGCTTTCCACCACCGTCGCCGCGGCCTCCGAAGAGGCGTCGGCCAATGTTCAGGCCGTCGCCTCGGCGACCGAGGAACTCACTTCGTCGGTCCGTGAGATCAGCCGCCAGGTGCAGGAGTCCGCGCGCATCGCCTCCGATGCGGTCGAGCAGGCACGCCGCACCAATGATCGTGTCGGCGAGCTGTCGAAGGCGGCGACCCGCATTGGCGACGTCGTCGAACTGATCAACACGATCGCCGGGCAGACCAATCTGCTGGCGCTCAATGCCACGATCGAGGCCGCGCGGGCGGGCGAAGCCGGCCGCGGCTTTGCCGTCGTCGCCTCCGAGGTCAAGGCGCTGGCCGAACAGACCGCCAAGGCGACCGGCGAGATCGGCCAACAGATTTCTGGCATCCAGGGGGCCACGCAGGAGTCGGTCGGCGCCATCAGGGAGATCTCGACGACGATCGAGCGGCTGTCGGAGATCGCCGCGACGGTGGCGGCCGCGGTCGAGGAGCAGGGCGCAGCAACCGCCGAGATCTCGCGCAACATCCAGCACGCCGCCGCAGGTACACAGCAGGTGTCCGCCAACATTTCCAATGTCCAGCGCGGCGCCAGCGAGACCGGCGACACCTCGGGGCAGGTGCTCAGCGCCGCGCGCCAGCTCTCCGGTGATAGCCAGCGTCTCAAGCTGGAGGTCAGCCGCTTCCTGCAATCGGTTCGCGCCGCCTGACCCAAGACAGTGACGAAGCGGAGGACAGCGGCCGAGATTGGCCGCTGTCGCATCCGATAGTCGAACGACACAGCCCTAACGATAGCCGCGGACAGAGCCGACGATGCCCCCGCGAACCACGTCGACGCTCATGCGTGCGCCGTTCGTCAGGCGGCGCCCCGCTCGACCGGATCATCCCCCACCGTTGCAGACTCCCCACACCTGATGCCCCGGCCAGAAAGGCCGTTGTCGCGCCATAATCCCGCTAAGGTGCGGAGATTAACTTGTGTTAGGCATTTATTCAACCGACGGTATATTTGAGTGGCAGGCAATGTGATTGCGGGTGGTTTTTCGCGAAGGACCCTGGTGCTATCGGCCGCGACGGCCGCGGCTGCTTTGGGTCTCGATGCGGGACTAGCCGTCGTTGCCGCCAAGCCGCACCGCCGCACTGAGGATCCCGCACGCGGCTATCGCCGGATCACGATCGGCGAGGCGGAGGTGATCGCCCTCTACGACGGCGTGTGGGAAAAGCCGCACGAGGCCGGCTTCATCAGCAATGCCAGCATCAGCGACGTGAAGGACGCACTGCGCGCCGCTGGTCTGAGCCCAGCCTTCGTCCCGGTCCCGATCTCCACCTTCGTGGTGCGGCTGAAGGGCAAGACGGTGCTCTGCGATGCCGGCGGCGGTGGTCAGGTGCAGGGCTACAATTCCGACTCGATCTTCGTTTCGGGTCGCATGCTGGACAATCTGAAAGCAGCCGGCATTCGCCCGGAAGACATCGACACCATCCTGATCTCGCACTTCCATCCCGATCATATCTTCGGCCTGCTCGGCGAGAACACCGACGCGCCGGTGTTTCCCACCGCCGAGATCATCGTGGCTGCGGCCGAGTACAAATTCTGGACCGATGCATCTCTGACCAGCCGGCTGCCGCCGTGGCGGCAGGCGCTGGCGCGCCGCATCCAGAGCGTGATCCCGGGCTGGAAGAACGTGCTGCCGGTCGAGGGCGAGGACGAGGTGGTGCCCGGCATCCGCTTCGTCAGCGTCCCCGGTCATACCCCGGGGCACACCGCGTTTCATCTCGGCTCCGGAGCGGAGCAACTGATGATCTCCGGCGACACCGCCTATGTGCCGGCGTTGTGCCTGCGCCATCCGGAATGGCACGGCGCCTATGACCAGGACGGCGCGGCTGCCGAGGTCAGCCGGCGCAGATTGCTCGATCGTATCGTTGCAGAAAAGATGTTGGTTTGTGGATCTCATTTTCCGTGGGCCGCGTTCGGTCGGCTCACCCGCGATGGCGCCCATTATGCGCTCGACCTGCTCCCCGCGTGATCCCGGACCGGCCTCGGAAGAGAGGTTCGGGATCGCGCCATGACGACGCATTATGAGGTGCTCGGCGTATCGCCGCGGGCCGATCTCGACACGATCAAGCGGGCGTTCCGCCAGGCCGCCAAGGCGCACCATCCCGACCTCCGGGGCAGCGCCGATGCGGCGTCGGAGCATCAGCTCAAGCTGATCATCGTCGCCTACAACGTGCTGCGCGACGCGGGCCTGCGTGCCGAATACGACGCCCATCTCGCCTCCGAGCGCGACCGCGTCCGCCGCGAACGCTGGGACGCCATCCTGCAGTTTACCGCGGCGACCGCCGTGCTCAGCGCGGTCCTGATCGGCCTCGAGATTCTGCTGTTGCCCTCCGCCGGTGACTGGATGAGCAGGCAGGCGACGCGCTCGATCGTGACACCGTCGCCGCAGGCCCGATCGGGGCCGCAGCGCAAGGTCGCAGGTGAGACCGTCCCGGCGCCTGCCGTCCAGGACGCGACCGGAGCCGTGCTCCCGGTGCCGCCTCCGGCGGCGGAGGCCCCCGCGCCGCCTCCGCCGGCAGAGCCGAAAGCGGCAGAGCCGGTCGTCCCGCCTGCGCCGATGACCGCCGCATCCTTGGTGAAGCGCGCGATGGACCGCAGCCGACAGGGCGATCTCGAGGGCGCCGTCGCCGATTTCGACGAAGCAATCCGGCTCGCGCCCCGCAATGCCGATCTCTATCACTACCGCGCCAAGGATCTGGTCCGCATGGGCCGCTTCGACCGGGCGCTTGGCGATTATGAGCGGGCGATCCGGCTGGATCCGCACAACCCGATGCTGTTCCACGATCGTGGACTTGCGTTCCAGGGCAAGGGAGATCTCGACGAAGCCCTTGTCGATCTCGACCACGCCGTGCGCATGGGCTTCAGCGATGCCGCAACGTACAGCGACCGGGGCACGGTGTGGCTGGCAAAGGGGCACTACGACCGCGCGCTCGCCGACTTCAACCAGGCGCTCAAGCTGGATCCGGAATTGGCGGTCGCGGCCGCCCGGCGTGACGAGGCGCTCGCGCGCAAGCGCGACCAGCAATTGGCGGGCGACGACAGCGCGCCTCCGGCGGCTGCGGAGACCACGGGCACGGTGCCTGCCAACGTGAAGCCCAGGCGAAGTGGGCGCTGAGCGCCGGCCCGTGATCCGCACTCGACATCCAGGACGCGGTGGGCAGCGTTGTGCTCACACCTGTCGGCGCGACCGTTCCATCGCGCGGCGGTTTGCGATCCAGGAGCGCGCCATGAGCGTCTACGTGTCCGTCACCGGCTTCCGCCCGCATCGCGGCCTCACGCGGCTGGCGCGATTCTGGTGGCACACGCTGCGCGCCGTCCGCCAGGCGCGTGCGGCTCCCGGAAATCTGCGCGTCGAGCTTCGTCCGGTGAATGGCATCTATCACACGCTGACGGTCTGGACCGACGAAGCCAGCATGCGCGCCTATGTCAGAAGCGGCGCGCACCGCCGCGCCATGATCGGCTTCCGCGACCTCGGCGGCGGCAGGACGCTCGGCTTCGCGGCGGAGCGCGATCCCGATTGGGAGACGGCCCATGCGCGCTGGCAGCACGAGGCGCGGGAGGTGTGAGGCGACGGAAGCGAACTAATTCGTTCGCCACTCCGGCACACCATCGGCGGCCATCGTGATCGTGCCGAGCGCGCCGACCGGCGACCTGTCCTGATCCATCAGCCGCGCCAGCGTGGCTGCGTCCTGCGCCGGCACGCGCGCCAGCGTGCGCGTGTCCTGCTCGGTGCGCAGCATCACCACGCCATGCTCGACCTCGCCGTTGCGATCGAACAGCGCGGTGAAGCTCTCGACCCTGCCGCCGCCGCCGGCCTCGCTGACGAACTCCGGCGTTGCGGCGCGATGCCGATCGGCCTCGGCCTGCACGCTCACCTCCTGCGACAGCGATGACGGCGGCTCGCGCGAGATCACCAGCGCATGATGCTTGGTGACGAAGCCGCCCTGGCCGTACAGCAGGCCGCGCCTGGCGCCGCCGCGCAGCCGCCGCACCATCGCGCAGGCGGCATGCGTCATGTAGGTGTTGAGCGGCGCGCCGAAGAAGGTCAGCCCGCCGGTGACGGTCGGCTCCACGTCAGCGCCGAGGCCGAGGATCCGCCGCGCCATCTTCGGCACGCAGGGAAAGCAGCTGTAGAGCTCGATGACGTCGAACGCCGCGCCGTTGCCGCCGACGATGTTCATTGCGGCCCGCAACACGGCGTTCTGCGGATGACTCTCGGCGAACTGATCGCGCGTGAGGTAGTCGCGCGGATCCTCCGCCGATGCGCCGCCGAGCGGATAGATCATGCGGCTGTCGGCAATGCCTGCCGCACGCGCCTTGGCCAGGCTGGTCAGGATCAGCGCCGCGCCCATGTTGACCATGGGATTGGCGACCATCAGCTTGGTGTAGGGCCAGGCGATCGGGCGGTTGTCGGCCGACGGCGTCGTGATCTCCTCGGGCGCGAAGTGCCGCTTCAGCCAGGCGTTGGGATTGTAGGCGGCAACCGCGGAAAAGCGCGACCACAGCTCGCCGGATTCCGCGAGCGCCTGCCGCGTCGTCTGGCCCCATTTGGCTGCGCTCGCGACTTCGTAGAACGGATAGACCGTGACCGGACGGAACACGCCGAGCTTCACCGCCAGCGGCTTCTGGAATGCAGCGCCGCGCTTCGGCTCCTCGACATCATGCGCGAACGGCGTCCACGGCAGGGTCACGCCGGCGCGTTCGGCCTTGGTCGCCGTCGATTGCGCCTCGGCGCCGCAGACCACGGCGACCTCGCATTCGCCGCGCGCGATGCGCAAGGCGGCCTCGTGCAGAAAGCGGATCGGGCTCTCGCCGCCGACGGGACCGTAGTGGCAGTGCGCCGGGCTCACGCCGAGCCGCTGCGCGAGAAGCTGCTCGGGATCGCGGTAGCGCCAGCTCAGGAAGTTGACGACGTCGAGCGAGCCGGTGTCCTGGATGAGCTTGGCGCCCGCGTCATTTTCCGCGCGGCGGATCGCCTGTTCGAGCAGCGCCAGCGGCTCGAGACCGTCGCCGATGTTCTTGGGGCGATCGACGATCTCGCCCACGCCGACGATCACGGGAATGCGGTCGGGGGGCAGGGGACTTGCAGCCATCGGCGTTTCCAGGAGCCGGCCCGCGACGGACCGTCATTGTTGTCTTGTCTCCGTTCTGTCATCGCAGGTTCGACCGCGCAATGCAGAAAATGCTGATGGCGCCCGCGCGCAGCGTGGCTTCCGCTCGACGGCATATGCGCCTAAAACGCTCGCTCCTGACGCTCACGCCGGAGTCTGCCGTGTCTGAACAGAACAGCTATGTGCCGCCCAAGGTCTGGACCTGGAACAAGGCCAGCGGCGGCCGCTTCGCCAACATCAACCGGCCGATCGCAGGTCCGACGCACGAGAAGGAATTGCCTGTCGGTCGTCATCCCTTGCAGCTTTATTCTCTGGGAACGCCGAACGGCGTAAAGGTCACAGTGATGCTCGAGGAGCTGCTGGCGCTCGGCCACAGCGGCGCCGAATATGACGCCTGGCTGATCCGGATCGGCGAGGGCGATCAGTTCGGTTCGGGCTTCGTCGCCATCAATCCCAATTCCAAGATCCCGGCGCTGCTGGATCGCAGCGGGCCGGAACCGATCCGCGTGTTCGAGTCCGGCGCGATCCTGGTCTATCTGGCCGAGAAGTTCGGCGCCTTCCTGCCGACCGAGCCGGCCAAGCGCGCCGAATGCCTGTCCTGGCTGTTCTGGCAGATGGGGGCTGCGCCCTATCTCGGCGGCGGCTTCGGCCACTTCTATGCCTATGCGCCGACCAAGATCGAGTATGCCATCGACCGCTTCGCGATGGAGGTGAAGCGCCAGCTCGACGTGCTCGACCGCCGCCTGGCCGAAAGCGAGTATCTCGCCGGCCCCGACTACACCATCGCCGACATCGCGGTGTGGCCGTGGTACGGCGCGCTCGCCAAGGGCCTGCTCTACGAAGGCGGCGAGTTCCTCTCGGTGCAGGACTACAAGAATGTCCAGCGCTGGACCGACCAAATCGCGCAGCGCTCCGCTGTGAAGCGCGGCCGCATGGTCAACCGCGTCTCCGGCGATCCCAAAAGCCAGCTCCACGAGCGCCACGACGCCAGCGATTTCGACACCAAGACGCAGGACAAGATCGGGCAGGGCACATAGTTGCGCGTGTAGGGTGCACAAAGGAGCGGCGAGCTCATTGCGGCGTGCAACAACCGTGGAGCGCGCCGTGCCCAACGTCGTCCCTCGCCAGCGCCGTCGGTGGGCACGCGCCGCCTGACGGCCCCGATTGCCCCCCTGCGGTTCGATGCACGATTGCTCTTGTTGCACGTGCGAAGTCTCGGCCGTTGCCGCGCTGCGATGCTATGATTGCGGACGTTCGCGGCTTTTCTCGCAGTGAGAGAATGTGCAACGATCAATTCGCAGCGGCCGTGCATGCCGCCAGATTTCGATGAGAGCCGGCGCTGATGACCGCGGGTTCCAAACGACCACTCCGGAGGGAGAGCCATGATCGACAGACGTGATCTGCTCAAGGGAGCAGGGCTGGCGGCGCTGCTGGGCGGGTTTGGCGCGACTCGCGCGCTGGCCGAGGACACCGTGACGTTGCCCTTCGCCAACGGCGAGCGCCCGCTGGTGAAGTATCCGCAGAAGCGGCCGATGATCGGCCTGACCAGCCGGCCGCCGCAACTCGAAACGCCATTCGGGGTGTTCAATGACGGCGTGATCACACCGAACAATGCCTTCTTCGTCCGCTATCATCTGGCGGGCCTGCCTTACGATCTCGATCCGGACAAGTTCACGCTCGCGGTCAAGGGGAAGGTCGACAAGCCGCTCAAGCTGTCGCTCAAGGACATCCGCAAGATGAAGGCGACCGAGATCGTCGCCGTCAACCAATGCTCCGGCAACAGCCGCGGCTTCTTCGAGCCGCGCGTCGCAGGTGGCCAGCTTGGCAACGGCGCCATGGGCAATGCGCGCTGGCGGGGCGTGCCGCTCAAGGCCGTGCTCGAGATGGCGGGCGTCCAGACGGGCGCGAAGCAGGTCACCTTCAACGGTATGGACGGCCCGGTGATCGACAAGACGCCGGACTTCGTCAAGGCGCTCGACCTCGATCACGCCATGAACGGCGAGGTGATGCTCGCCTATGGCATGAACGGCGAGGACCTGCCGTTCCTCAACGGCTTTCCGCTGCGCCTGATCGTGCCGGGCTATTACGGCACCTACTGGGTCAAGCACCTCAACGAGATCACCGTCATCGACAGCGTGTTCGACGGCTTCTGGATGAAATCGGCCTATCGGATTCCGGACACGCCGAACAATGCGATCGAGCCCGGGACCGCGCCGAAGGCGACGATTCCGATCAATCGCTTTACGGTCCGCTCGTTCATCACCAGCCTGGCCGATGGCGCGAAGCTGAAGGCGGGCACGGCGACGCTGCGCGGCATCGCATTCGACGGCGGAAGCGGGATCAAGCAGATCGCGGTCTCGACCGATGGCGGCCAGACCTGGACCGATGCCAAGCTCGGCAAGGACCTCGGGAAGTATTCCTTCCGGGAGTGGAAGCTGGCGGTGAAGCTTGCCCCGGGGTCCCACGATCTGAAGGTGCGGGCCACCAGCAATTCGGGCGAGACTCAGCCAGAGACGCCACGCTGGAACCCGGCCGGCTATCTGCGCAATGTCGTCGAAACCGTCCGCGTCACGGCCGCCTGAGGAGAATGACCATGCAACGGACGTCCTTCCTCCTCGTCATGCTGGCTGTCGGACTTGGCTGCCTTGCCGGCACATCCGTCTCCCTCACCGCAGCACCGGTCAACTACAAGGTTCCGCAGGAGACGGCGGCCTTCAAGCCGGGGCCCGATCTCGCCGTCGTGCAGGGCAATTGCGCGGCCTGCCATTCCGCCGACTACATCAAGACGCAGCCGCCGATGCAGAACAAGAAGGAGTTCTGGCAGGCCGAAGTCACCAAGATGATCAAGGTCTATGGTGCTCCGATCGATGAATCCGATGTCGGCAAGATCGTCGACTATCTCGCCGCGACCTACTGACGTTTCGCGCCGGCGGAAGCCATCGAACGCTCAGCTGGCGCCCTTGGCCGGCGGGAAATCCATCCGGTCGTCGGTGCGGCAATAGCGGTCGGCGAACATGCGCCCGACAGGATGGAACAACTCCATCTCGACCCGCATCTTCTCGGTGTCCCACAATTCGTCACGGATGTGGAAGGCGAGGCCTTCGCCGAGCACCAGCACGCGATCGCCATTGACGTCGATGAGCTGCCAGGTCTTGCACTCCATCGCGAACGGCGCCTCCGCCAACCGCGGAACGCCGATCATCCGGGACGGTGTGAGCTTGAGCCCAAGGTGATCCGGCTCGCCGATCTCGGGCGGAAAGTCGCCGCCGGTCTCGTGCATCGCCTGCGCCAGGGGCTCGTCGGTGATGTGGACCACGAACTCGCCTGAGCTGCGGATGTTGACCAGCGTGTCCTTGATCCGGCCGTCCGGCCGCAGGTTGATCGCGAACACGCACAGCGGCGGGTCCTCGCCGAGCACGTTGAAGAAAGAGAACGGTGCGGCGTTGACCACCCCGGTCTCGCCTCTCGTCGTAACCCAGGCGATCGGCCGTGGCAGCACGAAGGAGGTCAGGATCTTGTAGCGCTCGCGCGGGCTGAGATCGGTGGCGAGGTATTCCATGTAGAGGCCTCTGATGCGTCGGTTCCCCGACCGTAGTGGGCCGCGACGCGATCAGGAAGCCAATAAAGCGGGCAGGGGTGCGCACCTCGGCGTCGTCGCGGGAAATTCCATGTTTCCGGGAACGGCTCCGCCGGCGCCACGTTCGGACAGCACGGCAACTACAAATGGAGGTCGCCCATGAAGCCAATGATCGGTCTGATTGCTTGCGCATTCGTCGTCTCGGCCACGTCAGCGCTGGCGCAGGGCAGCCCACAGACCACGCCGCCGCCGAGTGCGCAGAATTCCGGAGCAGGCATCCAGGGCGCGCCTGGCAACAAGAACGGACCGGGCACTGAGACGAAAGGCGGCACCGTCGGCTCGTCCACGATCAACCGCCATAATCCGGACGTCAGCGCTCAGGACCCGTCGAACATCAAGGGCATGCCGGGGAATAAGAACGGCCCACCGGTCAAGAAACCGCAGTACTGACGCCTGCGATGGCAGCTGCGCGATTGCGCAGCTGCCATCGCACGCCAGCGCTGAGGTGTCGTCAGATCAGGGCAGGGCCGCTGCGCCGTTGGTCACGATCAGATTGTCGGTGTCTGCCGGGGCCAGTTCGCTCGTCGCATCGCCGCCGAGATATTTGTCGAGCGTCGCCTGGATCCGTTCCCGCGCCGTGTAGGGGCCGCGGTCGCTCATCCAGGTGTGCTGGAACTCGGTCTTGATGATGTCGATGCCGCTCTTCTTGTCGACATGCGTTGGCAGAACGCCGGGGTCGGTCTTGAACTGCGGATCATCCGAGCGGAACGACAGGATCTTGAGCTTGTCCCTGATAACGAAAGGAACGCGCAGATTGTCGAGCGTCACCACCTGCGAGACGATGTTCGGATGCTCCTTGGCGAAATACATCGCGGTATCGCCGCCATTGGAGTGGCCGACCAGGGTCAGGTGATCGTAGTCGGCATTCGGATGACGCTTCTTCATCTCGTTCAGCACGCAGAGGATGTTGGCCTCGCCTTTCCGGTAGACGTCGAGCCGGCCGACATAAGGCATCCCGACCTTGGTGACGAGCGGCGGATCAGTCGGAAGGTCCTGCTGGACGCTGGCGACAAGGTAGCCGCGCGCGGCGAACACGTTCGCGAGGAAGGAGTACTCGGTGTTTTTCACTGTGTTGCCGTTGCTGATGATGGCGACCGGCAGCCGCCACAGCCCGGCATTGGCCTTCATCTCGTAATCCGTGCGCACGGCCACGTCGACCGTGATCGGCCGCTGCCGCTCGGCGTCGAAAAATTCACGGCTCTCGTGCTGGATGCCCCACTTCGCAATGGCGAAATAGCCGGCCACAGTCAGGGCAGACACACAGGCCAAAACCGTCACGCCGCGCTTCATGGCTTCCTTCCCCTCGTCTTCTCCTCGTCATGTGATGAGGGACAACGCCGAGGTCACGAGGGCGTGGCAGCCCGGACAGCATTAAATTTCGGAAATCTTGGAATACGGATGTGGAACAAATCCGGGGTCGGCGGACCGGAGCACCGGCCCGCCGGTCGCTGCTGCCGGTCAGAATGCGGTATAGCCGCCGTCGATCACGAGGCAGTCGGCGGTGTGATAGGACGATGCCTTGCTCATGAGGTAGACGGCGATGCCGCCGAAATCCGACGGCTCGCCGAAGCGGCGCACCGGGATACGCGGCATGACGTTGGCAACGAACTTCTCGTTTCCCATGATGCCTGCGGTCATGTCGCTCTTGATCCAGCCAGGCAGGATCGCATTCGCGGTGACGCCGTGGCGTGCGAGTTCGACGGCGAGCGCGCGGCACAGCGCATTGATTGCCGCCTTGGTTGCCGCATAGTGCTCGTTCCGCGCGGTGCCGAACAGCGAGGCGAGGCTGGAGGTCGCGACCAGGCGGCCGAACGGATCGCCGGCTTCGGCGCGCGCGGTCATGTGCTTGGCGGCGGCCTGGAAGGCATGGAAGACGCCGTCGAGATTGGTCGCGAACATTGTGCGCCATTCCTCCTCGCTGCGCTCGATGAAGGGCTTGCGGCCGCCGCCGCCGATGCCGGCGTTGGCAAAGCAGCCGTCGACGCGACCGAAGGTGTCGAGTGTCGCCTTCATCGCCTCGTTGACGGAAGCAGGGCTTGTCACGTCGCAGACATGGGTATCGACCCTGCCGGGCCCCGCGGCCATCGACGCCGCAGCCGCCTTGTTCTTCTCGGCGTTGCGGCCCCAGATCGAGACGTTGCAGCCACTGGACGCAAGTGCCTGGGCGATTCCGAGGCCTATGCCTCCATTGCCGCCGGTGACGACGGCCACACGGCCGGTGAGGTCGAACATGCTCATGGGGTTCTCTTGGGCGTTTCCGTGATGATGTGAGCGCGCTGCGCGCCGCTTCGGTTATTGGGATGATCCAACCATGGACAAGCGAAGCGCAAAAATCAAATATGCTGACAGAACCATGCCGCGCTTCAAATTTCCGCGGCGAAGAATGCACTGACCGAAAAGCTCTTGAGAGGAAAACATGCAGTTCAAGCACGTCACGCTCGATTTCGACGGGCCCGTCGCCGTCCTCACGCTCGATCATCAGGAGGTCATGAACGCGGTCTCGATCGACATGCTTGGCGGGCTCGCCGAGGCGCTCGACGAGATCGAGGAGAAGAAGGCCGAGGTGCGCTGCCTGGTCGTAACCGGCGCGGGGCGAGCGTTCTGCACCGGTGCCAATCTGCAGGGCCGCAATGCGCAGGCCAAGCCCGGCCGCAGCAATGCGGGCGCCGCGCTCGAGACGGCCTTTCATCCGTTCCTGCGCCGCTTGCGCAATCTGCATTGCCCGATCGTGACGTCGGTCAACGGCCCGGCCGCCGGTGCTGGCATGAGCTTCGCGCTGATGGGCGACATGATCCTGTGCGCGAAGTCCGCGTATTTCCTGCAAGCCTTCCGCCGCATCGGTCTCGTTCCCGACTGCGGCTCGACCTGGCTGTTGCCGCGCCTCGTCGGCAAGGCGCGCGCGATCGAGCTGTCGCTGCTCGGCGAGAAGCTGCCGGCCGAGACGGCGCTGCAATGGGGCCTCGTCAACCGCGTCTATGACGATGCGGCCCTCAAGGAGGAAACGATGAAGCTCGCGCGCGAGCTCGCCAACGGGCCGACGGTGGCGCTGGCGCAGATCCGCAAGCTTTACTGGGACAGCCCGGAGAACTCATTCGAGGAGCAGCTCAACGCCGAATTCCAGTCGCAGCGCATCGCGGGCGGCACGTCGGATTTCAAGGAGGGCGTCACCGCGTTCCTCGAAAAGCGCCCGGCCAAGTTCAAGGGCCAATGATCGAGGCCGAGCTGTCGCGCTGCGTCGCCTCGTTCATGCCGGGGGCGACCGGCGTGCGCGGCGCCGCGAAACTCTCCGGCGGCGCCAGCCAGGAGACGTGGCGCTTCGACATCGTCCATCCCGGTGGTGATGTCGGCGCCATCCTGCGCCGCTCGCCGAAGGGCTACGGCGCCGCGCCCGGGCGTGCCGCCGGGCTCGACAACGAGGCGGCGCTGATGCGGCTCGCTTGTGCGGCCGGCGTGCCGTCGCCCGAGGTACTGCACGTGCTACGGCCGGAGGACGATCTCGGCGCCGGTTTCATCATGCGCCGCGTCGAGGGCGAGACCATCGCGCGCAAGATCCTGCGCGATGCTGAATTCGCCGAGGCGCGGCCACGCCTCGCGCGCCAGCTCGGCGGCATCGCTGCCGGCATCCACGGGATTCGACGCGAGACGCTGCCCGCGTTGCGCGAGATGAACGCGACCAGGGAGATCGCGGAGCTCGCGCGCGAATATCAAAGCTTCGACTGGCCGCGCCCGGTGTTCGATCTCGCGCTGCGCTGGCTGTCGCACAACGATCCCGGCCCCTCGGCGGAGGTGACGCTGGTGCATGGCGATTTCCGCAACGGCAATCTCATCATCGGCCCCGACGGGGTGCGCGCTGTGCTCGACTGGGAGCTCGCCCATCTCGGCGATCCCATGGAGGATCTCGGCTGGATCTGCGTCAACTCCTGGCGCTTCGGCGAGATCGACAAGCCCGTCGGCGGCTTTGGCTCGCGTGAGGAGCTGTACGCGGGCTACGAGGCCGCTGGCCGCAAGGTCGATGCCGGCAGGGTGAAGTTCTGGGAGGTCATGGGCACGTTGCGCTGGGGCGTGATGTGTTGCGGCATGATGCAGCGGTTTCGCTTGGGTCCCGACCACTCGATGGAGCGCGCCATGATCGGCCGCCGCGCGTCGGAGACAGAGATCGATCTGCTGCGGCTGCTGGCGCCGAGAGGAGAGGGCTGATGCAGGACGAACCGACGGCGACGGAGCTGGCGAAGGCGGTCGCGGATTTCCTGCGCACCGACATCGCGCCGCTGATCTCCGGGCACCCGGCGTTCAAGCTGCGCGTGGGAATCAACGCGCTCGATCTGGTGGTGCGGCAGTTGACGCAGGCTGCTCCGGCGGATGCCGCGGAGCACGCGCGGCTGAAACAGCTATTGAGACGAGACGGTGACTTGCTCGAACTGAATCGTGCGCTTTCCGAGCAGATCGCCAGTGGTGCCGTCGATCTCGGCACGCCGGGACTGAAGGACCACCTCTGGCAGACCACGCTCGACAAGCTCGCTGTCGATCAGCCCAACTACGCGTCCTACAGGCGCGAGGCGGGGAGGGGCACCAGCGATGCTTAGCTCTCCGCCGTCATTGCGAGGAGCGCCAGCGCCGAAGCAATCCAGACTGCTTCGGCGGTGGGACTCTGGATTGCTTCGCTTCGCTCGCAATGACGGCGGCGGGAGCTGGACAGGCGTTGCGATCACCTCGGCCGTCGTCCCGGGGCGCGACGCAGTCGCGAGCCTGGAATCCAGACTCCCGTTCGTGGTCACCGATTCCGGGCGCGCGCTCCGCGCGTCCCGGAATGATCACCTTGGCGATGCGCTACCGCCCCAGCCATTTCGGCGGTCGCTTCTCGGAAAACGCCTTCGGCCCCTCAATATAGTCCTGCGAGTGGATCATCGCCTGCACCGCCGCGTAGTCGCGCTGCTCGGTGATGGCCTGCTCCAGCGACACCGCGAGGCCCTTCTCGATCGCCTGTTTGGAGGCGCGGATCGACATCGGCGAGTTCTTGGCGATGGTCTCGGCCCAACGCTCCGCGGCCGCCAGCGCCTCGCCCTGCGGTACGACCTCGTTGACGAAGCCGAGCTCGTGGCCCTCGCGGGCGCCGACGTGGCGGCCGGTCAGGATCATGCCCATCGCGCGCTTCAGGCCGATCTGGCGCGGCAGCCGCTGCAGCCCGCCGGCGAGCGCGGCGAGGCCGACGCGCGGCTCGGGCAACGCGAAGGTCGCGTTCTCGGAGGCGATGATCAGGTCGCAGGCCAGCGCGATCTCGAAGCCGCCGCCCATCGCAACGCCGTTGACGGCCGCGATCAGCGGCTTGTCGCAATCGAAGCGCGAGGTCAGTCCACCGAAGCCGCTTTTGCCCCAGCCACGCGCGCCGCCGGCCGCCTGCCATTTCAGATCGTTGCCGGCGCAGAATGCCTTGTCGCCCTCGCCGGTGACGATCGCCACCCATTGCTCGGGATCGGCGGCGAAGCCGTCGAACACGCGCTCGAGCTCGTAATGCGCCTCGATGTGCAGGGCGTTGTAGACCTCGGGGCGCGCCAGGGTGACGATCGTGATCGGCCCCTTGCGCGTCACTCTCGAAAACTTCAGCTCCATCGGCCGTTCCTCCTGTTTTCTGATTGGTTGTCGCGCATCAACTTAGCGCCTGCGCAGGTGTCGCAGTCATCCAAATACGCAACGGCGCTGCGCGCCACAAGCGCGCGACGGGAGGTCGCGCCCATCAGGACCAAGAACAACAACGAAACGCACAGGGAGACACGCCATGGATTTTTCCTTGCCGAAGGAATTGGTCGCCTACCTCGACGAGCTCGATCGCTTCATCGCCGCCGAGATCAAGCCGCTGGAGCAGGCCGACGACAACATCCGCTTCTTCGATCATCGTCGCGAATGGGCGCGCACCGATTTCGAGAATGGCGGCCTGCCGCGGCATGAGTGGGAGCAGCTGCTGCGCAAGGCCAAGGATCGTGCCGACGCGGCCGGGCACCTGCGCTTTGCGATCCCGAAGCGCTACGGCGGCAAGGACGGCTCGAACCTCTGGATGGCGGTGATCCGCGAGCATTTCGCCTCGAAGGGCCTCGGCCTGCACAACGACCTGCAGAACGAGCACTCGATCGTCGGCAATCTGCCGATCGTCACCATGCTCGACCGCTATGGCCGCGACGACCAGAAAGCGATGGTCGACGGCTCGATCACCGGCAAGTACCGCATCACGTTCGGTCTCACCGAGCCGCATCACGGCTCGGACGCAACCCACATGGAGACGAAGGCCGTCCCAGCCACCCGCGACAACGTCAAGGGCTGGCTGATCAACGGCGAGAAGATGTGGACGACGGGAATGCACGTCGCCACCCATTGCGCGCTGTTCGCGCGCACCTCGGGCAATGACGGCGATGCGCGCGGCATCACCTGCTTCCTGGTGCCGGCCAAGAGCGAGGGCGTCAAGGTCGAGGAGTATCTCTGGACCTTCAACATGCCGACCGACCATCCGCGGGTCAGCTTCACCGACGTGTTCGTGCCGGAGGATGCGCAGTTCGGCGAAGTCGGTCGCGGCCTGTCGCTGGCGCAGTGCTTCGTGCACGAGAACCGCATCCGGCAGGCGGCGAGCTCGCTCGGTGCGGCCGTATTCTGCATCAATGAGAGCGTGAACTACGCGCGTGAGCGCAAACCGTTCGGGAAGGCGCTGGCCGAGAACCAGGCGATCCAGTGGCCGCTGGTCGAGCTGGCGACGCAGGCCGAGATGCTGCGGCTGCTGATCCGCAAGACCGCCTGGGAGATGGACCAGCTCACCCAGGCGCAGGTCGAGCACACACTCTCCGACAAGGTCTCGATGTGCAACTACTGGGCTAACCGTCTGTGCTGCGAGGCGGCCGACCGCGCCATCCAGGTTCATGGCGGTATGGGCTACTCGCGCCACAAGCCGTTCGAGCACATCTACCGCCACCACCGCCGCTACCGCATCACCGAAGGCAGCGAGGAGATCCAGATGCGCAAGGTGGCGGGCTTCCTGTTCGGGTATATGGGGGTGAACAAGAGGTGAGGCGGTTGTAGTTTGAAGGCGGCCATCGTGAGCGTCAGCCAGCAATCCAGACCTTGTTGTTTGGCCCCTGGATTGCTTCGGCGCAAGGGCGCCTCGCAATGACGGCGTGGAAGGAGCGTACCCTCTCTCCACGCCATCGCGAGCGTGGCGAAGCGATCCAGAATGTCTCAGCGAGCACCTCGTTCTTGATCAATTCACCTGCCGATCCTTGCCCGCCCAGTACGGGTCGCGCAGATTCCGCCGCAGGATCTTGCCGGACGGATTGCGCGGCAGGGCGTCGAGGAAGTCCACGCTCTTCGGCGTCTTGAAGCCGGCGATGCGGGTGCGGGTGAAATTGATGATGTCGGTCTCGGTGGCGCGCTTGCCGGGCTTCATCACGACGATCGCCTTGACGGCCTCGCCCCATTTGTCGTCGGGAATGCCGATCACGGCGGCCTCGGCGACATCGGGGTGGTCGCAGATCGCGCTCTCGACCTCGGCCGGATAGATGTTCTCGCCGCCGGAGATGATCATGTCCTTGATGCGGTCGTGGATGTAGACGTAGCCGTCCTCGTCCATGTAGCCGGCATCACCCGTGCGCAGCCAGCCGTCCTTGCCGAGCGTGCGTGCGGTCGCCTCCGGCAGGTTCCAGTAGCCGGTCATGTTGGAGCCGGAGCGGGTGGCGATCTCGCCGACCTGCCGCGGCGGCAGCGGGTTGCCCGAGGGATCGATGATCGCGACTTCGACGCCCGGCAGCGGCTTGCCGGCCGAGCGCATCCGCTCCAGCCCTTCGACGTGATCCTCGGGCGGCAGCGCGATGATGGTGCCCGTGGTCTCGGTCATGCCGTACATCTGCACGAAGCCGCATTTGAACACCTCGATGCATTCCTTCAGCAGCGCCGCCGGGATCGGCGAGGCGCCGTAGAGCATGTATTTGAGCCGCGAGAAGTCGACCTGCCGCGCTCGCGGCTGCCGGACCACGAACTGCATCGCGGCGGGCACCATGAACAGCTTGGTGATGCCGGACTGTTCGAAGAAGTCGAGGATCTTCGTGGGATCGAACTCGCGCGCGATCACGCCGCGGGCGCCGTGGTAGAGGCTCATCAGGCCCCAGCCGGAGCCGCCGATGTGGAAGATCGGCATCGCGATCAGCGAGACGTCGTCGGTCGTCCATTTATTCCAGTCCGGCTTCTCCTCGGGATTGCCGGTGTTGACGAGGTTGAGGAAGTTGGCGTGCGACAGCATCGCGCCTTTCGGCTTGCCGGTGGTGCCGGAGGTGTAGAGCTGCAGCGCGATGTCCTGCGGCGTGATCGCCTCGCCGGGATCGTCGGCGCTCTGCGCGTCGCGCCAAGCCGTGTAGTCCTGCCATTCCGGCGCGCCGCCTTCGGTGGTGATGATGTGCCGCACGCTCGGAATCTGGTCGCGGATGTTGCGGATCATCGTGACGAACTCGGGACCGACGAACAGGGCAGGCGCCTTGCAGTCCTCGACGATGAAGGCGACCTCGGGACCGGCGAGGCGCCAGTTTACCGGCGCCATGACGACGTTGGCCTTCATGGCGCCGACCAGCAGCTCGAAATAGATGTCGCTGTTCTTGCCGAAATAGGCGATTCGCTCATGCGGCTTGATGCCGATCGCCTTCAGCGCGTTGGCAACCTGGTTGGTCTTGCGGTCGAATGCGGCGAAGCTGGTGAGGCGGCCTTCGAACTCATAGGCGGTGGCGGAGCCAAGCGCTTCCGCCTGCCTGCGCACGACGTCGACGAGCGTCGACGCTGCCGTCGTGACGGACATGTTTCCCCTCCGATTGCGTCTTGTTCTTTGTTCGATGTCTTGTCGTGGTCCTCGCCCCGGATTGCGCCGGAGCAAGCATCTCTCGATCAGTCTACAGGGAGCAGGTCGCCGATCAACAGGGTGATTGAGCCATCAGCTCGTGCGCGTCGCGCGATCCTTTTCGTTCTGCGCCTTGATCGACTCCTTGGCCTTGGTCCAGTCGTCGTCGCTCCAGTCGCGCAGCTGATAGAAGTTGCCGCCCATCGCCAGCGCCTGGGCACCGTCCATCGCGATTGTCTCGCCGTTGATCCAGTTGCAGCCGCCGGAGATCAGGAACACCGCGAGGTTCTGCAGCTCCTCCATGGTGCCGACGCGACCCATCGGGTTCATCGCCTTGGTCCGCGCGCCGGCCTCGTCACCGGGCTTGATGCGCTTGCTCATGCCTTCGGTCGGGATTTCGCCGGGTGCGATGGTGTTGAGGCGGATGCCGTAGCGGCCCCATTCAGTCGCGAGCGACATCGTCATGGCGTGGATCGCTGACTTGCTCATCGCCGAGGGCACCACGTAAGGCGAGCCGTTGCGCACCCAGGTCACCGTGATCGACACGACGTTGCCCGGCTGCTTCGCGGCGATCCAGCGCTTGCCGACGGCGTGCGTCACGTAGAACGTGCCGTGCATCACGATGTTGGCGACGGCATCGAAGCCGCGCGGGCTCAATTCCTCGGTGCGGGAAATGAAGTTGCCGGCCGCGTTGTTGATGAGATCGGTGAGACCGCCTTCCTGGAAGATGGCCTCGATCATGTCCTCCACCGCCATGGCATTGCGGATGTCGACGCCATGGCTGGTCACACGGCCGCCGTAGAGGTCCATCAGTTCGGTCGCGGTCTCGTCGCAGACGATTTTCCGCCGGCCGCAAATATGCACTTCGGCGCCGAGTTGCAGGAAGCGTGCAGCCATCGCTTTGCCAAGGCCCGTGCCGCCGCCGGTCACCAGAATGCGTCGACCTTCGAGGAGATTGTCCTTGAACATGGGAGTTTCCGCCTGACATGTTGTGAGTTAATTGGTCGATTGACTAAATCGCTCCGACAGCCTTCTGTAAAGTCACAAAGACATCCGTAGGGAGACCGCTCGATGGACAACCGCCTCGCGATCGAGATCAAGGACGGCGTCGCCGATGTTCGCCTGGTTCGCGCCGACAAGATGAATGCGTTGGACATGGAGATGTTCGAGGCGCTGGTCGCGGCGACCGACCGGCTGTCGAAGGAGAAGGGCCTGCGGGCGGTGGTGCTGTCCGGCGAGGGCCGGGCCTTCTGCGCTGGCCTCGACATGGGCCGCTTCGCGGCGATGA
Source organism: Bradyrhizobium sp. HKCCYLRH3059 (assembly GCF_051168035.1). Classification (NCBI taxonomy): domain Bacteria; kingdom Pseudomonadati; phylum Pseudomonadota; class Alphaproteobacteria; order Hyphomicrobiales; family Nitrobacteraceae; genus Bradyrhizobium; species Bradyrhizobium sp. HKCCYLRH3059. The sequence continues at coordinate 643,910 of NZ_JBNPUF010000002.1, read as the reverse complement.
AGGATTCCGGCGGCAACGGCATACCCGGCGGCGAGAAGCGCGACCTCACCATTCGCACCCACGGCAAGGCCAACTTCGCGCAGCAAGCGGTATGGGGCTGGCGGCAGTTGCCGGTGCCGGTGATTGCTGCAGTGCATGGCGTCGCCTATGGCGGCGGCTTCCAGCTCGCACTCGGCGCCGACATGCGCTACGTCGCGCCGGACACCAAGATGTCGATCATGGAGATCAAGTGGGGTCTGGTGCCCGACATGGCGGGCACGCCGATCCTGGCCACCCTGATGCGCGACGACATCCTGCGCGAGCTGACCTACACGGGCCGGGTGTTCTCGCCGGAGGAAGGCCAGTCCTACGGCCTCGTCACCCGCATCTGCGCCGATCCGCGCGCGGCTGCGCTGGAGACCGCGCGTGAGATCGCCGGCAAGAATCCGGATGCGATCCGCGCCGCCAAGCGGATGCTGAACAATCTCTCGGTCGATCCGGGGCCGGCGCTGCTCGCCGAATCGGTCGAGCAGCAGAAGCTGATCGGCAGCCCGAACCAGCTCGAATCGGTGCGCGCCAACATCGAGAAGCGCGCGCCGAAGTTTGCGGATTGAGTCCGTCATTCCGGGATGCTCCGAAGGAGCAGGCCCGGAATCTCGAGATTCTCCGGTGCGCAACTGCGCACCTGAGTTCGATGCTCCGCGCAAAACGGCACCGCCGTTTTGTCGCGGCGCATCGCCCCGGATTGATGGCGGAAACTCAAACCGACGCCAGATCGGATAACAAAGAAAATGGAAACGTCCTCCCTGTTCTGCGGCATCATCTCCGGCGAGCGCCGGCGCAGCCACGCCGAAATCGCCGACCGCGCCGCGCGGATCGCCAGCGGCCTCGCGCAGCTCGACGTACGCCAGGGCGATTGCGTCTGCATGCTGATGCGCAACGACATCGCCTTCATCGAGGCGGCCTATGGCGCGATGCGGCTGGGCGCCTATGGCGTGCCGGTGAACTGGCACTTCAAGCCGGAGGAGATCGACTACATCCTCAAGGACTCCGCGACCAAGGTGCTGATCGGTCACGCCGATCTGCTGCATCAGCTTCGCGGCCTGATTCCACCTGGAGGCACCGTGCTCAGCGTGCCGACGCCGCCGGAGATCCTGTCCAACTACAAGATCGACGCGGATCTGCTCGCAACACCGGAGTTCGCGACCGACCTGGAAAGCTGGCTGACACAGCAGAGCCCTTACGAAGGGCCGCAGGTGCCGCAGCCGCAGAACATGATCTACACCTCCGGCACGACCGGTCATCCCAAGGGCGTCCGCCGCAATGCGCCGACGGTGGAGCAGGCCGCCTCGGCCGAGCGCATGCGCGCGTTGATCTACGGGCTGAAGCCGAACGCGCGCGCGCTGCTGCCGGGGCCGCTGTATCATTCGGCGCCGAACGCCTTCGGCCTGCGGGCGGGCCGGCTCGGCGGCGCGCTGGTGCTGATGCCGCGCTTCGAGCCGGAGGCGTTTCTCGACGTCATCCAGACAGAGCGGATCGATACCATCTTCATGGTGCCGACCATGTTCATCCGGCTGATGAAGCTGCCGGAGGAGGTTCGCCGCCGCTACGACGTCTCGTCGTTGCGCCATGTCATTCACGCTGCCGCGCCGTGCCCGGCCGACGTCAAGCGCGCGATGATCGACTGGTGGGGGCCGGTCATCTACGAGTTCTACGGCTCGACCGAATCCGGTGCCGTGACCTTCGCGACCTCCGAGGACGCGCTGCGCAAGCCCGGCACCGTCGGCAAGGTCTCGCCGGGCGCGGAGCTGCGCTTTCTCGGCGAGGACGGTCGCATCCTGCCGCAGGGCGAGATCGGCGAGATCTATTCGCGCATCGCGGGCAATCCGGATTTCACCTATCACAACAAGCCGGAGAAGCGTGCCGAGATCGACCGCGACGGCTTCATCACCTCGGGCGATGTCGGCTACATGGATGCCGAGGGCTACGTCTTCCTGTGCGACCGCAAGCGCGACATGGTGATCTCTGGCGGCGTAAACATCTATCCCGCCGAGATCGAAGCCGTGCTGCATGCCGTGCCCGGCGTGCATGATTGCGCCGTGTTCGGCATCCCAGATGCCGAGTTCGGAGAAGCCCTGATGGCCGTGGTCGAGCCGCAGCCGGGCGTGACGCTTGACATTGGGGAGATGAGGGCCCGGCTGAGAGCGTCGCTGGCCGATTACAAGGTGCCCAAGCACATCGAGATCCACGAGAAGCTGCCGCGCGAGGACTCCGGCAAGATCTTCAAGCGGCGGCTGCGCGATCCCCATTGGGAGCAGGCGGGGCGGAAAATATGATGATGGGCCCGCACTTGGCGGCGAAAGGAGGCGAGACCGACATTGAATAGGGCAGGCGACGCCTCTTTCTTGATCTTGCGCTGCGGTATAGATACGGCAGACTGACCCGTAAATGGGCAGCTGCTGGAGAGCGCATCCATGTCGCCGCAAGCCATGACAGAGGAAATCCGTCCCAACCGCGCCGCCGAGGCGCAGGCCATGGAGGAGGACGCGCGGCTCCGGGACGATATCCGGCTGCTCGGCCGCATCCTCGGCGATACCGTCCGCGACCAGGAAGGCGCCGAATTGTTCGACCTCGTCGAGCGCATCCGCCAGACCTCGGTGCGCTTCCACCGCGACGAGGACCGCCAGGCGCGGCGCGAGCTGGAGCAGATCCTCGACGGCATGACGACGGCTGAGACGGTCCGCATCGTCCGCGCCTTCAGCTATTTCTCGCACCTCGCCAACATTGCCGAGGACCAGAACAACATCCGACGCATGCGTGCCAGGAGCGACTCCAATGGCGGGGCCGGCATGCTGGCGGCGACGCTCGCTCACGCAAAATCCGCCGGGTTCGAGGCTTCCGATCTGCGCAAGTTCTTCTCGACGGCGCTGGTCAGTCCGGTCCTGACCGCGCACCCGACCGAGGTGCGGCGCAAGAGCACGATGGATCGCGAGATGGAGATCGCGATGCTGCTCGACCGCCGCGAGCGGATGCAGTTGACGCCGGACGAGCGCGAGGCCAATGACGAGGCGCTGCGCCGCGCCGTGCTGACCTTGTGGCAGACCAACCTGCTGCGCCGGACCAAGCTGACGGTGCTCGACGAGGTCACCAACGGCCTGTCGTTCTACGACTACACGTTTCTGCGTGAGGTGCCGCGTCTGCTGTGCTCGCTCGAGGATCGGCTCAATGACGGAGCGGAGGTGGCAGGCGATCTCGCCTCGTTCCTGCGAATGGGGAGCTGGATCGGCGGCGACCGGGACGGCAATCCGTTCGTCACCGCCGAGGTGATGCGCGGGACGCTCAAGCTGCAATCCAGCCTGGCGCTGCACTACTATCTCGAGGAACTGCATCTGCTCGGCAGCGAGCTGTCCATCGCCGCGCATCTCGCCGATGTCTCCGAGGAGCTGCGTGCGCTGGCCGAGCGCTCGCCGGACACGTCGCCGCATCGTCGCGGCGAGCCATATCGTCTGGCGGTGTCCGGCATCTATGCGCGCTTGGCGGCGACGGCGAAGAAGCTCGGTATCCAGATCAGCCGGCTTCCCGTGGCGGCGGTGGCGCCTTACGACAGCGTCAAGCAGATGCAGGATGATCTCGACGTGCTGCATCACTCGCTGATCGCCAACAATGCCGAGGTGATCGCCCGCGGGCGGCTGCGGCTGCTGCGGCGTGCAGTGGATTGCTTCGGCTTCCATCTGGCCCGGCTCGACATCCGCCAGAATTCGGCGGTGCACGAGCGCACCGTCGCCGAGCTGATCGACACCGCGATGCCGGGCATGTCCTACATGGCGCTGAGCGAGGATGCCAGGGTCGGCCTGCTTGTCAGCGAGCTGCGCAATGCGCGGCCGCTGGTGTCGCAATTCGTCAAGTACAGCGACGAGACCGTCGGCGAGCTCGCGCTGTTCCGCGCGGCCGCCGAGGCGCACGCGACGTTCGGTGCCGACGTGATTCCCCAGTGCATCATCTCGATGTGCAAGGGCATGTCGGACATGCTCGAGGTGGCACTGCTGCTCAAGGAGGTCGGCCTGATCGACCCTTCGGGCCGCTGCGCCGTCAACATCGTGCCGCTGTTCGAGACGATCGAGGACCTGCAGGCGTCCAGCGGCATCATGGACCGCATGCTGGCGCTGCACGATTACCGCCGCCTGGTCGACAGCCGCGGCGCCGTGCAGGAGGTCATGCTCGGCTATTCCGACAGCAACAAGGACGGCGGTTTCGTCACCTCGGGCTGGGAGCTCTACAAGGCGGAGATCGGCCTCGTCGACATCTTCGAGCGCCACGGCATCCGGCTCAGGCTGTTCCACGGCCGCGGTGGATCGGTCGGCCGCGGCGGCGGACCGAGCTACGACGCCATCATCGCCCAGCCGGGCGGCGCGGTGAACGGCCAGATCCGCATCACCGAGCAGGGCGAGATCATCTCCAGCAAATATTCCAACGCCGAGGTCGGACGTAACAATCTGGAAATTCTCGCCGCCGCGACGCTCGAGGCCAGCCTGCTGCATCCGCGGCAGCCGGCGCCGAAGCGCGAATATCTCACCGCGATGGACCGGCTCTCGGAGCTCGCGTTCAAGGCCTATCGCGGCCTGGTCTACGAGACCGACGGCTTCGTCGACTATTTCTGGGCCTCGACCGTCATCAACGAGATCGCGACCTTGAACATCGGCAGCCGCCCGGCCTCGCGCAAGAAAACCCGCGCGATCGAGGACCTGCGTGCGATCCCCTGGGTGTTCTCCTGGGCGCAGTGCCGGCTGATGCTGCCGGGCTGGTACGGCTTCGGCAGCGCGGTCGAGACCTGGATCGCGGAAAATCCGGAGCAGGGCATGCCGTTCCTGCGCGAACTTTATCAGGAATGGCCGTTCTTCCGCATGCTGCTGTCGAACATGGACATGGTGCTCGCCAAGAGCTCGATCGCCATAGCCTCGCGCTATGCCGAGCTGGTCCCGGACGAGGCCCTGCGCGAAAAGATCTTCGGCCGCATCCGGCGCGAATGGAATCTGGTGATCGAGACTTTGCTCGACATCACGGGGCAGGAGCGGCTGCTGCAGGGCAACCCGCTGCTGGAGCGCTCGGTGCGCAACCGCTTTCCCTATCTCGATCCGCTCAACCACGTGCAGGTCGAGCTGCTCAAGGAGCATCGCGCGCAGAACCCGGACGAGCAGGTGCTGCGCGGGATTCAACTAACGATCAACGGCATCTCGGCGGGGTTGAGAAATACGGGATGAGGGCGAGTGGCGAGTAGCGAATAGAGGGTCTATTCGCTACTCCCTATTCGCCATTCGCTATCTTCAGGGCTTCAGCGCACCCTGCGCACTCGTATAGACCGCATAGAGCGACGTCGAGCCGCAGATGTAGAGCCGATTACGCTGCTGGCCGCCGAAGCACAGATTGGCGACGGTTTCCGGAATGTGAATCTTGCCCAGCAACGTTCCGTCCGGGGCATAGCAACGTACGCCGTCCTCGTTCGGATCGCCCCAGCCGACCGAGCACCAGACCCGCCCGTCGCGATCACATCGGACGCCGTCGGAGATGCTGGGCTTAGGCATTTCGGCGAAGACCTTGCTGTTCGTCAGCTTGCCGGCGGCGTGATCGACGTCGAACACGCGGATATGCGCGGGATTGTCGGGCCCGTCAGTGAAGCCAGTGTCGATGACGTAAAGCTTCGTTTCGTCGGGTGAGAAGGCGAGCCCATTGGGCTCGACGAAGTCGTCGGCAACGACCTTGACCTCTCCCGATTTCGGATCGACCCGATAGACATTGTGCTTGTCCTGCTCGGGCGCCGCCTTGAGGCCCTCATAGAAGCCACCGATGCCGTAGACCGGATCGGTGAACCATATTGCGCCGTCGGCCGCGACCACTGCATCGTTCGGCGAATTCAATCGCTTTCCATTATAGCTGTCGGCGATGATCGTGATCGAGCCATCGAGCTCGGTGCGAGTGACCCGCCGACCGCTATGTTCACACGTGATCAGCCGTCCTTCTCGATCGATGGTGTTGCCGTTGGAATTCATCGACGGCTGCCGATAGACGCTGAGGTGACCATCGTCCTCGGAGAACCGCATGATGCGATTGTTCGGGATGTCGCTGAACAGCAGATAGCGACCGGCGGCAAAATAGACCGGGCCTTCGGCCCAGCGCATTCCGGTCGCGACGCGTTCTACGGCCATCGTGCCCGCGAAGGCAGGAAACTCCGCCGGCCCGAATGACAGCTTGGGTTTTTTCGACGACTCCAGGTGAGAGTCCGGATAGCGGCTGCCCGGCAAGGGACCGAGAGGCAGCGGATCTGTCGAGATTGTCGGTGCCCCGGTCTGGCCGAAGGGCGTGACGGTTGCAGCCGATGCTGACGTCACGGTTGCCGCGGCAGCGGCGAATGCCGCGGCTCCTTTCAGCAATCTGCGCCTGTCGAAGCCATCTGCTCCGACCAGCGAGTTCTGCGCGACGTCGTGTCGTGGAGTCGTCATATGTGTCCTCCCATTTTTTTGTTGGGAGGCGACCATACGACAGAATCGTGGCGACGTGCGGGTCGTCTCGATAAAAAGCAACTTGAGAGTGTGTGCGCTGCGAATGGACTTTGCGCGCTGCAAATCTCAGATCGGGTCCCAGCCGAACACGTCGGCGGAACGATCGAGCTTGTAGAACGACGGCTTCAGTGCCGGCATGCCATGCTCCGCAATGGTCTGCGGCGTCCAGCCTTCGCCGCGGTGCACCGAGCGCAATGGGCGCGACTGGCTCATCAGGAAGATCTCGTTCATGCGAACGGCGAAGATCTGGCCGGTGACGTCTTTCGAGGCATCGCCGAGCAGATAGGCGACGACGGGCGCGATCTTCTCGGGCCCCATCCGCTTCATGCGTTCGACGCGTTCCTTCTCGGCCTCGGTCTCCGCCGGGATGGTGCCGATCATTCGGCTCCAGGCAAACGGCGAGACGCAATTGGAACGCACGTTGAAGCGGCCCATGTCGAGCGCGATCGACTTCGACAGGCCGACGATGCCGAGCTTCGCCGCGGCGTAATTGGCCTGGCCATAATTGCCGATCAGGCCCGAAGTCGAGGTGAAATGGACGAAGGAGCCGCTCTCCTGCTCGCGGAACAGCCGCGCGGCGGAGTGAGCGACATAGAACGACCCCATCAGGTGCACCTTGATGACGGCTTCGAACGCCTCGATGCTCATCTTGTGGAAGATCATGTCGCGCAGGATGCCGGCATTGTTGACCACGCCGTCGAGCTTGCCGAAGTGGTCGGTCGCGGCCTTCACGATCCTGCTGGCCGGGATCGCCTCGGACACGCTCTCGAAATTCGCCACCGCCGTGCCGCCGCGCTTCTTGATTTCCTCGACCACTTCCTCCGCCGGCGCTGCGCTGGTGCCCGAGCCGTCGGAGGCGACGCCGGGATCGTTGACCACGACCTTGGCGCCTTCGGCGGCGCACAGCAGCGCGATCTCGCGGCCGATGCCGCGGCCGGCGCCGGTGACGATGACGACTTTGTCCTGGAGCGATTTGGTCATGAGAGGCTCTCCTTAGCGTGATGTGCTGTTCATCCTGCCCCGTTTGCGTCAGGGCTATTGCATTTGACGAGACGGCTCAGATCAGCCGGGCTGCCTGCCAATATGTTGCTCCGTCATGCCCGGGCTTGTCCCGGGCATCCACGTCGTTCCAAGGGCGCCGGACGACGTGGATGGCCGGGACAAGCCCGGCCATGACGACAAAACGAAAGAGAGCGACCGGAACGGCGAGCGTCGTTACCTCTCGTTCGTAAAGATGATCGTCCCCGATGCGGCGAACATGCCGCCGACGCCGTGACACACCGAGATCTTGGCTCCTGGTACCTGCGCCGGGGCGATGCCACGCATCTGGCGCACGCTCTCCTGCAACGCATACATGCCGTACATGCCCGAATGCATGTAGGACAGGCCGCCGCCATTGGTGTTGAGCGGCAGCTTGCCGCCGGGCCGTGTGTGTCCGGCGGCGATGAACGGTCCGGTCTCCTCATGCGGCATGAAGCCGAGATCACCGAGACCGAACAGCGGCAGATGCGCGAACGCGTCGTAGATCATGAGATGGTCGACGTCGGCATGGCCGATGCCGGCCTCCTTGAAGGCGAGGGGGCCCGCGACCTTGAAGGCGCGCGATGAATTGAACGTCTCCATCTGGCTGACCATCGGCGTCTCCACGCTTTCGCCGGTGCCGAGAACATAGACTGGCCTCTGCGGAAAATCCTTGGCGCGATCGGCCGAGGTCAGGATCAGCGCGCCGCCGCCATCGGTGACGAGGCAGCATTGCAGCAGCCGGAACGGGTAGGCGATCATGCGCGAGTTCAGCACGTCCTCGACGGTGATCGGGTCCTTCATCATCGCGCGCGGGTTCTTTGCCGCCCATTCGCGCTGTACGACGGCAACCATCGCCAACTGCTCATGGGTGATGCCGTACGTCTTCATGTAGCGCAGCACGGGGATCGGGAACATGCTGGGCGGCCCTGAGATGCCGAACGGCGCCTCGAACTGGCCCTGCAGGCTGTCCGGCGGGATCGAGCGCGGCAGCTTGCCGATCATCGATTTGCCGCTCTCGGCGTGGGTGATCAGCACGGTCTTGCATAGCCCGGCTTCGATCGCAGCCGCGGCGTGGCGGACATGCAGCATGAAGGAACAGCCGCCGACCGAGGTGCCATCGACCCAGGTCGGTGTGATGCCGAGATAATGGCAGATCTGCTGCGGCGTCTCGACCGCGGTGGCGAAGCCGTCGATGTCCGACAGCTTGAGCCCGGCATCGGCGATGGCATTCAGTGCCGCGTCCGCATGCAGCTGGATCTGCGACATCGTCGGGATGATTCCGAGCTCGGTGGTCTCGGCCGCGCCGACCACGGCCACCTGGTTTCGACGCATGGCGCTATCCTTTCGCCGGCCGGAACAGGGGCAGGGTGATCTGCTCGTCCATTTTCTCGAATGTGACTTCGAGGGCCATGTCGAGCTCCAATGCCTCCGGTGTCTGCGGGCAGCCCGTGATGTTGCTCATCATGCGCGGGCCCTCTTCGAGCGCCACGACGGCAATGGCGTAGGGCGGCGTGAAGCCGGGCGCAGGGGGACGATGGTTGATGACGTAGCTGTAGAGCGTGCCTTTGCCCGTGGCCTTGAAGACGCTGACCTTGCGGCTGGCGCAGGCCGGACAGAACGGGCGCGGCGGGAAGTAGACGTGGGTGCAGGCGTCGCAGCGCTGCAGCCGCAATTCGCCGGCGCGGGTGCCGTCCCAGAAATGCTGCGTCTCGGGTGTCGGTTTGGGGCGTGCACGCATCGGCTCGGCCATCCCGGTTGATCCTCCCTGCGGCGGGCTCCGTCGCCCGCTCCTTTGTATCCGTGATGCGCCATTTGACGCAGACGCGTCAACGGTCCATCACGCCACGCATGCGGCCCTCCGGGAGGCGCAGAGGTGTTTGGACGGCAATTGCCGCCTGATGAAAATTGGTCTTTGATGCTGGGAGTATGATCGGAGCCGAGATGAAGCTGCGTGACATCGCCCATTCCAGAACTGGCGACAAGGGTGACACCTCGAACATCTCGGTCATCGCCTACGACCCCAAGGATTACCCGCTGCTGCTCGCACAAGTCACGGCCGAGCGGGTGAAGGCGCACTTCGCCGGCATTGTCCAGGGCGGGGTGGTCCGCTATGAGCTGCCCAACATTGCGGCGCTGAATTTCGTGATGAGCCGGGCGCTCGGCGGCGGGGTCACCCGGTCGCTCGCGCTGGATGCGCACGGCAAGTCGCTGAGTTCCGCGCTGCTCGATCTGGACATCGCGGCCGATGCCGCAGACACGCGATAGGATGCCATGACCGTTTCGAATCCGACCCTGGCCGCGCTGGCCGACGATCTCGCCGCCGGTCGCACCACGTCCCGCAAGCTGGTGGAGGAGTGTCTCGCCCGGATCGCCGATCCCGCCGGTGAGGGCCAGCGCGCCTTCATCCATGTCGACAAGGAGGCCGCGCTGGCGGCGGCCGACGGCATGGACGCGCTGCGCAAGGCCAATGCGGCGCCGTCGCCCTACGCCGGCATTCCGGTCTCGATCAAGGACCTGTTCGACATCAAGGGCCAGGTCACCCGCGCCGGCTCGCGGGCGCTGGAGGATTCCGCGCCGGCCGAGGCCGATGCGCCGGCGGTGGCGCGGCTGCGCCGGGCCGGCTTCGTCGTGATCGGCCGCACCAACATGACCGAGTTCGCTTATTCCGGCATCGGCATCAACCCGCATTACGGCACGCCGAAGAGCGCCTGGAAGCGCGACGTCGGCCATGTGCCCGGCGGCTCGTCGTCGGGCGCCGCGGTCTCGATCGTCGATCGCATGGCCTATGGCGCGCTCGGCACCGACACCGGCGGCTCCTGCCGCATTCCCGCGGCCTTCAACGGCATCACGGGCTACAAGCCGACGCAGGCCCGCGTGCCGCTCGACGGCGGCGTGCCGCTGTCGACCACGCTCGACAGCTTTGGGCCGCTCGCCAACACGGTCGCCTGCTGTGCCGTCCTCGATTCCGTGCTGGCCGACGAGCCGGTCCGCCCGCTCGCGTCGCGCCCGGTGAAGGGTTTGCGGCTTGCGGTGCCCACCACGGTCGTGCTCGACGAGCTCGATGTCGAGGTCGCCGAGACCTTTGAGCGGGCGCTGCAGACGCTGGCGAAGCAGGGGGCGCTCATCGAGCGTATCGAATTCCCCGAGTTCCTCGACGTCGGCCTGATCGGCATGAAGGGCGGCTTCGCCGCCGCCGAGAGCTACGCCTGGCACCGCTTCCTGCTGACAGCCAAGGGCGACGTCTACGATCCGCGCGTGTCCGTCCGTATCATGCGCGGCGAGGCGATCACCGTGCCGGATTACATCGAGATGCTCAACGCGCGCCGCTCGCTGGTGAAGCGCGCCGCTGCACGCATCGCGCCCTACGATGCGCTGGCGATGCCGACCACGGCCAACGCGCCGCCTGTCATCGCCGATCTCGCCGACGACCAGGCCTTCGCCCGCGAGAACATCCGCGCTTTGCGCAATTGCACCTTCATCAACATGATCGACGGCTGCGCCATCTCGCTGCCGGCGCACCGCCACGGCGAGGTCCCGGTCGGCCTGATGCTGGCGCAGTCCGGCGGCCAGGACCGCAAACTGCTGGAGATCGCGGCTGGGGTCGAGGGCGTGGTGCGGGGCTGAGTAGGGAAAGAGCCCGGCGTTCCGACGCCGGATGGGAACCTGTCGTCGTTACGGTATCATCGACATGGATGCTACCGGAAATCGGGTGGTGCCCCGCTGGCCACTCCGTAACACTGTCGTCATTCCGGGATGCGCGCCCTTGCGCGCAGGCGCGGAATACATGACCACGATCGTACGTATGGATTCCGGGCTCGTCGCTTCGCGCCGCTCCGGAATGACAGCTGGAATGTCCGAATGACCAGGCTCAAACAGGCTGCGCTCGACATCGATACTCCCGCCGCGATCGGGATCGACCAGCTCGATTGGGCGATGGTCGAACGCGATCTCGATTCCAGCGGCTGCGCCGTGTTGACGCAGCTGCTGTCGTCGGAGGATTGCCGCGCCCTGGCGGCGCTCTATCCGGACGACCGGCACTTCCGCAGCCGCGTCATCATGGCGCGGCATGGTTTCGGCCGCGGCGAGTACAAATATTTCAGTTATCCGCTGCCCGATCCGATCGCGCAGTTGCGGCCGCGGCTCTATTCGCATCTGGTGGCGATCGCCAACCGCTGGAATGCGACGATGGGGATCGACATCCAATTTCCCGCCGAGCACGACGACTTCCTGGCGCGCTGTCATGAGGCCGGCCAGACGCGGCCAACGCCGCTCTTGCTGCAATATGTCGAGGGCGACTACAACTGCCTGCACCAGGATCTCTATGGCGAGCACGTGTTTCCGCTGCAGGTCGCGATCCTGCTGTCGGAGCCGGGGCGCGATTTCGAGGGAGGCGAGTTCGTGCTGACCGAGCAGCGGCCGCGCATGCAGTCGCGCGCCGAGGTGGTGCCGCTCCGGCAGGGCGATGCGGTGGTGTTCGCGGTCCACAATCGCCCGGTCCAGGGCACGCGCGGCAGCTACCGTGTCAACATGCGTCATGGCGTGAGCCGGCTGCGTTCCGGCCGGCGGCATACGCTCGGCGTGATCTTTCACGATGCGAAGTAGCATATGACGGATCTGTTCGATGGATTTGAGATCGCCGGACCGGCGCGCGAGCCGCTCGCGCCCGGCGCGGTGCTGCTGCGTGGTTTTGCGCAGCCACATGCGACGGAGCTTCTGGCCGCGATCGAGGCGATCACCGCGCAGGCGCCGTTCCGCCGGATGATCACGCCCGGCGGGCACCAGATGTCGGTGGCCATGACGAATTGCGGCTCGGTCGGCTGGGTGACGGACCGCAGCGGCTATCGCTACGATCCCGTTGATCCAGACAGCGGACAGAGGTGGCCGGCGATGCCGCCGCTGTTGCGACAGCTCGCCGAGCAGGCGGCGAGCGAGGCAGGCTTTGCCGCCTTCGCGCCCGATGCCTGCCTGATCAATTGCTACGAGCCCGGCGCCAAGATGTCGCTGCATCAGGATCGCGACGAGCGCGACGTCGGCGCGCCGATCGTCTCGGTGTCATTGGGCCTTCCCGCGACGTTCCTGTTCGGCGGCCTCAAGCGCTCCGACAAGACGCAACGCTATCGGCTGGCCCATGGCGACGTCGTCGTCTGGGGCGGCCCGGCGCGGCTCGCCTTTCACGGCGTCGCGCCGCTCGCCGATGGCGAGCATGCTCGGCTCGGCCGCCGGCGCATCAACCTGACGTTCCGCCGCGCCCGATAGTCCTGGCCGCTCTGTGACGTTCCTCATTTTGCAGCGGGCATCCCTGGCTCTATGCTGCGCCCGGGAGAGGGGCCATGAGCACTGTCGAACTTGCGGACGAGCGGGCGCCTGCGGCGGCGCGAATAGGACTTCACCTTGCGCTGCTGCAGCTGGTGCTCACGCTGCTGTGGACGACCTACGTGATCTATCTGCCGAAGCTCGCCGCCCAGGCCGGCATCGCGCCCTCCGCCGTCGTTCTGATCCTGATGCTGGACCAGGCGATCTTCACATTGTCCGATACCGCGATGGGACTTGCGGCCGATCGCATCGGGCGCGCCGCCGCGCGGTTCGGTCTCTTCATCGGCCTGCTGACTGCGGTATCCTGCGCCGCCTTTGTCGCGCTGCCTTTCGTGGCGGCGTCCGCAGGTCCAGCGGTCTTCATCGGACTGATCGCGATCTGGGCGCTGACCTCGTCGGTCTTGCGCGCGCCGCCCTTGACGCTGCTCGGGCGCCATGCGGCCCGGCCGGCCATTCCGTTCCTGGCAGCGCTGGTCATGCTCGGCTATGGCGTGGCCGGCGCCGTGTCGCCCTATCTCGGCGTGATCCTGCGCGACTACGATCCGCGCCTGCCGTTCGTCATCTCATCGGCCGTGCTGCTGCTGACGGCGCTCGGTCTCTCGCGCATTCCGCAGGATAGCGGTCGGGCAGCGCAAGCAGCTGCCAAGCTCGAGCCCAGGCCACTGCGGGGACTGCCCCTGCTGTTCATCGGCGCCATGGTGATCCTCGCGCTCGGCTACCAGCTGCATTTCAGCATCAACAGCTCGGCCTTCTATCTCCGCTTCGCCAGGCCGGAGGACCTTTCCTGGCTGATGCCGGTGTTCTGGATCGGCTTCAACCTCGTGCTGTTCCCGGCCAGCGTGGTCGTCAAGCATCGCGGCGGGCTCATCGTGATGGGATTCGCCGGTCTGCTCGGTGCGCTCGCGATCGTGATCGCCGAGCTCGCGGGCGCATTGACCGTGCTGATCGTGGCGCAGTTCATCGCCGGGGCGGCCTGGGGCTGCATGATGATGAGCGCCATTTCCGCGGCGCTCGCGATCGGGACGAACGGCGCCGAGGGCAAGGTGACCGGGCTCGTGTTCTCGGCGCTGGCGCTGGCAACCTTCGCGCGGATCGCTGCCGTCGCCGGCGGTCTGCAGAAGTTGCCAGACTATGCGCCGCTGGTGCAGTGGGCGCCGGTCGCGTGCTGGCTCGTGGCCGGCGCGGGCCTGCTGGCGATGGCCGCCGCCGGATTGCAGGGACGCCGCGCGTCCCCGCCGTGAGGTCGATCAGATCCCTGGAGGCTTCGACGGATGGATGAAGGCCCAGGGCGAGACCTCGGAGTCGCGCGGCACCTCGATGTCGATCAGATATGGCCCGCCATGCGCCAGCGCCGTCTCAAGCGCGGATTTGAACTGATCGGGTGACGTGACCTTGCTGGCGGCGACGCCGAAGGATTCGGCGAGCGTGACGAAATCCGGATTGACGAGATCGGAGGCGACGACGCGGCCGTCGAAGCGTTCACGCTGGTCGCGCCGGACATTGCCATAGGAATTGTTGTTGAACACCAGGGTGACGACGCCGATGTTGTATTGCACGGCAGTCGCCAGCTCCTGCACGGCGAACATGAAACCGCCATCGCCGGTGATCGCGACCACAGGTCTGTCGGGATGCGCCACCTTGGCACCGAGCGCGGTGGGAAAACCCGCGCCGAGCGTGCCCTGATAGCCCGAGGTGATGAAGGTGCGCGGCTCGTAGACGGGAAAGCCGTACCAGGAGGCGAAGCCGACCTGCGACAGTTCGTCGGTGACGATGGCGTCGCGCGGCAGCACCTCGCGGAGCACGTTCAGATAGGCCATCTGCGGCTGTACCTTCTGGATCTCCTGCAAGGTCGCTGCGGTGACCTCCCGGATCGCGGCGCGGCGTCCCGAGCTCTTGCGGTACCCCGCCTTGCTCACAGCCGCGATGAGCGCGGCCGTGCCCGCCTTGGCATCGGCGACGATGCCGGCGTCGACGATCAGGCGCCGCATCTCCACCGGGTCGATGTCGATGCGGATCGACTTCAATCCATCCGGCTTGAACGGCCAGCGGAACGTGGTCGGCAGCTCCATGCGGGTGCCGATGCCGATCATCAGATCGGTGGTCGGCCACAGCTTGTAGGCTGAGGCCATGGTAAGCCCGAGCTCGTGTGCATTGGAGACGATGCCGCGTCCTGACCGGAAGGCGACGACCGGCGCGTCGATCATCTCGGCGAGCTCGAGGATGTCCTCGCGCGCCTCGATTGCGCCTGAGCCGACGAAGATCATCGGCGCCTTCGCGGACGTGATCAGCCCGGCCGCCTTGGCGATGCGGTCGGGATCGGGCTGCGGCGGCGCGAACTGTGCCAGCGGCATCGCCGCGGCGGTGGCCGCCTTCTGCGTGAACACGTCCCACGGCATCTCGAGCGCAGCGGGGCCGCGCCGCCCCGACATCATCTCCTGGAACGCGCGCGCGACCTGCGTCGGCGCGCAGTCGGGATATTCGATGCGCTCGGCCCATTTGACGAAGGTGCGCAGGGTCGCGAGCTGGTCCGGCATCTCGTGCAGATGGCCGCGGCCGCGGCCGAGATAGTCGGTCGGCACCTGGCCCGTGAGGCACAGCACCGGCTCGTTGCAGCCGAAGGCGGTGAGCAGTGCCGCGCCGGCGTTGAGCACGCCGGGACCCGGCACGACGCTGAACACGCCGGGCCTGCCGCTGGCGCGGGCATAGCCGAACGCCATGTAGCCGCAGGCCTGTTCGTGGCGGGCGCCGACGACCTTGAGCTGCGCCTGGTGGAAGGCATCGAACAGGCCATAGACCTGCGCTCCAGGCAGGCCGAACACGGTGTCGACGCCGTGGGCGACGAGCCCGCTGACGATGGCTTCGCCGCCGGTCATGGTGGTCATGCTGACATTCCGTTGCTGACTTTACAGAGCTTCGTCGACGACGCCATTGCGCAAGGTGCCGACGCCCTCGGCTTCGATCTCGATGACGTCGCCGGGCTTCAGATAACGCGGCGGATCGAACCGTGCACCGGCGCCGGTGGGCGTGCCCGTCACGATCACGTCACCGGGGACGAGCGTGGTGAAGGTCGAGATGTAGTTGATGAGGTAGCGGAAGCCGAAGATCAGCCGTGACGTGCGGTCGTCCTGGCGCAACTCGCCATTGACGCGCGTCGTCAGCCGGATATCGGCAATCTGGCTCTCATTCGTGTAGGGCACGATCCAAGGCCCGAGGCTGCCGGTCGAATCGAAGTTCTTGCCTTGTGTGACGTTGAACTTGGCATGCCGCACCCAGTCGCGGATGGTGCCCTCGTTGCAAAGCGTGAGTGCGGCGATGTGATCCAGCGCCTGGGCCTCCGGGATGTGACGGCCGGCCTTGCCGATGATCAGCACGAGCTCGCCTTCATAGTCGAGCTGCGGCGAGGCGCGGGGACGCACCAGGGGCGTTTCATGGCCGACGAAGGAGCGCGGCGTCCGCATGAACATCGACGGATATTTCGGCGCGTCCTGGCCATCCTTGTATTCGGCATTGCGGTCCGGATAGTTGACGCCGATGCAGATGATCTTCTCCGGCGAGGGGATCGGCGGCTGCCAGGTGATCGCGTCGAGGCCGTGATCCGGCGACAAGCCGGCTGCAGCATCGATCAGCCGGGGCAGGGCGCCGGCGGCAATCGCTTCGCGCAGGGTCGGATAGTCCTTGGCAAAGCGCGCGGAGAGATCGACGAGGCCCTTGTCGGTCACGAGCCCGTAGCGGACCGAACCATCGACGGCATAGGTGGCGAGGCGAGGGGAGGTCATGGGCAGTTCTCCTTAGACGCCGAGCCGCTGGATCTTGTGGGTGCCGCGCGCGAGCGAAACGTGCTTGGTCTCCATGTAGAAGTCGAACGAATAGTCGCCGCCGTCGCGGCCGATGCCCGATGCCTTCATGCCGCCGAACGGGGTTGGCAGGTGGCGGACATTCTCCGAGTTCAGCCAGATCATGCCGGCTTCCAGCGCGTCGGCGACGCGCAGCGCGCGGCCCATGTCGCCGGTCCAGACATAGCCGGTGAGGCCGTATTGCACGTCATTGGCGACCGCGATCGCGTCAGCCTCGTCGCGGAACGGGATCACGGTGAGGAACGGCCCGAACACCTCTTCTTGCGCCACGCGCATGGTCTGGCGCGCGCCGGTCACCAGTGTCGGCTCGACGTAATGCCCGCCGCCCGGGCCGTCGAACCGCTTGCCGCCGACGGCGATGATCGCACCGTCCTCGCGTGCAACGTCGACATAGGAGCAGACCTTGGCGAGATGCCGCTCGTGGATCAGCGGCCCGATCTCGGTGGCGGGATCGAGCGGATGACCCACTTTCAGCGCACGCACGCGCGCCGCAAGCTTGGCCGTGAAGGTCTCGGCGATGCTCTGCTGCACCAGCAGGCGGCTGGATGAGGTGCAGCGCTCACCGTTGAGCGAGTAGATCATGAACACGACGGCGTCGAGCGCGCGGTCGAGATCGGCATCGTCGAACACGATCACCGGGTTCTTGCCGCCGAGCTCGAAATGCACCCGCTTCAGGGTCGGTGCGCCCTGCGCCATGATCGCAGATCCCGTCGAGCTCTCGCCGACGAAGCCGATTGCCTTGATCGCGGGATGCTCGGTCAGCGCCTTGCCGGCCTCCTCCCCGAAGCCATGAACGGTGTTGAGGACGCCGTCGGGAATGCCGGCGTCCTTGGCGAGCTTGGCCAGCCACTGCGCCGTGATCGGCGACCATTCCGCCGGCTTGTGTACGACCGTGCAGCCGGCCGCGAGCGCCGGGGCGATCTTCCAGGTCGACAGCATGAACGGCGTGTTCCATGGCGTGATCACGCCGACCGGGCCGATCGGCACCCGCGTCGAGATGTTCCAATGCTCGTCGCTCGGCGTACTCAGGCCGTCACGCGCCTCGGTGCATTTGTCGGCGAAGAAGCGGAAGTTTTCCGCCGCGCGGACCGCGGCCTTGGCCATGAAGCGATAGGCCTGCCCGGTGTCGATGCATTCGAGCACGGCGATGTCGTCGGCATGGTCCTCGATCGCGTCGGCCACGCGATGCAGCAGCTTGCGCCGCATCGCCGGCGCCATGTCGCGCCAGGATCTGAAGGCGAGTGCGGCCGATGTCGCCGCGCGGTCGATGTCCTCTGCATTGCCGCGAGCGACCTTGGCCAGAACAGTGCCGTCGATCGGGGACTTCGTCTCGAACGTCGCGCCCGAGATCGCCGGCACCACCTTGCCGTCGATGAAGTGGCCGATGCCCTCGTCCTTCAGCTTCGCGAGCAGGGGAGCGGCACGGTCGAGATTGGCCTTGTAGATGTCGGTCTTGGGGCTGGCCTTATCCATGGGATGCCTCCGCTTTCAGGGCGTCGTGGATGTTGTTGCGCTTCCAGCTGGTCGCGGCGTCGTTGATCTGCATGTCGAAGGACAATGCGAACTTGGTGCTTGCGAAGACCGGATCGAGATACGCCGAGAGTGCCTTGAAGACGTGCTCGCCGGCCTTCTGCCGTGCCGCGAGGTCGCGGCCTTCGCCGAGCCGCAGCAGCATGGCGAGGAAGGCGGAGTCGGGCTTGCCGTCGGCGATCGCGTAGTGCTCGCAGCGGATCGCGCGCACGCGGATGCCGCCGATCGGAAAGATCCCGGTCTCGCTGGCGGCCTTGCGGACCACTTCGCAGACGTTGGCCATCACGACAAAGGCGTCGAGATTGGCGGAGTATTCGATGCTGAAATGCGGCATGATGCGGTCGCTCCGGGGCAGGCTTCAGGCGAAGTAACAGCTCACCGTCCCATACGGGCCGTAGTCGGCCTGGATCGTGTCGCCCTTGCGCGCCTCGATCGGCCGGATGAACGAGCCGGCAAGGACCACCTGTCCCGGCTCCAGCGCGAATCCATTTGCCGCGATCTTGTTGGCGAGCCACGCAACGGCCGTTGCCGGGTTGTTCAGCACGCCGGCGGCCAAGCCGGTCTCTTCCAGTTGACCGTTCTTATAACAGAGTGCGCCGATCCAGCGCAGGTCGGCATCGAGCGGCCGCAGCGGCCGGCCGCCGAGCACGATGCCGGCATTTGCGGCGTTGTCGGCGATCGTATCGAAGATCTTGCGGGTCGCCTTGGTCGCGGGATCCACCCGCTCGATCCGCGTATCCAGGATCTCGAGTGCCGGCACCACGAAATCCGTCGCGTTGAGTACGTCGAACAAGGTGCAGTCCGGTCCAGACAGACGGTGCTTCATGACGAAGGCAAGCTCCGCCTCGATACGCGTCGCGATGAAGCGGTCGGACGGCACCAGCCCGCCATCGGCAAAGAACATGTCGTCGAGCAGCACGCCCGAATCCGGTTCATCGATGTTCAGCGCGCTCTGCATCGCCTTCGATGTCAACCCGATCTTGTGACCCTTGATGACGCGGCCCGCGGCCACCTTGATGCTGATCCAGGCCTCCTGGATCGCATAGGCATCTGCGATGGTGATATCGGGAAACTCCTGCGACAACTGCCTGATCTGGCGGCGGCTCTTTTCGGCCTGATCCAGGCGTAAGGCGCAGCTATGAATCTGGTCGCTCGCAAGAGGCATGGTCTATCGCTCAGAAAAGAGATGGCGACAGATGATTAACATGTTAAGTTTCAGTCGGCAAACCGAAAGGACGTTTGCTGCAGTGCAAATGTTCAGGATGGCCCACGGGAGATTGAGGAGATTGATGTGAGCGAGACCAGGGCCAAGGTCGCCAGGCAGGCTGCGAAGGAAGCGCGCAAGGTGCCGATGCGCGACTTCTCGCAGTCGCTGCCGATGGCCTTGTTGCGGGCGCGTGAGGCCGTGATGCGGCAGTTTCGCCCCAATCTGCGACAGCACGGCCTGACCGAGCAGCAATGGCGTATCTTGCGCGCGCTGGCGGCGGTCGATGTGATCGAGGTGACGGAGCTGGCGAGGGTCGCGTTCCTGCTCGGGCCCAGCCTGTCCCGCATCCTGCGCGATCTCGAGGCGCGCGGCCTGATTCAGCGCGAAGTCGATAGCCGCGACATGCGCAGGGGCGTGTTGTCGATCTCGGCCAAGGGCATGAAGCTGATCGCACAGGTCGCGCCGAGCTCAGAGGCGATCTATGCATCGATTGCCAGTCGGTATGGCGCCCGCAAGCTTGCCGCATTGCACAAGATGCTGGGCGAGCTGGAGCAGAGCATCGGCGGCGATCTCGACGCCTCCGAAGACGGCGATGGCTGATCTGCCGCGGACCAAGCGCAATGACGCGGTCTCATGCTTGGCAGGCCGTTCGGCGTTTTGATAAGAAGCGATGCAGTCGAGCGGAGAGGGCGTGCGTCGCAGGCATGGCAAACCATGCTAACTCTGTTTTCGCATGCTGATCGAACCCGCGAGTTGTCATGGTCACTATCAAGGTTGCGCATCTCATCGATTTCGTTGCCGACGTCTTCGAACACGCCAATTCCTCGCCGGAGGAGGCCCGCCGGATCGCGACCTATCTGACGACGGCCAACCTGACAGGGCATGACAGCCACGGTGTGATCCGCGTGCCCGTCTATATCCGTTGGCAGAAGATGGGTTCGATCGTGCCCAACCAGACCGCAGAGGTCGTGGTCGACACCCCGTCGCTGGTGGTCGTCGACGGCAAGTTCGGCTACGGTCAGACCGTGACACCACAGGCCGTGAGGATCGGCATCGAGCGTTGCAAGAAGGGCGGCTTGGCTGCGTTGGCGCTGCGCAATTCCGGCCATCTCGGCCGGGTCGGCGACTGGGCGGAAATGGCCGCCGCCGAGGGGCTCGTCTCCATTCATTTCGTCACGGCCGCAGGTTCACTGCTGGTGGCGCCCTATGGCGGAGTCGAGAAGCGGTTCTCCACCGCGCCATATTGTGTCGGCATTCCGCGCCAGGGAAAGGATCCCATCGTGCTCGATTTCGCGACCTCGATCGTGGCCGAGGGAAAGGTCTTGGTGGCGAGCCGCGGCGGCAAGAAGCTGCCCAAGGGCGCCTTGATCGATGCCGACGGGACGCTCAGCGAGGATCCGGCGGTGCTCTATGGACCCTATGAGGCCGAGGGGACGCGCGACCACACCAAGGGGACGGGAGCGATCCGCGCCTTCGGCGAGCACAAGGGCTCTGGTCTCGCCTTCATCTGCGAGCTGCTCGGCGGCGCCTTGACCGGCACCGGGGCGACGTCGGCAAATCGGCGCTTTGCCAACGGCATGCTCGCGATCTACATCGACCCGAAGGTGGTCGATCCGGCGAGCTTCTTTGATGGTGAGATCAGCCGCTATACGGATTTCATCCGGGCGACCAAGCCGGTCTCCGGCGTTGATCAGGTGCTGGTGCCGGGCGATCCCGAGCGCAAGATGCGGGCCGAACGTACGGCCAATGGCGTGCCCTTGCCCGATGACACCTGGGCGGCAATAGTGAACACGGCACGCGAAGTGGGTGTCAGCGAAGCGAGCATTCAGCGGGCGACATCGTGAAATCAGTGTGACTGCGGGTGGTGCGAAGCATCCATGCTCAGATTGAGCGGGATTGCATTGCGTTGCGCCATCGGCGAGAACGAATTCTAACGAGACGGATCGGTTGAACAACAAGGGAAGGAAACGCAGTCGTGGCGAACAATAAGGTCAAGCAACTCTGGGCCGAAGGCAAGACGGTGGTGAATGCCTGGCTCGCGATCCCCTCGGGCTTCTCCGCGGAGGTCGTGGCTCAGTGCGGCTTCGACAGCGTCACCGTGGACATGCAGCACGGGGTGCAGGACTATCTGTCGATGGTGCAATGCTTCCAGGCCATGCATGGCCATCCGGTCACGCCGATGGTGCGCGTGCCGTGGAATGAGCCCGGCATCATCGGCAAGGTGCTCGATGGCGGCGCCTATGGTGTCATCTGCCCGATGGTCAACACAGCGCAGGAAGCGCGCAACCTCGTTTCCTATTCCAAATATCCACCGAAGGGTGTGCGCTCCAACGGTCCGATCCGCTCGGGCATGTATGGTGGTGCGGGCGAGTATCAGAAGACGGCCAACGACGAGATCGTGCTGCTGCCGATGATGGAGACCAGGACCGCGGTCGAGAACATGGAAGCCATTCTCGATGTCGAAGGCATCGACGGCGTCTATATCGGGCCCTCCGATCTCGGCTTTTCCTATGGCCTGGTGCCGAAGCTCGATCGTGACGAGCCGGAAATCCTCAAGATCTATGAGAAGATCGTGAAGGAGTGTGGCAAGCGTGGGCTCAATCCCGGCATTCACTGCAGCGGCGCCGAGGGTGCGGTCCGCGCCATCAACATGGGCTTCAAGCTCGTGACCTTGTCGAACGAGGTCGGCCTGATGCAGGTCTATGCCCGCCAGCAGGTCGCGCAGACCCGCAAGGAATCCGGCGGCAAAGCGTAACGAGAAAGGCGAATGGCGAGGAGGGCGTAGCGAACGGGGATCCGTCCATTCGCTATGAGCCGCTCGCCATTCGCATATGTGTTCGCGATCGACGTATTGATACGAGAGAGACAGCCATGGCTCCCACCCCCGTCATCCGTCTTCATCCCGAGGACAGCGTCCTGATCGCGCGCGCCAGCCTGCCCCCGGGGCTGTCGATCGCCGATGGGGTCACCACGACCGACCGGATTCCGGCCGGTCACAAGGTCGCGGTGCGTCCGATCGCACAGGGCGAGCCCATCCGCCGCTACGGCCAGATCATCGGCTTCGCGACCGCGCCGATCGCGCCCGGGCAGCACGTTCATACGCAGAACTGCGGCATGGGCGATTTCGCCAAGGACTACGCCTATGGCGTTGACGTGAAGCCGACGCCGAATTTCGATCTTCCGGCGACGTTCGAGGGCATTCGCCGGCCCGATGGCCGGGTCGCGACCCGCAACTACATCGGCATTCTGACCTCGGTGAACTGCAGCGCGCATGTCGCGGGCCTCGTTGCCGACGTGTTCAAGCGCAATCCCTTCACCGGTGACGATCCGCTCGCCGACTTCTCGAACGTCGACGGCGTCGTGGCGCTGACGCACAAGACCGGCTGCGGCATGACGCTCGACGAGCCGTTGAAGCTGCTGCGGCGAACCCTCGGCGGCTACGCGCGGCACGCGAACTTCTCTGCGGTGATCGTGCTCGGCCTTGGTTGCGAGGCCAATCAGATCGGCGGATTGATGGAGGAGCAGAAGCTCGCCGGCCGCCTGCGCGCCATGGACATCCAGGAGGTCGGCGGCACCCGCAAGACCGTCGAGGCCGGCATCGCTTTCGTCAGGGAAGCGCTCACCGACGCCAACAGGGTTAAGCGCGAGACGGTTCCGGCCAGCGAACTGACGGTCGCCCTTCAATGTGGTGGGTCCGACGGCTATTCCGGCATCTCGGCCAATCCGGCGCTCGGTGCGGCAAGCGATCTGCTGGTGCGACATGGTGGCACAGTGATCCTGTCGGAGACACCCGAGACCTACGGCGCCGAGCATCTGCTGACGCGCCGCGCAGTCAGCCGCGACGTCGGCGAGAAACTCGTCTCCCTGATGCGCTGGTGGGAAGAGTATACCGCGCGCGAGGGCGCGGAGATGAACGCCAATCCCAGCCCGGGCAACAAGGCCGGCGGCCTGACGACGATTCTTGAGAAGTCGCTCGGCGCGATGGCCAAAGCCGGCAGCACCAATCTGGTCGACGTGCTGCACTATGCCGAGGCCGTCACCAAGAAGGGCTTCGTGTTCATGGACACGCCCGGCTACGACCCGGTTGCGGCGACGGGGCAGGTGGCCGGCGGCGCCAATCTCGTCTGCTTCACCACCGGCCGCGGCAGCGTATTCGGCTGCAAACCGGCGCCGTCCATCAAGCTCGCGACCAACACGCCGATGTACAAGCGGATGGAAGACGACATGGACGTGAATTGCGGCACCATCCTCGACGGCGAGGAGACGGTGCAGGAATGCGGCCAGCGCATCTTCGAATTGATGTTGAAGACCGCCTCGGGGCAGCCGACCAAGAGCGAGAGCTTCGATTTCGGCGGTGCCGAGTTCGCGCCCTGGGTGCTCGGCGCGACGATGTAGCTGGATCACTCAGCTATTCGGCGGCCCCTATCGGGGCTGCGGTCCGGTGTCCCGGCATCTGATCGCAGCTGAGATCGCAAGTTAACTGAGACTGGATCGCAACTGAGATCAGATGACAGGTGAGCGCGCCGCCATGGGCTGGCTGTCGTGGGCAGTCCGTCATGGGCTGGCCCTGCCGACGCTCGCGCGACAGCGGCGCCGAGCAATTTACCGCTGGTGGCCCAGGCCGATGCCGAGCGCCAGAGCCTTCTGACGGAGCGAGCCTTCGGTCCGCTTCATCGCCTTGGCGATCTTGGCGACCGGGGTCTTGGACTTCGAGTGCTGCTTCAGCAGCTTGATGTCGGCGGGCGTGTAGGGTTTCCGCGCCAACTTCTTGGTAGCTGCCTTCTTAGCTGTCTTCGCCACTTGATTCTCCTTTTGGCAATGATGGTCCTAAATAGCATGTGTAGTCGAGCTATCAAGCGATTGCGGCAAATGCAACGCTATTAGTTCTTGTTAGTTCATCATTCGGGGTTAATCCCTGCTTTGAGGGACTGGTCAATCTTCCGTGAGCGCCTGCGCGCCTTCCTGTGGACAACTCTCCGCGTGCTGCCGGATAGGTTGTTTGTTCTTCTCTCGTTCTTCGTGACGGGCCTGATTGAGGCGCGCAGCGGCCGGAAAAGCGACCGGTGCGTGCAGCGGAGACACCTGATAGGGCGGCTCAACTGGACCGGCGCGGTCCAAATGCCGCCTTTTGGGCTTAGGATCGTCCAATAGGCAGCTCTGCCCTTTGTTAGTGCTTGATCCCTAAGCACAGCAATGTTCTGCTTAAAAAAGTTGCTGGAGCGCCGAAGCCTCGTGTCAATCTACGTCGCATTACATCACGTCACCCATTACAAATACGATCGTCCGGTCGAACTGGGCCCGCAGACCATCCGCCTGCGTCCTGCACCACATACCAGGACCCCCGTGCTGAGCTATTCGCTCAAGGTCACGCCGCCCAACCATTTCGTGAACTGGCAGCAGGATCCGCAAGGCAATTGGCTGGCCCGCTACGTTTTCCCTGAGAAGGTGAACGAACTCAAAATCGAGGTCGACTTCACGGCGCAGATGACCGTGATCAATCCGTTCGACTTCTTCGTCGAGCCTTACGCCGACAGTTTTCCCTTCGCCTATCCGGAGGGCCTCAAGGTGGAACTGGCGCCCTATCTCGAGACGATCGAGCCGGGGCCGTTGTTCGCGGAATACTTGAAGTCGATTCCCCGCGATGCGGACAACACGGTCAACTATCTCGTCGAACTCAATGCGCAGTTGCAGAAAAAGATTCGTTATATCATCCGGATGGAGCCTGGCGTTCAAACGCCGGAGGAGACGCTGTCGTCGGCCGCCGGCTCCTGCCGCGACTCTGCGTGGCTGCTGATCCAGACGCTGCGGCATCTCGGGCTCGCCGCCCGCTTTGTCTCCGGCTATTTGATTCAGCTTCGTCCCGACATCGATCCGATCGAGGGGCCGGTCGAGGTCGAGAATGATTTCACCGATCTGCATGCCTGGGCCGAGGTCTATCTGCCCGGCGCTGGATGGATAGGCTTCGACGTCACCTCGGGCATGCTGGCGGGCGAAGGACACATCCCCGTTGCTGCGACTCCCCACTATCACTCGGCCGCGCCGATCAGCGGCAGTGCCGGAGTCGCCGAGGTCAACTTCAACTTCGAGATGAATGTGAGGCGCATCCGCGAAGCGCCGCGGATTACCCGGCCATTTTCGGATGAGGCGTGGGACCGGCTCGACCGCCTCGGCGAAGCCGTCGATGCCGATCTCGCCGAAAACGACGTGCGCCTCACGATGGGCGGCGAGCCGACCTTCGTGTCGATCGACGACATGGAATCGGCGGAGTGGAATACGGCTGCCGTCGGCCCGGCCAAGCGCGGGCTCGCGGACAGCCTGATCCGGCGTCTGCGCGCGCGTTTCGCGCCCGGTGGCCTGCTGCATTACGGACAGGGCAAGTGGTATCCCGGCGAAAGCCTGCCGCGCTGGGCGTTCGGACTGTATTGGCGCAAGGACGGTGAGCCGATCTGGCGCAATCCGGATCTGATCGCCAGCGTCGATGGCCCGCGCAGGGCGACGATCCAGGATGCAGAGCGTTTCCTGGACACGGCGGCCGAGACGCTCGGGCTCGAGCCGGACTACGTGCTGCCCGCGTT
Organism: Bradyrhizobium sp. HKCCYLRH3059; assembly: GCF_051168035.1. NCBI lineage: Bacteria > Pseudomonadati > Pseudomonadota > Alphaproteobacteria > Hyphomicrobiales > Nitrobacteraceae > Bradyrhizobium > Bradyrhizobium sp. HKCCYLRH3059. Next base: position 617,875 of record NZ_JBNPUF010000002.1, on the reverse strand, counting down.
CGAGGATCCCGCGCATTGGCTGCAGAAGGAAGCCGCGCTGCCCGAGAACGTCGACGCGCTCGACTCGAAGCTCGCCGATCCCGAAGAGCGCGCGCGCATGGCGCGGGTGTTCGACGAAGGCCTGCACATCCCGCGCGGCTTCGTGCTGCCGATCCAGCGCTGGAATGCGCAGCCCCGGCGCTGGCGCAGCGAGCGCTGGGGCCTGCGGCGCAAGCGCCTGTTCCTGATTCCCGGCGACTCGCCGCTCGGTCTGCGGTTGCCGATCGGCTCGCTGGCCTACATTCCGCCGGAGGATTTCCCGTACATCAACGAGCAGGACCCGATGGAGCAGCGCGGGCCGCTGCCGATGTTCACGCAGGGGCGTCCGGTGATCGTGCCGCAGGTACCGCCGCTGCCGAAGCTCGATCGCGCGCCGAAGCCGCAGCAGGACGTTCAGTATCAGTACTGGGGAGGGCTCGGCGTCCGCACTGCGATGTCGGTCGAGATCCGCGATGGCATTCTGTGCGTGTTCATGCCGCCGGTCGAAACCATCGAGGACTACCTGGAGCTGGTCGCAACGGTCGAAGCGACGGCCGAGTCGATGCAGATCAAGGTTCACGTGGAGGGCTATGCACCGCCGTTCGATCCGCGCATCGAGGTCATCAAGGTGACGCCCGATCCCGGCGTCATCGAGGTCAACATCCAGCCGGCCGCGAGCTGGCGGCAATCGGTCGACATCACTTTCGGACTCTATGAGGATGCCGCGAAGGTGAGGCTCGGCGCCAATCGCTTCCTGATCGATGGCCGCCACACCGGCACCGGCGGCGGCAATCATGTCGTCGTCGGCGGCAGCTCGCCGCAGGATTCGCCCTTCCTGCGTCGCCCCGATCTGCTGAAGAGTCTCGTCCTGTATTGGCAGCGGCACCCGTCGCTGTCTTATTTGTTCTCCGGCATGTTCATCGGGCCGACCAGCCAGGCTCCGCGCATCGATGAGGCGCGCCACGACAGCCTTTATGAGCTCGAGATCGCGCTCGCCAACGTGCCTCGGATCGGGCAGAGCGTGCCGCTGTGGCTGGTCGACCGGCTGTTCAGGCATCTGCTCGTCGACATCACCGGCAATACCCACCGCTCGGAGATCTGCATCGACAAGCTGTACTCGCCGGAGGGACCGACGGGCCGGCTCGGACTCGTGGAGTTCCGCGCACTGGAAATGCCGCCGGATCCGCGGATGTCGCTGGCGCAGCAGCTTCTCATCCGTGCGCTGATCGCCAAATTGTGGCGCGAGCCGCAGGACGGCCGGTTCGTGCGCTGGGGCACGGCGCTGCACGACCGCTTCATGCTGCCGCACTTCATCTGGGAAGACTTTCTTGATGTCCTTGATGAGCTGCGGTCGTCCGGCTACGACTTCTCGCCGGAATGGTACCAGGCGCAGCTTGAATTTCGCTTTCCGACCTTCGGCCGCGTGCAGCATGGCGGCGTGACCCTGGAGCTGCGGCAGGCGTTGGAGCCCTGGCATGTGCTGGGCGAGGAAGGCGCCGCGGGCGGCACCGTGCGCTATGTCGATTCCTCGGTCGAGCGACTTCAAGTCAAAGCCGAAGGTTTCATCGAAGGCCGCCACCTCATCACCTGCAATGGTAGGAGGATGCCGATGACCTCGACCGGACGGTCGGCGGAAGCGGTGGCGGCGGTTCGTTTCAAGGCATGGCAGCCGGCCTCCGGCCTGCACCCGACGATCCCGGTGCATGCGCCGCTGACCTTCGACCTGATCGACACCTGGAACGGCCGTTCGCTGGGCGGCTGCGTCTATCACGTCGCCCATCCTGGCGGCCGCAACTACGATACCAAGCCGATCAACTCCTACGAGGCGGAGGCACGGCGGCTCGCCCGCTTCCAGGATCACGGCCACACTCCGGGACGAATCGCGCTGCCGCCGGAGGAACGCACAAATGAATTCCCGATGACCCTCGACTTGCGCAGGCCGCTCCTGCATTGATGGCACGGAGTTTGTACGGAGGACCAGGGTATGGACGGCTCGAGCGGCCAGGACCAGGGAGCGAGCGCCGCCGGTCGGCCGGCGGCACGTTCTCCGCTGCGCCGGGCCGAGCATTGGGCCCGCGACTATGCCCGGCTCCCCGGCATCCCCGATGAGTTCATCGGGGCCGACGGCCGTCCGCGACCGGTCTGGACCCGCTTTGCCGAGACCTTCGCCGCACTCGCGCCGAGCGACATCGAGCGCCGCTTCGCCTCCGCCGATCGCCATCTGCGCGAAGCCGGCGTCACCTATCGCTCGCCGGGCGACAACGCCGAGCGATCGTGGCCGCTGAGCCATCTGCCGCTGCTGATCGACGAGTCCGAATGGGCGCAATTGTCCCAGGGCATCGTCCAGCGCGCCGAACTGTTCGAACGGGTCCTGCAGGACATCTATGGCGAGGGACGGCTGGTGGCGAGCGGCGCGCTGCCGGCAGCCGCCGTCGCCGGGTCCAGCGAATATCTGCGCCCGGTCTGCGGCGTCAAACCGCCCGGCGGCCGCTTCCTCAGCATCTACGCCGCCGATATCGGCCGCGGGCCCGACGGCGGCTGGTGGGTGCTCAACGACCGCACCCAGGCGCCGTCCGGCATGGGCTATGCGCTAGAAAATCGGCTCGTGCTGTCGCGCGCCTTCTCCTCGATCTACAAGTCCATGAACGTGGAGCGGCTCGCGCCGTTCTTCGAAGCATTCCGCGATGCTCTGCGCGCCAGCGCCGATCGTGACGAGCCGCGCATCGGCGTGCTCACGCCGGGCATGTTCAGCGAGACCTATTTCGAGCACGCGACGCTGGCGCGCTATCTCGGCTTCCTGCTGGTCGAGGGCGACGATCTCGCCGTCAGCGGCGACCGCGTGCACATCCGCACCGTCGCCGGCCTGAAGCGCGTCGACGTGCTGCTGCGGCGGCTCGATTCCAACTCGCTCGATCCGCTCGAACTCGATGCCGGCTCGCGACTCGGCGTCGCCGGCCTGATGGACGTCGTGCGCAAGGGCGGTGTGGTGATCGCCAACATGCCGGGTTCTGGTGTGCTCGAGGCGCGCGCGCTGCTCGGCTTCCTGCCGAGCCTTGCGCGGCGCGTGCTCGGTGAGGATCTCAAGATCCCGCACATCGCGACCTGGTGGTGCGGCCAGAAGTCCGCACGCGACGAGGTGCTGTCGCGGCTCGAGGAGTTCGCGATCGAAGGCGCCTATGGCCGCGCCGTGCCGGGCTTCGCAAGCAGCGGTCCGGTGCTGGCTAGTGAGCTCTCGGCCGCCGAGCGCGAGCGGCTGCGTGCTGCGATCAGCCAGCGCGGCATCGATTATGTCGGCCAGGAGGTGGTGCGGCTGTCGACCACGCCGGTGTGGGAGGACGGTCGGATCGCGCCGCGGCCGTTCGTGCTGCGGGTGTTCGCGGCCGCCACGCCCGACGGCTGGACCGTCATGCCCGGCGGCTTCTGTCGCATCGCCGACAAGCTCGATGCGCGCGCGGTGTCGATGGGCGACGGCGCGCGCGCCGCCGACGTCTGGGTGGTCGCCGACAAGGCGGTGGCGGCGCGCACCTTGCTGCCGCGCTCCGACAACGTGCGGATACGCCGCATCGCCGGCGTGCTGCCGAGCCGCGCCGCCGACAATCTGTTCTGGCTCGGACGCTATCTGGAGCGCGCCGAGGCCACCGTGCGGCTGATCCGGGCGCTCGCAGCCCAGCATCGTGATCCCGGCAAGGGATCGCCGGCGCAGCTCAACACCTCCGAGCGCATCCAGCGGCTGTTGCTGGCGTGGGGCGCGGTTGAGCAGACCTCGCGCAGCAAGGGATTCCAGGTGGCGGCCGAGGCCCTGCAGGCCGAGGCGCAGTTCGGCTCGGCGCTGTCGCTGCTCAGATCGGCTCAGCGCACCGCGACCTCGCTGCGCGAGCGCCTCTCGCCCGACGCCTGGCAGGTCATCACCGAGATGCCGAATCGCCTGGCGCAGGAGGCCGAGGATGAGGACGCCGTCGTCAGCATCGCCGAGCTCACGCTCGACCGGCTCGCGAGCTTCGCCGGCCTTGCCCAGGAGAACATGAACCGCGCCGCCGGCTGGCGCTTCCTCGACATGGGTCGCCGCGCCGAGCGCGCCATCAACACCGCGCGGTTCGCGCGGCAGTTCGGCTATGACGAGGCGACGCCCGAGGATCTCGACGTCCTGCTCACCCTGGTCGATTGTCAGATCACCTATCGCTCGCGCTATCTGATCGGCCCGGCACTGGCGCCGATCCGCGATCTCGTCGTACTCGACCTCTATAACCCGCGCTCGGTCGCGTTCCAGGTCGAGCTGCTGAACGAGCACATCGCGAGCCTGCCGGTCCTGAAGGAGAACGGGCTGATCGAGCGGCCGCAACGCCTCGCGATCTCGCTGGGCGCGCGGCTGACCGCGGCGGAGGCGGCCCATCTCGATGGCCGCACGCTGTTTGCACTGGAGCAGGACCTGCTCAATCTGGCGGAGGCGATCGGTCAGCACTACTTCCCGCACGGTCCGAATGCGACGCGGCCGGAAAAGCTGACGGGCCTCGCGTGATCTACGACATCCGGCACGTCACGACCTATGAGTATGAGAGCGCCGTCAGCTTTGCGCGCTGCTCGCTGCGGCTGGAGCCGCTCAGCGGTGACGGCCAGGAGCTGATCTCGCATAGCGTGGACATCCGGCCGCGGCCCTCGGAGCGGACCGCGCGGCGCGATTTCTTCGGAACGTTGACCGAGAACGTCGTGATCGACACCCAGCACCGCCACCTGCGCATCGACTCGCGCTCGCGGGTGAGGCTGTCGCGCACACCGCCGGAGCGCGATGCGCCGAGCGCGGCCTGGGAGGACGTGCGCGATGCCGCCTTCGAGGCGACGAGCCTCGGCCCGTCGTCGCCGATCGGCTACGTCTTCGCCAGCGCGCTGGTGCCGGTGCTGGAGCCGGTGACGGACTATGCCGCGGCAAGCTTCTCCGCCGAGACGGGGATCGTAGCCGGCGCCGCCGATCTGATGCGGCGCATCCGCAAGGAGTTCAGATACGATCCGAAGGCGACCGTGATCTCGACCCCGCTGCGCGAGGTGTTCGACAATCGCCACGGCGTCTGCCAGGACTTTGCTCACGTCATGATTGCCGGCCTGCGCGGTCTCGGTCTCCCCGCGGCCTATGTCAGCGGCTATCTGCGCACCATCCCGCCCGAGGGCCGGCCGCCGCTGCAGGGCGCCGACGCCACCCATGCCTGGGTGTCGCTGTGGTGCGGCGACGACCTCGGCTGGATCGGCTTCGATCCGACCAACGATCTCCTGGTCGGCAATGATCACATCATCCTCGGCATGGGCCGCGACTTCTCCGACGTCTCGCCGGTCGATGGCATCATCGTCGGCTCGCGCAAGCAGAAGCTCGGCGTCGCCGTCGATGTCGTGATGGTCGAGTAGGGTTCCCTGACCGGGAACGGTCGGAACATTTTTCCCGCATCGCACTTGATCCGCCCGAGGGGCCCGAATGGGGGCTGGCTGACCCTTTCGAGCGATGGAGTGATCGACATGAAACGTGTTGCAATCGTCATTGGCCTGGTCGGCGCCTGCGTCGCCGGCAGCGCCTCGGCCCAGCCGAGTGCGAACCTCACCGGCACCTACCGCTGCATCCAGATGTGCCGCGACGGAATGATCGGCGCGCCGGCCTTCGTGACGCAGAACGGCGATGCCGTGAACCTGACCACCGAAACCGGCGAGTCCCTCCAGGCCTGGCCGGACTGGAATGCTCCCAATAGCCGGCTTTGGATCGACGCACGTGACGAAAGCGCAGTGTATTCGCCCGACGGCATGCGCATCCAGTTCGACGACGGCCGTGTCTGGGAGCGCGACCTGCCGCCGCCGCTCATCGTCCGCCGCGCGCCGGTGGTGTACGGGCGATAAGCGATCGCCATTGCTATCGAGGCTCTCGCGCACGCGGGGGCCTTGATTTGCGGGTGAGATGAACGGTGCCGGCCTCACGATCCAGTACTCGCCGGAAGGGGTGATGAATCGAGACGCCGCGGCGTACCGGATGCCCGCCTGCGCGGACATGACACGGGGTACGGGGCGGCGTTCTCGCGACACGATCTGTCCGAGTCATGAAGGATAGCTCGAACCCTCTGAGAACAAGAGGGCGCAGGGAATGCCGGGTGATGGCCTCACCCATGGCCCGCCTGCGAAAAGAATGCAGGCGGCAGGAACCACAGGTCCAGCCGGATCAACCCGGCATTCCCTGCGCGATGGCTTTACGGCTTATACGTGGTCTCCCTGGTGCGCCGGGCTTTCTGGCCACCATCCCCAGCGCGATCGTATTGCGCCAGGTTGACACCAGCATCGGGGTGTCGGGACATCACGACTTCACCGTGCGCATCATGCCGTTCGTCCGCGCGACTGATCACGCTGCAGCACCACACGCCCACCGCTCCCCAGGCTCCACGTTCGTGACGATCGCGATACGCCCCTCTCACGAGCCCGGGATGGCCGGAAACATCGGTCTGATTTGCCCGACGACACAAGTGGGCAAGCGTGCGACAAACTGGCACGACGGGTAATTCGGGCATGGCGGATATGCGCGATCTATTAGTTGCCGTTCAGACAGCGAGCGCCATGCTGAATCCGGCACCAGCAGAGAAGCTCAGCACTTCCGCATCTGCAAACAATGCTCTCGCCCCTCGACATCAGTCCGAAACGACTCGATGAAGCCGCCCTGGCGCTGGGTCACATACACGGTCTTGCCGTCGCTGCCGCCGAAGGCGAGGTTGGTCGGCTCCCTGGCTTTCAGCGCGATCTCCCGGATCATGCGCCCATCCGGCGCCAGCATGGCGATGCTGCTCTTGAGGATGTGCGCGACCAGCAGCCGGCCGCTGGCGTCGGTGCGCAGTCCGTCGATCGTGTTCGGCTCGAAGGTCTTGATCAGCTTTGGCCGTGTCAGCGCGTCGCCGTCGATCGCATAGGACCAGATCTCGCCGCTGTTGGATTCGCCGACATAGAGCGTGCGGCCGTCGGGGCTGAGATCGATGCCGTTGGCGGTGCCCATGGCACGCGGCGCCGACATGGCTGCGCCTTGCAGGGATCCGTCGGGTCCTTTCGCGATCCGCCAGATGCGGCCGCTGCGCGCCTTCCAGTTGGGATCGCTCGCATAGATCGTGCCGTCGCGCGCCAGCGTGATGTCGTTGGGCTGGCTCATGTCATCGGCATGGAAGACGAGGCGGGGCTCGGTCGTACCGGGGGCGATGGCGAAGATGTTGTGGCGCTTGTAGTCGGCGACGAACATCGTGCCTGTGGCGTCGATGCGGATGGCGTTGCCAATGCTGTTGTCGGGCAGCTCGGTGAATTTTTCGGAGGCCGTCGCCTCCGGCGCGAGCTTGCCGATCGTGCCGGCCTTGCCGAGATTGACGACGAACAGATTGCCGTCGCGGTCGACGGCGGGCCCCTCGATGCCGAAGGTGTATTCGCCGGATGGAGTGAGCTGGGTGCTCTCGAACAGTTTTGGTGCGGCGAGGGTGGGCGCGCTCGCAAGCAAGAGCATGAGAACAGTCGCCAAACCCGAGATGCGTAGGGTGGACAAAGGCGCAGGACGACGCCGCTTGCGCCCGAACGCACGCTCGTTCGCGCCGTGCCCACCAGCCGCAGCACCGGTGCGCGCGGCCGGTGGGCACGCGCCGCCTGCGGCGGTCGCTTTGCCCACCCTACGGGCCATTGCAAGCCGGTCAGAGCGGCACCAGAAACTGCTGTTGGATGTAATAGCCATTGTCGTCCGCACAGGTGCCGTTGAGGTAGGTATCGGCGGGCCGGAAGAAACGGCTGAAGCCGGGCTTATTGACGGCAGACCTCTCGGTCATCACGACGACCTTGCCGAACGGGATCTCGCCGCATTCGCGGCCGTCGCCGGCGAAGAACTTGCGATGCGGAGGGCCGCCCGGTTTCACCCGCATCCTGGTTCCTGGAATCATGCGCGCGACCAGATCGTCCGCCACATCAAGCACCCTGGCGTAGCCTGGTTCCGTCTTGATGAGGTTGGCGCCCGGCGGCATCTGCCGCTCGGCACCCAATCCGCGCAATCGTTGACGCAGCCGGCCGGCTTCGGGATCGCCCGGATAGATCCAGCCGTCTTGCGCCAGCATGAAGCGCAGCACGGCGCGGTCCTTGTCGTCATCGGATTGCCCGGCCTTGAGGCCGAAATCCGAATGGCAGCCGCTGCAATGTTTTTCGATCAGGCTCCTGCGCACGGTCGTGAGCCGCGCGCGACTCGCCGCGTCCTGCATCACGAAAGCCGCAAGCCGGTCGATCAGCGCCTCGCTCCTGATGTCGCAGGGCAGGGGTTCGGGGGCAGCCTCGCCAGAGCGGTCGATGCGGATCACGGTCTGGTTCTTGTCCTCGACCAGCCAGATCGCGCCGTCGTCGGCGATGGTCATGCCGACCGGCGCGCCCTGCGGCCGGATGCCGTTGACGCGATGCCACCCCGTGATGATCTCGTCGAACGCCGCGGCCGGCGCGGGACCGGCTGCGGTCTGGAAAGCGCGGGTTGGCTCGGCGGCGCAGCTCACATGGTAGCGCACCGGCGCCGGGCTCAGCTTGGGCAAGCCGTGGTCGTCGACCTCGAAGGCGAGTAGCCGGCTGCCGGTCGGCCGATAGCCATGCAGGCCGACCAGCAGCTTGCCCTTCAGGTCGTCGAAGCGATCGCCGGTGTAGTAGAGCATGCCGAGCGGCGCGCCATGCGGCGGCAGCAGCGACCAGGGCTGCTTGTAGAGCGTGGTGGTGTTGCAGAGGTTCTTGAGCGCGCCGGACTGCAGCACACGCTTGAATTCCGGGCTCGGCGTCGTCAGGTCGTAGCAATAGGGCCAGCCATAGTGGCGGCCTTGCTCGATCGCGTTGATCTCCTCGTTGGGCGCGAAGATGTCCTGCAGGTCGCGCGCGTTCTCGCCCTGCAGGAACGCGGTGCCGGGATCGGGAAAGCGCGGATGCAGCGCCAGCGCCATCGAGTTGCGCAAGCCGCGCGCGAACACCTCATGAGGCGGAGCGGAATCGCCGGGTTTCAGCGCTGGAAAGAGGCCGCCGGCGGGCGGCGTGAACAACCAGATGGAAGCCAGCGGCGAGGTGCCGTCGCCCGCCGCGCAGGGTCGCGTGATCGGCGCCGGCGACAGGCAATTGTCGCTGTGCGAGCCGATGTTGACGAACAGCCGCCCGTTGCGGTCGAAAGCGAAGGCCTTCAGCGGATGCGCACTCTCCGCGATCCGGGTGCCGTCCGGCAAGGTCAGGCGGCGCCCAGGCAGATCGCGGATGATGGTCTCGATGGTCGCTCTCGGGTTCGCGGCGAGCGGATCGAAGCGGAAGATCGCGGTGTCGGTCGAGGCGTAGATCCTGCTGTCGAGGCCCGCGGCGAGGCCGAATGGATAGGACAGTCGCGTGACCGCCTCGCGGATGCGCTGGCCCGCGGGCGCTACGGGATCGAGGATGAGGAGGCGGCCGTCGTCATGGCCCCAGCCGCCCATGTCCGCGACCACGAACAGTTGATGGCCGGGAATCTGCACGATGCTGCGGGGAAATCGCAGGCCGTCGTCGCGACTGGCGACGAGGCCGGCGCAGAAGCCGGGCTTCATGTCGATCTGGAGGCGCGGAAAGGTGAGGGCGCCGTCGCCGCAACTGGCCGGGCCGAGCGCGTAGCCGCTGCGGATCGTCGCGTCGTCGGCGTGGCCAGCTCCGATGCCGATGAGCATGGCGGTCGCGACGGCTGCAAGACTGTGCCACGACCATTCCATGCGTCGGTCCCGCTCAGTGAAGCAGATTGTATTGGATGATGTAGGCGGCGGCGCCGGCAAAATAGCCGAGCAGGGCGATGCCGCTGATGCGGCGCACGTACCAGAAGAAGTGGATGTTCTCGAGCCCCATCGCGGCGACGCCGGCCGCCGAGCCGATGATCAGGATCGAGCCGCCGGTGCCGGCGCAGTAGGCGACGAACTCCCACAGGAAACTGTCCGGCGGAAACTGGCTCAGGCTGTACATGCCCATGGATGCTGCGACCAGCGGCACGTTGTCGATGACCGCGCTGGCGAGGCCGAGCACGATCACGATCAGGTCGAGCCGGCCGACGGTGCGATCGAGCCATTGCGCCAGCGCCTCCAGGATGTGGGTGTGCTCCAGCGCCGCGACGGCCAGCAGGATGCCGATGAAGAACACGATCGAGGGCATGTCGATCCGGGTCAGCGCATGCACGAGCGTCAGGCGCTGCTTCTGCTCCGAGGCCTTCTCGCGATGGATGATCTCGCCGACCATCCAGAGCAGGCCGAGCCCGAACAGGATGCCCATGAACGGCGGCAGATGCGTCACCGCCTTGAACACCGGCACGGCGACCAGGATGCCAAGGCCCATGAAGAACATCAGATTGCGCTCGAACGGCAGGATCGGGCTGATCGAGGCGAGGCCGGCGCTCGCGGGCGGCACGAGCTGCTTGCCGCGCAGCGTGACGCTGACGACGGCGAGCGGCACCAGCAGGTTCAGGAGCGAGGGGATGAAGACCGACTTCATGATCGCGAGCGGCGTGATCTGGCCGCCGATCCACAGCATGGTGGTGGTGACGTCGCCGATCGCCGACCACGCGCCGCCGGCATTGGCGGCGATCACGATGATGGCGGCGAACACGAGACGATCTTCGTCACGCCCCGACAGCTTCTTCATCAGCGACACCATCACGATCGCGGTGGTGAGGTTGTCGAGCATGGCGCTGAGGAAGAAGGTCACGAAGCCGACCAGCCAGACCAGCGTGACCTGATTCCTGGTGCTGATCAGCGAGGTCACGACCTCGAAGCCGTTGTGCGCGTCGATGACCTCGACGATGGTCATCGCCCCGATCAGGAAGAAGATGATCTGCGCGGTCGAGGCCACGGACTCGTTGAGTTCAGCCGCAACGGCCGGCGCGGTCCCGCCCATGACGGCGTAGATGGTCCACATCAGGCCGGCACCGACCAGAGCGGTGGCTGCCTTGTTGATCCGGAACGGATGCTCCAGCGCCACCACGGCATAGGCGAGCGTGAAGACGGCGACGATGGCGGCGGTCATGGGCAGGGCATTCCGGGCTGGATCGGCGGGAGACGGATGGAACTGCCCAAGATATGACCGATCGGCGTCCGGCCAGCAAGCCGTGAGCGCTGTTCAGGCTGGACGAACGCCGGTTACACCAGGGCCGACGCGATCGCGTCGGCGTGGCTCCGGATGGCGCGGATCTCCGCCGCGCTGCGGCGCTCGAGATTGACGTACTGGTTGCGCATGCGGCCATTATTGGCGAAGCGCCGGCGGTGCTTGGCAAGGAAGCTCCAATACAGCGTCGTGAGCGGGCAGGCCCTGTCGCCGGTCGCCTGCTTCGGATCGTAGCGGCAGTTGCGGCAATGGTCGCTCATGCGGTCGATGTAGTGGCCCGACGCCGCATAGGGCTTGGTGCCGACCACGCCGCCGTCGCCATGCTGGCTCATGCCGAGCGTGTTGGGCAGCGACACCCAGTCGATGGCGTCGTGAAACATCGACATGTGCCAGAGGTGCACATCGTAGGGCCGGACGCCGAGCAGCATCGCGAACAGGCCGAGCACCATCAGCCGCTCGATGTGATGCGCATAGGCGTGATCGATGGTATGGCCGATCGCCTGCGCCAGGCAGCGCATCTCGGTCTCGCCGGTCCAGTAGAAGCGCGGCATCGGCAGGCCGGCGTCGAGCGCGTTCTCATCGGCGTAGTGAGGCATGCGCTGCCAATAGATGCCGCGCACGAATTCCCGCCAGCCGATGATCTGGCGGACGAAGCCCTCGAGCGCGTTCAGCGGCGCGTTGCGGCTCTGAAGCGCGGCCGCGACCACTTCGCGCGGATTCAGCATGTGCAGGTTCAGCGCGCCCGACAGCCGCGAGTGATACAGGAACGGCTCGTCGCTCAGCATCGCGTCCTGATAGGTGCCGAACAAGGAGAGGCGCCAGGCGACGAAATCGGAAAGCTCGGTCAGCGCGTCGACGCGCGACACCGGCAGGTCGAAGCGGTCGAGCTTGCCGGGACTGTTGGAGAAGCGCGCCGCGACCAGCATGAGCACGTCGCGCGTGATCGCGTCGGGCGCATAGGATCTGGCGACGGGGATCGGCGGGCGCGACTTGCCGAATCCCTTGCGGTTCTCGGCGTCGAAATTCCAGCTGCCGCCGACCGGGCGGCCGCTCTCGTCGATCAGGATGCCGGTCTTGCGCCGCATCGCGCGGTAGAACGTCTCCATGATCGGGCGCGGATGGCGCTCGGTGAAGGCGTCGAACTCCTCCGCCGTGCACAGGAAGTGGCGGTCGGCGCGGATGTCGGGCCGCTGCGGCAGCTTGCGCAAGCCCTCGCGCACGCGAAAATCGCCGGGCTCCAGCACGATGGTCGCCGCAGGCCGCAGCGCCGCCTGATGCCGCGCGATCTCGCTGTCGAGTGCGCCGGTGTTGGCGGGATCATCGAGCCGGACGTAATGGACGGTGCGGCCGCGGCTCTCGAGATCGGCGCGGAAGTGGCGCATCGCCGCGAAGAAATACGCGATGCGCATCTTGTGCTGCGGAACGTAGCTGGCCTCGTCGCTGACCTCCATCTGCAGCACGGCGTCCTGCTCCGGGTCGAAACCGTCGAAGGCCGCCGAGTCCGCATCGAGCTGGTCGCCCAGCACGATGACAAGGTGTCTTACGGCACGTGTCCTGGTCATGGGACCTTGGTCATCACGCCATGCAGCCGATCAGGCGGCCGCCGCGGTAACCGCGTGGGCCTGGCCAAGACAGTCCTTGCGCACCGTGAGCAGGCTGCGATGCAGCCAGGTCTTGATGGTGCCGACCGGCACGCCAAACCGTTCCGACAGACGCGTCCGGCTTTCGCCCTCGAGATAGGCGAGCGCCAGCAGCCGTCGGCGCTCCTCCGGCAGCCGCCCAAGCGCCTCGCGGGCGATCGGTTCCGCCAGCGCGTAGTCGAATTCGTCGGCGGCGCTGTCGGCGGGATCGGGGATCGCGAGGGCCTCATCGAGCTCCGAGGTCGGCACGCCGGTGGCGCGCAGCGCGTCGATCGCGGTGTTGCGCATGATGCTGCACATCCAGGTGATGGGCGAGGCGCGCGTCGGGTCGAAGCTCGCGGCATGCCGCCAGATCTTCAGGTAGCCATCCTGCAGGATGTCGTCGAGGTCAGCCGCGGACGGCAGCAAGGCGCGCACGGTCTTCCGCATCTTCAAGATCGTTGCAGCATGGAGCTCGGCAAAGGCTTGCTCATCGTTGCGTCCGGCACGGGCCAGCAGGCTGCCAAGATGCGCGACGCAACCCTTCTGATCCGCGCTTGCTGATCGCATCATTCTCCTCCATGCGCTCTCTCTGAACGGAAACGGGTCAGAGTCAGATGCGGATCACCGCCAGCGTGCTGTCGGTATCGCGCGGAGGGAAGTGGCGAATCGTCCAGCCGATCTAGCTCGTCTTGATTGCTCCGCGGCGGCACGCCACGATGCGATCAGAGCTCAGAGCCGGACGAAGGGGCTGATGAGGCGGCCGAGCAGGCCGTGCATGCGCAGGTCGCCGGTCATGGCGACGAGGCAGAGGCAGGGGCCCTCGTCACCGACCACCGGACGATGGTCGACCTCGTCGTCGCCATAGTCGAAGTCGCCGGGTCCGTAATAGCCGCCGAGATGGCTGAAGCTGCCCTTCAGCACGCAGGTCAGCTCATTGCCGGAATGCGTATGCTCCAGCATCCGCGCCCCTGGCTCCGAGCGCAGCAGGAAGGCGCGCGATTTGCCGGTGCCAGGCAGCAGGATCGGGCGCATGCTGATGCCGGGTGCCACGCGCCGGCGCTTGCCGATCTTGCAGCGCTTGACCATCTCGGGCAGGTCCGCGAGCTCGGGATCGTGCTCGGCGACCTCGCTCACCTGCGGCGCCGCCTGCGGGCGTCGATCGATGCGGGCCATCACGGCATCGAAAGCATCCGCGCCCGTCGCGATCGGCTCGGCCGCGTCCAGCGAGGCGCCGGCGAGCTGCTCGATGGCGCGGACGAAGCGCTGGCATCGGCCGCAATCGGCGACATGGACACCGACGACCAGCCGCTCGGCCTCGTCGAGCGCACCAGTGGCGAAGTCGGCCAGCAGGTCTTCCGGCGGGTGGTGGCTGATCGTCATGTCGCGTCGTCCAACAGGTCTCTCAGGCGATTCATCGCCAGTCTGATTCGTGACTTTACCGTACCCAGCGGCAGGCCGAGCACCGCCGCGATTTCCGAATGCGGTCGTTCCTCAACGAACGACAGGCGGATCACGGTGGATTGCTCCGCCGATAATCTTTCGATCGCGGCCGCTACCCGTGTGGCATCTTCGACACGCGAGACGATCTGGTCGGCTGCGGGCGTCGGATCGGCTTCCTCGTCGCGCCCCACTTCTCTGCTCAGCCGGCTGTCGCGGGCGGCCTTGCGCACGGCGTCGATCCGCTGGTTGCGCGCGATCGTGAAGATCCAGGCGGCCGCGCCGGCCGTCGACGGATCGAATTGCCCCGCCTTCGTCCACACCGCCACCATGGTGGATTGGGCGATTTCCTCGGCGTCGTCGGCGTTGCAGCCGGTCTTGATGAGGAAACCTTTGATGCGGGGCGCAAAATGCGCGAACAGGGCCTTGAACGCCTCGCGGTCGCCGCGCGCGGCGACGCGTCCGATCAATTCAGCCCAATCCACAGTCGCCTTCGGCCCTCTGCTCACATTCACCTTGGTACGGGCGCCCAAGGCCCGTGCAAATCGATGCCGGGACGATGCCACGTTCCATTGCGCTAATCCAGCCGCTCTCATCGCGTGGTCATGGTCCCCGGCACGCATGCTTGATCCCGGATAACGTGGCTCATGGACGGCTGGATCACAGCGGGCGGACGATTTTCCGTGCCCCTCAATCCTTCAGATCGGAATTGACCATCGCCAGGAACTCCTGGCGGCTCATCGGGTCGGTGCGGAAGCAGCCGAGCATGCGGCTGGTGGTGAGATCGACGCCGTGCTTCTTGACGCCGCGCGAGCTGATGCAGTGATGGGCTGCCTTGATCACGACCGCCACGCCCTGCGGCTGCAGCACCTCGTCGATGATGTTGGCGATCTCGGCGGTCATGCGTTCCTGGATCTGCAGCCGGCTGGCATAGGCCTCGACGACCCGGGCGAGCTTGGAAATCCCGACCACGCGGTTGCGCGGCACGTAGCCGACCCAGGCGCGGCCGATGATGGGCGCCATGTGGTGCTCGCAATGGCTCTGGAACGGGATGTTCCGCAACAGCACCATCTCGTCGTAGCCGGCGGTCTCCTCGAACGTCTTGCGCAGATACTCCTCGGGGTTCTGCTCATAGCCGGAAAAATAGCTCTTGTAGGCCCGCGCGACGCGGGCCGGGGTCTCGGAGAGACCCTCGCGTGACGGGTCCTCGCCGATCCAGGTCAGGATGGTGCGGATGGCGTCCTCGACGTCATCCTGGGTGACCGCAACCGGGTCGCAGGCGAACGGAAGTTTCTTGGCTGTCTGGCGCACGATGGCTCTCCAAAAACCAAGAAACGGTTCCGGTGTCGGAACGGATCACGTCTTGTGGGGGCGATTTCCGCAACCGATGGCTCGCCGCCGTCAGCTCGCCTTGCGCAGCCGCATCTCCGCAGACGGACCCGAGCGGAGGTTCTGGAAGAACTTCTCGACCTCGTTGGCGAGCGTCTGCGCGGTCGCGTTGAGGTCGCCGGACGCCGACAGGACGGAGGCGGCGGCTGTCGAGGTCTCGCTGATGGCGTCGCGGAGCGAGTCGATGTTCATGACCAGCGTCTGGTTGCCCTGGGCGGTCGACTGCGCGTTGGTCGAGATCTCCCGCGTCGCCTGGTCCTGTTGCTGGATGGCATTGGAGATGTTCGAGGTGATCTCGTTGATGCCGCGGACCGCCTGGCCAATCTCGCGGACGGCGTCGACCGCGGTCTTGGTCGAGGCCTGGATCAGGCCGACGTTCTGGCTGATCTCCTCGGTCGCCTTGGCCGTCTGCCCGGCCAGCGCCTTGACCTCGTGAGCGACCACGGCAAAGCCACGGCCGGCCTCGCCGGCGCGGGCGGCCTCGATGGTCGCATTCAGCGCGAGGAGATTGGTCTGCTCGGCGATGGTCTGGATCAGGGTCAGTACGCCGTCGATGCGCTGGGTGGCGGCGGCAAGGCCCTCGATCTCCGTGACCGACTTCTCGGTGCGTTGGCCGGTCTGCTCGACGGCGCCGGCCGACTGCCGGATCTGCCGGCCGATCTCCTCGACCGACGTCGACAGCTCCTCGGCGGCGCTGGCGACGGCGGAGACGTTGGTCGAGGCCTGCGACGTGGCGCCGGCCGCGGTGACCGCGCGCTCGTTGGCATCGGCCGTCAGCCGCGTGATCATCTCGGCGGTTTGGCGCATCGCGGCGGCGTTCTCGGTGACGGTCCGCATCACGCTGCTGATCGCGGTGCGGAATTGCTCGACCGCGGTCTCGATGTGGCGGGCCCGGGCTTCGCGGATTTCCGAGTCCTGCGAGACCTGGACATTGAGGTCGCGGTTATGGGCCATCGCCTGCTGGAACACGCCGATGGCGCGGGCGAGCTCGCCGATCTCGTCGGCCCGTCCGGCATGCGGCACCTCGACGTTCTCGGCGCCGGTCGCGACCTGGCGGATCGTATCGGTGATCTGCGACAGCGGCCGAGCGATCGAGCGGGCGATGATCACCACGCCGGCTGCGACCAGAACCAGCATCAGGCCGCCAAGGCCTGTCAGCACGAGCGAGAGCTTGTTGTTCAGCGCCGTTTCCTCGGCGATCTTTCCTGCGCGCTCGACATAGACTTTGGACAGCGCCTCGAGATCCGTGTTGAGCGCCTTGCGCACGGAGCGATTGGCATCGTTGTCGCCCCACTCGCGTCCCGCAGCCGGGCTGATTTCATTGGCGCGGCGGACCAGTTCGGCGCGGAATTCGACGAATTGCTCGATCCGCTTCTTGAATGTTGCGAATTGCTGGGCGTCGTCGGCCTGGACGATCGCCTGCCACTTGTCGACGACCTTCAGGATCTCGGCGTTGAACTTGAGCAAGCCGTTGCCGTATTGCTTCACGACGGCCGGGTCTGTCGACATATAGACGCCGCGCGACTCCATGACGACGGCATAGACGAGGCCGTTGACCAGCTGAACGTTGTGAGCGGCGAGATTGGCTGTCTCGATGGCTTTGATGAGCTCCGTGGCCCGCCGCGAGTTGTAGTCGGACAGCCAGGTGATTGCGGCGGTCAATAGCGCAAACAATGCAAAGATTGCATAGAGCTTGACTGCGATGGACTGGCGCGTGGCCGTCTTCGTTGACGTCGGGCGTGAGGTCATGAGGTGAGATACCGCAAGTTTTTGCTACGACGGAGGAGGCGCTTGATTGTTAATAGTTATGCAAAACCTTCATGGAGAAAGCGTTAAGTGGACATCGTCAGTATTATGCAACCACAGCGTACTTTGCTTGGCGTTTCAATCGATTAGTTGGTGCTCCGCAGCAGGGGCGGGCGCCGGGGCATCCGGTCGACTACGGAGGGCATGCGCCATTTCGAGGCCCCGCGTTCCCCTGCAAATGCATTGCAAACCAGTGGCCGCGCGCACGCGCGCTCCGCAATTGGTTCGCCGGTCGGAGACAGGCGGGAGCAGTCGTCGCGCTCGACCGATCAATTATCCATCCGATTGGAACTTTGGATCGCCCTTCGCATTCCGCCATCCGTATTGCGATGCATCGGATCAGGTCGCCTCGTCAGGACGCGTCGGATCATGCCAGGCAGCGTGAGCATCTGGCAAGCGGCGGGGACGTCGCGCCTTGCGACAGGAGCGGAAGGCGCGATCGCACTCAACTTTTCCGGAAGGGGTAGCGAAGCCTTATCTTCGGCCGTAAGGTAACCGGTTAGCGGGTTGTCGCGAGGGGCAGTCGATGAGATTCGAGGGCATCGAAACGGTACGTCGCATTCTCTGTGTGTTTCCGCGCTACACCTCGTCGTTCGGAACCTTCGAGCATGCCTATCCGCTCACCGACGGCATCCAGGCCTTCATGCCGCCGCAGGGGCTGCTGCTGATCGCGGCCTATCTTCCAGGTTCCTGGCAGGTGCGCTTCATCGATGAGAACATCCGCCCGGCGCAGGACGAGGATTTCTCATGGGCCGAAGCGGTGTTCGTCAGCGGCATGCACATCCAGCGTCAGCAGATGAACGACATCTGCCAGCGGGCGCACGCGTTCGACCTGCCGGTCGCGCTCGGCGGCCCCTCGGTCAGCGCCTGTCCGGACTACTACCCGAGCTTCGACTATCTGCATGTCGGCGAGCTCGGTGATGCGACCGACGAGCTGATCGCGCGGCTGGCGCGGGATCCGTCACGGCCTGCGCAGCAGGTCGTGCTGCGGACCAACGAGCGGGTGGCGATGACCGATTTCCCGGTGCCGGCCTACGAGCTCGCCGAGGTGAAGAAGTACTTTCTCGGCAGTATCCAGTATTCCAGCGGCTGCCCCTATCAGTGCGAGTTCTGCGACATCCCCGGCCTCTATGGGCGCAACCCGCGCATCAAGTCGCCGCAGCAGATCATCGCCGAGCTGGACAAGCTCAGGGAATGCGGCGTCACCGGCTCGGTCTATTTCGTCGACGACAACTTCATCGGCAACCGCAAAGCCGCGACGGAGCTGCTGCCGCATCTGATCGAATGGCAGAAGCGCACCGGCTATGTGATGCGGCTCGCCTGCGAGGCCACGCTCAACATCGCCAAGCGGCCCGAGATCCTGGAGAAGATGCGTGAGGCCTATTTCATCACCATCTTCTGCGGCATCGAGACGCCCGATCCGGATGCGCTGACGGCGATGCAGAAAGATCACAACATGATGGTGCCGATCCTGGAGGGGATCAGGACCATCAACAGCTACGGCATGGAGGTCGTCTCCGGTATCATCATGGGGCTGGACACCGACACGCCGCAGACCGCGGACGCGCTGCTGCAGTTCGTCGAGGAGAGCCGGATCCCGCTGCTTACGATCAATCTGCTGCAGGCGCTGCCGAAGACGCCCCTGTGGGATCGCCTCGAGCGCGAGGGCAGGCTGGTCCACGATGACGGTCGCGACTCCAACGTGAAATTCCTGATGCCCTATGACGAGGTGGTCACGGCGTGGCGGCGCTGCATGGAGGTGGCCTATGAGCCGGAGCGGCTGTTCGCGCGCTACAAGCACCAATGCGACACCACCTATGCCAACCGCATCGAGGTACCGGTCAGCGACGAGATGAAGAGTTGGCCGAACATCAGGCGCGGCCTGGTCATGATGGGCAAGATCTTCTGGAAGGTGGGCGTGCTCGGCGACTACAAGCGGCCGTTCTGGCGCTTTGCCTGGAGCCAGCTCAAGCGAGGCGAGATCGAGAATTTCATCGCCGTGGCGTTGATCGCGCATCACCTCATCATGTTTGCGCGCGCCGCCTCGCGCGGGCATCAGAACGCGTCGAACTACTCGATCCGGCTGCGCGAGGCCGCCCTTCCCGCAGGGTGATGGTCCTCTGTGGAACTGGGGGCGGCGGGTGGTGCTCGCCAGCACCGGCTCGCGGCCTGCCCAGAGCAAGGGACGGCTCGGTCGGATACCGGTCCTTGAGTCGTTCAGGTTTCGAGGCCCCGCGTCCGTCGGGGCCATCCACGCTCTTTTCAAGCACGGCAGAATCGTGGCGTGATCGGAAGCCGTGGCGGCTCGCCGTATTGTGTGGCCGCGCATGGTTGCGGCCGGGGAGTGAACCCTGCTAGATCGCCTCGACGAATTTTCACGTGTTTTCAAGGATTAGCTTGGGCTGCGGGCCACAATGCGGTCATCTCTGCTTCGCTGAGCGGCCTTATTTCTGCCCTATGCGCTCAGGCCCTCAGAATTGGGCCGCACCCCAACCACTGGACACCACATGCTGGAAGTCAGGCACGACAACGAAGTCCATGTCGAGAAGGTCGAGCACCGGCCGGCCGACAGCATCGCTTTTGGCATCGAACGACTCGGCCTCCTCGCGGTCAAGGCGCCGATCTTCTCCTGCGTCGTCCTGCTCGTCCTCATCGTGGCGGCGGTGTTCGGCATCAAGCGCATCCAGATCGACGATTCGCTCAGCCAGCTGTTTCGCTCCGACAGCAGGGAATTCCACCAGTACGAGGAGGTGACGAAGAAGTTCCCGGCCGAGGAATTCGACGTCCTCGTCGTGGTCGAGGGCCAGACCTTGCTGGCCCGCCAGAACCTCGAGAAGCTTCGCGACTTCGTGACCGACCTGCAACTGGTCGAGGGTACCCGTGGCCTGGTGTCGCTGTTCTCGGCCCGTCAGGCGCCGGCGCCCGGCAAGCTGCCGGCGGCGCTGTTTCCGTCGGATCTGCCGGAGGGCGAGGCCTACGACAAGTTCATCGAAACGGTGAAGTCGAACGAGATCATCCGCGGCAAGCTGTTGTCGGAGGACGGCACGCTCGCCCTGATCGTGCTGTCGCTCGAGCCCAAGGTGGTCGCCTCGAACGATCTCGGGAAGGTGGTGGGCGACATCCGGAAGCTGATGGCGGAGGACCTCGCCGACACCGGCCTGAATTTCCAGCTTTCCGGCGTGCCGGTCATGCAGCTCGAGATCCGCAACGCGGTGGAACGCGACGGGCTGACCTACAACATTCTCGGCATTCTCGCCGGCTGCATCATCGCCATCATCTTCTTCCGCAAGGTCTCCTTCATGATCGCAGCGGCGTTTCCGCCGCTGATCGCGATCATGCTCGCGCTCGGCGCGCTCGGCTGGGCCAATTTCAATCTCAACATGTTCCTGAACGTGATGACGCCGCTCATCATGGTCATCAGCTTCTCCGATTCGATGCAGCTTACCTTCGCCGCCCGCGACCGCCTGATCGCGGGGCAGGACAAGGTGACGGCGTTCAAGAACGCCGTGCTGGTCGTCGGCCCGGCTTGCGTGCTGACCCACGCCACCGCCGGCATTTCCTTCATCGCTCTGCAGTTTTCCGACAGCGACCTGATCCGCAAGTTCGGTGAGGCGGGGCTCGCAGCCACCATCATCGCGCTGGTCGCGGTGCTGTCGCTGGTGCCGGTGTTCGGCGTGCTGCTGGTGCGCAACGAGAAGACATTCGCGGTCAAATTCCAGGGCGCCGACGCCGGCGTCCAGGCGCTGCGCAATTTCTGCTACTGGATCGCGGTGCGCATGGTCGGCCGTCCCGGCCTGTTCAGCCTGATCGCGGTGCTGTTCGTCGGCTCGCTCGCGGTGGTGTATTCGACCCTGGAGCCGCGCTATCGCCTCGCCGACCAGGTGCCGGACAAGCAGCAGGCGGTTGCAGCAAGCAACCGGCTCGATGCCAAGCTGACCGGCGCCAACCCGGTCAACGTGCTCATCCAGTTTCCGAAGGGCGCCTCGCTCTATGCGCCGGAGACGTTGCAGACGATCGCCGACGTCCATGCCACCGTCGAAAAGACTGCTGGTGTCGGCAACGTCTGGTCGGTCGAGACGCTCCGGCGCTGGCTGGCCGAGAAGGCCGGCTCGTCGGATACGGCGACGTTGCAGGAATACGTCAATCTGATCCCCGAGCACCTCGTGCGCCGCTTCATCGACAAGGAGCAGGACGCCGTCGTGGTCGCCGGCCGTGTGCCGGATGTCGATTCCAGCCAGCTGCTGCCGGTGGTCGACAAGCTCGACCGCGAGCTCGATGCGGTGAGAAAGAAGCATCCCGGCTATGAAATCGCCGTTACCGGTCTCGCCGCCATCGCCGCGCGCAACTCCGCCGGCATGATCGAAAAGCTCAACCATGGGCTGACGATCGAGTTCGCGCTGGTGGCGATGTTCATCGGGCTGGCCTTCCGGTCCTGGGTCGTCATGCTCGCCTGCATCCTGCCCGGCATTTTCCCTGTCGTGATGTCGGGCACTGTGCTGTGGGCAATGGGGGAGGGGCTGCAATTTGCCAGCGTGGTGGCGCTCACGGTCTCCTTCGGCCTTGGCCTGTCGGCCACCATCCACTTCCTGAACCGGCTGCGGATGGAGAGCGCGCCCGGCGTCAGTGCCGCAGTCGCAGTGGAGCGCGCCACCGTGCTGGTCGGACCGGCGCTGATCCTCACCACCGTGGTGCTGGCCTGCGGCCTGGTCGTCACCGTGTTCTCGGATCTGCCGTCGCTGCGGCTGTTCGGTTGGCTCAGCGCGTTCTCGATGGTGGCGGCGCTGTTTGCCGACCTCTTCATCCTCCGCCCGACCGCGATGTTCCTCATCAACCTGTCGCAGAAGCTGAAGCGCAAGCCGCTTTAGCCCAGGCTGTTGCGTCAACCAGGGCCGTCATCACCCGCGAAAGCAGGTGATTCAGTACGCCGCGGCCTATCGGTTCAATCACGACAGCCTCCGGAAGACTGGGTCGCCCTCAAGCCGGGCGACGACAGCGGCGGGTCTCATTCGTATCCGAGGGCTGCGGAAGCACCGCAAAACAAAACGGCCCTGACATTGCCGGGGCCGTTTGCGCATTCGACTGCCCGTGAGCGCGCGACGCGCTCCGGTCCAAGGATCAGGTCTTCGACATCGTGATGTTGACGCCGCGGATCTCGCCCTTGGAGGAGATCTGCACGACCTGCTTGTTGCCGCTGGTCCTCAGGGTGATGCTGGCGGCGAAGCCGGCGGCCTGCACGAACACGTCGATCTGGCCGTTGCCGGCGGTGCCCTGCAGCTCGCCGTTCACGTTGCGGCTGGATTCGCTCCAGTTGCCGGAGATGCGATCGCCCTGGCTGGTGACGTCACTGGTCAGGAGGAACTTGTAGCTGTCGCTGGCGCATTGCAGACTCTGCTTCAGATTGGCGCCGGCCACCTTGTAGCTGGCCTTGCAGCGGATGCGCTCGGTGGTGCCGTCGGACAGCGCGACCGTACCGTTGCCCGACCACGAGCCGTCGAAGCCTGCGAACGGGCCCGACTGAGCCTGAACCGCGGTCGCCGCCACGAACAATGCCGCTCCGAGACCGGCGGCCTTGACGACGCGCCCAGAGAAAGGTGAGCCGAACAGTTTCATATCGAGTTTCCCATCCAAAATGACACCGCTGTGTCGGCGTACGCCGCCGCTTCGAACACTTGGTGTTCTCGCCGAAGGTTAGGTTCAAATGACGGCCGGTCGGGCGCTGCGACCGGATGCCATGATGCCCGCCGACACCGTGCGACGGGTCGGCGCCGAATGGTCGTCCTCGCAAGACGGCTGCACGCAAGCCGCCTCGACGGCGCTGCATCTAACGGTCCGCGCGGCAAGCTTGCAACAGCCAAATGCGAAAAACGTGTTCCGAGAATAACGCCCTAGTATCAACGCCTTGTTTGTGCCAAAGCTGTGATCTCCGAGCTTGATCCGCTCGGGATCATAGGGCGCAAATTTGGCCGCATTTGGCAGCGTACCTCCGGCGCTGGGGGGCTTGCGGTCCTTGCCAAACCAAACAGGTGTTTCCCGGGCAGCATCGGCGATCCGGGAGGTCTCCTCTGCTGTCAAAATGAAGGAACACGATGCGTAAGATTTTCCTGGCACTTTCCCTGCTGTCGTCGGTGTCCGTTTCCACCGGCGCGTTCGCGCAAGGCCGCGGCGGCACGCCCGAAGAGCAGGCGGCCTGCACGCGTGACGTTCAGAAGTTCTGTCGTGCCGTCATCGATCAGGGTGACTTCACGATCCTTGCGTGCCTGAAGGAGAACCGCCCCAAGATCAGCCCGGCCTGCGATCAGGTGCTGAAGACCCACAACCAGTAAGTGGTTGCCGTTCGGAACGGTTGTTTCCGAACTCGTTTGGTTAACGACCGCCGGCCCGCCCCTCAGGGCAGGGCGGCGGTTCGATCCTATGGGCTGCCCGACATCGATTGCATTGGTTTTGGCTGGATCTTCGCCTATATGGGGGCGAGCAATCCGTTCGCATGAGCGAAGCGGCGGGCATTGTTTTCGGTAGCGCCCTTTCAACCTGATAGCTGTTTCGTCCATGACCACCGCGAGCGATTTGCGATCCGGCAAGACACACCGGGACGAGAACTTTCCGGTGGCGTCGTGGATCATCCGTCCCGAGCACCGGGCGCTGATCCTCGCCTTCTACAATTTCGTGCGCACCGCCGACGACATCGCCGACCATCCGAGCCTGCCGGGTGAGGAGAAGCTGCGGCTGCTCGATCTGCTCGAAGCCGAGCTGACCGGGACGGGCGAGACCCAGGACGTCGCCGTCAGCCTGCGCCGGGCGCTCGCCGAGCGCGGCATGCCGCCTCGGCACGCGCTCGATCTGCTGGTTGCCTTCCGGATGGACGTGACCAAGCTGCGCTACGAGAACTGGGACGAGGTCATCCACTACTGCCGCTACTCGGCGATGCCGGTCGGCCGCTTCATGCTCGACGTGCACGGCGAGTCCACCGCGACCTGGCCGGCCTCGGACGCGATCTGTGCGGGCCTGCAGATCAACAACCACCTGCAGGACTGCGGCAAGGACTACAAGGCGCTCAACCGCGTGTATCTGCCGCGCGATGCGCTGGCGGAAGCCGGCGCGACCGTCGAGATGCTCGGCGAGGCCAAGTCGCCGCCGCCTCTGCTGGCCTGCCTGCAGAAGCTCGCGGTGCGCAACGCGGCGCTGCTCGATGAGGGCAGGGACCTCAACAGCGGCGTCAAGGATTTCCGCTTCGGACTGGAGATCGCCGTGATCCAGGCTTTCGCCGACCGCATCGTGGCGTTGCTGAAGGTGCGCGATCCGCTGAGCGAGCGCGTGCACCTGTCGCCCGTCGGCATGCTCGGCCTCACCTTCACGTCGGTCATGGGCGAGATCGGCCGCCGCGTGGCCGGGCGTCATCCCGTCACCAAATCGGCAGCCGGCGCATGACCCTCGAGGCAACCGCAGACAATATCGATCACGGCACGGCGGCCTCCGGCAGCTCGTTCTATGCCGCCATGCGCATCCTGCCGCGCGCCCAGCGCGACGCGATGTTTCAGGTCTACAGCTTCTGCCGCGAGGTCGACGACATCGCCGATTCCGACGGCCCGCGGCCCGAGCGGCTGGCGGCGCTGCAGAAATGGCGCGACGACATCGACGCGCTGTACCAGGGCAACCCGCCGCCGCGGCTGCGCGACTATGTCAGCTCGGTGAAGACCTTCGGGCTGAAGCGCGAGGACTTCCTCGCCATCATCGACGGCATGGAGATGGACGTGCCGCAGGAGATCCGCGCGCCGGATCTCGCGACGCTCGACCTTTATTGCGACCGCGTGGCGAGCGCGGTCGGCCGCCTCTCGGTGCGCATCTTCGGCATGCCCGAGGAGGACGGCATCCTGCTCGCGCACCATCTCGGCCGCGCGCTGCAGCTCACCAACATCCTGCGCGACATCGACGAGGATGCCGGCATCGGCCGGCTCTATCTGCCGCGCGAGGCGCTGCTGTTCGCCGGCATCACCGGCGACGATCCGGTCAAGGTCACGCAGGAGCGCGCGCTGCCCAAGGTCTGCAACTCGGTTGCGGTCAGGGCCAAGACGCATTTCGAGAAGGCCGACGAGATCATGCGGCGAAATCGCCGGCGCGCCGTGCGGGCGCCGCGGATCATGTCAAAATATTATCGTGCCGTGTTCGACCTCTTGCTCGAACGAGGCTTCGCGCCGCCGCGCGAGCCTGTCCGCGTGAGCAAGCTCACGAAGATCGGCATCATCCTTCGTTACGCAATCATCTGATGCACAAGACAGCTCACATCATCGGCGCCGGCGTGTCCGGCCTTTCCGCCGGCGTGCGGCTCGCCAATGCGGGCTACATCGTCCATGTCCACGAGGCGACGCAGCAGCTCGGCGGCCGCTGCCGGTCCTATTACGACGCCGCGACCGACCTGGTGATCGACAACGGCAACCATCTGCTGCTGTCGGCCAATCATCACGTGTTGGCCTATGCCCGCGCGATCGGCTCGGAGGCGGGGCTCGTGGGGCCGGCGAAGGCAGAGTTCGCCTTCGTCGACATCCGGAGCGGCCAGCGCTGGCTGCTCGATCTCGGCAACGGCCGGCTGCCGCTGTGGGTGTTCGACGAGGGCCGCCGCGTGCCGGATACCAAGCTAGGCGACTATCTCGCGCTGTCGCCGCTGATCTGGGCCGGTACGTCCAGGACGATCGGCAGCACGATCCCCTGCAAGGGTACGCTATATGACCGTCTGGTGCAGCCGCTGCTGCTTGCGGCGCTCAACTGCGATCCGCCGGAGGGGTCGGCGGGGCTGGCCGGCGCCATCGTCCGCGAGACCTTGCTCGCCGGCGGCCAGGCCTGCCGGCCGTTGATCGCGCGCGACGGCCTGTCGGGCGTGCTGATCGATCCGGCCGTGAAATTCCTGGAAGGCAAGGGCGGCAGCGTGCGGATCGGCCGCGAGCTGCGCGGCCTCGACGATGGGGGCGGTCGCGTCACCGGGCTCAGGTTCGGCGGCGATGAAACCGTCGCGCTCGGACCTTCCGATGTCGTGGTGCTCGCCGTGCCGCCGCGGCCGGCGATGGCCCTGCTGCCGGGGCTCACGGGGCCGACGAAATATCGTGCCATCGTCAATGCCCATTTCCGCATCACGCCGCCGCGCGATGCACCAGCTCTGCTCGGGGTTGTCGGCGGCCTGGTCGAGTGGCTGTTCGCCTTCCCGCAGCGGCTCTCGGTCACCATCAGCAATGGCGATCGCCTCGTCGACATGCCGCGCGAGGAGCTCGCCGCCGCGATCTGGGCCGACGTCTGCAAGGCCGCCGGCATCACGGCCGAGCTGCCGCCGTGGCAGATCGTGCGCGAGCGTCGCGCCACCTTCGAGGCGACGCCCGAGCAGAACGCGCTCCGACCGGGAGCGAAGACGGCGTTCGGCAATCTCGCTCTGGCGGGGGACTGGACCGATACCGGCCTGCCGGCAACCATCGAAGGCTCGGTGCGCTCCGGCGACCGCGCTGCGAATCTCCTGCTCGGGCACGGCTGACCGGCGCAGGAGCGGCCGAATCTGGCCGCGCCGTCATGCCGCTTGCCGTGAGTCTCACATTTTCGTGGCGTAGTTCTTGCTTAAAGTTCCACGCCCGGTGGCACCGGCGCAATCTGTTCCAGGACGGAACAGGGATCGGCGGGGCCAAATGGCAACACCGGGCAAAAAACGCATCAGGTGCGGGTGCAGTGCGGCGCAAACGGGGTTTCCTCGCGGATTTTTTCTGCGTAATCCTCGGTTTGTTAAGGCCTTTCCGCTCTGGCGCCGCCGTGGCTGAGGCTTTGGAACAAGAGACGGAGACGTCGGATCACGCGACGTCCGAGAAGGTGTCAGGGGTCGGATTGTGAAGTTGGGGATGGGGGACGACACGTCCGCGGATCGCCCGATTGATTCGCGGCCGGTCTTGGTCGTGACGGGCTTGGTGCAGGAGGCCCGGATTGCTGCCGGGCCCGGCATGATGGTGATCTGCAGCTCGAGCGACCCCAGGCAGTTGCGCTCGCTGCTCACCGTGTTCGATCCGACCTCGATCCGCGGCGTCGTCAGCTTCGGCGTGGCCGGCGGTCTCGATCCGAGCCTCAAGGCCGGCGACATCGTCGTCGCCACCGAAGTGACCGCCGGCGATGCCCGCTGGCTGTCGGGCCTGTCGCTGCGCGAGGAGCACATCGCCCGCGCCGCCCTGAAGAAGCGCCGCGTTGTGCGCGGCGTGCTCGCCGGGGCCGAAGAGGTGGTGGTGGCCCAGGCCCGCAAGGCGGCGCTGCGCATGAAGACCGGTGCGGCCGCGGTCGACATGGAGAGCCACATCGCCGCCGCCTATGCCGCCGAGTACGGGCTGCCGTTCGCGGCGCTGCGGGTGATCTCCGATCCCGCCCATCGCACCCTCCCGTCGCTTGCCAAGGACGCCATCAAGCCAAACGGCGACATCGACCTGCCGATGATCCTGCGCGGCGTCGCCCGCAATCCGGCCGTACTGCGCGGCCTGGTGTCGACGGGCATCGAGTTCAATCGCGCCCTGCGCTCGCTGCGCGGCGCGCGCGACCTGCTGCTGAGCGGCATGCTGGCGGCTGAGCATTTCCTCGAGACCGAGACGCTGGCCGCTGCCGAGGCGTGAGCCGTTTGCTCATCGCCGAGCGTAGCGTCCATCCCGATCCACAGATCAGTTCAATGAAAAAGGCCGCCGATCACTCGGCGGCCTTTTGATTGATCAGAGCCGTGAAGATCAGGCGGCCGTCGAGGCCTTCTGCTGCGCCTCGATCGCCTCGTCGTGACGGATCTCGGAGAGGCGCTTCTGCACCTCCGACGAGAACACGTACTGCGCCGGGCGCTGCTTGGAGAGATCGATCTCCGGCGCCATCGGACCCTCGGTCTTGATGCCACGCAGCGACACGAACATCGCCTTGATCGGGTTGGTCAGCGCCGCATTGGCGGCGGTCGCCTCGTAGCCGCAATGCGCCATGCAGTCGGCACACTTCTCGTACTTGCCGGTGCCGTAGGAGTCCCAGTCGGTGGTCTCCATCAGCTCCTTGAAGGTCTTGGTGTAGCCTTCGCCGAGCAGATAGCAGGGCTTCTGCCAGCCGAAGATGTTGCGCGCAGGCATGCCCCAGGGGGTGCACTCGAACTCCTGGTTGCCGGCCAGGAAGTCGAGGAACAGACCGGAATGCATGAAATTCCACTTCTTGCCCTTGCCGAGCTTGAAGACGTCGCGGAACAGCTGCTTGGTCTTGGTGCGGTTGAGGAAGTGCTCCTGGTCCGGCGCGCGCTCGTAGGCGTAGCCGGGCGACATGGTGACGCCGACGCCGAGCTCGGTGGTGAAGTCCAGGAACTTGGCGATCTCCTCGGCGGGGTGGCCGTCGAACACCGTGGCGTTGACGTTCACCGTGAACCCGCGCGCCTTGGCGGCCTTGATCGCGGAGACGGCGCGGTCGAACACGCCCTTCTGCGACACCGCCTTGTCGTGATGCTCGCGCAGGCCGTCGAGGTGCACCGAGAAGAACAAATACGGCGACGGCTCGAACAGGTCGAGCTTCTTCTCCAGCAGCAGCGCGTTGGTGCAGAGCGAGACGAACTTCTTGCGGGCGACCAGGCCGCGCACGATCTCGCCGATCTCCTTGTGGATCAGCGGCTCGCCGCCGGGGATGGCGACCATCGGCGCGCCGCACTCGTCGGCCGCGTCCCAGCACTCCTGCGCGCTCATGCGGCGGTTGAGGATCGCGTCGGGATAGTCGATCTTGCCGCAGCCGGCGCACGCCAGGTTGCAGCGGAACAGCGGCTCCAGCATCAGCACGAGCGGATAGCGTTTCCGGCCGAGAAGCTTCTGCTTCATCAGATAGGCCCCGATACGCAGTTCCTTATGGAAGGGGATTGCCATTACGTCTCTTCTTTCTGGACCAAACGAGGACCGATCAGCCCGCGACCAATTCGGCCGGCAGGCGGAATTCGATGTTTTCTTCCCGCCCCGGGACCACCGCGACCTCGACCGGTCCGATGCGCCGCAGGGCTTCGATGACGTCGTCGACGAGAACTTCGGGAGCCGAGGCGCCGGCGGTGATGCCGACGGCTTTGGCATCCTTCAGCCAAACCGGATCGAGCTCGCTGCCATCAGCGATCAGATAGCTTGCGACCCCGGCCTCGGTGCCGATCTCGCGCAGTCTGTTCGAGTTGGAGCTGTTGGCGGCGCCCACCACCAGGATGACGTCCACCAGCTTGCTTAAGTCCCTTACCGCAGATTGCCGGTTCTGTGTCGCATAGCAGATATCCCGGATATCGGGACCTTGAAGGTCTGTAAAGCGGGCTTGGAGGGCTAAAATGATGTCTCTTGTGTCGTCCACGCTGAGCGTAGTCTGGGTAATATAGGCCAGCGGGGTATCGACCGGCAGGGGCAGGGTGGCCACATCGGCCACGTTCTGCACCAGGTGGACCGGGCCGGGAACCTGGCCCATGGTTCCCTCGACTTCCGGGTGGCCGGCATGGCCGATAAGTACCAGGGTACGGCCTTTGGACATGTAGCGCTTGCCCTGGTTGTGGACCTTCGTCACCAGCGGGCAGGTGGCATTGAGCACCGGCAGCCTGCGGGCGGCCGCTTCCTCCTCCACCGTCCGGGCGACGCCGTGGGCGCTGAACACGGTGACGGCGCGCGGGGGGACCTCGGAGAGGTCCTCGACGAAGATGGCGCCCTTGGCCTTCAGGCTCTCGACCACGTGCTTGTTGTGGACGATCTCATGACGCACATAGACCGGCGGGCCATACTTCTCCAGCGCGCGCTCCACGATCTCGATCGCACGCACGACTCCAGCACAAAAACCGCGCGGCTGCGCGAGATACACCTGCATTGGACGTCCAGCCACGTTGCCTCACTTTCGACCTGGCACCTCCGTGCGTGCGACAGGGTTGCAATAATCGCACCAGCGAATGCCCAATGGCCCGCCACACGGATGGAAACGCAGGACTTTGTGTCAAAAATCGAGCGAAGAAGAAAGCCGGTCTGCAAGTGGCTCGCATGTGACACGTCGCACACAGCTCGCGACAGGTCGCCGGTAATTTAGTAATTATAAATTAGATCAATTAATTGAGTTGGTTATGCTCTCACTCGTTCGTCAC
This sequence comes from Bradyrhizobium sp. HKCCYLRH3059, assembly GCF_051168035.1. NCBI lineage: Bacteria > Pseudomonadati > Pseudomonadota > Alphaproteobacteria > Hyphomicrobiales > Nitrobacteraceae > Bradyrhizobium > Bradyrhizobium sp. HKCCYLRH3059. The sequence goes on along the minus strand of NZ_JBNPUF010000002.1, from coordinate 587,395 downwards.
TTTACCGCCGAGAACAGCCGCTATATCAGCCGCCCCGACGGTTCCGTGCATCGTTCGACCTGATCCGCCGTCGACGGACCATCCTCGTCTTCAAGGTTGGGCCAGGCCGGGTCGGGGCGCCGCTCAGGATGTGTGCGTCCGGGGCTCGCCCTGATCGGGGAACTCCGCCATGAAGCGGACGTTTCCGCCCAGCTCTCTAAACATTAGAAAGTCACGAAGTGCTGACCACGTTTGTCGTCTCGATCGTCAAGGCCTGCACCCGGTTTGCCTGGCCGACATTGATTGCGGCCCTGCTGCTCTCCGTAGGTGCGGGCTTCTATACGGCGCGTCATTTCTCGATCAATACCGACATCAACAAGCTGATTTCGCCTGATCTCGACTGGCGCAAGCGCGACCAGCAATATGAGCAGGCCTTCGATCGCGATCGGATGATCCTGGCGGTGGTCGAAGCGGCGACGCCCGAGATGACAGGTGTGGCGGCCGATGCGCTCGCCAAGAAGCTCAAGGGCGACACCGCGAACTTCTCATCGGTCGAGTTGCTCGGCGGCGGCGAGTTCTTCGCCAGGAACGGCCTGCTGTTCCTGCCGACCGAGGAGGTCAAGCAGCTCACGGACCAGTTCGCGGCGGCAGCGCCGCTCGTCGAGATCATGGCCGGGGACCCCTCGATCCGCGGCCTGACCGGTGCGCTGGAGACCGGCCTTGCCGGCGTCAAGCGCGGCCAGGTCAAGCTCGACAATGCCGCACGGCCGTTCGACTACATCTCCCAGACGGTGGAGACCGTGCTCGACAAGGGTGATGCGACCTTTTCCTGGCGCCAGCTGATCTCCGACAAGCCGCTCGAAGACAGCGACAAGCGCGCCTTCATCCAGTTCAAGCCGATCCTCGACTACCAGGCCCTGGAGCCCGGCAAGGCCGCCACCGATGCGATCCGGCAGGCCGCGGCCGAGCTCGATTTCCCCAACCGCTTTCACGCGCGCGTGCGGCTGACCGGTCCGGTGCCGATCGCCAACGAGGAATACGCCACCGTGCAGGAGGGCGCCGTCGTCAACGGCATCGGCACCGTGGTCGTCGTGCTGATCATCCTGTGGCTGGCGCTGCATTCGGCCAAGATCATCTCGGCCGTGTTCATCAACCTGTTCATCGGCCTCGCCCTCACCACGGCCGTCGGCCTGATGATGGTCGGCTCGCTCAATCTGCTGTCGGTTGCGTTCGCCGTGCTGTTCATCGGCCTGGGCGTCGATTTCGGCATCCAGTTCAGCGTGCGCTACCGCTCCGAGCGATTCAAGAACGACAATCTGCCGGAGGCGCTGGCGGAAGCCGCGCGCCGCTCCGCGGTGCCGCTGTCGCTCGCGGCGATGGCGACGGCTGCCGGCTTCCTGTGCTTCCTGCCGACCGACTACAAGGGCATCTCCGAGCTCGGCGCCATCGCCGGCGCCGGCATGATCATCGCGTTCCTGTCGTCGATCACGGTGCTGCCGGCGCTGCTGAGGATTCTCAATCCGCCCGGCGAGAAGGAGCCGGTCGGCTATGCCTTCCTGGCGCCGGTCGATCATTTCCTCGAGAAGCACCGCGTGCCGATCATCGTCGGCACGCTCGGCCTGGTCGTCGCCGGCCTGCCGCTGCTCTACTACATGAAGTTCGACTTCAACCCGATGAACCTGCGCAATCCGCGCGCCGAGTCGATCGCGACCTATCTCGACCTGCGAAAGGATCCGAACACGGGCGCCAACGCGATCGACGTGCTGACGCGCTCCGAGACCGAGGCCAAGGCGATCGAGGCCAAGCTCGGGAAACTCCCCGAAGTGGCGCGCGTGATGTCGCTCGACAGCTTCGTTCCCGAGGACCAGCCGGCCAAGCTGAAGCTGATCGCGCAGGGCGCGAAGGTGTTGGGGCCTGCGCTCAATCCGGATCAGGTCGATGCGGCGCCGAGCGACAAGGAGAATGTCGACGCCCTGAACTCGACCGTCGACAATCTCCGGCGCACCGCGGGCGAGAGCAATGGGCCGGGCGCGGTCGCGGCGCGGCGGCTCGCAGATGCGCTTGCCAGGCTCGCGGGCGCGAGCGAGGCGGTTCGCAACAAGGCACAGGCGGTGTTCGTCGAGCCGTGGAAGATCACGCTGACGCAGCTCAGCGCCACCCTGCAGGCGCAGCCGGTCAGCCTCGCGAACCTGCCGCCGGAACTGGTGTCGCAGTGGAAGAGCAAGGACGGACTGATTCGGGTCGAGGCGCAGCCCAAGGGCGATCCGAACGACAACGACAATCTCAGGCGATTCGCCAACGCCGTCCTGACGGCCGAGCCCAACGCGATCGGCGGGCCGGTCTCGATCCTGAAGTCCGGTGACACGATCGTGAAGGCATTCATCCACGCCGGCATCTACTCGCTGGTCGTGATCAGCCTGCTGCTGTGGGTGACCTTGAAGCGCTTCACCGACGTGCTGATGACGATCGTGCCGCTGCTGGTCGCAGGCGCCGTGACGTTGGAGATCTGCGTGCTGATCAAGCTGCCGCTGAACTTCGCCAACATCGTCGCTCTGCCGCTCCTGCTTGGCATTGGCGTCGCGTTCAAGATCTACTACGTGGTGGCGTGGCGCGGCGGCCGCACCAATTTGCTCCAGACCAGCCTGACCCGGGCGATCTTCTTCAGCGCACTGACGACGGCGACCGCATTCGGCAGCCTGTGGCTGTCGAGCCATCCCGGCACGTCCAGCATGGGCAAGCTGCTGGCGCTGTCGCTGGTCACCACGCTCGCCGCCGTGCTGCTGTTCCAGCCGGCCCTGATGGGCAAGCCTCGCGAGGTCAAGGAGCAAGAGGGCTCTTGATCACCGAATAGAAAAAGCGGCCGATCTCTCGGCCGCTTTTTTGTTCGGGTGACGGACGCCAACTAGCGGGCGCGCGCAATATCGGGCAGCAGGCAGATATCGCCGACCTGGTCCGCGGGCTTGTGTCCCGGCTTGGCCGATGCGGTTGCGCCACTGCCGACGCCGGTCGTGGTCTTGGCCGCCGGGGCAGGGGCCGGCGCGATTGGTTTCTGTGTACCTTTGGCCATGCTGTTTACGGGGCTCGACGGGATCGGCGGAGCAACCCGCGTCCAGGTCTCGCCGCCGCACAGGAAGCCGAGCACGCAGCCCTTGATCTCCAGGTGATCGGGGTCGACCGGCGTGATGGTGGAGCTGTAGAGCTGCCCATCCTTGGCGTTGTAGACTTGGCCTTCCCACGCGTCTGCGCCGGGCTTCTTCTTCATGTCGATCAGGATCGGCATGCCGAGCGTCGGCCGGCTCTGGCGGGCCGGATCGGGGTTGTTGCTGTCGCGTCCGCCCGGGGTCTTCTCCCAGGCCACGACGCCCCACATGCTGCCATTACATTGTGCGACTCGGATGTTAGCGACGCCGTCGGCGACCCGCCAGTCGCCGGTGGGGTCGGCCGCGAGCGCGGAAGAAATTCCTGCTGCGAACACGACTGCGGAGTATGCTAGTGTCGTCGACATGAGATATCTAAGGCGATGCAACATTGGCAGAAACCCGTGCTTGCTTTGATGGTGCGAATGAGGGCAAAACGCCGCATTGCGCGTTTTCAGTTGACGTCACGTCCATCAACCGAAGTATGTAGCCGATGCTAAAACCCAATCTAGACGTTTCCGAGATGTTTGTGGAGCGCCAAGCGCAGCGCAGCACGATGCACTCTCGGCATCTGAACGAGCAGCTTGTCCGCGTTCTAAAGACGATTGGATATGATGTTGGGTTCCAGAAGGGACAAGGGCAATATCTCTACGATCGTGATGGCGCCCGTTATCTTGACCTGCTCAGCGGTTTTGGCGTCTTTGCAATCGGCCGCAATCATCCGACGCTGCGCGCCGCGCTGAAAAGCGTCCTCGACACCGATCTGCCGAATCTCGTTCAGCTCGACGTCTCGACCTTGGCGGGCGTTCTTGCCGAGCGGCTGCTGGAATATGTCCCGTATCTGGACAAGGTGTTCTTCGCCAATTCCGGCGCCGAGACGGTGGAAGCCGCGATCAAATTCGCGCGTGGCGCGACCGGCCGGCCCGGCATCGTCTATTGCGGGCACTCCTATCACGGTCTCACCTACGGCGCGCTGTCGCTGACCGATGATTCGAACTTCCGCAACGGCTTCGAGCCGCTGCTGCCGGGCTGCACGGCGATCCCCTTCAACGATCTCGCCGCGCTCGAGCAGGCGCTGTCGTCGCGCGAGATCGCAGCGTTCATCGTCGAGCCGATCCAGGGCAAGGGCGTCAACATGCCCTCCGACGAGTTCCTGCCCGGCGCCGCGGCGCTCTGCAAGAAATACGGCACCATCTTCATCGCCGACGAGATCCAGACCGGCATGGGCCGCACCGGCCGGTTCCTTGCGGTGGAACATTGGAACGTCGAACCCGACATGGTGCTGCTGTCGAAGGCGCTGTCCGGCGGCCATGTCCCGGTCGGCGCGCTGCTGACGCGCAAGCAGATCTTCGACAAGATCTTCAACCGCATGGACCGCGCCGTGGTGCACGGCTCGACCTTCGCCAAGAACGACCTCGCGATGGCCGCCGGCATTGCCACGCTCGAGGTGATGAAGGCCGAGAAGCTGGTGGAGGCCGCAGCCAAGCGCGGCGCCGAGCTGCGGCTGGCGCTGACGCGGATGGTGCCGGGCTACGAGCTGCTCAAGGAAGTGCGCGGCAAGGGACTGATGATCGGCGTCGAGTTCGGTCCGCCGAAATCGCTGCGCCTCAAGGCGTCGTGGACCATGCTGGAGAGCGCCAACAAGGGCCTGTTCTGCCAGCTCATCACGGTGCCGCTGTTCAAGGATCACAAGATCCTGACCCAGGTCGCCGGCCACGGCTTGCATACGATCAAGCTGCTGCCGCCGCTGACCATCACCGAAGAGGACTGCGCCTGGATCGAGCGCGCCTTCGACGACGTCATCGCGCAGAGCCACAAGGTCCCCGGCGCGATCTGGTCGCTCGGCAAAACCCTGGTCGACAACGCGATCCGCAAGTCCGCGTGATGTTCGCATCGGGTGGGCAAAGGCGCGTGGCGCCGTGCCCACCGTTTCAGTTCGTCTCCGGACAGACCGTGGGCACGCTTCGCTCGCAATGACTGAAGCGCAAGAGCGCGTCACCCCTCCTTGTTCGCACCCATCGCGCGCTCGAACCGCTCGCCGAACTCGTTGAGTTCGTCGGCGCCGATATCGCTGACCGCCCAATAGCTCAGGCCGCGGTCGCGCCAAGAGCGGATGTTGAAGCCCTGGATCGTGTCCATCCGTGCGGCGCGGCGCTCGGTGGACGAGGTCTGCGCCACGAACAGGTTGATGATGTGCTGGCGGCGGCGATAGACCACCGCGCCGATCGCGCGTGCGTCGACGTAATCGAGCCGCCCGCCGATGAGGGTGAAGCCCTGCGCGGTCAGATCGATCACCGGCGGCGCGACGTCGAGCTTGCCGTTGAACCAGGGCTTGACGGTGTGCTGGTCGGTCGAGATGACGTCGGTGAGGTGGCCGGCCTGTAGCGAGCGCAGATGCGCCGAGACGATCTCGGCCTCGATCCGCTGCTGGTCGTCATTGCGCAGCACGATGGCGACGAGGCCGGTGGCGGCCAGCGCCGACACCGCCGAGCCCAGGGCGAAGCCTCGCAGCAGCGTGCGGCGGCTCGGCGGCACGGCAGCGAGCGGGATGATGGAGGCCGCATCGGCCGGCGGCAGGGCGGCTTCGATGCGCTGGCGCAAGGCAGGGGACGCCCTGTAGCCGAGGTCGGTGCCGGCGAGCATCTGCTTCATCTGCCTGACCGCGGCAAGCTCCGCGGCGCAGCGCGGGCAGGTCGCAACATGGGCTTCGACCTCACGAGCGTGGCCGGCATCGAGCTCGCCATCGGCCAGCGCGTGGATCAGGATCTCGGCTTCATCGCAGTTCATGGCTTAAGGCTCCTCCTGCGCGAGCCAGGCGGCGCGCAGCATCGCGCGGGCGCGGGCAAGACGCGACATCACGGTGCCGACCGGCACGCCGGCGGCCTCCGCGATCTCGCGATAGGACAGATTGTTGACCTCGCGCATGACGAACGTCTCGCGAAACGGCTCGGCCAGCGTGTCGATCAGCCGGCGGATCGCCGAGGCATCACGTTCCCGCAACACGGCGCCTTCCGGCGTCTCGGCGCTCTCCTGCCACAGCGGGGGCTGCTCGGCCGCTTCCGGCGCGTCATCGAGCGCCTTGACCGGCGCGCCGGCCCGGCGCGCGAATTCGGCGTGGCAGACATTGCGCAGGATCGCGAACAGCCACGGTTTCATCGCCGGGCCGCGATAGGTGTCGAAATGCTTCAGCGCGCGCAGGTAGCATTCCTGCACCGCGTCCTCGGCGTCGGCGGCGTTGCGCAGCAGATAGCGCGCCAGCGTGTAGGCATCGTCGAGATAGGGCAGCGCCGCCTCGCGGAAGCGTCGCGCCTTCTCGGGATCGTCACTGGCTGTCGTCACCGGCGAGGTCTCCGGCCCGGTTCGCGGTCGCACGGCGCGGCCGGCGGTACGCCGCCGACCGGCCCATCCGACGATGCTCATGCCCTGGTTCGCGATGCTACTCAACCTTGACCAGCCCCGTCATGTGCGGATGCAGCGAACAGAAATATTTGTAGTCGCCGGCGGCTGCGAACGTGAAGGAGAAGCTGTCGTCGGTGTCGAGCGTTTTCGATCGGTATTTCCCGGCCGACACCACCGTGTGCGGAATGTCGTCGTGGTTGGTCCAGGTGACGGTGTCGCCGACCTTCACCGTCACTTCGGTCGGGGTGAAGGTGAAATTGTCGATCGTGACCTTGATGGTCTCGGCGCGCAGCGGCGTGGCGCAAACAAGCAGTACGGCGGCCAAGCCGGCACCGCGAAGAACAGGCTGGATCATCGCGTTTTCGTCCCTCAGCCCGCAAGCGGCGTGTCGATGATCGCGAGCCGCTCGTCACCGACCTTGAAGTCGATACTGGCGATGCCGAGCAGGCTGCGCAGCCTGGCGTCCTCGACCTTCATCGGGCCGGGCGAGGGCGCCGTGCCCGGCGCCGGCTGCGGAAAGGCGGTCGAGCGCGCGGTATGGAAGGTGACGTTGCCTTCGACCTTCTGCATCACCTGATGGATATGGCCGTTCAGCACCGTCACCGAGCCGAAGCCCTTCAGGCTGTCGAGCGCGCGCCCGCCATCCTCGGTCCCCCAGCCCCATTGCGGATACACCGTCCACAGCGGGATGTGCGCGAACACAACGATCGGCGTCGATTTCGAGCGGCCCTTGAGATCCTGCTCGAGCCAGGCAAGCTGCTCGGCGCCGAGATTGCCGAGCCCGCCGGCCTTGAGATCGACCACGTTGACGAGCCCGACGAAGTGCACGCCATTGGCATCGAACGAATACCAGCCGGAACCGCGCGTGCCCTTGCCGTAGCGCTCCTTGTAGAGCTTGACGTCCTCGTCGAGGAAGTCGTGCTCGCCCGGCACGTAGTGCACGTCGAGCCTGGACTGCGAGATGATGCGGTCGGCATCGTCGAACTCGGCTGCCTTCGACAGATGCGAGATGTCGCCGGTATGGATCATGAAGGCGGGCTTCACCGGCATCGCCTTGATGCGGTTGACGGCCTCCTCGAGCGTGCCGGTCGCGTTGGGATTGGCCGGCTTGTCGAAGCCGACATGGCTGTCGCTGATCTGCAGGAAGGTCAGGCCGGGCGCGGGCTGCTCGGCCGCCCGCGCCGCGTCGACCAGGCCGAGCGAACGTGGCACGCCGCCCGACAGCGTCCAGAGCACGCCCGTGCCCGCCCATGTCATGCACTCCAGCACCTTGCGGCGGCTGACGCCGTTCTCGTCATGATCACCAAGGCTCATCGTCATCTCCCGTTGCCCGTCATCGGGCTTGCGGGTGAGAAGAGCGGTCGCGGCCCGGTTTTATTCCCGGCTTCTCGCGATCGAAACGCGATGACGTGTTCGTGATCATGGCGGCAATGGCCGACGGCTCACCCGGTCACGCAGGATGTCGGCGCAGGGCCGGGCGAATGATATGAGCGGCGCGCGCCGCCGAGGGGCGGCTGATGGACCGGATGCGACGTCGATGCATGAGCGCGTGACCCCAACCCTGCAACGAACCGAGACGTCGCGCGATCGGATCGTGCCGCTCGACCGCGCCAGGACCTTCATCACGCTCTCGGTCGTGCTCTATCACTCCGCCATCAACTACACCGATTTCGGCCAGGGCGGCGACCGCATGCACTGGCTCGGATTCGATCTCGTCGCGCTGTTCAACGACAGCTACTTCATGTCGTGCATGTTCTTCATCTCCGGCCTGTTCGTGCCGGCAAGCCTGGCGGGCAGGGGCGCGTCGGACTATGTCGGGCGCCGTGCGCTGCGGCTCGGTGTGCCCTATATCATGTCGATCTTCGTGATCATGCCGATCGCCTACTACCGCTACTACGTGGCGAAGGATCAGTTCAGCGCGGTGTGGTGGCGGATGATCAGCGAGGGGCCGTGGCCGTCCGGCTCGGCCTGGTTTCTCGGCGTGCTGCTGGGGTTTGATATGCTGGCTGCGTTCGTCTGGGTCCTGGCACCGCAGGCGATCGGCGCACTCGGGCGCTGGGCCGGGACGTTGCTGCACTATCCGCTCACTGGCTTCCTGATCTTCCTCGTGACCGCCAACCTGGTCTATCTGCCGCCGCATCTCGGCTTCGGTGACGGATTCTGGTTCATGCCCGGACATTTTCCGCTGCCGCTGCAGGCGAGCCGGGTGCTGCTCTATCCGGCCTTCTTCGCCGGCGGCGTCGCGATCGGCGCAGCCGGGCTGCGGACGGGGCCGTTCGCAGCCGACGGCGCGCTGGTGCGGCGCTGGTGGATCTGGTTCGGTCTTTCCTACGGCTGCTATGGCGCGATCCTGTTGCTGGCCTACGCGCATCACAACTGGATCGCCGATTTCGATTCCCCGCCACGGTGGTGGCGCGCGGCCTATGGCGCGGCGGTGGCGAGCTTCTGCGCCGCGATGGCGTTCGGCGTACCGACCTTCTTCCTGCGCTGGGCGAAGGCGCCGCTGGCGCTGATGGATCGCCTGCAGCCGTCGGCCTACGGCATCTACCTGCTGCACTTCCTGCCGCTGCTGTGGCTGCAATATCTGGTCTACGACCCGGCGTGGCCGGCGGGAGTGAAGTTCGCGATCGTGCTGATCGGCACGCTGTCGGTGAGCTGGCTCGCCGCAGCACTGTTGCGCCGGGTTCCGCTGGTGGCGCGGATCATTTGAAGCTGAACCTCTCTGACGTCAAAAGCCACCGTTCATTGATGGTGTCATTGCGAGCGAAGCCGACGAAGCAATCCAGAGTCGGGACGGGGCTCTGGATCGCTTCGCTTCGCCGCTTCGTTCGCAATGACGGCAGCGGTGGTTGTTGGACGTGAGCGCCTAGCGCCCATCCTCCAAGATCATCGACGCCGCCTTCTCTGCGATCATCGCCGTCGGCGTGTTGGTGTTGCCTGACGTGATGGTCGGCATGATCGAGGCATCGGCGACGCGCAGCCGTTCGATGCCGCGAAAGCGCAGCCGCTCGTCGACCACGGCCATCGGATCATCAGCGGAGCCCATCTTCGCCGTGCCGACCGGATGAAAGATCGTCGTGCCGATGTCACCGGCGGCCTTGGCCAGCGCCGCGTCGTCATCGCCGACGGATGGGCCGGGCAGATATTCCTCCGGCCTGTAGGCGGCGAGCGCATTCTGCTTCATCAGCCGGCGGGTGACGCGGATGGCGTCGGCCGCCACCTGGCGGTCGTCCTCGGTTGCCAGGTAGTTCGGCGCGATCGATGGCGCCTCGTCTATCCCCGCCGACCTGATCCGGACCGTGCCGCGCGAGGTCGGACGCAGGTTGCAGGCGCTGACCGTGATCGCGGGAAAGCGATGCAGGGGATCGCCGAACTTGTCGAGCGACAGCGGCTGCACGTGGAACTGGATGTTGGCGCGGTCGCGCGTCGCATCCGAGCGCGTGAAGATGCCGAGCTGCGACGGCGCCATGGTCAGCGGCCCGCGGCGCCGGAACGCGTAGTCGAGCCCCATCAGGCCGCGCCGCGCCAGCGAGTAGTACGTCTCGTTCAGCGTCTTCACGCCCGTGACCTTGTAGATCGCGCGCTGCTGCAGATGGTCCTGCAGGTTGCGTCCCACGCCCGGTCTGTCGAGGACGACATCGATGCCGAGCTCGCCGAGCCAATCCGCAGGGCCGATGCCCGAGCGCTGCAGCACCTGCACCGAGCCGATCGAGCCGGCGCTGAGGATGACCTCGCCCCTGCTGCGCGCCTCGATGGTCTCGCCGTTCTGCCGGTAGCGCACGCCGACGGCGCGGCCGTTCTCGACGATCAGGCGGTCGACGAGGACGTTGGTTTCGAGCCGCAGGTTCGGCCGGTTCAGCGCCGGCTTGAGGAAGCCCCGCGCGGAAGACCAGCGCCGGCCGCGCTTCTGGTTGACGTGGAAATAGCTGATGCCTTCATTGTCGCCGGTATTGAAGTCGGGGATGCGGCGGAGGCCCATCTGCTCGGCGGCGTCGCCGACCGCGTCCAGCACCGCCCAGGACAGCCGGGGCGCCTCGATGCGCCAGCCGCCGCCGGTGCCGTGATGCTCGCTTTCGCCGAGGAAATGATCCTCCAGCCGTTTGAACACCGGCAGCACGTCGGAATAGGACCAGCCGGAGAGGCCGAGCTGGCGCCAATGGTCGTAGTCGGCGGCCTGGCCGCGCATCGAGATCATGGCATTGATCGCCGAGCAGCCGCCGATCACCTTGCCGCGGGGGTAGGCCAGCGAGCGGCCGTTCAGCCCCGGCTCGGCCTCGGTGCGAAACATCCAGTCCGAGCGCGGATTGCCGATCGCGAAGAGGTAGCCGACCGGAATATGGAACCAGATCCAATTGTCATTGCCGCCGGCCTCGAGAATCAGGACGCGGCGCTTCGGATCGGCCGACAGCCGGTTGGCGAGGATGCAGCCGGCGGTGCCGGCGCCCACCACGATATAATCGTAATCCCCCTCGAGCTGTCTCGGCATCGGCATTCCCTTCCCATCGTTGCCAGCTTTTAGTCAGCCCGGACGGGGCCGGACAAGCGCCACGTTCATGGCTGGTTGACCGAGCCATGAGGCGGGCGCAGCCCTTATCTTGGGCGGTGCGGCTTTTGCATGCTAAACAGGCGCAAAGTCCCACCGGAGTTACGAGATTCCCCATGCCCATCGTCAACCGCGTCGCCGATCTGCAGCCCGATATCCAGGCCTGGAGGCGGGATATCCATTCGCATCCGGAGCTGCTCTACGACGTGCACCGGACGGCGGCCTTCGTCACCGAGCGGCTGCGCGAGTTCGGCTGCGATGAGGTCGTGACGGGCCTCGGCAAGACCGGCGTGGTCGGCGTCATCAAGGGCCGCAAGCCCGGCCACGGCGAGGTGAAGGTGCTCGGACTGCGCGCCGACATGGACGCGCTGCCGATCGAGGAGGCGACCGGGCTGCCCTATGCCTCGAAGACCCCGGGCATGATGCATGCCTGCGGCCACGACGGTCACACCGCGATGCTGCTCGGCGCCGCGCGCTATCTCGCCGAGACCCGCAACTTCGCCGGCGAGGTCGCGGTGATCTTCCAGCCCGCCGAGGAGGGCGGTGGCGGTGCGGACGCGATGATCAAGGACGGGCTGATCGACCGTTTCAAGATCGACCAGGTTTACGGAATGCACAACGGGCCCGGCCTGCCGGTCGGCGCGTTTGCCATTCGCCAGGGCCCGCTGATGGCATCGACCGATGCGGTCGACATCGCGATCGAGGGCCATGGCGGTCATGCCGCCAAGCCGCACAATTGCATCGACTCCCTGCTGGTCGGCGCCCAGCTTGTCACCGCGCTGCAGCAGATCGTGTCGCGCAGCGTCGACCCGCTGGAGGCCGCGGTGTTGTCGATCTGCGAGTTCCACGCCGGCAATGCCCGTAATGTGATTCCGCAGAGCGCGGTGCTGCGCGGCACCGTGCGGACGCTGACGCCGAAGGTACGTGAGCTGATGGAGAAGCGCGTGCGCGAGGTCGTGACCGGCGTCGCCCAGATGACCGGCGCCAAGATCGACCTGAACTATGCACGCGGCTATCCTGTCGTCATCAATCACGCCGAGCAGACCGAGATCGCGATCCGCGCCGCCAGGGAGGTCGCGGGCGACGCCAATGTGCACGAGATGCCGCCGATGATGGGCGGCGAGGACTTCGCCTACATGCTCGAGGCGCGCCCCGGCGCCTTCATCTTCGTAGGCAATGGCGACAGCGCCGGCCTGCATCACCCCGCCTACAACTTCAATGACGAGGCGATCGTCTACGGCACCTCGTTCTTCATCAAGGTGGTGGAGAATACGCTGGCGGCGTGAGGCTCGCGGCCGCGTGCAGCGGCACCGCCGCGATCAGGCACGAAAGTGGACTGGCAGGGCCCGTGCGATGAGCGCGGGCCTTTTGCTTTCCATATGCACGTCGAGCTTCATGAGCTACGCGAGAATGTGCGCTGCCGCGGAATGAGGTGCGACAATATGCCTGGCGGGTGACATCCGAGAGCGCAAGACGTCATCACGCGTGGTCACTGCCGGCCTGAGACGACCGCAGTGCGTCGCTCATTCGAGCAATCAACAGGTGTATCTGACAAACTACTCTATTGTTAAAGAACTAGCTTCATGTTAGTTTTTTTCTGGCTTCGACGACTGGCGAATTGGGACAGTCTGAGCGAAGTGCTTAGCACAGCTACATTGCTTCAGGTTCTGTGAGTTCAGGGCGCGAGATCACAGAGCTTGTACCGGGACGTTGCTATTTCCTTTCTGAACGATGGCGGTTCTCAACCGACTGGGAGTATAGGAATGGCTGATCGCGATCCGGCGGAAATGCGCAAGAAGGTCGATCTGGCGCTGAAATCCGTAGTCGACTCAGAGATCGCACGCGCGTCTCTGAAGATCGACATCATGGCAGAAGGCGTTCCATTCTCGCGTGGAGCGATCTTCAGCAAGACCAATCCATTCTCGCGCGGCATCGTCTTCAGCCGCCTTGCGGCGATGGAGCGTCCGGACGAGATGGAACGTGAAATCGCCAACGATCCCGCGGTGTTGGGGGCTCTTGCGGAGCGTCTCACGCAGGTACGGGCGGTGAAGGACCTCAAGGGTCAATTTAGCGTGCCGCAGGCGGGGGGCGCGCCGAAATCGGTCAGGTGAATGGATCGATCGTTCGGCTAAGACGGAGCGAAGCGGGCCTGCGATGTCGGATCTTTCCGACGTGACGTGTCGTGGGCCCGCCCGCGACTCGCTGGTGCGGATGACGGGCAATGGTCGCCGTCATCAGCGTGACCTTTCCTGATAGCTGCTCTTGATTCCGGCATCGGTTGCGGTCCTGTCTGACGGCGGGACAGCTTGCGGCCGGCTTCGTTGGCGTATTTCCGGAGGCATGCTCGATCATGAGTGACGCGTGGACCTGGCGACCGTCGAAATCTGCCTGGCATGAAAAATTCAACGACAGGATCCTGAGATGGCAGCCGGAGGATCGCCTCGGCCTCGACTGCGAGCCGCTCAAGGCGTCGCTCATCGAAGCCAACGCGCGTGAAGCGGACTGGCTTCGTCATCCCTGCATGAACTCCATCACCTATGAGGGGCATGACAAGAGCCCGCAGCGTGATCTGCAGGTGGCGATCTGGACGGCGGCGAATGCGCCGACCCCATCCACGTCGCTGACGACGCCGGAGCCGTTGACCTTGTGGTCGCCGGTCGGAGGCTACCGGATCGAGGCCGGCGCCTATGACCTGAACGAGCTGGTTGGGCTGCTCCCGATGAAGGAATGGCCGTACGACATATCGGTCGACGTGGGGTGCCACTCCCTCGGATTCCCGATTCCCGACACCTGGGCCGAGCACACCGATCTCTCGTTCGACGAGCAGGCCCGGATGACGCGCGAGGTGACGAACGCGCTCGAGATCCTCGTGACCGCCGCGAAGAAGTTTCCTGAGTGCGTGAATTGGGTGTCCGATGTGACGCGGGTCCTGATCCCCCTGCGCAGCAGCGAGCGATCCTATTTCCGCAGCGGGTCGCAAGCCGATGTGCCCGGGATGGTTTACGCCGACCTGTTCGGCGGCCTGATGCAGGTGATGGAGGCCATCGTCCACGAATCCGCGCATCTGCATCTGTTCATGGCGGAGGCGTCGGGACCCCTGGTGGATCCGCAGCACCAGGGGCGCTACGCATCGCCGTTGCGGCCGGAGCCGCGGCCCTTGCGCGGGATCCTGCTGGCCTTTCACGCCATCGCCTACATCTGCGCCTTCTATCGTGAGGCCGAGAAGCAAGGGTTCGGCGGATCAGCCGAGTATCAGGCCGAGCTTGCCAATATGCTGACCAAGCTCAAGGAGGCGCAGGTCGTACTGGACGGTGCCCGGCCGTTCCTGACCGAGGACGGCCGCATCTTCGTCGATCGCACCGCCGAGATTGCGTACCAATGAACGACGGTCCCCATCTTCACTTCGTGTTCAAGGTCGCGTCGCGCTGCAATCTGAACTGCTCCTATTGCTACGTCTACAACAAGGGCGACAGCACGTGGAGAGAGCGGCCCGCGATCATGGATGATGAGGTCGTCGAGATCGCGATCGACCGCATCCGCCGCCATTGCCAGGCAACAGGTCAGAGCTATCTGACGATCACCTTTCATGGCGGCGAGCCGTGCCTGGTCAAGCAGGAGCGGTTCAGCTCATGGTGCCGGAAGATCAAGGAGGGGCTGGCGGGCGTCGCGCGGGTGCAGCTCTGCATGCAGACCAACGGCACGCTGCTCGACGACGGCTGGGCCGAGATCATCAAGAGGTTCGACATCGATCTCGGGATCAGCATCGACGGAACCCCCGAGGTGCATGATGCCCTGCGCGTCGATCATGCCGGGCGTGGCTCCTATCGCGATGTCGAGCAGGGCCTTGCCGTGCTGCGCCGCGCCGGGATTCCGCTGCGCTTCCTGTCGGTGATCCAGCTCGGGGCGAGCGGTGCCGCGGTGCATCGCCATCTGACGAGCCTGGGCCCGGCCTCCATCGACTATCTGCTGCCGGATTTCACCCACGACACCATCGCGGCGGTTCGCGACCGGTATGGACCGACACCCTGTGCCGATTTCCTGATCCCGATCTTCGAGGATTGGTGGCGGGACGGCACGCTGGATCTCCGGATCAAGATCTTCTGGAACATCGCTTGGCTGGTCCAGGGCGGGGAGAGCCGCATCGACATGCTCGGCAACCAGCCGCTGACCTTCCTGTTCGTCAACACCGATGGCGAGATCGAAGGGCTGGATGTGCTGCGGGTCTGCTACGACGGCGCCGCGCGCACCGGCCTGAATGTGCGGACGTCCGACTTCATGGACGTCCGGCACGCCGGCGAATTCCATCGTGCGGCGGTGTTCGAGGGCATGCCGCTGCCCGACGGCTGTCGCGCGTGCCGCGAGCGCGACACGTGTGCCGGCGGCTATCTTCCGCATCGCTATGCATCGCGGACGGGCTTCAACAATCCGACGGTGTGGTGCGCCGATCTCCTGAAACTGTTCGATCACGTCCGCGAGCGGCTGGGAACGTCGGTGGAGGAAACCAAGCTGCGCCGGGCTCATCTCCTCGACACCGCCCTGCGGCGGGCGGTGGGGCTGCAGCAGGAATCTCCGGCCATCGGCTGAGGTCGGACCTCGATCGCCGACTTATGCGCGCTGTCGCGCGGGCCTGCTGCAAGGCGGCGTGGTCGAGAGTGGAACGTGGAAGGAGTGCGCACGATGACGATCACCCTGATGCCTGACGTTCTGCGCTGGAATGACTACGAGGCGGTGTGTGACGGCGTGCTTGCGACCTATGGCGACCGGCTCGCGCAGAAGCTGGGCGAAGCCCTCGGCGAGATCGGCCGCGACGACCCTGCGGGCGGGGACGAACTGCGCAGCCTGATGGATCGCGTGGCGGACGACGGCTTCATGCGGGTTCTCGATGCCCCCGAGACCTCGTTCCGTCTGCTGTCGGCGCCGGGCCGGTACGCCGAGGACAAGGGACGATTTCTGCGCGATTCATTCGTGGCTGAGGCCTTGCGCCAGGGACTCGAGATCACCGCCGATCGGGAGCTGTGGACCGCGCTCGGCGATCGCGGCTATCGGCGTGACGGCGCCTGCATCTGGCCGCAGATCGAGGGCATGCCCGTGACCGATTACGGCAGCCCGCATGCGGTCAAGGTGGATCTGTCCGGCCAGGACCGGCCGGTCCCGCCGCAGCGCCCGCCGTTCTCCGAGGACGAAATCGACCGGCTGCACGATCTGCTGCACCGGTCCCTGGATGCGCTCGAACGGACCGAAGCGGGGCTTCCCCGCTTCGTCGCGCGCTTCAACATCGCGCTCATCCTGCAGAAGGATCCGGAGAGCCCGGGCAGCTTCTCGTCAGGATCGAACGGCTACTACATCGGCCGCACCTTCCTCGCCAACCCGCATCTTCCCGAGATCGACGAATCCCACATCGCCGATGCGCTCGTCCATGAGGGCATCCACGCGCTGCTCTACATGCAGGAGCAGGAACAGCCCTGGTTCCTCGATTCGACGGCGAAGGGCTCGCTGCCGCGCATCACCTCGCCCTGGAGCGGCAGCCGGCTGCCGTTTCCGTCCTTTCTACAGGCCTGTTTCGTCTGGTACGGCCTGCTGCACTTCTGGAGCCTGGCGATGCAGTCCGGCGCGTTCGAGCAGGGCGTCGCGATGAAGCGCATCCAGCTCTGCCTGCGCGGCTTCTGCAAGCAGCCGTTGCTCGACAGCATCGCGGAGTTTTCGTCGGTGGTCGACGCCGACGTGCAGAAGACGATCGAGGAGATGCAGAACGTCGTGGTCGGCGCCTTTGCCGATGTCCGCCGTGCGGGCTGATGCGACGACGTCAGCGGCGGTTGAGTGTGGAGGCTGCGGATGGCGAATGGAACGGCACTGCATCGGGATCGTCTGGCGCGTCCGGTCCCGAAGAGCTTTCGATGGGGAACTCAGCGGTCGGTGCCGCCGTCGCAGACGGTCGAGCGGGTGCGTCCGTTCCTGGGAGAAATGGGAATCACGCGCATTGCTGACGTCACGGGTCTCGACCGCGTCGGCATTCCCGTCACCATGGTCTGCCGGCCGAACTCGCGCTCGGTCTCGGTGTCGCAGGGCAAGGGGCTGACCCTGGATGCTGCGAAGGCGTCGGGCGTGATGGAATCGATCGAGCTGTTTCACGCCGAGACGATCACATTGCCGCTGAAGCTTGCGACCTATGCCGAGCTGATCCGCGACCATGAGGTGGTCGACGTGGCGGACTTGCCGCTGATCGCCGGCGGGCGTTTCCATCCCGATCTGCAGATGCTGTGGATCGAAGGGCGCGATCTCATGGCCGATGCCGACGTCTGGGTGCCGTTCGAGATGGTGAACCTGTCGACCTCGCGGCCGGAGATGCCGGCCGGCAGCTTCATCTCGTCGTCGAACGGGCTGGCGTCCGGCAACCAGCTGATCGAGGCGGTCCTGCACGGCATCTGCGAGGTCGTGGAGCGCGATGCGACCACGCTCTGGCACCTCCGCAGTCCGGACGAGCAGCAGAGCCGGCGCGTCGCGCTCGAGACGGTTCAGGACGAAGGCAACCGGCGGCTGCTGGAGATGTGCGAGCGCGCGGGCCTCGAGGTCGTGGCGTGGGACATCAGCTCCGATGTCGGGCTCGCCGCCTGCCAGTGCCTGATCTTCGATCGTGACGAGGAGCTGGGGCGGGATCTCTACGCGGCGTTGGGCATGGGCGCGCATCTGTCGCCAGAGATCGCCTTCCTGCGGGCGCTGACGGAAGCCGCGCAGAGCCGGCTGACGCTGATCGCGGGCGCGCGCGACGACGTGTTCCGCGAGGAATATGACGAGAAGGCGTTGGCCGCACAGTTTCTCGGCGAGCAGCGGGCGCTGCTGCGGAACAGCCCGCCGACGCGAAGCCTGCGCGAAACTCCGTCGCTGGCAGCGGAGACGTTCAACGATGATCTCGCCGTGGTTCTCGAACGGCTGCAATCCGCCGGTGTCCGGCAGGTGATTGCGGTCGATCTCACCAAGAGCAGGTTCGAGATCCCCGTGGTGAGGATCATCATTCCGGGGCTCGAAACCTTCGACAAGAATCCTGACTACAGCCCGGGGCGCAGAGCGCGGGCCTTCGCCGGCGATCAGATCTCGCGGCATCAGCCATCGGGGCATCCGCTATGACGTGCATCGTATTCACCGGGCCGACGCTGCATCCGCGCGACGCGGCGCTCGAATTGGAGGCCGAGTATCTCCCGCCGGTGCAGCAGGGCGACGTCTATCGTGCCGCGCTGGCGAAGCCTGCGGCGATCGGAATCATCGACGGCTATTTCGAGCAGGTGCCCTCGGTGTGGCACAAGGAGATCCTGTGGGCGATGGCCAACGGCATCCACGTGTTCGGCAGCGCCAGCATGGGCGCGCTGCGCGCGGCCGAGCTGCACGCGTTCGGCATGGAAGGCGTCGGCAAGGTGTTCGCGGCTTATCGCGACGGCGTGTTCGAGGCCGACGACGAGGTCGCCCTGATTCACGGGCCGGCTGAGCTCGGCTTTCCCGCGCTGTCCGAGCCGCTGGTCAACATCCGCTTCACCTTGCAGAAGGCGGTCGACCAGGGCGTGATCTCGGAGGCGTCCCGCCTGGTCCTGGAGGCGCTCGGCAAGGCGAGCTTCTATCCCGAGCGCAGCTACCCGGCGCTGCTGCAGGGCGCGCGGTCCGACGGTCGCCCGACGGCGCAGGAGATCGACGCGCTGGAGGCCTGGCTGCCGGATCACCGCGTCGACCAGAAGCGCGAGGATGCGCTGGAGATGCTGCAGACGATGCGGCGCCGGTTTGCCGGAGACACGGTGCCCAAGGCGGTCGATTACGCCTTCGAGCACACGCAGCTATGGGACGGCCTGATGCAGGACGCGCGGCGTTCGGCGGCCGCAGCGCGCGAGACGGTGATGCCGGACGGAACGCCGCACCTGCTGGACGAGCTGCGCCTGCTGGCCGTGCGCGGCAGCGACCTGTCCGACAAGGCGATCGCGAGATTTCTCGCGGCATCGGAGGCGAAGCGCCGCGGCGTCAGGGTCGACGCGCAGGCGCTGAGCGCGGAGATCATCCGGTTTCGCCAGAGCAGGGATTTGATGGACCCGGCCGAGCTCGAGGCGTGGATCGCGCGCAACGGCCTGACCCGGTCGGAATTTCTGGAGCTGATGCTGGACGAGGCGCGCATCCGATCTTTCAGGAAGGGGCTCAACGGCTCGGCCCTGAATGCGCTGGCCGACTGGGCGCGGATCGACGGCCATTTCGAGGATCTGCTGGCGCGCGCGCGCGACAAATGCGACGTGCTGAAGCAGACGGAACTCGACGGCGGTGGCAGTCCGGCGGACTATGGCCTCAGCGAGGGCGAGCTGATGGCGAGATACCTGCCCGCGATGCAGGCCGGCGCACCCGACCGGGACGAGACGGACGTGGCGGTGTCGCTCGGCTTTCCCGACCGAGCAGCGCTGATCCAGGCCTTGCTGCGTGAGCACGTCTACACGTCGCGCAAATCCTGAGGCCCCGTTGTCGCGTGGGGGCGGCCCGGTCGAGGCCATGCCGGCCCGTCACGCCGCATGTGCGCGCTTGATCGCGGCCGCGGCAATCTTCAGGTCCTCGACGAAGCGCTCATACTCCCGCGCCTTGGCGTCGGCATCCGGCAGCCGCAGCAGGTAGGACGGGTGCACCGTCACCATCGCCTTGGGGCCGTCGGGCAGGTCGGCGACATGACCGCGGTTCTTGGTGACCTGCGTGATCTTGCCGAACACCGCTTGCGCGGCGGTCGCGCCCATCGCCACCACCAGCGCCGGACGCACGGCGGCGAGCTCGCGCTCGTACCATTGCCGGCAGGCCTTGATCTCCGGCGTGTTCGGCTTCTGGTGCAGCCGGATCTTGCCGCGCGGCACGAACTTGAAGTGCTTCACCGCATTGGTGACGTAGACCTTGGACCGGTCGATGCCGGCCTCTTCAAGCGCGCGGTCCAGCATCTGGCCGGCCGGGCCGACGAAGGGATGGCCGGCGAGATCCTCCTTGTCGCCGGGCTGCTCGCCGACCAGCATCAGCGGCGCATGCGCGGGGCCTTCGCCGAACACGGTTTGCGTGGCGTCCTTCCACAGCGGGCAGGCGCGGCAGGAAGCGGCTTCTTCGCGCAAGGTCTCAAGATCGGCGGCCTCGACATCACGCGAGGTCTCAGCAGCGGGCGCGTGGTGGGCTTTCGGCTTGCGGCTCATCGCAGTCTCCTCGACGCGTTTCTGCGGCTTGTGGGGTTCAGTGCCGGCTTCGGCGATCATCGATGACGTGCGCCGGCTGGCGGCCGCGATCAGCGGCTGGATCAGCTTGGCCTCGGGCAGGTTCTGCCAATATTTCTTCGGCATCTCCTTTTCCATCGCCTTCACTTTCAGCCGTGCCGGATTGAAAATGCTGGCATAATAACGCAGCCAGACCTCTTCGAGCCGGTCCTCCGACGGCGCTTCAGCCTTGCTCACACCGGGCGTGAAGCTGACGCGGCTGCCGTCCCAATGCGCACAGAGTTCGGGCGTCAGGATCGACCACGGCATGTCGGCGAAGCGGCGGGCGAAGAACGGCGCGGCGCGCTCGACGATGTGGTGCTCCGGCTCGAACCAGGCGACGTAGCGCGCCTCGCGCTCGCGGCCGACCTCGCGGAAGCGGACGAAGGCATGCATCTTGTGGACGTCGCGGCGCACCGCCCGCGCCAGCGCGTTGGCCTGGGCGACATCAGGATCGGTCGCGATCTCCATGAGATCGTGGTTGGTCCGCAGACGCCACAGCAGCCGGTAGAGCAGGGCGAAGCGGTTGGGATCATTGTGCAGAATCGCGCTCTCGGCGAGCTCCATGAAGCTCGCCGGCACTGAGAACGCGCCCTTCGGCACCTCGGGAAGCTGCGTGTCGGCCTGATCGTCGAACAGGTCGGGCGCTGCGCCCTTGACGCGCCAGCTGACATCGGCCGGCTTGACGTCGTTCATCGCCAACGCCCGCGCCGCCTGACGCCAGCCGTCGAAATCAGTGTCGCTGTCGAGGGTTACGACGTGCATTTCACCTCTCTCGTCATTGCGAGCGAAGCCGCCGCGTCATTCCGGGGCGCTTCGCAGAGGCGAACGCGGAATCTCGAGATTCCGGGTTCGATGCTTCGCATCGCCCCGGAATGACGGCTGTTTCCTGGCTTCGGTCTTCGCCACGACGTTCAATTAGAACCCAAATCCCAGCTGCTGCGGTTTGGGCCGCAGCCGGGCCGCCAGCCCGGCACCGTCGAGCAGAGACGGCTGTGGCCGGTGGTCGGAGAGAACGATGAACGGCAGGACCTTGTTCCTGACAACGTTGAGCCGGGCGAGATCCGCAAACCGGATCGTGGTGGTGCGGCGGGTGGCGAGGATGCGCTGGACGGTGCGGGTGCCGAAGCCGGGTACGCGCAACAGCTCCTCGCGGCTCGCTTTGTTGATGTCGAGCGGGAAGCGGTCGCGGTGGCGCAAGGCCCAGGCGAGCTTGGGGTCGATGTCGAGCGGCAGCATGCCTTCGTTCTCCTCGACGATCTCGTCGGCATCGAAGCCGTAGAACCGCATCAGCCAGTCGGCCTGGTACAGCCGGTGCTCGCGCACCAGAGGCGGTGCCTGCAGCGGCAGCGCGCGGCTGGCATCGGGGATCGGGCTGAAGGCGGAGTAATAGACGCGCTTGAGCTTGTAGGCGCCGTAGAGATTGGCCGAGGTCGACAGGATGACGCGGTCGTTGGCCTCGTCGGCGCCGACGATCATCTGCGTGCTCTGGCCGGCCGGCGCGAAGCGCGGCGGCTTGGCCCGGCGCACCGTCTTCTTCGCCTCCGCCGTCTCGTCGAGCTTGAGCCGGAGACGGCCCATGGTACGGCGGATGGCGCGCTGGTCCTTTTCCGGCGCGAGCGTCGTCAGGCTCGCCTCCAGCGGCGTCTCGATGTTGATGCTGAGCCGGTCGGCATAGCGGCCGGCCTCGGCGATCAGCGCCTCGTCAGCCTCCGGAATCGTCTTCAGATGGATGTAGCCGCGGAAGCGATGCTCCTCGCGCAATTTGCGCGCGACGCTCACGACCTGCTCCATCGTGTAGTCGGGGCTGCGGATGATGCCCGACGACAGGAACAGTCCCTCGATGTAGTTGCGGCGATAGAAGTCGATGGTCAGCTTCACCACCTCGTCGACCGTGAAGCGCGCGCGGGCCACGTTGGAGGAGGCGCGGTTGACGCAATACAGGCAGTCGAAGTTGCAGGCATTGGTCAGCAGAATCTTGAGCAGCGAGATGCAGCGTCCGTCCGGCGCATAGGAATGGCAGATGCCCATGCCGGGCGAGGTCGAGCCGAGGCCCTTGCCGTCGCGGGAATCCCGCATCTCGGTACCGCTGGAGGCGCAGGACGCGTCGTACTTGGCGGCATCGGCCAGGATCTCCAGTTTGCGCAACAGCTCCATGGCTTTGAATCCCTTTGATTCCATTCGTTGAATCACACCCGGGTCAATCCCGATTGACTCTCTCGAAGGCGTTAGCTTTATATTAGAACGTATCATGAACAAAGAGGGTCGTCGCGGGTTCACTGCCTGATCACTGAAACAACGGCAGCGCCCGCACGATGGATTGAAGAGGAGCGGCGACGGATGACCGGCGCACGCATGGATACGCTCGCGCGTCTGCGCGGCCGCATTGCCCGTCTCGAGGCGGGAGATGGCGCACATGATTTGCGCCGGGTCGCGCTCGGCCATGACGAGGCCGACGCGACCTTGCAGGGCGGGCTCGCGACCGGCGCGCTGCACGAGGTGTTCGCCGAGACCGGCCGCCAGGCGGCAGCCGCGACCGGCTTCCTGTGCGGGCTTGCCGCGCGTGTCGCCGCGCACCGGCCCCTGATCTGGATCCGGCAGGATTTCGCCGAGCGCGAGATGGGCGCGCTGTCGATGAGCGGGCTCGCCGAGCTCGGCCTCGATCCGCGCCGCATCGTCATCGTGTGCGCGCCCGATCTCGACCACGCCTTGCGCACCGCCGCCGACGCGCTCGCCTGCGATGCGCTCGGCAGCGTGATGCTGGAGGTGTGGGGGGAGACGCAAAAGCTCGATCTCGTCGCCAGCCGCAAGCTGACCCTGGCGGCGCAGGAATCCGGCGTCACCGCGCTCATGTTGCGCATTGCGGCTGCGCCCGAGCCATCGACCGCGGAGACGCGCTGGATCGTGCGCACCGCGCCGTCACCGCTCGTTGCCCCGTGGATGGCGTGGGGCGCGCCGCGCCTCGATGTCGAGCTCATTCGCAACCGTCACGGCCAGACCGGACGATGGATCATGGAGTGGACCCCCGATGCATGCCGTTTCAACGAACCGGCGGCGGATCCTCAGCCTGTGGCTGCCGCGCCTGCCCATCGATCGCATCAAAAGACAGCGGGCACTCACAGGCGCTCCGCCTGAGAGCAAGCCGCAGGTCGTCGTCATCAAGGACGCCAATGCGCTCTTGATCCATTCGCTGGACGAAGCGGCGGCGTGCCACGGTGTGTCGCTCGACCAGCCCTTGGCGAATGCCCGCGCGGTCTGTCCCGACCTCGTCGCGCACGAAGCCGATTTGGCGGCTGATGCAAAGATGCTGGAGAGCATCGCCGACTGGTGCGACCGCTTCACGCCGCTGGTGGCGCTCGACCCGCCGCATGGGTTGTCGCTCGACATCACCGGCTGCGTGCATCTGTTCGGCGGCGAAGCCAGGCTGATGCAGTCGGTCTGCGACGCGCTGACCGCGCATGGCCTCATTGTGTCGGCGGCGATCGCCTCCAACGCCGTCTGTGCGCGTACGCTGAACCGCCAGGTGCATGGCCGCATCGTGCCCGACGGCGAGGAGGCGGCCGCGGTGGCGCCGCTGCCGGTGGCCGCCCTCGGCGGCAGCGAGGCCATTACGCTCGGCCTGCGCCGAGCCGGCCTCAAGACCATCGGCGACGTCGCCGCGCGCGGCCGCAACGAGATCACCGCGCGGTTCGGCGCCGCCTTCACCCGCGTGCTGGCGCAGGCGCTGGGCGAGGCCGATGCGCCGATCAGCCCGCGCAAGGTCCCGCCGGACTACATCGTCGACAAGCGTTTTGCCGAGCCGGTCGCGACCGACACGGTGATTGCGGCCAGCCTCTCCCGTCTGGCCGCGATGCTGGTGGCGGCGATGGCGCAGCAGGGCAAGGGCGCGCGGCGGCTGGAGGCCTGCTTCTTCCGCACCGATGGAATGGTGCGCGTGATCACGGTCGACACCGGCCAGCCGGTCACCGAGGCCGCAATCATCGACCGGCTGTTCCGCGAGCGGCTCGAGGCGCTGAACGATCCGCTCGATCCCGGCTTCGGCTTCGACATGATCCGGCTCGCTGCTGGCCGCAGCGAGATCGTGGTGCAGCAGCAGCGCGATCTCGATGCCCATGTCCACGACAATGACGAGCTGTCGGCACTGATCGACCGCATCGCCGCGCGCATCGGCGGCAAGCGCGTGGTCGTGCATCTGCCGGTCGATACCCATGTTCCGGAGCGCGTGGCGCTGCCGCTGCCGGCGCAGCAAAATCTCGCCGCCGCCACTGCTGCCGCCTGGCCGGAGCGCGCCGAGGGCGAGCCGCCGCTGCGACCTCTGCGGCTGTTCGCGCACCCCGAGGCGATCCAAGTCATTGCCGGCGTGCCGGACGGCCCGCCCGCGCGCTTCGTCTGGCGCCGTGCCGCGCATGCCGTGGTCCGCGCCGAGGGCCCGGAGCGCATCGCGATGGAATGGTGGCGGCCGGACGGGCAGGGCCTCACGCGCGATTATTTCCGCGTCGAGGACGAGCACGGCCTGCGCTTCTGGCTCTATCGCGACGGGTTGTATGACCGTGAGTTCGAGCAGCCTGAGGGCCCGCCGGTGCAGCCCGCCTGGTACATGCATGGCCTGTTCGCATGAGGGTCGGGATCGCACATCTCTCGCGGCGATCTCGCTGCTCACCCTCCCCTGGAGGGGGAGGGTGGGCTCGCATGCGCGCATGCGAGCCGGGGTGGGGTGACAGACCATCCGCGTGCACGGTGCCGATTTTCGCCGGAGCCGAGACGCCCACAGCCCTAACGTGTCGACGTCAGGACGACCGATTGTTGGGCTCACCCCACCCCGCCGCGCGCTGTGCGCGCGTCGACCCTCCCCCTCCAGGGGAGGGTGGGCAGCTGCGCAAGCCGCTTGGTGAGGGGCTGTCTTTCGTATCGCATGGGCAACGCGCCGCCCCAGCCTTCGCAGCCGCGCCATGACTCCCATCCCCTATGCCGAGATCGGCGTCACCACCAATTTCTCCTTCCTGCATGGTGGTTCGCATCCGCAGGACTATGTGCACCAGGCCGCCGAATATGGCCTCACCGCCATCGGCATCGCCGACCACAACACGCTGGCCGGCGTCGTGCGCGCCTATAGCGAGTTGAGTAACGACCGACTGAGTTACAGACCGAAGCTGCTCTACGGCGCGCGGCTGGTGTTCACCTGCGGCACGCCGGACATCCTGGTCTATCCGTGCGACCGCGCGGCCTACGGCCGGCTGTGCCAGCTGCTCACCCGCGGCAAGCGCGGCAGTGACGCGGACAAGGTCGCCAAGGGTGATTGCCGCCTGAGCTTCGAGGACCTGTTTGAGTTCATCGAGGGACAGTTGCTGGTGCTGATGCCGCCGCATCGCTTCGACGAAGCCGCGCTCACCACCATTCTCACGCGGCTGAAAGACAGTCCCGCCGAAGGCGTGTGGCTGGCCGGCAGCCTGCTGTATCGCGGCGACGATCGGCGCCGGCTGGCGCGGCTGTCGCGCCTCGCAGCTTCAAGCAAGGTGCCGCTGATCGCCACCAATGACGTGCTCTATCATCATCCTCGACAGCGGATGCTGCAGGATGTGCTGACCTGCATCCGCGAGAAAGCCTCGATCGAGGCCATCGGCCGAAGGCTCCAGGCCAATGCCGAGCGCCATCTCAAGCCGGGACACGAGATGGCGCGGCTGTTCCGTGACCACCCCGACGCTGTGACCGAGACGCTCCGTTTCACCGACCGCATCGTGTTCTCGCTCGACCAGCTCAAATATCAATATCCCGACGAGCCGGTGCCGCCGGGCAAGACCGCGCAGGGGCATCTGCAGGATTTGACCTGGGCCGGCGCCAAGACCTATTTCGGCGACCATCTCGATGACAAACTGCGCGCTGTCCTCGACAAGGAGCTGGCGCTGATCGCCGAGCTCAACTACGCGCATTACTTCCTCACCGTCCACGACATCGTGCGCTACGCCCGCAGCCAAGGCATCCTGTGCCAGGGCCGTGGCTCGGCGGCGAACTCGGCCGTGTGCTACGTGCTCGGCATCACCTCGGTCGATCCGACCAAGATCGATCTGCTGTTCGAGCGCTTCATCTCCAAGGAGCGGCTGGAGCCGCCCGATATCGACGTCGATTTCGAGCATTCGCGACGCGAGGAGGTGATGCAATATGTCTATCGCCGCTACGGCCGGCACCGCGCGGCGATCATCGCCACTGTCATCCATTATCGTCCGCGCAGCGCCATTCGCGACGTCGGCAAGGCGCTGGGCCTGACCGAGGACGTCACCTCGGTGCTCGCCGACACCGTGTGGGGCAGCTGGGGCGACGGCCTCTCCGACATGCAGGTGCGCCAGGCCGGGCTCGATCCCGCCAATCCGATGATCCGCCGCGCCGTGGAGCTGGCATCGGAGCTGATCACCTTCCCGCGTCATCTGTCGCAGCATGTCGGCGGCTACGTGCTGACGCAGGATAGACTTGATAGTTACGTCCCGATCGGCAATGCCGCGATGGACGACCGCACCTTCATCGAGTGGGACAAGGACGACGTCGATGCGTTGTCGATGATGAAGGTCGACGTGCTCGCGCTGGGCATGCTGACCTGCATCCGCAAATGCTTCGACCTGATCGCCGATCACAAGGGCAAGCGATACGTGCTCTCCGATATCCGCTCGGAGGACGACAACGAAGTCTACCGGATGCTGCAGCGAGGCGAGTCGCTCGGCGTGTTCCAGGTCGAGAGCCGCGCGCAGATGAACATGCTGCCGCGGCTGAAGCCGCGCACCTTCTATGATCTCGTCATCGAGGTCGCGATCGTCCGGCCCGGGCCGATCCAGGGCGACATGGTGCATCCCTATCTGCGCCGCCGCAACAAACTGGAGAAGGTGAGCTATCCGTCGCCGTCGCCGGATCACGGCCCGGCGGATGAGCTCTACAAGGTGCTGCACAAGACGCTCGGCGTGCCCTTGTTCCAGGAGCAGGCGATGCGGATCGCGATCGAAGCCGCCAAATTCTCGCCCGAGGAGGCCAACGGCCTGCGCCGCGCGATGGCGACCTTCCGCAACGTCGGCACCATCGGCTCTTATGAAGAGAAGATGGTCAGCAGCATGATCGCGCGCGGCTACGATCCCGCCTTCGCCAAGAGCTGCTTCGACCAGATCAAGGGCTTTGGTTCCTACGGCTTTCCGGAAAGCCATGCTGCGAGCTTCGCCCAGCTCGTCTATGTCTCGTCCTGGCTGAAATGCTTCCACCCCGACGCGTTCTGCTGCGCGCTCTTGAACTCGCAGCCGATGGGTTTTTACGCGCCGGCCCAGATCGTCGGTGACGCCCGCAAGAACGGCGTCGAGATCCGGAACATCGACGTGTCCTACAGCTTCGCCGACAACACGCTTGAAGATACCGACGACAAATACTGCGCCGTTCGCCTCGGCTTCCGCCAGATCGACGGCTTCCGCTGGATCGACCGCGACGAGGAACGGATCAGGAAATTGTCGGAGGCGCTGCGGAGGAAGGCGCAGCCTGCTCCAACATCTTCAAAAGGTGCTGGGGAGGCTCTCTCCCCATCGTCATTCCGGGGCGCGCGCAGCGCGAGCCCGGAATCCATACTCCCGATCGTGGTTATGGATTCCGGGCTCGCCCTCCGGGCGCCCCGGAATGACGGCGTGGGTGGAGTTGTTTCTAACTCGCAAACGCTTGGTGCATTTGGAGAGCATGCAAACGCATCGCCCCGCAACGATAACGAGACACAAGCCGACATCTTCGACCGCGAGGACGACTGGGCCGACCGCATCATCAAGGCGCGCGAGCGCCGTCCCTTCACCTCGCTCGAAGACTTCGCCCGCGACACCGCTCTGCCCAAGCGTGCGCTGCTGCTGCTGGCCGATGCGGATGCGTTCCGCTCGCTCGGGCTCGACCGTCGCGCCGCGCTCTGGGCCGTGCGCCGGCTGCCCGACGACGTGCCGCTGCCGCTGTTCGAGGCTGCCATCGCCCGCGAGCAGCCGGACGAGGGCGCCAGGCCGCTGCCCGAGATGCCTCTACCGGAGCACGTCGTCGCGGACTATCAGACCATCCGCCTGTCGTTGAAGGGGCACCCGATGGAGTTCCTGCGCGAGCGTTTCGCTGCCGAAGGCGTGCTGGCCTGCCGCGACGTCAATGATGCCAACGACCGCCGTCGCGTCCGGTGCGCCGGCGTGGTGCTGGTGCGGCAGCGGCCGGGCAGCGCCAAGGGCGTCGTGTTCATGACCCTGGAGGACGAGACCGGCATCGCCAACATCGTGGTGTGGCCGAAGGTGATGGAGACCTTCCGCAAGGAGGTGATGGGCGCGCGCCTGGTGCTGGTCGAAGGCCGCATCCAGAGCAGCCCGGAGAAGGTGGTCCATCTCGTCGCCGAGCGCCTGGTCGACCGCAGCGCCGATCTCGCGCTGCTGTCGGACGACCGCCTCGGCGCCGTGCCACACGGCCCGATGCCCGCCGAGCCGCTCAACGACGACCGCCGCGATCATCCCGACACTCCCTCCCAGCGCGTCAGCCACCCCCGCAACGTCCGCATCCTGCCGCGCTCGCGGGATTTCCATTGAGGGAGTGTGAATTCGTAGAGTGGGCAAAGACGCGCCGCGCATCGCTCGTCGCGACGTGCCTACTGGCCGCGAGTACGACGCTCACTATCATCGCAAGCGTAGCGACGCGATCCAAACGTCCCACGACATTTCAGCACCCGCCTAAAAATTCCACTTTCTTTTTTTCAGAAATTGTGCTTTATTCCGCGCATCCCGCTCCATGAAGGGGCGTTGCGCGCGATCGTCACGACACGCGGGGCGGGGAGCGATGGCCGTGTTTGTGCCGCAGCGTGCGTCATGCACGCCGACGAACGGCATGGCGCGGACGTGAAGTCGCAGCGTCCTGGCACCCCGATGCTGGTGTCAAGTTCGCGACGGCGCTGGCGCGCCGCGCGGATGATGGTGGCCAAAAAGCCCGGCGCACCAGGGAGACTGCGTATAAGCGTGAAAACCGTCGCGCAGGGAAGGCCGGGTGATCTCGGCTGCACCTGTGGTACCTGCCGCCTGCATTCTTTTCGCAGGCGGGCCGCAGGCGTCAGTCGGCGCCTGGCCTTCCCTGCGCCCTCCTCACGAGAGGGTGAAACGGTCAGCACAACTCGGACGCATCCGCGCCGCGAGACGGCGTTCCAATGTTCATTGCGCAATTGATGAATCTCGGAGACCCGCGATGCACCGTGTCACCATCTCTCTCGCACCAGGATCGGTCAGACCCGCCGCGCACGTGTGAAACATGGCTCCGAAGCCGGGGGTAGGCGCGTACCCGCAGAGGTTGGCTTGTGAAGTCGGGACATCGTCCCGGCGATCCCCTATGCTCAGACGACGTCATGGTGCGTCGCGAAGAAAAGCGCCATTGTCCAAAACCAACTGAATGCAAGCTGAACGGCTGTCGTTCAACTTTCAAATTTTTAAAGCAAAACAGAGGCGGGTTGGGCGATTTTTAGGTTGTTTAAAGCTCCAGTTCCGCACTATTAGCGCGACGATGAGACCGCCAGAGCCGGAATCGTCGACCGATCACGCGAGCCGATCTGACCAGCCATGGCGTCTGACATGAACCCATCCCCCCAGATGCTCAGCACCAAGCGGCTGCTGATCGGCCTTGCTGCCCTGGCGATGGCCGGCGCGGGCGGCTATGGCTACATGCAAGTCCGGTCGGAGACGGCTGCGAAAGACAATATCGAGCTCTCCAGCCAGTCCAAACGCAACGGCACCACCTTTACGCCGTCGGCAGCGGAATGGTCGACGCTGACGATCGAGCCGGTGTGTGAGAAGATATTTCGTGCCGAGCATATTACCGAGGGCAAGGTTGCCGTCGACGAGGATCGCTCGACACCGGTTTTCTCGCCCTATGCCGGCCGCGTGACCAAGCTGCTGGCGCGCCCGGGTGAGACGGTGCGCCAGGGCCAGCCGCTGTTCGTGATCGAGGCCGCCGACACCGTGCAGGCCCAGAACGATTTCATCGCCGCCATCACCGCGATGAACAAGGCGAAGTCCGCGCTCGACCTCGCTGATATCCAGTACAAGCGCGCCAAGGACCTGTTCGAAGGCCGGGCGATCCCGCTGAAGGATTTTCAGCAGGCGGAGGCGACCTCCGTTCAGGCCCAGAACGACATGCGGTCGTCCCAAACGGCCCTGGAGGCGGCGCGCAACAAGCTGCGCATCCTCGGCTTCACGGATGCTGCGATCACCGATTTTCAGAGCAAGGGCGTGATCGACCGCGAGATCACGATCTACTCGCCGATCACCGGTACGGTCGTGCAGCGCAAGGTCGGCCCCGGACAATATGTCAACTCCGGCGCGAGCGACCCGGTCTTCGTGATCGGCGATCTCTCCACCGTCTGGCTCACGGCGTTCGTCCGCGAGAGCGACGCGGCGCTTGTGAACATCGGCGAGGAGATTCTCGTCAACGTGCTGGCGCTGCCCAGCCGACCGCTCAAGGCCAGCATCAACTACGTCGCCGCCTCGATCGACCCGGCGAGCCGCAGGCTGCTCGTCCGCGCGACCATCGACAACAAGGATGGCCTGCTGAAGCCCGAGATGTTCGCCAATGTGACGATCTATTCGCCGGGCGAACAGCCCGCGGTCGCGGTGCCCCGCCAGGCACTGATCTACGAAGGCAATCAGGTCCGCGTCTGGGTCGCCCGTCCCGACAAGTCGATCGAGCTGCGCAAGATCAAGACCGGTTTGATCAACGGCGACCAGGTCGCGGTCGAAAGCAATCTGAGCGCGGGCGAGCAGATCGTCACCAAGGGCAGCCTGTTCATCGATCGCGCAGCCTCGGGCAGCTGAGATGCGCTTCTCCTGCATGCCTTCCTGAAAGTGCCGATCTGAATGGACCGTCTTGTCGCCATCGCCGTTCAGCGGCGCTTCCTGATGGTCGGAATGTTCGTCGCCGTCCTGATCGGGGGTCTGATCGCATTCCGCCAGCTCAACATCGAGGCCTATCCCGATCCGACCCCGCCGATGGTCGACATCGTGACGCAGAGCCCCGGCCTCTCGGCCGAGGAGATCGAGCGTTACATCACGATCCCGATCGAGACCCAGGTCGCCGGCATCAAGAACCTGCGCACCATCCGGACGATCTCGTTGTACGGCCTGTCCGACGTCAAGCTGCAGTTTTCGTTCGACTACACCTACGACGAGGCCTTGCAGCAGGTGCTGAATCGCCTGTCGCAACTGTCGCCGCTGCCGGGCAATGTCACGCCACAGATCTCGCCGCTCAGCGCGGTCGGCGAAATCTATCGCTATCGCTTGCGCGGCCCGCCGGGCTACAGCGTGCTCGACCTCAAGACCTTGCAGGACTGGGTGCTGCAGCGGCGCTTCCGCGCCGTGCCGGGTGTCATCGACGTTACCGGCTGGGGCGGCAAGACCAAGACCTATGAGATCCAGGTCGACTTCAACAAGCTGGTCGCCAACGGCCTGACCCTGCCGCAGCTGTTGCAGGCGGTCGGCAACTCCAACATCAATGTCGGCGGCAACACGGTCGAGATCGGCACGCAGTCTGCCGTGGTGCGCGGCGTCGGCCTGATCCGCTCGATGGACGATCTCGCCAACACCATGGTGTCGCAGAGCGGCGGCAATCCGGTGCTGGTCAAGGACGTCGCCAACGTCACGGTGGCCGAGAAGCCGCGGCTCGGCATCGCCGGCCTGAACAACAATGACGACATCGTCCAGGGCATCGTGCTGATGCGCCGCGGCGAGCAGAGCTCGCCGACCATCGCCCGCGTCGAGCAGCTCGTCGACCAGATCAACAATTCGACGATCCTGCCGCCGGGCGTGCGGATCGAACGCATCTACGACCGCAAGGACCTGATCGACACCACGACGCACACCGTGCTGCACAACATGGTGGTCGGCATCGGCCTGATCGTGCTGCTGCAGTGGGTGTTCCTCGGCAATCTCAGAAGCGCGCTGATCGTCGGCGCCACGATTCCCTTCGCGCTGTTCTTCGCCGTCATCATCCTGGTGCTGCGCGGCGAGTCCGCCAACCTGCTGTCGGTCGGCGCGATCGATTTCGGCCTGATCGTCGATGCCACGGTGATCATGGTGGAGGCGATCTTCCGACGATTGACGCAGACCACGCCGCTGTCCGAGGCCGAGGAAAGTCACATCTCGCCGGAGACGATGATGGGCATGAAGAGCCACGCGATCCTGTCGGCGGCCGCCGACGTGTCGCGCTCGATCTTCTTCGCCGCCGCGATCATCATCGCCGCCTTCCTGCCGCTGTTCACCTTGAGCGGCGTCGAGGGCAACATCTTCGGGCCGATGGCGCGCACCTATGCTTACGCGCTCGCCGGTGGCCTGCTCGCGACTTTCACGGTCACGCCGGCGCTGAGCGCCATCATCCTGCCTGCGCATGTCGAGGAGACCGAGACGCGCCTGATGCGGTTCTTGCACGCGATCTACGCCCCGGTGCTGCGCTGGGCGGTGGGCAACCGCAACCTGGTGATGACCGGCGCGATCGCCCTTGTGCTGCTGACCGCGGTGGTCGGCCGGCTGCTCGGCCTGGAATTCCTGCCGAAGCTGGAAGAGGGCAACCTCTGGATCCGCGCGACTCTGCCGCCGACGATCTCGCTGCAGGAGGGCAATGCCTACGTCAACGAGATGCGCAAGATGATCCGCGCGCGTCCCGAGGTCGAGGCCGTCGTCTCGCAGCATGGCCGTCCCGATGACGGCACCGATGCCGCCGGCTTCTTCAATGCCGAGTTCTTCGCACCCCTGAAGCCCGTGAAGGACTGGCCAGGCACCAAGGACAAGGACCAGCTCACGGCGGAACTGTTGAAGCAGCTCGACGACCGCTTCCCCGGGGTCGAGTTCAACTTCTCGCAGTATCTGCAGGACAACGTCTCCGAAGCCGTCTCCGGCGTGAAGGGCGAGAACTCGATCAAGCTCTATGGCAATGACCTGCAGGCGCTGACCGACACCGCCAACAAGATCAAGCAGGTGCTGTCGACGGTGCAGGGCGTCACCGATCTTGCGGTGTTCACCTCGCTCGGCCAGCCGACGGTGCAGATCGACATCGATCGGGCCAAGGCCGCGCGCTACGGGCTGGCGCCCGGTGACATCAACGCCACCATCAAGGTGGCGATCGGCGGCGACACTGCGGGCGATCTCTACGAGCCCGGCTCCGACCGGCATTTCCCGATCATCGTTCGTCTGGCGCCGGAATATCGCAAGAGCGCGGAGGCGATCGAGAATTTGCGCATCGGCGCGCAGGGGCCGAACGGCATCACCCAGATTCCGCTGAGCGAGGTCGCGACCATCAAGCTGGTCTCGGGCGCAGCCTATATCTATCGCGAGCAGCAGGAGCGCTACCTGCCGATCAAGTTCTCGGTGCGCGAGCGCGACCTCGGCAGCGCGATCCAGGAGGCGCAGCAGAAGGTCGCCGATCAGGTGCAGCTGCCGCCGGGCTCGCGCGTCGAGTGGGTCGGCGAGTTCGGCAATCTCCAGGACGCGATCAAACGGCTGTCGATCGTGGTGCCGATCAGCCTCGCGCTGATCGGCGTGCTCCTGTGGTTCAATTTCGGCTCGATGGCCGACACCTTGCTCGCCATGAGCGTGATCCCGATGGCGATCTTCGGCGGCGTGGTCGGCCTCGTTTTGACCGGCATTCCGTTCAGCGTGTCGGCGGCGATCGGCTTCATCGCTCTGTTCGGCATCGCCGTGATGGACGGCATCATCATCCTTTCGCAGTTCAACCAGCTGATCGACGAGGGCGTCGACCGCATCGAGGCGGTCATCCGCACCGGCGAATTGCAGCTTCGTCCGGTGCTGATGACCTGCGTCGTCGCCGGCATCGGGCTGATGCCGGCCGCGGTGTCGACCGGCATCGGCTCGCAGGTGCAGAAGCCGCTCGCGATCGTCGTGGTCACCGGCATGATGCTGGCGCCGGTGGTCATCCTCATCACGCTGCCGGTCCTGATCTCGCTGTTCTCGCGGCGACGGGTCCGCTAGACGCGCATGTGCTCGTCTATGCGCGCGGCGGAGTCACGATCGACCGCGGCGGCATCGACGATCTCGCCGCGCTTGAACACGAGGTATCTGTCGCTGATCGACAGCGCGAATGGAAGATGCTGCTCGACCACGATCATGGAGGTGCCGATCTCGCGTCGGACGCGCACCAGCACCTCGGACAGTCGGTCGACGACGGACGGCTGCAGACCTTCCGTGACCTCGTCGAGCAGCAGCACGTCGGGCTTCGCCATCAGCGCGCGGGCAACGATCAGCATCTTCTGCTCGCCGCCGGACAGCGTGCCAGCCCGCTGGCTCAGCCGCTTGGTCAGCACCGGAGACCAGCCGCCGACCTGCTCGAAACGCGCGCTCATGTCACCGTCCGTGAGCACGCCAAGTCTGAGATTGTCGCGGACCGACAGGTCCTGGAACAGCGCATGTTCCTGGGGAACATAGACCAGCCCCATCTTCCGCTTCAGATGCGGCGCTATTCGCGCCACGTCCTTGCCTGCAAGTTTCACTCGGCCGCGCCAGGCCGGCAGGAAGCCGACGATGGCCTTGAGCCGCGAGGTCTTGCCCATGCCGTTCTTGCCGACGATGGCGAGGGTTTCGGCTTTGCCGAGCGCAAAACCGACGTTGCTGATCACCTCCGACGAGCCGTAGCCGCTTGCGCGCTCGTCGACGTCCAGAACTCTGCTCGTTTGCTGATTTTCAGAAGCGATTTATTTGTCGCGCAGGCTCTTGAAATCGGCGTTGTTGCTGGAGCGGCAGACAAATTCGGCATTCTGGAGCATGTTTTCGCCGGCAACATCGCGTCGTGGCGGGGGCCAAAGTCGAATTCGAACGTTGACCATCTCGCGACCAGGCGGCAAACCGTCCGCCGTGGAGGAAGGAACGGTCCAACTCACGGTCCCGGTCCGATAGGAAAGCCAGATGCGTAGCCTCGAAGACCGAGCCCTGCTTCTCTTGCTCGTCGCGATATCGCTGATGTTCGGGTGGATCCTGCTGCCGTTCTACGGCGCGGTTCTGTGGGGCATCATCGGCGTCATCGTCTTCGTTCCGCTGCACCGCTGGCTGTCGCGATCGATGCACGGCCGACACGGCCTGGCGGCGGCCGTCGTGGTGTTGATCTTCGTCGTGATCGTCATCCTTCCGCTGTCACTGATCGGGGCGTCGCTGGCGCAGGAGGCCTCCGGAGTCTACAAACAGATGCAGTCCGGTCAGCTCGACATCGGACAGTACTTTCGGAAGATGCTGGCCGCGCTTCCGACATGGGTGGTCGATATGCTCAACCGATTCGGGCTCGGCAGCCTCGCCGGAATGAAGGACAAGCTGTCGGCCGGCCTGCTGAAGGGCAGCGAGGTCATTGCGAGCCAGGCGCTCGTGATCGGACAGGGGACGTTCGAGGTCTTCGTCAATCTGTTCATCATGGTCTATCTGCTGTTCTTCCTGCTGCGTGACGAAGAGACGCTATCGGAGCGCATCAAGAGCGCCATTCCCCTGCGCCCGGAGCAACGCGATGCGCTGCTGCGCAAATTCACGGTGGTCATCCGCGCGACGGTGAAGGGCAGTCTGCTCGTCGCTCTGGCGCAAGGCGCGCTGGGCGGCCTGATGTTCTGGTTTCTCGGCATCAACGCGCCCCTGCTGTGGGCGGTCGTGATGGCCTTCCTGTCCCTGCTTCCGGCAGTGGGAGCGGGCCTCGTCTGGTTTCCGGTCGCGCTCTATCTCCTGGCCACCGGATCGATCTGGCAGGGCGTGGTCCTGATCGCCTATGGCGCCCTCGTCATCGGCCTCGTCGACAATGTCCTGCGTCCGATCCTGGTCGGACAGGACACCAAGATGCCCGACTATGTGGTGCTGATTTCGACATTGGGCGGGATCGAGGCATTCGGCCTCAACGGGTTCGTCATCGGGCCCGTGATCGCGGCAATGTTCATCGCAATCTGGGACATTTTCTCCACCTCGCGTCGCGAGGGGGCCGTGGCGCAGGATGCCTCGCGCGGGACGGGGTGAAGGGAACGCGGTGCACAATCGAAGCGGCATTTCATCGGGCGGATTAACGGATCGTAACCCGTCCTCTCCTAGCAATGAGGCGTTCGACGGGTTAAGTTCCATTGATCCGCCGCACGCGCTCTTTACCCGTCTCCTGACGGGCGTCCGCATCCCAGACTTTCTCGTCCAGAGCGGTTCATCGCCGGGCGCAACCATTTGGCTTCGACGGCGGTTAAACCGACGAAAGCTCGTGATTTCGAACTCCTGCAGCCCGTTCGGCGCTGCGTAGGGGTCCATTTGGCCGCGGTCGCGCCATGCGCGATCGCCAAGAACACAAGGTGGAGACGACATTGCAGTTCGATCAGCCAGTCGCGATGGCGACTGTGCCGCCCAAGGACCGCGCCACGCTGC
Source organism: Bradyrhizobium sp. HKCCYLRH3059 (assembly GCF_051168035.1). Lineage (NCBI taxonomy): Bacteria > Pseudomonadati > Pseudomonadota > Alphaproteobacteria > Hyphomicrobiales > Nitrobacteraceae > Bradyrhizobium > Bradyrhizobium sp. HKCCYLRH3059. The sequence continues at coordinate 550,704 of NZ_JBNPUF010000002.1, read as the reverse complement.
GCGCCGGCGACGACGAGGGCCGCGCGGCGGCCGACGCCCGCTACTGGATGCAGATTCTCAGCAGCTATCGCACGCCAAACCGCGTCCGCAGCGTCACCGAGCTGGTGATCACGGCGGTGCCGCTGGTGGCGCTGTGGGCGGCAGCCTGGTTCGCATTCTCGCTCGGCCATGCCTGGGCGTCGTTGCTCATCGCGATTCCTGCTGGCGCCTTCCTGGTGCGCCTGTTCATGATCCAGCACGATTGCGGCCACGGCACCTTCTTCGCCGGGCGTCAGGCGAACGACTGGGTCGGCCGCGTCCTCGGCGTGCTGACCCTGACACCTTACGACTGGTGGCGGCGCACCCACGCGATCCACCACGCCAGCAGCGGCAACCTCGACCGGCGCGGCATCGGCGACATCGATACGTTGACGGTGCGGGAATATCAGGCGCGATCGACCTGGGGCCGTCTGCGCTACCGGCTGTACCGCCACCCGCTGGTCATGTTCGTCGCCGGACCCGCCTACCTGTTCTTCCTGCAGCACCGCCTGCCGTTCGGCCTCATGCGCGCCGGCTGGTCGCCCTGGGTCAGCACGATGGCGACCAATTTCGGCATCGCCCTGATCGTCGCCGGGCTGATGTGGCTGATCGGCATCCAGGCGTTCCTGGTCGTACATCTCCCGATCATGCTGCTCGCCGCCATGGCCGGGGTGTGGCTGTTCTATGTCCAGCATCAGTTCGAGCACACCGTCTGGGAGCGGAGCGAGCGCTGGACGCAGCAGCAGGCCGCGCTCTACGGCAGCTCACATTACGACCTGCCGGCATGGCTGCACTGGCTCACCGCCAATATCGGCATCCACCACGTCCACCATCTCTCGAGCCGGATTCCCTATTACAGGCTGCCGGTGGTGCTGCGCGATCATCCCGAGCTGCGCGAGATCGGCCGCATCACGCTGCCCGAGAGCCTGCGCTGCGTCCGGCTGGTGCTGTGGGACGAGTCGCAGCGCCGGCTGGTGTCGTTCCGCGAAGCCGGAGCGGGAGCATTGGAGCTTCGGACAACGACACCGAAGCTCGCTGGGCCACAACCATAGTACGCAGATTAGGCAGAGGCGCGCGAACGACCTGCCCACATACAAGTTCTGAGCCGGCGGATTGAGCCGTCAGATGGAAACCCAGGCGCGACCGCGCGCGTCTCAGGCCGCGCCGCTTTGTTTGGCCGGTGCCTGTCGTTGGGCCGCCGACCAGGATGCGTGGAACCAGCCGCCGAGGCCCCAGGGGTGAGTCCGTTCCAACCAGATGAACGGTCCCATCGGCGTTTCAAACTTGCCGGGCTGGGGCCCGACCACACCCCGACCATGCAGCAACTCGCCCTGCCAGCCTTCGTTCTTGGAGCCTTCCAAGCCGACATGAAGCCGGTAGGCCCAGGGCTCGGTGTCCATGATGACGTTGCCCTGCGCCGTCTTCATCCAGGCGATGGTGTCGGCGTGGATCGCACCAAAGGGATGGAAAGGACGGTCCTCGGGGACGCCGACGAATACGCCGACGCCGGTCTTGACCGTCGCGCCGGCGGCGATCGTCACGGGCTCGCCTTTCTGATCGTACAGCACGCCGTGCCAGTTCTGCGATCTCGTGCCCGGCGCAGTGACGATGATCTGGTAGGCGAGGCGCGGCTCGTCGAGGAGCGGCTCTTGTGACATGATCGTCTCCCATCCATGCGGGCCGGGCGTGACCGCCGGGACACGTGCGGCCCTATTCTGACGCAGTATCGGCACGGCGCTAGATCGGGCGTTGATCTGAATCAACCGTCACGAGTGGAGTGCAATTTCAGATTGAGTAAAAGGCTGGTGCGGAGTGTCAGCGGACGCGCCGTGCCCACCGCCCGTCGGTCGTAGTAATCGACCTCATAGTAGGACGGCAGGCACGCATCTTCCTTCGCTCTGTCGAGCGAAGGCAGATGCCTTGTCCGTCCTGCGGGCTAAAGGCTCAATCCCTCACCGGCGCTTGAGGCGAACGCGGCGTAGGCCTTCAGGGCGGCGTAGCATCGTGCGGCGGGTTACGCTGCGCTAACCCGCCCTACGGACTAACAACGCCATCAAAACCCGTACAGCTTCGCCGGATTATCGACCAGGATCTTCTCGCGGACCGCGGCGTCCGGCGCCCAGACCGGGAGCTGGTTCATCAGGCGGCCGTCGTCGATGGGATAGAAGGGCCTGATATCCGTGACCTTCAATTCGGGATGCGGCGACGAATCCGGGTGGGGCCAGTCGGTGCCCCAGACGATGCGGTCCGGGTTGGCTTCGATCAGGGCCTTCGCGAACGGGATCACATCGGTGTAGTCGGGACCGCGGGTCGAGGCGCGGTAGGCGCCGGAGATCTTCACATAGGCCTTGCCGCTGCGGACGAGCTCGACCAGATCGGCAAAGCCCGGCTGCCCGAGGCCGAGATCGGCCTGCGCGCCGCCGAAATGGTCGAACACGGCCGGCACGGGCGATTGCATCACGAGGTCCTTGATGGCCGCGATCATCGCCGTGTTGGTGTAGAGCTGGACGTGCCAGCCCCGCGCCTTCATCCGCTCGACCGCGGCCTGGAAGCGGGCGCGGCCGACATTGGGGTCATTGATGCCACCGGTCGCGAGATTGAGGCGGATGCCGCGGAAGCCCTCGGCATGCATGGCATCCAATTGCGCCTCGGTGGTCTTGTCGTCGATGACGGCGACGCCGCGCGCGTCATTGCCGCGCGCCTTCATCCCGTACAGCGTCGCGGAGTTGTCGGTGCCGTAGACGCTTGGCGTCACGATCACCACGCGCTGGATGTGCAGGGCCTTGTGCAGCGCCGCCATCTCCTCGGGCAGGGCCGGCTCCGGCGTGTAGACGCGGTTCGCTGCAAACGGGAATTGTTTCGGATCACCGTGGATATGGGTGTGGCAGTCGCAGGCTTGCGCCGGCACGTCGAAATCGACCGGGGTCGAAGGTTGCGCCGGCTTGGCGCGGGCGGCTGTCGTGGTCATCGTCACTCCGGCGGCAAGCGAGGCGAGCAGCAGGCTGCGGCGGTTCAGCATGGCGATCCTTCCCAGGGCCTGGCGCGTGCATTGTGGCTGACGCGCTCATTGTCGATGAAGGGAGCCTGAACCCGCTGTCGTCAGTGGGCAACAACGAAGTGCGGCATGGCTGTTCGCAGGACGAGAGCGAGACGAGGAAGTCTATGGTGAGGCCGCGGCCGCCGGCCGCAGCAACCGGTCGGAAAGGACCGGTGCTGCCGACCGAACAGATCGGTCTTACTCCTTGACGATCCGCACCGCGCCCTTGGCGGCGCTCGACGCGAACGCGGCGTAGGCCTTCAGCGCGGTCGAGACCTTGCGGGCGCGCGTCTTTGGCTTCCAGGCTTGATCGCCCTTCGCCTCCATCGCGGCGCGGCGGTTGGCGAGCTCCTCGTCGGACACTGCGAGATGAATGGTGCGGCTGGGAATGTCGATCTCGATGCGGTCGCCGTCCTGCACCAGGCCGATCAGGCCGCCCTCGGCGGCTTCCGGCGAGACGTGGCCGATCGACAGCCCCGAGGTGCCGCCGGAGAAGCGGCCGTCGGTGATCAGGGCACAGGCCTTGCCGAGGCCCTTCGACTTCAGATAGCTGGTCGGATACAGCATCTCCTGCATGCCCGGGCCGCCGCGCGGGCCCTCATAGATGATGACGACGACGTCGCCGGCCTTGATCTTGTTGGTCAGGATCGCTTCGACCGCGGCGTCCTGGCTCTCCATCACGCGCGCAGGACCCGAGAACTTCAGGATCGAGGCATCGACGCCCGCGGTCTTCACGATGCAGCCGTCGCGCGCGATGTTGCCGGTCAGCACCGCGAGGCCGCCATCCTTGGAATAGGCATGCGCGAGGTCGCGGATGCAGCCCTTCTCGCGATCGAGATCGAGCTCCTGATAGCGGCGGTCCTGGCTGAACGCCACCTGCGTCGGCACGCCGCCGGGGGCGGCCATGTAGAAGTTCTTCACGCTCTCGCTCGACGTTTGGCGGATGTCCCAGCGCTCCAGCGCTGATGCCAGCGAGGCCGAATGCACGCTCGGCAATTCGGTGTGCAGCAGGCCGGCGCGGCCGAGCTCGCCGAGGATGCCCATCACGCCGCCGGCGCGATGCACGTCCTCCATGTGCACGTCGGCCACGGCCGGCGCGACCTTGCACAGGCAGGGGACCTTGCGCGAGAGGCGATCGATGTCGGTCATGGTGAACGGGATCTCGCCCTCATGGGCGGCGGCGAGCAGATGCAGCACGGTGTTGGTCGAGCCGCCCATCGCGATGTCCATGCTCATCGCGTTCTCGAACGCCTTGAAGTTGGCGATGTTGCGGGGGAGCACGGACGCATCGTCCTGCTCGTAATAGCGGCGGGCGAGGTCGACGACGAGATGACCGGCCTCGACGAACAGGCCGCGGCGGTCGGCATGGGTCGCCAGCACCGAGCCGTTGCCGGGCAGCGACAGGCCGAGCGCCTCGGTCAGGCAGTTCATCGAGTTCGCCGTGAACATGCCCGAGCAGGAGCCGCAGGTCGGGCAGGCCGAGCGCTCCATCACCTCGACATCGGCATCCGACACCTTGTCGTCGGCGGCCACGATCATCGCGTCGATCAGGTCGACCTTGCGCAGCTTGCCCTCGATGTTGACCTTGCCGGCCTCCATCGGGCCGCCGGAGACGAACACCGCGGGGATGTTGAGGCGCATCGCGGCCATCAGCATGCCGGGCGTGATCTTGTCGCAGTTGGAGATGCAGACCATGGCGTCGGCGCAGTGCGCGTTGACCATGTATTCGACGCTGTCGGCGATCAGCTCGCGCGACGGCAGGCTGTAGAGCATGCCGTCATGGCCCATCGCGATGCCGTCGTCGACGGCGATCGTGTTGAACTCCTTGGCGACGCCGCCGGCCTTCTCGATCTCGCGGGCGACCAGCTGGCCGAGGTCCTTGAGGTGAACATGGCCGGGCACGAACTGGGTGAAGGAGTTGACGACGGCAATGATCGGCTTGCCGAAATCCTCGTTGGTCATGCCGGTGGCGCGCCACAGGCCGCGGGCGCCGGCCATGTTGCGGCCATGGGTGGAGGTGCGGGAGCGATAGGCGGGCATGACGGTTTCCTTAGGCGTTCCTCGGGATCAGGCAATGTTGGTCCGCGGGCGGAAGGGTCCCGACAACCGACGGACGGCAATGATGCGGCGAGGCATACAGCGAAGTGCTTGATGATTCGACCCTAAATTTCGCTGTTCCGGGATGCCCTGCGGGCAGGGCCGGGGCCACGTGCCGCTGCCGGAGGGGCCGGCCGGCCCCGGTCACGCGTTTGTGGCTACGTGGGGAACAGGAAGGTCGCTTAGATTAGAACGGTCGAGTTTTGTTCGCCCCGATCCAGCCCGAACGTTCCTGCCGCAGCCTCCGCCGCCCGCGCGTCCCATGCCGTCCGTCATCCGCTTCCGCCACCTGCCGACCCTTGCCGCGCTGCTTCTGGGCGTTCCCGGCGCCGCCTCGGCCCACGCCATCATCGTCTCGTCGCAGCCCGCGGCGGGTGGCACCATCGAGACGCAGACGACAATGATCCGGCTGCGCTTCAACAGCCGCATCGATCACGCCCGCTCGCGGCTGAAGCTGCGCGCGCCCGACGGTGCCGAGCAGGCGCTTTCTCCGGCAGTCGATGCGCCGGCCGACGAGATCGACGCCGAGGCCAAGGCGCTCAGCCCCGGCGCCTGGCACCTGCAATGGCAGGTGCTCAGCGTCGATGGCCACATCACCCGCGGCGACATTCCTTTCAACGTGCGCTAGCCGTGTCGCTGTTGCTCGACATCTTCGGCTATCTCTCGGTGGTGCTGCGCGGCCTGACCCTGCTGGCACAGTCCTTCACCATCGGCGGCTTGGCATTTCTGCTGTTGCTGCTGCGCCCGCTACGGCAAAGGCTGTCCGCTGACGCGATCGTGGTCGGGAAGCGCGGCCAGCGCTTCCTGCGCCGAAGCGCATTCGGCTGGTTCGCGGTCGTGCTGGCTTCGCTCGCAGTCAACATGGGCGCGCTGATCGGGACGCTCGATCTGTCGCTCGGCGCGGCGGCGAGCGCGGATTTCGCACGCTCCGGCCTGGCTGTTGCCGCGTGCGCGCTCGGCATCGCCGTGCTCGCCCGGACCGGCAGCTGGGCCGCCTGGCGCGTCCTGACGCTGACCGTGCTGGCCGTCTCAGCGCTGCTGCTGCAGCTCAACCTGACGCACGCGGCGAGCCGGCTCGAGGTGCGCTGGCCGCTGCTCGCCGCCGACTTCCTTCACATGCTCGGCGCCGGCGTCTGGATCGGCGGCCTGCCGTATTTCATGATGGCGCTGAACGGCTGCAAGGCGGATGACGATCAGCGCAGAATCGGACGGCGCTACTCGTTGATGTCGATGGTCTCGGTGGCGGCGATCGTGCTCGGCGGCATCGTGATGGCGATCGCCTATCTCGGCTCGTTCGCGGCGATCTACGGTACGGCCTATGGTGTGATGACCTCGGCCAAGGTCGCGATGCTGCTGATGCTGCTCGCGCTCGGGGCGGGCAATTTCCTGGCTGTGGAGCGCCTGCGCCGCCGTGATCCCGCAGCGCCGCTGCTGCGGATGAAGCGCTTCGTCGAGGTCGAGCTCGGCATCGGGTTGACGGTGCTCCTGACGGCGGGCTCGCTGACGTCGCTGCCGCCGGGCATCGACCTCAGCCAGGACCGCCTGAACTGGGCCGAGATCGTCGAGCGCGCCGCGCCGCAACGGCCGCGGCTGACCAGCCCCTCGGTCGACCAGCTCACGATCTCGCAGTTGCAGGCGAGGATCGACGCCGCCGACGCGCAGCGCGTGACGGCGCCGCAAGCCTACGTGCCGGGCGAGGGCGTGATCCTGCCGCGCAGCGCCGCCGACATCGCCTGGTCGGAATACAACCACCATTGGGCCGGCATCTTCGTCGTGCTGATCGGCCTGCTGGCGCTGATCGAACGCTTCGCGTGGGGCGGCTTCGCGCGGCACTGGCCGTTGCTGTTCCTGGTGATGGCGGCGTTCCTGTTTCTCCGCGCCGACGAGATGGCCTGGCCGCTCGGCCCGATCGGCTTCTTCGCGTCGCTGCGCGATCCCGAAGTGGCGCAGCACCGGCTGTTCGTGGTGCTGATCGTCCTGTTCGGCCTGTTCGAATGGCGGGTGCGGCTGCGCGGGCAACAGGCGGGGCGGGCGGCGCTGGTGTTTCCGCTGACGGTCGCCGCCGGCGGCGCGCTGCTGCTGACCCATTCGCACGCCATCGCCAACATCAAGGATCAGCTCCTGATCGAGATGAGCCACACGCCGCTGGCGCTGTGCGGCATCATCGCCGGCTGGGCGCGCTGGCTCGAGCTGCGCCTGGACGGCCGCATCAGCCGCGCCGCCGCCTGGGTCTGGCCGGTGGCCTTCGTGCTGGTCGGGCTGATCCTGCTGGATTATCGCGAGGCGTGAGCAGCCTTACTGCTTCTGCAGGAACACGTAGTCCGCGGAATAGGCCACGCTGCGGAGTTGCCCGGCGGTCTCGCAGGCGCCCTCCAGCTTGCCGCCCGACGTGTTGATCCGCTGCACGGTGGTGACGTCCGACAGCACGCCCTTGCTGCCGCGGTGGGAGACGACGGCGAGCTTCAGCCAGGGGATGTCGTTGTCGGTGGCCCCGATGGCGGTGCCCTGGACGCGGCCGCCGACGATCGAGCCGTCCTGGTGCTCCCAGCTCGGGCCGGCGTAGTGCCGACCGACAGTCTTGCCGTCCTCGAACAGACTGGCGATCGGTTCGCGAAAGGTCCAGGCGAGCTTGCCGTCCTTGTCGGTCTTGCAGTCGTAGACCTGCGCGCCTTCGGCATGCAGCGTCAGCACGGCCTTTTCGCCGGCGGCGATCAGCGCGTCGGGAATCGTGGTCTCTGCAGCGTAGGAGGAGCCGATCTGGGCCCCGAGCAACAGCAGGGCGAGCGATGAGGTCAAGCGCATGATCAGGTTCCTCGACAGCAGGAGTGAAACAGAAACGGGCCACGCTTGTAGCGCGGCCCGTTGATAGGTGACGAAACCAGAAGGCGAAAGTGGGGAAACTTACGCCGCCATCGCCTTGGTCAGGTTCTCGGCGATCTTGTCGAGGAAGCCGGTGGTCGAGAGCCAGCGCTGATCGGCGCCGACCAGGAGCGCGAGGTCCTTGGTCATGTAGCCGGACTCGACGGTGTCGACGCAGACCTTCTCCAGGGTGGCGGCGAACTTCGCCAGTTCGGCATTGTTGTCGAGCTTGGCGCGGTGCGACAGGCCGCGGGTCCAGGCGAAGATCGAGGCGATCGAGTTGGTCGAGGTCTCCTTGCCCTTCTGGTGCTCGCGGAAATGGCGGGTCACCGTGCCGTGGGCCGCCTCGGCCTCGACGGTCTGGCCGTCCGGGGTCATCAGCACCGAGGTCATCAGGCCGAGCGAGCCGTAGCCCTGCGCCACGGTGTCGGACTGCACGTCGCCGTCATAGTTCTTGCAGGCCCAGACATAGCCGCCCGACCACTTCAGCGCCGCGGCGACCATGTCATCGATCAGGCGGTGCTCATAGGTGATCTTCTTGGCCTCGAACTTGTCCTTGAACTCCTTCTCGTACACCTCCTGGAAGATGTCCTTGAAGCGGCCGTCATAGACCTTCAGGATGGTGTTCTTGGTCGACAGGTAGACCGAGTAGTTCTTGGCGAGGCCCATGTTGAGCGAGGCGCGGGCGAAGTCGTAGATCGACTCGTCGAGGTTGTACATCTCCATCGCGACGCCGGCGCCGGGTGCCTTGAAGACTTCCTTCTCGATCACGGTGCCGTCGTCGCCGACGAACTTCATCGTCAGCACGCCCTTGCCCGGGAACTTGAAGTCGGTGGCGCGGTACTGGTCGCCATAGGCGTGACGGCCGATGATGATCGGCTTGGTCCAGCCGGGAACGAGGCGCGGCACGTTCTTGCAGATGATCGGCTCGCGGAACACGACGCCGCCGAGGATGTTGCGGATGGTGCCGTTCGGCGACTTCCACATCTCCTTGAGGCCGAACTCCTTCACCCGGGCCTCGTCCGGGGTGATGGTGGCGCACTTCACGCCGACGCCGACCTTCTTGATGGCGTTGGCCGCATCGATCGTGATCTGGTCGTTGGTCTTGTCGCGGCTTTCCATCCCCAGGTCGAAATACATCAGGTCGATATCAAGGAAGGGGTTGATCAGCTTGTCCTTGATGTACTGCCAGATGATCCGGGTCATCTCGTCGCCGTCGAGCTCGACGACCGGGTTGGTCACCTTGATTTTTGCCATGATCGATGGGGCCTTCTTGGGAACAGCGCGCCAGGAATGGAAAGCGCTTGTGAAATCAAGCGCGTCATAGCACTGCTGCACCGCGGGCGGAAGCGCACCCGGTATGCGTCCGGTGCTGATTTTCGCAGCCCGCTCATGCGGTGGGCAACGGCAGGCCGCGGGCCGGCCTGCCGTTTCGCGCAAACTGCAAAATTCAGGCGTAAGCCGATTATTTTGCTTGAGAATTCTCATCGGCCGGGCCAACGAGCGGGCAGGGCGCGATCGGCGCTTCAACCGGATCTGGAAGTCGAGGATTGAGCGTGTCGGGCACCGACAAGACGAAGGCGGGCGTGGAGATCGCAGGGCCGGTGGTGATCCTGGTCGAGCCGCAGCTCGGCGAGAACATCGGCATGGCCGCGCGCGCCATGGGCAATTTTGCGTTGTCGGAGCTGCGACTGGTCAACCCGCGCGACGGCTGGCCGAACATCGCCGCCCAGCGGGCGGCGGCCGGGGCCGACCACATCATCGATCATGTCCGGCTGTTCGACACCCTGCCGGAGGCGATCGCCGACCTCGACCTGGTGTTCGCGACCACCGCCCGAGCCCACGACCAGGCCAAGCCGGTGATGGGACCAGAGGCGGCCGCCCGCGAGATGCAGGGCCAGATCGCCGGCGGCGGCCGGGCCGGCATCCTGTTCGGCCGCGAGCGGGCGGGGCTCACCAACGAGGAGGTCGCCCGCGCCAACCGCATCATCACCTACCCGGTCAACCCCGGCTTTGCCTCGCTGAACCTCGCCCAGGCGGTGCTGCTGATGGGCTATGAATGGTTCAAGCTGGTGACATCGGGCGCGCTGCCCTTCGCCATGCCCGAACGCTCGGAGCGCGCCAGCCAGGGACAGATGGAGGCGTTCTTCGAGAACCTGGTGCGCGAGCTCGACCGGGTCGAATTCCTGCGGCCCGCCGAGAAGCGCGAGACCATGCTGGTCAACCTGCGCAACATCTTCTTCCGCATGGAGCCGTCGCGGCAGGACATCCACACCCTGCACGGCGTGGTCATGGCGATCGCCGAGGGGCGCAAGGGGCCGGCCAAGGGCGGCGTGCTCGACAGCGAGCAGGCGACGCGCCTGCGGGCGCTGATCGCCGAGCAGGGCACGGTGGCCAACCTGCCGGATTCGCGCGGCTCGCTGCGCGGGCTGGCGCGGCTGCTCCGCCGCAACCCGACCGACGCCGAGCGCGCGCTGTGGCACGCGCTGTCGCGCGACCGCCGCTTCGCCGGCCAGTTCAAGCGCCAGACCCCGGTCGGCCGCCACATCCCCGACTTCGTCTCCTTCATCCACCGCCTCGCGATCGAGCTGGTCGGCCCGGACGAGAGCGAAGGCGTGGTGGCGGATCGCAGCGCAAGGCGGGCGTGGCTGGAAAGCCGCGACTATCGCGTCACCGAGGTGAAGGCGGCTGATGTCGAGGCGAATCTGGAGGCCGAGCTGGCGCGGCTGCAGGCGGTGATCGCCGCAGCCAAGTAGTCGCCGACGGTCGCATCGCGAGCCGCGTGGCGGCTATCAATGGCTTCGCGCGTCCGTTCATCACGCGCAAGCGTCGATTGAGTTGCCGCGTGGCATGCGCGGCCCTCGCAACTCATCCGCGCCCGGCAGGCCCCGAGTCTGCGATCTCGTTTACACCGGCTGAACGATGATTTGTGAACGCAATTCCAGATTGTGGTTCTCCCAATCGGTTCTGGTTAGATCGCAGCACCAAGAGCAAGACCTAAGGGGGCATTCATGGCTACGCGACGATGGCGCTCGATTCTGTGTTGTGCGTTGATCATCGGCTCGATCTTCGGCTTGTCGGCAAGCGCCGAACCGGCGGCACCGAAGCGGTGCACGACGGCGGCCGATCTCGGTGCCGACGAGCGCATCGCCGGCTGCACTGTCGTGATCGAGCGCGGCAAGCCGGCGACGCCGCAGGTGATCGAAGCCCGTTTCGCACGCGCCGGCGCCTACTTCCACAAGGGAGACGTCGAGCATGCGATCGACGACTACAAGATCGTCATCGAGCAGTCCTCGGCTGGTCTTCTTGCCGCATTCGATCGCGCCGCTCCTGATCTGCGCGAGAGCGAGCCGCAGCCGGGGTCGGGTTTCGGGCGGGCGTTCGGTCGCAACGGCTACCGCGCGCAGGCCTATCGCGCGCTGGGGATCGCAAGCTTCCAGGCCGGTCTCCTGGAGGAGGCGCAGGACGATTTCAGATGGCTCAGCGAGATCGATCCCCACAATGCCGAGGCGGCCTTGTGGCTGGATCTGGCGCGCCGCCGTGCCGGGCTGGGGAGCGAGCTCGCCGACCACGCGAAGCGGCTCGACATGGGTAAATGGCCGGCCCCGATCGTCCGTCTCTTCCTCGGGCAGGAAACGCCAGAGGCTGTGCTTGCGGCGGCCGACCGCGGTGCTCCCGTCACGCGCCGGGCACGGCGTTGCGAGGCGAGCTTCTTCGCCGCCGAGCTGATGCTCGACCAGAGTCGTGAGCGCGACGCCATGCAACTGATCGACCGGGCTCTCGCCGAGTGTCCGTTGACATCGCGCGAACGCTCGGTCGCCGAGGCGGAGGCGCGCGCGCTCCGCATCATGCCGTAAAAGTCATGCGGAGAGGCACGGCAATCCCGCAGCGAGCTGTTCTCCGGCCGCATGCTTAACGCGCGCGTGCGCATTTGAGTGAAAATGCCCGGTCAAATCCGCACGCGGCGGGTTACGGAACGCTCGGGTTCGAACGGTATGGTCTGCGCATTGCCCTTTCATCGTTGCAACTGTGCGGCCTTTCATCATGAACGAAACCAGATCCGTGTTGCGGGACCTCGAGGATGCGATTGCGCGGGGGACCGCGGACAGCCGCGAGCGCGCGCTGTGGCATGCGACCGACCTGCTGATCGCGGGGCGCTACTGCGAGGAGGAGATCGCCACCTTCGGCGAGGTGATCGGCCGGCTCGCCGACGAGATCGAGATCGAAGCGCGCGCCAAGCTCGCGGATCGCCTCGCCAGGATCGAATATTCGCCGGCCAGCGTCATCCGCAAGCTCGCCTTCGACGACGAGATCTGGGTCGCCGGCCCGGTGTTGCGCGAATCCGAGCGGCTCGATGACGCCACGCTGGTCGAGAACGCCAGCACCAAGAGCCAGGACCATCTGCTCGCGATCGCCGAACGAAAGACGTTGAGCCCGGCCGTGACCGACGTGCTGGCGACGCGCGGCGACCGTGCCGTCGCCACGGCGGTGGCGCGCAATCAGGGCGCCCAGTTCTCCGGCGCCGGATTCCTGCACATGGTCAAGCGGGCCGAGAACGACTCGATTCTCGCCGAGCATCTCGGCCGCCGGCTCGACATCCCCCGCCATCTGTTCCAGCAACTCATCGCCAAGGCCTCGGACGATGTCGGCAAGCGGCTGGCAGGGGAGCGGCCGGAGCTGCTTGGCGAGATCAACAGCTCGGTCGCCAACATCGCCGGCGACCTGCAGTCGAAGTTCGGACCCGGCTCGCGCAACTACTTCGTCGCCAAGCGGACCGTGACGATCCAGCACCGCCTCGGCAATCTGCACGAGAGCACCATCGCCGGCTATGCGACCGCGCACAAGGTCGAGGAGGTGACGATCGGCCTCGCGCTGCTGTCGGGATTGCCGGTCGACGTCGTCGAGCGCGCCTTGTTCGACCGCAACCGCGAGATGCTGCTGATGCTCGCCAAGGCGCTTGGCTTTACCTGGGATACGATGATGGCGCTCGCGTTCCTCGGCGCCCGCGACCACCGCATCACGGCCGGCGAGTTGCAGGAGCTGGAGCGTGACTATGCCAAGCTCCAGTCGCTGACATCGCGCAGCGTGCTCGAATTCTATCAGTCCCGCAAGAATCCAGGCAAAGGCGGCAAAGCATCCGCGCCGCGCGCCGTAGCCTATTGAACCTGCAGCGACGGATGGAGGTGATCGCGGATGAAGGGTATGGGACTTCCTCTTCGCAGAGAGCAACGGCTCGGCCATCGCGAGGCGCCTGCGGACCGCGCGGCGGTCGATGCGGCTTGGCACGTGCTCGAAGCGGCCAACGAGCTCGGCGATGAGGCTGCAGTGGCCGCCTGCCGCCGCGTCATCGATGCGAGCCTCAACGGCGCGGGCGCAGACCAGGCGGACCTGAAGCTGGTGACGGAGTATTTCCGCTAGTTCTGTCGCTCGGTTCGCGGGGCAGGGCGGCTCAGACCGCAGCGAGCTGCGGGCCCGCCGCCTTGCTGTTGCGCTGGCCCGCCTTCAGCTTCGCCGGCTCGATCAGCGCCTTCGCCGCCAGCCCGGCGGTGTCCGCGACCTCGGGATTGCGCGACACCATCGCCGCCACGATCGCGCCGTCGATCAGCAGTGCAAGCTGATGCGAGAAGCTCTCCGGCTCGGCAGCGCCCATCTCACGGGCGAGCTTCTCGATATGCGCCAGCACCACTTTCTTGTGGCGCATTGCGATGGTGCGAAACTGCTTCTGGTCCTTGTCGTGCTCGCCGACCGCATTGATGAAGGGGCAGCCGTAGAAGCGCTCCTCGCCGAACCAGCTCTTCAGCGCCGGAAAGATGCGTGCCAGCTTGGTCTCGGCGTCACCGCCGCCGCTCTCCATTTCCGCGATGAACCATTCGCGCCACTGCTTGCCTTCGCTTTCCAGCACGGCGGTGACCAGCGCGGTCTTCGATCCGAACAGCTTGTAGAGCGTGGTCTTCGCGGTGCCGGCCTCGCTGATGATCGCATCGATCCCGGTGGCATTGATGCCGTTCTTGCAGAACAGCCGCGTGGCGGCGCCGAGCAGACGGCCGCGCGCGGATTCGTCATCGCCAGCCGAGATCGTCCTCGCGATCGCCTGCTTCTTGCCGGTTTGTTTGCCCGCAACTGACTTTGCCATGCGTGCAAGCTTAATCGCTGTGCGCGTGAGTCAGCAAGACTGCTGATGTGCTCGAGGCAGCGTTGCGCTCAATTTGATCTCCGAAGGCGGCATTCTGCACTGCGCTTGGGCAGCGGAGGGGACGCAGCGGCTCGCCACTTGCCGCGATGACCGCGTAAGCCGCGAGGATCACTCCGGCTTTTGATTTTCGGCCTCTCTGGCACGCTTCGTGCAGGATACAGACCGTTCGGTATCCTCATCCCAGGGAGAGAAATGAGATGACCGCTGTGGTTCAGAAGACGGCGCTGACGGGCTGCCTCGCACCCATCGACAAGAACGGGCTTGAACAGCTCATCGTCAACGGCAAGGCCAACCCCAAGGTCATCAAGACCCTGAAGTGCAAGACCGTCGCCGAGGGCAAGTTCCGCCACGCCAACTACATCCGCAACCTCGCGCCCTACATCGTCGACGAGCCGCCGGGGCTGCTCGGTGACGACACTGCGCCAAATCCGTCGGAAGCCTCGCTCGCCGCGCTCGGCTCCTGCCTGGCCGTCGGCCTGCATGCCAATGCGGTGCATCGCGGCTGGACCGTCAACAAGCTCGAGCTGGAGCTCGAGGGTGATCTCAACATCACCGCAGTCTGGGGCACCGGCGACGTCAGCGAGAAGCCGGTCGGCTTCACCGATGTCCGCGTCAAGGTCGACATGGAGTGCGAGGGCATTCCGCAGGAGGAGGTCAAGGCGCTGATCGACCACGTCAAGAAGTGGTCGCCGGTCGCCAACACCTTCACGCGTCCGGTCAATCTCGAGGTCGGGATCTGAGGCGGCCCTCGAGGTCAGCGTAGCGGAGGACGTCATGAACTCAGTAGTCTCGGGTTCACTCGGACAGCATCTGGCGCTCGATGGCGCGGGCGTCATGCCCATACCGTCGACCGTGGAGCAGGTCACGGCGATCGCGCGCAAGGAGCTCGCGCCGCTGGCCGCTGGCATCGACGCCGGGACGGTGTACCCGGCCGACGTGCTCCGCCGCTTCGGCGAGGTCGGCGCGTGGAGCAGCCACGTGCCGGAAAATGGCGCGGCGGATCTCAACTGCGCGATCGACACCATCGGCGCGATTGGTGAGGTCTGCGGCGCCTCTGCCTTCATGGCGTGGTGCCAGAACACGCTGGTCTGGTACATCGCCAACTCGCCCAACAAGGCGCTCGTCGGCCGTCTTCTCGACGACGCCGCCAGCGGCCGGTTGCTCGGTGGCACCGGCTTGTCCAATCCGATGAAGAGCTTCTTCGGCATCGAGAAGCTCAAGCTCAGGGGTCGCAAGGTCGAGGGCGGCTACGTCGTGCGCGGCGTGCTGCCTTGGGTCTCGAACCTCGGGCCGGACCACATGTTCGGTACGATCTTCGAGCGTGAGGACGCGCCCGGCGAGATCGTGATGTTCATCGCCGACTGTGCCGATCCGGCGGTGACCCTGCAGCCATGCCAGCCGTTCCTGGCGATGGACGGCACCGGCACCTACGGCATCCAGTTTCGCGACCTGTTCGTGCCGGACGAACTGATCCTGGCCGATCCCGCCGGTCCCTTCGTCAAGAAGATCCGTGCCGGATTCATCATGTTGCAGGCCGGCATGGCGCTCGGCCTGATCAAGGACTGCATCAAGATCATGCAGGAGGTCGAGGCGCCGCTCGGCCACGTCAACCGCTATCTGCCGCAGCAGCCGGTCGATTTCAGCGCGCTCGCCGATGAACTCGCGAAGGAGACGGCCGAACTCGCCAGCGATCCGTTCAACCCCGACGAGACCTATTGGCGCAAGGTCGTGGCGCTGCGCCTGCGTGCCGGCGAGGCCAGCGTCGCTGCGGCTCATGCCGCGATGCTCCATTGCGGAGCCCGCGGCTACCTCAAGGGCAATCGCGCCGAACGTCGCCTGCGCGAGGCCTATTTCGTCGCGATCGTGACTCCCGCGACCAAGCAGCTCCGCAAGATGCTCGCCGACGGCTGACGCCGGCGAGAACGGCAAACCAACAAATCCCAACCAGGAGAGGCCTGCCATGACGGACGTTCTGATTACAGCCGGCGAACTCGCTGAGTTCACCAAGACCGAGCCGTGTGTCGTGATCGACACCCGCAATCCCGATGCCTACGCCGCGGGACATCTTCCCGGCGCCGTCAACGTCCACGAGATCTTCACCTATCTCGCGACGTCCACACCGGAAGGCATGGAGGAACTGAAGACGAAGTTTGCGGACGCGTTCGGCGCCGCCGGCCTTTCGGGCGCCGAGACCGCCGTCGTCTACGAACAGTCGATGAACTCCGGCTTCGGCCAGTCGTGCCGCGGCTATTTCCTGCTCACGATGCTCGGCTATCCCAAGGTCAAGGTGCTGCATGGCGGCTACGATGCCTGGGTGGCCGCCGGCATGCCGGTGACGACCGACGTGCCGTCGCCGGCCAAGGCCTCGTTCGCCATCGTGCCGGAGGCGGGCAGCATCCTGATCGACGCCAAGGCGATGCTGGCGGCGGTTGGCAATCCCGCTATCGCGATCCTCGACGTCCGCGATGTCGATGAGTGGATCGGCGATTCCTCCTCGCCCTACGGCAAGGATTTCTGTCCGCGCAAAGGCCGCATCCCCGGCGCCGTCTGGCTCGAATGGTACCGCATGATGAAGCCGACCGCCGAAGGCCCGCGCTTCAAGTCGAAGGACGAGATCCTCGCCGAATGCGCCACCGTCGGCATCACGGTCGACACGCCGGTTTATCTCTACTGCTTCAAGGGCGCACGGGCCTCGAACACCTTCCTGGCGCTGAAGAACGCCGGCGTGAAGGATGTGCGGATGTACTTCGGCTCGTGGAACGAGTGGTCGCGCGACCCGTCGCTGCCGATCGAGGAAGGACTTCCGATGCCGGCGATGACCAGCAAGGCGGCATAGAAGCTGCATGTTAAGCACGTCCGGCCGCTGAAAATGCGGCCGGATGAGCAGTTCGAAGGCGCTGACAGCGCAGATGTGACAAAGGGGCGCAGCACATGTCGATTTTCGATGATCCGTTCGATGCCGATTCACGCGTGAATGCCGGTTGTATCTGCGGCCAGCATCGCAGGCCGGCCGAACATGAGCACGCCGCGCTGGCGCTGCGCTGCGAGCCCGTGGCGCACTCCACCGAGAAGCGCTACGAGAACGTGGTCGCGTCAGCCGTGCTGCGCGCGGTGTTTCCGCAAGCCGCCACCCGCCGCGCGTTTCTGAAGTCGGTCGGCGCCGCCACCGCGCTCGCCGCAGTGTCCCAGTTCTTCCCGCTGAAGACCGCGACCGAGGCGTTCGCCGAAGCTGGCACGCCCGAGAAGAAGGATATCAAGGTCGGCTTCATTCCGATCACCTGCGCGACCCCGATCATCATGGCGGCGCCGCTCGGCTTCTATGCCAAGGCCGGGCTGAACGTCGAGGTCGTCAAGACCGCCGGCTGGGCCGTCATCCGCGACAAGACCATCAACAAGGAATACGACGCCTCGCACATGCTGGCGCCGATGCCGATCGCGATCTCGCTCGGCCTCGGTGCACAGCCGATCCCGTTCACCGTGCCCGCGATCGAGAACATCAACGGGCAGGGCATTACGCTTGCGATGAAGCACAAGGACAAGCGCAATCCGAAGGACTGGAAGGGCATGAAGTTCGCCATTCCGTTCGACTATTCGATGCACAACTATCTCCTGCGCTATTATCTCGCCGAGCACGGCATCGATCCCGACACCGACGTGCAACTGCGCTCTGTCCCGCCGCCGGAGATGGTCGCGAACCTGCGCGCCGACAATATCGACGGCTTCCTCGCGCCCGACAACATCTGCCAGCGCGCGATCTTTGACGGCGTCGGCTTCCTGCACATCCTGTCGAAGGAGATCTGGGACGGTCACCCCTGCTGCAGCTTCGCGGCGAGCCGCGAGTTCATCACCACGGCGCCGAACAGCTTTGCCGCTCTCACCCGCGCCATCGTCGATGCCACCGCGTACGCGTCGAAGGCTGAGAACCGCAAGCAGATCGCGGAGGCGATCGCTCCGGCGAATTACATCAATGCGCCGGTGACCGTCATGGAGCAGGTCTTGACCGGCACCTACGCCGATGGCCTCGGCGGCGTGAAGACCGATCCGAAGCGCGTCGATTTCGATCCGTTCCCGTGGCAGTCCTTCGCGGTGTGGATGCTGACGCAGATGAAGCGCTGGGGCCAGATCAAGGGCGACGTCGACTACAAGGCGGTCGCGGAGCAGATCTATCTCGCCACCGACACCCGCAAGGTCATGACCGACATGGGCCTGACGCCGCCGAAGGACTCCTACAAATCGTTCTCGGTGATGGGCAAGCCGTTCGATCCGACCAAGCCGGACGACTACGTCGCCAGCTTCAAGATCAAGAAGGCGTCGTGATGGGAGGAATGGGCGCGACGCTGCTGGCCGCGACAATCGCGATGGACACGACGCTGCCGATCAAATCATCGGTGTCGTCCCCGCGAACGCGGGGACCCATACGCCGTGAACTCGCTTGTGGCAGGAATGGCGACGACGATCTTTTTTACCAAGTCTGGACGGTGGTTATGGGTCCCTGCGTTCGCAGGGACGACACCGTGAGTGGAGCGCCGGCATGACCGCCTCTCTTCGCCTCCGCGCCGCCGTGGTTTCCATCGTGCTGCTCGCCGTGTTCCTCGGCGCCTGGCATATCGCGACGCGCAGCACGGGCGCCGCGGCCAACATGAGCCCGGAATACGCCAAGCTGATGGGCATGACGGCCACGCAGGGTAAGTCGGCGATGCCCGGGCCGCTCGATGTCGGTGCCAAGCTGTGGGAGCATCTGCGGCGGCCGTTCTACGACAATGGTCCGAACGACAAGGGGCTCGGCATCCAGCTCGCCTTCTCGCTCGGGCGGGTCATGCTCGGCTACCTGATCGCAGTCGCGGTCGCGATCCCGCTCGGCTTCCTGATCGGCATGTCGCCCTTGATGAGCAAGGCGCTCGATCCGTTCATCCAGATTCTCAAACCGATCTCGCCGCTCGCCTGGATGCCGCTCGCGCTCTACACCATCAAGGATTCCAGCCTGTCGGCGATCTTCGTGATCTTCATCTGCTCGGTGTGGCCGATGCTCATCAACACCGCCTTCGGCGTCGCCAGCGTGCGCAAGGAATGGATCAACGTCGCCCGCACGCTCGAGGTCGGGAATTTCCGCCGGGCCTTCACGGTCATCCTGCCGGCTGCGGCGCCGACGATCCTCACCGGCATGCGGATCTCGATCGGCATCGCCTGGCTCGTCATCGTCGCCGCCGAGATGCTCGTCGGGGGCACCGGCATCGGCTACTTCGTCTGGAACGAGTGGAACAACCTCTCGATCACCAACGTGATCATCGCGATCCTGCTGATCGGCCTGGTCGGCATGGTGCTGGATCAGATCCTGGCCCGCGTGTCGCGGCTCGTGACGTTTCCGGAGTAGGGCATGATCAGGCGAACTGCTGCAAGGTGCGCAACTCCGTTCCCCTCCCCCTTGCGGGGAGGGGTCAGGGGTGGGGGTGCCCCACGCGCGAGTCTTCGTGGGGGACCCCCCTCCCTGACCCTCCCCCACAAGGGGGGAGGGAACGGAAAGACCTTCCTATGACCGACAAGTTCATCTCCATCGAAGGGATCGCCAAGCGCTATGATGGGGCGCGCAGCACGACGATCTTCGAGAATCTCTGGCTCGCGATGGCGCGCGGCGAGTTCGTCTGCGTGATCGGGCATTCCGGCTGCGGCAAGACCACGGTGCTGAATGTTCTTGCCGGCCTCGACGTGCCGAGCGAAGGCGCCGTCATCGTCGACGGCCAGGCCATCGAAGGTCCGAGTCTCGACCGCGCGGTCATCTTCCAGAGCCATGCGCTGCTGCCGTGGCGGACGGTGCTCGGCAACGTCGCCTATGCCGTCTCGTCGAAATGGCGCAAATGGGATCGCGCCAAGGTCAAGGCGCATGCGCTGAAATACATCGAGCTCGTCGGCCTGTCCGGCTCCGAGCACAAGCGGCCGTCGGAGCTGTCCGGCGGCATGAAGCAGCGCGTCGGGATTGCCCGCGCGCTCTCGATCACGCCGAAGATCATGCTGATGGACGAGCCGTTCTCCGCGCTCGATGCGCTGACGCGCGGCACCCTGCAGGACGAGGTCCGCCGCATCTGCGTCGAGACCGGGCAGACCGTGTTCATGATCACCCACGACGTGGACGAAGCGATCTATCTCGCCGACAAGATCGTGCTGATGACCAACGGACCCGGCGCGGTGCTCGCGGAGATCGTCGAGAACCCGCTGCCGAAGGACCGGCTGCGCGGCGACCTGCATCGCCATCCGCTGTACTACGCGCTGCGCAACCACATCATCGATTTCCTGGTCAGCCGCAGCAGGACCTTCACCGCCGAGACGCCCGATTACGACCCGCGCAAGGTGCCGGTGGTGACGATCGGGCGCAGCGAGCCGACGATCGTCGCGTCCAACCCGGTCGAGAACGACGCGCCGCAGGCGATCGCCCGCTGACGCCCAGCCGGAAGAAACCCATCAACGAAGACAAGGGAGACCAAGCATGAAGCGATCCGACCTCACCGAGAAGCTGCTCGACATCAAGCGCGAGAAGGGCTGGAGCTGGAAATACATCTGCGAGCAGATCGGCGGCTATTCCGAGGTGCTGATTGTCGGCGCCGTTCTCGGCCAGATGAAGCTGACCAAGCCGCAGGCGGCGAACGCCGGCGAGCTGTTCGGCCTGTCCAAATCCGAGATCGCGATGCTGAACGAGACGCCGATGCGCGGCGAGGGCGTGCAGATGCCCCCGACCGATCCCTTGATCTACCGCTTCTACGAACTCGTGATGATCAACGGCCCGGCGTGGAAGGAGCTGATCCAGGAGGAATTCGGCGACGGCATCATGTCGGCGATCGATTTCGACATGGTGATGGAGCGCCTGCCCAATGCCAAGGGAGACCGCGTCAAGATCACGATGTCGGGCAAGTTCCTGCCGTACAAATATTACGGCGCCAGCGGCAACGTGCCGGAATACGGCTTCAAGGAAGAGTAAGCGAGTAGCGAATTGCGGGTAGCGAATAGGGGCAGGAGATCCCTATTCGCTACTCCCTATTCGCTATTCGCCTCTCACTGTCCCGCCTTGACCTGCGCCACGGCGGTCACCAGCAGCTCGCTCATCTTCGCGCGCACGTCCGCCTCGGTGACGGCCGCGCCCTTGGCGGTGAGGTCTCCCAGCACCTTGCGCAGCACGTCGGCATCGCCCGCTTCCTCGAAATCGGCCGCGACGACCTCCTTGGCGTAGGCGTCGGCGTCAGCGCCGGACTTGCCGAGCTTTTCGGCTGCCCACAGGCCGAGCAGCTTGTTGCGGCGGGCTTCTGCCTTGAACTTCAATTCCTCGTCATGGGCGAATTGCTTCTCGAAGGCGTCCTCGCGCTTGTCGAACGTGGTCATGGTCGGAACTTCCAGTGTTGCCGAAGAGGGTTAACCGCGCAGGCGGTTGCGGGGCGGTGGCCGCACGCCTAAATAATTGGAACATCTTGCCAATACAACGGGTACGAGGCCGCAGGGAAGGGCGGTAAAACTCCGCTCCCGAGGCCCGGATCGATTGTGCTCGGGACACCAATGAGATAGGTTTCCCACAGGCCCGGTTCTTGTTCTGTTTCCGTCCGTCCGGGCCCTCGCGGCAGCTCCGTCGTGGTCCTGTCCAAAGTCAT
The DNA here is from genome assembly GCF_051168035.1 of Bradyrhizobium sp. HKCCYLRH3059. Taxonomy (NCBI): domain Bacteria; kingdom Pseudomonadati; phylum Pseudomonadota; class Alphaproteobacteria; order Hyphomicrobiales; family Nitrobacteraceae; genus Bradyrhizobium; species Bradyrhizobium sp. HKCCYLRH3059. The sequence continues at coordinate 528,872 of NZ_JBNPUF010000002.1, read as the reverse complement.
CCGGAGCCCACCATTTCATGGATTTCAACAAAACACGGTACATCCCAATGAGCCGTCGGCGTCGCATTTATGAAGGCAAGGCCAAGGTCCTGTATGAAGGCCCCGAGCCGGGCACCCTGATCCAGCACTTCAAGGACGACGCCACCGCCTTCAATGCCAAGAAGCACCAGGTGATTGAAGGCAAGGGCGTCCTCAACAACCGGATCTCGGAGTACCTGTTTCAGCACCTCAACGACATCGGGGTTCCGACTCACTTCATCCGCCGGCTCAACATGCGCGAGCAGTTGATTCGCGAGGTCGAGATCGTGCCGCTCGAGGTCGTCGTCCGCAATGTGGCGGCGGGCTCGCTGTCGCAGCGCCTCGGCATCGAGGAAGGCACCCAGCTGCCGCGTTCGATCATCGAATTCTATTACAAGAACGACCAGCTCAACGACCCCATGGTGTCGGAGGAGCACATCACCGCGTTCGGCTGGGCGACGCCCCAGGAAATCGACGACATCATGGCGCTCGCCATTCGCGTCAACGACTTCCTGACCGGGCTTTTCCTCGGCATCGGCATCCGCCTGGTCGACTTCAAGATGGAATGCGGCCGGCTGTTCGAGAACGAGATGATGCGCATCATCGTCGCCGACGAGATTTCCCCCGATTCCTGCCGGCTGTGGGACATCAAGTCGAACGAGAAGCTCGACAAGGACCGCTTCCGTCGTGATCTTGGCGGCCTTCTGGAGGCCTATACCGAGGTCGCCAAGCGGCTCGGCATCCTCATCGAGAACGAGCGCCCGGCGGGCTCCGGCCCGGTCCTGGTCAAGAGCTAAAAGGGAACAAGACGTGAAAGCGCGTGTCACGGTGACGCTGAAATCCGGCATCCTCGATCCGCAGGGCAAGGCGATCGAGGGCGCCCTGAAATCGCTCGGCGTCGACGGCGTCGCCAGCGTGCGGCAGGGCAAGGTGTTCGACATCGAGCTCGCCGGTGCCGACAAGGCCAAGGCGGAGGCCGCCCTGAAGGCGGCCGCCGACAAGCTGCTGGCGAATACGGTGATCGAGAATTACCGGGTGGAGTTGCTGGGGTAGGCAATGGCCGTGATCGACCGCGAGATCTACGAGCTTCTGCTGGAAATCCCGCGTGATCAGGTCCGTGTCGAACATTCTGTCGATGAGCTGCTTGCTGGTGTGCGAGCGTTGAACAGAGAGCTCTCGTCGGACTCACACACTCTCGCGACGCTGCGAGGGGATCATTATCGAGCAAACACGTAGCATCATGAAATCCGCCGTCCTCGTCTTCCCCGGCATCAACCGCGAACGCGACATGGCCCGCGCGCTGCGCATGATCTCCGGCCATGAGCCTGCGATGGTCTGGCACGCCGAGACGTCGCTGCCGAAGGGCACCGACCTCGTCGTGGTGCCCGGCGGCTTCTCGTATGGCGACTATCTGCGCTGTGGCGCGATCGCGGCACGGGCCCCGGTGATGGACGCAGTACGCGATTTCGCCGCCAAGGGCGGCTTGGTGCTCGGCGTCTGCAACGGCTTCCAGATCCTGTGCGAGTCCGGCCTGCTGCCGGGCGTGCTGATGCGCAACGATAAGCTGAAGTTCATCTGCAAGGACGTGCATCTGCGGGTCGAGCGCTCCGATTCGCCGTTCACCCGCGGCTACAATGCGGGTCAGGTCATCCGCGTGCCGGTCGCTCACGGCGAGGGCAATTATGCGGCCGACGAGGAGACCTTGAAGCGGCTCAATGGCGATGGGCGCGTGCTCTATCGTTACTGCTCAGCCGATGGCGAGGTCGGCGACCTCAGCAACATCAATGGCGCTGCGCATTCCATCGCCGGCATCGTCAACGAGAACGGGAATGTGCTCGGCATGATGCCGCATCCCGAGAATCACGTCGAGGACATCATGGGCTGCACCGACGGCCGTGGCCTGTTCGCCGGCCTCGTCGCCCATCTCGACCGCGCGGCCTGATCGGCGGGCTGCGCCCGTGACGTTTCCGTCGGGCCGCTCGCCCGGCCCGACCCACAAACGACCGATTGGTGATCGAGGTTGCGGGACGTCCTCCATCTCCCGGATCGTCCCTGACGTCCGTCCTGCCTGCCACTTCCTCGATCCCGACGGTGCCTTGATGTCGACGCTGCCTCTCACTCAGCGCGCCCTGCGCTGGCTTCTCCTGTCCGTGTCACTCTCGCTCGTCACGGGCGTTGGCGCCGCTCGGGCCGAGACCCCGTCGACGACGCCGTCGGTCGCCACACCGCCTCTGCCGTTCACCGTGGGCGGCTGGAAACCGCAGCGGCCGAACGGCACCGATGTGACCTTCTTCCTGTGCGACGATGCGAAATGCGGCCCCGGCTCGAAGGTGAGCTACCGGCTCTACGGACCCAACACGACGATGACGATCGAGCAATTCCGCGCCTCCCAGGACCAGACCGTCAAGCTGCTCGACCAGCGCGTGCCGGGTCAGACCACGACGATTCTGGGCGTCGAGGGCGGCAAGGGCAGCGGGCTGCCGCGCATGTTCTATGCACGGCGCCTGAAAGTGTCGCCAGGCGGAGAGAAGGAATATCAAGTGAGCGGCATGCTGTTCGGCGCGAGAGGCAGTGCCAGCCTGATCAGCTCCGCGACTGGCGAGGCGAACAGCACGGCCAACTTCAAGCAATTCGCGGTCCCGGTCATGCTTCTGCTCGCGCCACGGTCAAAATGATCGCGTGACGGCGCGCCGAAGCCGTTCATCAAAATCGTTCCGGAGTTTTTTCTCGCGCCGTCCGGCAACGCCGGGCGGCTGTTTGCGTTGTCCGCCAGCGAATGGGGCAGGGATCCAAGGAGGTTCTCATATGACGACGAAACATTGGCTGGGAACGGCCGCGATCATCCTGGCGATCGGCACGGCATCAGGTGCATCGGCGCAAGGCGACATGAAGCGCGAGGGAGGCCCGGCCGCTGCTACGGCGCACGAGGCCACGCGTCCGGCTGCCGAGGCGAAGGGAGAGGCAAAGGGCGGCGCCGCCGCGGCGGAACGTGCCGGCGCCGAGGCAAAGCAGAGCGCGCAGGAGCAGCGCCGTGGCGAGCCTTCATCCGCAGCAGGACGCGAGCAGGCTCAGGAAAGGTCCTCCGAGCGGTCGGCACATGATGCCAAGCAGAGCGCCGAGAGCAAGGGCGGTGCGGCCGCCGAGCGTGGCCGCGAGGCCAAGGAGAGCGCCGAGTCGAAGTCGTCGACTGACAGCAAGCAGGCCGACAAGCAGTCTGACAGCAAGAGCAAGGCTGAGTCGAAGCAACAGCAGGGGCGCGCCGACGAGCCGCGCAAGGGCGAGGATCGCGCCGCCGAGAGCAAGTCGGGGGCGACGGATCGGAAGTCCGACCGTGAGGCCGATCGCAATGATCACGATAAGGACAAGACCCGGCAGAGCCAGGACGAGCGCAAGACCGGCACGTCCGACGAGGCCGCGGACAAGCAGACCGGCGACCGCAGCAAGCAGGCCAACCAGCCGAACGCGGCCGACAGCAAGAACACGACCGCGCAGCAGAACCAGCCGACCGGCGCCGGTCAGCGTGATCAGACCGGGCAGGCCAACAATCAGACCCAGCCCAATGGCAGCCGCTCCAGCACGCAGGTGTCGGTCAACGAGCAGCAGAAGACCCGCGTGGTCGATCAGCTCAAGCGCGATCACGACTTCGACCAGGCGCGCACCAATCTCAACATCAACATCAATGTCGGCGAGCGCCTGCCGGAGCGCGTGCGGCCGCGTCCGCTGCCGTCGGACATCGTGACGATCGTGCCGGAATATCGCGGCTACGAGTACACCGTGATCCATGACGAGATCGCGATCGTCGACCCGCGCAGCCGCGAGATCGTCGACGTAATCCCGCAGAACGGCATGCGCGCGGACCGCGGCTATGATCGCGGCGGCTATGGCGTCGGCTCGACCCGCATCGTGCTGTCGGACGATCAGCGCCAGATTCTGCGCCGCGCTGCCACCGAGACGGGCACTGTGGGCTCGACGACATCGTCGTCGTCCTCGTCCGGATCGAGCTGCCTGAGCCTGCGCCGCGTGCCCGATGAGCTCGCGCGCAGCAATCCGGAGCTGGCCAACTACCAGTATCTGGCGATCGGCGAGCAGGTCGTGCTGGTCGACCCGCGCGATCAGAAGGTGGTGCAGGTCATCGACCAGCAGCAGTAGGGCCGAGGCGCGGCTGCGCCTTGTCTCATCGATGACCTCTCTTGCCGCTGCGGCATGGGAGGTCATCGAAAGATTGATTTGGACATAGCACGTCCGGCTCTGCTTCAGTTCGCTCACAACGGGGAACGAGATTCCATCTCGTCCACAAGGGGAGCGAAACGAGCCATGGCGATCATCCGCCAGCTGTATGTCCAAGTCCTGATCGCGATCCTGCTCGCGATCGCCGTCGGCCTGCTGGCGCCAGAGGCGGCCGTTCAGATGAAGCCGCTCGGCGATGCGTTCATCGCACTTCTGCGCATGATGCTCGGGCCGATCATCTTCTGCTCGGTGGTGCTCGGGCTGACGCATGTCCGCGATATGAGGCAGCTCGGCCGGCTCGCGTTCAAGTCGCTGCTGTATTTCGAGATCCTGACCACGCTCGGCATGGTCGTCGGCTTCATCGCGGTCAACGTGTTCCAGCCCGGCGACGGGCTCCATGCCGGCAACCTCGCGCTCAATGACAGCGTGACGCGCATCTCCAACGCCGCGAGCAATTTCACGGCTATCGGCTTCTTCCTCAGCATCATCCCGACCACGATCGTCGACGCCTTCGCCAAGGGCGAGATTCTCCAGATCCTGTTCATCTCGGTGACGGTGGGCGCGGCGCTGAGCGTCGGCCTGAAGACGGAGTCGGCGATCCTGCGCGGCATCGAGGAGGGGCAGGACGTGCTGTTCCGCATGCTGGGTTTCATCATGAAGCTGGCGCCACTCGGGGCGTTCGGCGCCATGGCGGCGGCGATCGGCACGCATGGCGGCGCCACGCTGCTCTATCTCGGCAAGGTCGTGCTGCTGTACTGGATCACGGCGGTCGTCTTCGTCGCAGTCGTGCTCGGCGGCGTGTGCGCCATCATGCGGCTGTCGCTGCTCAAGCTGCTGCGGCTGATCCGCGAGGAGCTGCTGCTGGTGCTCGGGACCGCGTCCGGCGAGGTTGCGCTGCCGCGGCTGATGCAGAAGCTCGAGCAGGCCGGCTGCGACGGCGCCATCGTCGGTTTCGTGCTGCCGGCCGGCTACAGCTTCAATCTCGACGGCACGGGCATCTACATGGCGATTGCCGTCGGCTTCATCGCCCAGGCCACCGACACGCCATTCAGCTACGGCCAGCAGCTGGCGGTGCTCGCGGTCATGCTGCTGACCTCGAAGGGCGGCACCACCGTCGCGGGCGGCGCCTTCATCAAGCTCGCGGCGACCCTGCAATCCGTCCGCGTGCTCCCGCTCAACGGCCTCGGCCTGCTGTTCGGCATCGACCGCCTGATGGCGACCTGCACCGCGCTCACCAACGTCGTCGGCAACACCGTTGCCGTGTTCGTCATCGCGCGCTGGGAAAATGCGCTGGATGCCGCCAGGCTCGATGCCTATCTCGCGGGTGGCGCCGCGTCGACGGCCGCGGAGGCGGCCGTCGACGAGGGCCACGCTGCAATCGCCGGTGCGGGCGAATGAGCTCAGCGCACGTAGTCGCCGATGATCTTGGCGCCGGGCCAGGCGCCGTCCGCCACGCTCTGCGCGATCACCTCGCGCATCAGCGCCAGCAGCTCGTCGGCCAGCCAGGTCGGCTGGCGTTCCCGCGGCATGCCGATCGAGACGGTCGAGATCAGCGGCGGCCGCTCGATCGACCGCACGGTGAGCTCGCCGCGCTTCGCCTCGGCAACGACCGCGGCATGGGCGAGGATCGTTGCGCCGAGACCGCGCCGAACCATGGCCTTCGTCATGCTCACGCTGTCGACCTCGAAGGCGACGTTGAGCCGCGTGCCGTTCTGGATCGCCGCCTGCTCGATCAGCCGCCGGTTGCTGTGCGGAAGACTCGGCAGGATCAGCGACAGCCCGGCCAGCTCGCGCCAGCCGATCGTCTCGGCCACGGTGTCGCCGCGCTTGGCCGGCGGCAGGGCGACGACCATCCGCTCGTGCAGGATGGGGGCCAGCGCGATGCCGTCGAGCGGCGGGGGATTGTAGAGCACGGCGATGTCGAGCCGGCGGTCCAGCAGCCATTCCTCCAGCGACGAGCTGATGCCCTCGCGGACCTGCACGGAGGCCTGCGGCCAGCGCCGGCGCAGTTCGACCACCACGGACGGCGCGATGCGCAGGCCCGCGACCGGCGGCACCCCGAGCGCGATGTGACCGGCGAAGCTCGAATCCGGCGAGCGCACCGCGCCCGGCATCTGGTCGATCTGCAGCAGCACGGCATGGGCGTGCTCGAGGAACGTCGTGCCGGCGCGGGTCAGGCGGACGCCGCGGCCGTGCCGCACCAGCAGCGCGACGCCAAGCTCGTCCTCCAGCTTCATCAGCTGCCGGCTGAGCGCGGATTGCGCGACATTAAGCAATGCCGATGCCCGGCTCAGGCTACCGGCGCGCGCCACCTGCACGAAGTAACGAAGCTCGCGGATGTCGATGGCCGTGTCCTCCGCGCCGCTGCCCGCCGCAGTTTATTGCAAGCGGCCCAGGGCGAGTCAAACCGCGCGCCGACAACGATGAGACGGGCGCCTCGCCGATGAACTTCATCCATCTCGACGACTTGACGCTGCGCTATGAGCTGCGCGGCGGTGGCGCGAGGACGCTGGTGTTGCTGCATGAGCTCGGCGGCAGCCTCGAAAGCTTCGATGCCTTGATGCTAGAGCTGCCCGGCGACCTGCGGGTGCTGCGCTATGATCTGCGCGGCGCCGGCCTGTCGGAAAAGCCGCGCGCGCCGTTCGGCTTCGCCGATCACGTCGGCGACCTCGACCGGCTGCTGAGGGCGCTCGGCGCCGATGGACCGGTCGATATCGCCGGCGTCGCCGCCGGTGCGGCGCTCGCCGTCAGCTTCGCGCTCGCGCATCCGCAGCGCGTGAGCGCGCTGGCGCTGTGCGCGCCGGCCCTCAGCGTCGATGCTGGTCGCGTGCAGTATCTGGCGGCGCGCTCCGCGCTCTGCATGCGCGCCGGCATGCGCGCCGTGGCGGCTGATACGCTCGATCGTTCCTATCCGCCGGTGCTGCGAACCGACCGCAATGCCTACCTCGCTTATCTCGGCCGCTTCCTCGGCAACGATCCGGTCGGATATGCCCATAACAACCTGGCGTTCGCTGAGGTCGATCTGCGCGAACGGCTCGCGGAGGTTCGGCAGCGCTGCCTGCTGCTTGCCGGCGCGCATGATCTGTTGCGGCCGCAGGCGCAGGTCGAGGCGCTCGCCCGTCTCATTCCCGGCGCGGCGTTCGCGACCGTCGACACGGCCGGTCATCTGATGCAGGTGCAGGCCCCCGCCGAGCTGGCGGGGCGGCTGACGGCTTTTCTTGCCAGGCCCGGGACACAGCCGATTCCTCGCGCCTCGTGACCAGGAGCATCGCATGCGCATCAAGGACCTTGCCCTGGCCGAGATGGACGAGACGCAGCGCGCGGTGGCCGAAGAGGCCATCGCCGGCCGGCGCGGCCGGATCCCGGCGCCGCTGCGGGCCTGGCTGCACAGTCCGGAGCTCGGACGCCGGGCCCAGAAGCTCGGCGAGTTCGCCCGCTACGAGACGTCATTGCCGCCTGCGCTGTCCGAGCTCGCGATCCTCGTGACGGCACGGCACTGGACCTCGCATGTCGAATGGTATGCCCACAAGCGGGATGGGCTCGAGGCGGGCATCGCCCCGTCGGTCATCGACGCGATCGCGCAACGGCGTGATCCAGAGTTCACCGATCCGGCCGCGAAGCTCGTTCACGACTACACCCGGCAGCTGCTCGCCAGCGGCCGCGTGCCGGACGCTCTGCACGCGCTGGCGGCCGCAACCCTCGGCACGCGCGGCGTCGTCGATCTCGTCGGCATCATCGGCTATTACGGGCTGGTGGCGCTGACCCTCAACGCGTTCGACATCGGCCTGCCCGATGGCGAGACGCCGGAGCTGGAGCCATGACCATGACGAAGCGCCTGGAGGGCAAGGTCGCGATCATCACCGGGGCCGGCTGCGTCGGTCCGGGCTGGGGCAACGGCCGCGCCGCGGCGGTCATCTTCGCGCGCGAGGGCGCCAGGGTCCTCGCCGTCGACCGCGATGGCAGCCGCATGGACGAGACGCTGGCGCGCGCCCTGGACCACGGCGGCGTCATCCAGGCCCACCGCTGCGACGTCACCGATGCGGCGGATGTCGCCGCGATGGTCGACGCCTGTATCGCAGCGTTCGGCCGCGTCGATATTCTGGTCAACAATGTCGGTGGCTCGGCGCCGGGAGGCCCGGTCGAGCTGAGCGAGCAGGGCTGGGACGCGCAGCTCGATCTCAACGTGAAGAGCGTCTTCCTCACCTGCAAGGCGGTGCTGCCGCACATGGCGGCGCAGGGCGGCGGGGCCATCGTCAACACGGCCTCCACCTCGGGCATCCGCTGGACCGGATCGGCGCAGGTCGGCTACGCCTCGGCCAAGGCCGCGGTGATCCAGTTCTCGCGCGTCGTTGCCGTGCAGTATGCCCCGCAGCGCGTGCGCGTGAACACGGTGGTGCCTGGCCAGATGCACACGCCGATGGTCGAGGCGCGCCTCGCCGGGCAGCGCGCCGGCGGCGATGTCGCGGCGCTGCTGCGGACGCGGCAGGCTCGCATCCCGCTCGGCTTCATGGGCGACGGCCGCGACACCGCCCACGCCGCGCTGTTCCTCGCCTCCGACGAGGCGCGCTTCGTTACCGGCACCGAGATCGTTGTCGATGGCGGCATGAGCGCCCGCTGTGACTGAACCCATGAGCACGGGCATGGCTGCCGTTTCCCGCGCATGGCCGGCGGGGGCCTGCGATGCGCATTGTCACATCTTCGGTCCGTTCGACCGCTTTCCGCTGCCCGACGATCGCAGCTTCACGCCGCCGGAGGCGCCGGAAACGGCGCTGCGCCGTTTGCACGATCGGCTGGGCATCGATCGCGCGGTCATCGTCCACAGCCAGGGTCATGGCCGCGACCATCGCCCGCTGCTCGATGCGCTGGCCGTGGGAGAAGGCCGCTACCGCGGCGTCGCCGTGCTCGGAGCGGAGGTCACGGCTGCGGAGGTCGCGCGCCTCGATAAAGCCGGCGTCTGCGGTGCCCGCTTCAACTTCCTGGCGCATCTCGGCGGCGCGCCGTCGGCGGAGCGCATGCGGGCCGTGCTCGCGCTGGTGAGGCCGTTCGACTGGCATGTCGCCATTCATGTCACGGCCGCCGATCTCATCCGCTATGCCGAGCTGATCGCGGCCATCGAGCTGCGCATGGTGATCGACCACATGGCCCGGCCGGACCTCGGCCGGAATCTCGGCGCCTGTCAGGCGATCCTGTGTCGCTTGCTCGACAGCGGGCGGGTCTGGATCAAGCTCAGCGGTGCCGATCGCATCTCGCGCGAGGGCGCGCCCTATCATGACGTTGTGCCGTTCGCCCGAAGCGTTGCCGCGCACGCCCCTGAGCGCGTGCTGTGGGGCAGCGACTGGCCGCACGTCAACATCACGGGACAAATGCCGGACGATGCGGTGCTGGCCGACCTCGTGGCCGAGATCGCGCCGTCGGAGACGGCGCGACAGCGGCTTCTGGTCGACAATCCCTCGGCGTTCTTTCGCTTCGATGAATCTCGCCGGGGCCCCGTGGGAGCTTAGCTACGAGCGTCGCGGAGGCCGCCGCCACAGGCGTGCGTCCATTGAACCTGCTGTGGCCGTGATGCGTCAAAACGGGATCGTCCGCAACGGCCTGCGTGAGCGCGGGATTGTCCGGGCTGGCCGGCCACGCTATCAACGTCGGCGTGTAAAATCTCGCCGTGAGTTGGGGATCTGCCGTGCCTATCGCGCTCGTCGTACTGCTGCTCGACATTTCGCTGATCTACCATGCGTCGCGGACTGGCCGTCTGCAGCCCTGGGCCTTCATCATCCTGATGGTGCCGATGATCGGCGCGCTCGCCTACATCGTCGTCGAGCTGGTGCCGGAATGGCTGGGCAGCCACGACGTCCAGAAGGCGCGCAAGCGCGTCGCCAACAAGCTGGACCCCGAGAAAGACTACCGCGAGTTGTCCGATCGTGTCGCGATCACGGACACGATCGCCAACCGCGCGGCGCTGGCCGAGGAATGCGTCGCGGTCGGGCGTTATGAGGAGGCCGAGCAGCATTACGATCACATCCTGAGCCTGCCGATGGGCCACGAGCCGCTGTTCGCGCTCGGCAAGGCCAAGGCGCAGTTCGCGCGCCGCCGCCCAGGGGATGCGCTGGCGACGCTCGACGAGCTGCAGAAGAGCTGGCCGGACTACAATTCGGCCGAGGCGCATCTGCTCTATGCGCGGGCTTTGCAGGAAGCCGGCCGCACCGACGAGGCCATCGAGGAGTACCAGGCGCTGCTGGACTATGCGCCGGGCAGCGAGGCGAAGGTCCGCTACGGCACGCTGCTCAAGCTGGTCGGCCGGATCGATGAGGCCAAGGTCGTGTTCACCGAGCTGCTGATCCAGATGAAGCGCGCACCACGGCATGTGCGCAAGGCGCAGGCCGAGTGGATCGCCCTCGCCGAGAAGCAGCTCGCGGGGTAGCTCCGCAACGGCAGGGTCCATCTTCTCCGCGCGTCATTCCGGGGCGCGCGAAGCGCGAGCCCGGAATCCATAACCACGCATGTCTTGGGAGGCGGGATGCGCGTGGCGCAGTTCTTCGACCATTTTGCGGCTGTGGTTATGGATTCCGGGCTCATTCGCGCTGCTTCAAAATGGCTACGCCATTTTGCGCGCGAATGCCCCGGAATGACGGAGAGAGTTGAGCGCGATCCCCCTTGCTCCGTCCCTACGGCGAGTTCGCCGCCTCCGGTGTCCGCCGCCTGATGCGCTTGATGGTGCCGGAAAACGAGAACAGCGGCTTTGGGCCGGAATGCAGCATGCCGCGCAGGAAGATCAGCGAGGCGCCGGCGCGGGTGACCTCGCCGGTAGCCTCGATCAGTTCGCCCTCACGCGCGGCATCGAGGAACTCGGACGAGAACGACACCGTGACACCCGGGCCCTGCATGATCGGCGCGGCGAAGGCGAACAGGCAGTAGTCGGCGAAGGTCATCAGGCAGCCGCCGTGGACGTTACCGCCGCCGTTGAGGTGCTTCTTCTCGACCCGGAAGGCGCAGCGGATCGAGCCATCGTCCTCCATCCGGTGCCAGAATGGCCCGGTGTGGGATTCGTAGCTGTCGCGCATCCAGGTCCGCCAGCCGGCGAACTCGCCGTCGGTCGCGATGTGGATGCCAGGGCGGTTCTCGAAGGCGGAACGGGACAGGTCGTGCACGTGTCAGGGCCTTTAACTGTTGATTTACCGTCTTAAATCCGATTGGTCGCCAATCTGCAAATATCCCTTCTGGCGGTCCGGGCCAAAGCTCTGGACAGGGCGGAATAGGGCCGTAAAAGGCCTTTTCCCGCCCTGGCGATCTTTCTATGAAGCAGGCTTCAAGGGACCAGCGGCCCACGGGCAAAGGCATTTCTCCATGCGCAATGAACCGCAGATCACCCCCGAGCTCGTCGCCGCCCACGGGCTGAAGCCCGATGAATATGAGCGCATCCTGAAGCTGATCGGGCGAGTGCCGACCTTCACCGAGCTCGGCATCTTCTCGGCGATGTGGAACGAGCACTGCTCGTACAAGTCGTCCCGCATCCATCTCAAGGGACTGCCGACCAAGGCGCCCTGGGTGATCCAGGGCCCCGGCGAAAACGCCGGCGTGATCGACATCGGCGACGGCCAGGCCGTCGTGTTCAAGATGGAGAGCCACAACCACCCGAGCTACATCGAGCCGTATCAGGGTGCGACCACCGGCGTCGGCGGCATCCTGCGCGACGTGTTCACCATGGGCGCACGCCCGATCGCGTGCCTGAACGCGCTGTCGTTCGGCGCGCCGGAGCATCCCAAGACCCGGCATCTGGTGTCCGGGGTGGTGGCCGGCATCGGCGGCTATGGCAACTCGTTTGGCGTTCCGACGGTCGGCGGCCAGACCCGCTTCCACACCCGCTATGACGGCAATATCCTGGTCAACGCCATGGCGGTCGGCCTCGCCGACGCCGACAAGATCTTCTATGCGGCGGCTTCCGGCGTGAACATGCCGATCGTCTATCTCGGCTCCAAGACCGGCCGCGACGGCATCCACGGCGCCTCGATGGCCTCGGCCGAGTTCGACGATTCCTCGGAGGAGAAGCGCCCGACGGTGCAGGTCGGCGACCCCTTCGCCGAGAAGCTGCTGCTGGAGGCGTGCCTGGAGATCATGGCCGCCGATTGCGTGATCGCGATCCAGGACATGGGTGCGGCCGGCCTGACCTGCTCGGCGGTCGAGATGGGCGCCAAGGGCGACCTCGGCGTCGATCTCGATCTCGATGCCGTGCCGACCCGCGAGATCGGCATGAGCGCCTACGAGATGATGCTCTCCGAGAGCCAGGAGCGCATGCTCATGGTGCTGAAGCCGGAGAAGGAGAAGGAGGCGGAAGCGATCTTCCGCAAATGGGGGCTCGATTTCGCGGTGGTCGGCTACACCACGCCGAGCAAGCGGTTCGTGGTGAAGCATGGCGGCGACGTCATGGCCGACCTGCCGATCAAGGAGCTCGGCGACGAGGCGCCGCTGTACGACCGCCCGCACGTGGCCTCGTCGGCGCTGCCGGTGATCCATGCCCGCGAGGTCAAGCCGCCCCTGGACATCATCCCGGCCCTGGAGAAGCTCGTCGCAACGCCCGATCTGTGCTCCAAGCGCTGGATCTGGGAGCAGTACGACCATGTGATCCTCGGCAACACCGTGCAGCGCCCAGGCGGCGATGCCGCCGTGGTGCGCGTGCAGGATGGCCCGAAGGGGCTTGCGCTCACCGTCGACGTAACGCCCCGCTATTGCGAGGCCGATCCTTTCGAGGGTGGCAAGCAGGCCGTCGCCGAAGCCTGGCGCAACATCACCGCGGTCGGTGGCCGGCCGCTTGCGATCACCGACAATCTCAATTTCGGCAACCCGGAGCGGCCCGAGATCATGGGCCAGTTCGTCGGCTGCCTGAAAGGCATTTCGGAGGCCTGCCGCGCGCTCGACTTCCCCGTCGTCTCCGGGAACGTCTCGCTCTACAACGAGACCAACGGCCGCGCGATCCTGCCGACGCCCTCGATCGGCGGCGTCGGCCTGCTCGATGATTTCACCAAGTCGGCGAGCATCGCCTTCAAGGCCGAGGGCGAGGCGATCCTGTTGATCGGCGAGACCCATGGCTGGCTCGGCCAGTCGGTCTACTTGCGCGACGTCTGCGGCCGGGAGGAGGGCGCTCCGCCGCCTGTCGACCTCGCCGCCGAGAAGCGCATCGGCGATGTCGTCCGCGGCATGATCCATGCGGGCACGGCGACAGCTGCGCATGATCTGGCCGACGGTGGTCTGCTCGTCGCGCTCGCCGAGATGGCAATGGCCTCCGGCATCGGCGCGCGGCTGCTGGCCGCGCCTGCCTCGATCGTGCCGCATGCCTACTGGTTCGGCGAGGACCAGGCGCGCTATCTCGTGACGGTGCCGGAGACCGAGGCTGGCCGCGTGCTGGCCAAGATGCGCGGCGCCGGCGTGCCGTGCACGCGCATCGGCACGACAGGCGGCACTGCGCTGGCGATCGCCGGCGATGGTGCCGTCGAGGTCGCCGCGCTCAAGACGGGATTCGAAAGCTGGCTGCCCAAATACATGGGCGGGTCAGCCGCCTGACCCCGGACGCACGCCGCGGCTGTCACAGTCAGGCACGCTGGCAAACGACGACGGAGTTCGTCGTGAGAGCGTTGGCCTCGCCCAGCGTCATTGCGGGCGCAGCGTAGCAATCCAGGACCGCCATCCGCGGATGCGGTCTGGATTGCGTCGTCGCTGCGCTCCTCGCAATGACGGAGGAGGCAGGACCGTCCTACAACACGTTCTTCGCCCCCGGAATCTGCCTGAGCACCCAGGTCGCGCCCCAGCTCAGCAGCATGCTGCCGACAAAGGCGATCGTCGCCTTGGCGATGGCTGGCAGGCCGAAGTCGAACAGCCAGTACTGGATCCACAGCACGATCGGATAGTGTACCAGGAACATGCCATAGGCATCGGCCTGCATGCGATCGAGCACGGAGAATTCCGAGCGGCGGTTGTTCAGGAAGTAGGACAGGATCGCAAACAGGATCGCGGCGCTGAAGATGACGAACAAGAAGCCATAGGCCGCCTCGTACCATTGCGGCAACACGGGCGGATTGCCCAGCACTTGGCGCTTGATCGTGATAAGCACCCAGAGCAGCGCATAGGGCACGAGCGTGACCACGATCCAGGCCCCGAGTCCGCGCTGCGACATCTGCCCTTCTGCGGCCAGCAGGCCGCGTTCGAAATTGGCCGAGCCGATGCCAGCCCCGACGTAGAAATAGGCGGCGTAGAGCAAGACGCGGCTGGCCTGCACCGAGAGCGGCCCTGCCTCGAACCACAACGTCGGGCCGAAATAGAGCCGGGACGGGATGTAGAGCCCGCCCGTGATCAGCAGGAAGACGAAGAAGAAGTCGCGCGGATGCTCGAAGGCGCGCTGCGACAGCCGATTGATCGGATCCAGCAGGCGCGGCGAGACGCGGTACAAAAGGGCTGCCGAGGTGTCGAACGCCAGCAGCACCCAGATGAACCAGATCGGCCCGCTCGGCCATGGGCCGACCGTGACCGTCTTCCACCAGAAGGCAGCGAAGCGGGCGTCGGGATTGGCGCGCAGCTCGATCGCGTAATAGGCAAGCGGAATGACGGTCAGGGCCGCGATGGCGAAGGGCAGGCCAAGGCGCAATAGCCGGTCACGCAGGAACTGCAGCGTCGACTTGTGGGCAAGGCCCGACCACACGAACAGGCCCGACAGAAAGAAGAACATGGCCATGAAGAAGCTGTCGGTGGCCAGCACGATGGCGTCGAAACCGAGGAAGGACGTCGGATCGGTGTGCCCGAAATAGGTATAGGGAATCACGGCGTGGTGGAGCAGCACCACCAGCGTCAGGAATGTCCGGGCGTGATCGAGCGCGGCGTTGCGTGCCCGAGCGCGCGGGCGGGCCTGAAGCTCGACCTTTGCGGCCGCCGCCGATTGTGTAACCGATATGACCATACGCCCCCCGGCGTCGCTGCTGCCCGGCCCGTGCAGCGGATGTGACGTTCGCATCCCCCTTCGCCGCGGGGCGTCATGCAAACGTCGTCCAAGGCTGCGCGAGCTGGAATGAGTGGATGAGCTCGTGTGACCCTCTGGCACCGCCATTCGCTGGAGTCGCCCAAAAGCGAGCGAATGACGGCGCCGGACTACCAGATGTCGTCGTTGGTGCTGCAAATCAGCAAGTGCCGCGGTCCGCAAGCCGGTTTCTCACACACTCTGCCGATTTCCGCTCCGGATATCCTTACGAACCGACGACCTACGAAGTTACGGCCGGGACTGTCGTGGGTTGCGCATTTCTTCGGCACCGGGACCGATGGCCGAAGGAACCGGTTCCCCGCGTCATCGTTAGTGAGGCGCCGCGCCGGCGCGGCGCAGAACCGGAGGACCATACCGTGACTATTCTCAAATGGGCGCTGCTGTTCTTCGTGATCTCGGTGGTGGCCGGTATTCTCGGCTTCACCGGCATCTCGGCAGCTTCCGCCGACATTGCGCGGATCCTGTTCTATATCTTCCTGGTGATCTTCCTCGTGCTGCTGATTCTCGGGCTTACGATTTTCAGAGTGTAGCACGCCATCAGGTCAGTGACCGAAACGACCGCCGCGCCGGTATGGGCCTCGTGCCGGCCGCGCGGCGGGCTGTCACCGCAGTTCAATCAGCTGCGACCTCCTCGATCCGCACCTTGTCCGGATAGAACGCCAGGTGGCCCGAGATCTCGGTCATCGCCGGGAAGGGCGCCTCGTAGCTCCAGATCGCATTGTCCAATGTCTTGCCGTTGGCGACGACGCTAAAATAGCTCGCATCCCCCTTGTACGGACAATGGGTGACACGATCGGTCTTCTGCAGGGCCGCCATGTCGGCGTCGGCCCGCGGCACGTATTGAACAGCGGGGTAGCTCGCTTCCTTCAGCGTCAACGCGCGGGTGGTGTCGGCAATCACGACGCCGTCGGCGATCACCCGCACACGTTTCGGATTGGGGGTGATGGTGATCGGGTGATCCGGTCCTGGAAGCTTCATGTCGCCCTCACGATTCAGCCTTTTGGGTGCGTCACCCGGTCCGACGTATCTCGTTTGACCCGGTATATAGTGGTTCCGCGCGTGACCTCGAAAGCGGTTCGCGCTAGATTTCGCCATCACGGTCCCGCGAGAACGCCTTGATTCGCCGTGCTCGGCGGGCCACTGATGGGAGTGCAGCCAAGCCGCGGGCCCTGCGGGCTACATCGTCCACGGGATGCGGCGCCTGCCCGACACAAGGAGATGCACCGGGATGCCCATGGATGCCCACGATATCGAGCAGATGATCAAGTCTGCCATCCCTGACGCACAGGTGACGATTCGCGATCTCGCTGGCGACGGCGACCATTACGCCGCGACGGTGATCTCGGAATCGTTCCGCGGCAAATCCCGCGTTCAGCAGCATCAGCTCGTCTATCAATCGCTGCGCGGCCAGATGGGTGACGTGCTGCATGCTCTGGCCCTGCAGACCGGGGTGCCGGACCAGCGCTGACTGCTTAGGGGGAGATCGCGCATCCGGGGGAGATGGCGGTGGACAATCCGCGTGGTGCGCTGTTTCGCGTCATCGAGCCGAACCGGCACAGCCGGGTCACGTTCGTCGAGCTGTTCTTCGATCTCGTCTTCGTCTACGCGGTCACGCAGATCTCGCACTATCTGATCGGCCATTTCTCGCCGCTCGGCGCCGCCCAGACGGCCGTTCTGTTTCTCGCGGTCTGGTGGGTGTGGGTCTACACCGCCTGGGTTACCAACTGGCTCGATCCCGAGAAGGCGCTGGTCCGAGGTCTCTTGTTCGCGCTGATGCTGGCGGGCCTCGTTCTGTCGATGTCGATCCCGCGGGCGTTCGAGGACCGCGGCCTGTGGTTCGCCATGGCCTACGCCGCCATGCAGGTCGGCCGGACCGCGTTCTGGCTGACCGCGACGCCGCCGCAGCGATCTGCCGTCCGCCGCAACGCCGCCCGCATTCTCTCCTGGCTCAGTGCCTCCGCCGTGCTCTGGCTGCTCGGCGGCCTTGCCGAGGGCCCGGCACGGATGGGGCTGTGGGGGGCGGCGCTCACCCTGGAATATGCGTCGCCGGCCGTCCGCTTCTGGGTCCCCGGGCTGGGTGCCTCCACCGTCGAGGACTGGATGGTCGAAGGCGGCCACATGGCGGAGCGCTGTGCGCTGTTCATCATCATCGCGCTCGGCGAATCCATCGTCGTCACCGGCGCGACCTTTGCCGAGCTCGACTGGACCGGAGCCAACATTGCCGCCTTCGCCAGCGCCTTCATCGGCACGGTGGCGATGTGGGCGGTGTACTTCAACCGCGGCGCTGAGGCGGGATCGGAAGTGATTTCGCAGTCGGCGCAATCCGGGCTGATGGCGCGCTCGGCCTACACCTACTTGCACATGCCGATCGTCGCCGGCATCATCGTGTCGGCGGTGTCGGACGAGATCGTCCTGAAGCACCCCCTCGGGCATACCGACCTGAATATGGCGGCGACGACGATCGGCGGTCCGTTCGTGTTTCTGCTCGGGACCATCCTCTTCAAGTTCAACATCCGCGGCTTCCTGCAGTTGTCGCACGGCGCCGGACTGCTCGCACTGATCGGGCTCGGCTGGTTCGCGACCGAACTGTCGCCTCTCGTGCTTTCGGCGCTGACGAGCGCGCTACTGGCGATCGTCGCGCTGTGGGAGACGCTGTCGTTGCGGTCGAAGCCGGAGCCTCACGCCTCGGCGACGAGCGCCTGAACCGAGAACATCTTCTCGGCATCCGTCCACACGGTCTGGACTTTCCAGCCGGATCCGCGGGCCAGCGCGCCGAAGCGCGCGATGCTGTATTTGTAGCTGTTCTCGGTGTGGATGCTCTCGCCGGCCCGGAACGAGATGGTGGTGCCGAGTAGCCGCACCGTTTGCGGCTTCCGCGCCACCAGATGCATCTCGATGCGGTGCTGCTCGCGATTGTAGATCGCGCGGTGGACGAAGGCGGACAGGTCGAAATTGCCGCCGAGTTCGCGGTTGATCCGCAGCAGCAGGTTGAGATTGAAGCGCGCGGTCACGCCGGCCGCGTCGTTGTAGGCGGCGTGCAGCACACGTTCGTCCTTCTCCAGGTCGACGCCGACGATCATCCGTGCGCCGGTCCCCAAGATCTCGCGTGCCGAGCGCAGGAAGCGGCACGCCTCATGCGGCTCGAAATTGCCGATCGTCGATCCCGGAAAGAAGCCGACCTTCGGCTTGCCTTCGATGGCGTCAGGTAGTTTGAACGACGTCGTGAAGTCGGCGACGACCGGGTGCACGGCGAGCTGCGGGAAGTCGCGGCGCAGGCTGTCGGCCTGTGCGGTCAGGAACTCGCCGGAAATATCGACCGGCACGTAGGCCGCGAAGCGGCAGCTTTCCAGCAGCAGCCGCACCTTGGTGGTGGCGCCGGCGCCGAACTCGACCAGGGCGGCATCGTCGGGAATGACTGCCGCGATCTCGGCGCCGCGATCCCTCAAGATGCCGAGCTCGGTCCGCGTCGGATAGTACTCCGGCAGGCGCGTGATCTGCTCGAACAGATCGGATCCGGCGGCATCGTAGAAATATTTCGGCGATAGCTGCTTGGGCTGCTGGGCGAGGCCTGCGACGGCGTCCGTCGCAAAGGCCGACGTCTTGTCGTCGGGGAGATGGGCGTCGAGCAGCGCGTTGACGTGCACGTTCATGATACTCTCCTGGACGCGCACACACGCGCGACTGTCGGGCAACGAATGCTGATAGCTCAGGTGTAGTCGGCGAGCCGGAGCCCGGTGAATTGCCAGCGATGATGCGGATAGAAGAAGTTGCGATAGGTGACACGGCTGTGGTCCACCGGCGTCGCGAGCGATGAGCCGCGCAGCACCAGTTGATTGACCATGAACTTGCCGTTGTACTCGCCGAGCGCACCCTCCATGGCACGATAGCCGGGATAGGGACTGTAGGCGCTGCGGGTCCACTGCCAGACAATGCCGAAGGCATCGTTGAGCTGGTTGCCGCGCGCGGCGACCTCCCATTCCATCTCGGTCGGCAGATGCTTGCCGCGCCAGCGGGCAAAGGCGTCAGCTTCGTAGTAGCTGACGTGGCACACCGGAGCAGCGGGATCGACCGGCCGCAGTCCGCCCAGCGTCATGATGCGCCATTCGCCCTCGACCTTGTACCAATGCCCGGGAGCCTGCCAGCCCTCGCGGCTGGCGGTGGCGAAGCCGTCCATGAGCCAGAGTGTGGCGGTCCGGTAGCCGCCGTCATCCATGAAGGCGAGCCACTCGGCATTGGTGACGAGATTGCGCGCGATGCCCACCGGCCCGACCAGCGCGCGATGGGCCGGCTCCTCATTGTCGAAATGGTAACCATCGCCGGCGTGCCCAACGGTATGGATGCCCTCGGGGAGGTGAACCCAATCCTCGCCCGTTTCCGTGGGGGCAGGGAAGGTCCAGGAAGGATCGTAGGCCGGGGCCGTCGGGTTCTGCGCGAACGCATGCAGGATATCGGTCAGCATCAGCTCCTGATGCTGCTGCTCATGGTTGAGGCCCACCTCCACGAGCGGCGCCACCGCGGTCAATGTGGCGGTATCGGCGCTGCCCAGGAAGTCCACCATCGCCGCATCGACATGCCGCCGATATGCCGTGACCTCGGCCACGCCCGGGCGAGTGATCAGGCCGCGCTCGCCCCGCGTGTGGCGCGGGCCGGCACTGACGTAATAGGAATTGAACAGGAACGCGTAGTCGGCGTGAAAAGGGGTATATCCTCGGCAGTGCTCGCCCAGCACGAACTGCTCGAAAAACCAGGTCGTATGGGCGCGATGCCACTTGGCAGGACTGGCGTCCGGCATCGACTGGATGACCTGATCCTCCGGGCTCAGCGGCGCCGCGCGCCGCTCGGTCTCGCCCCGGACGGCGAGGTACGCCTCGGTCAGGCGCCCGGCGAGGGAGCCGGACCTGCTCTGAAGCGCATCAGTAACGGGGATCGGGGCCGTAGCGGAGGCAGAACTGGTCACGAGGGTCTCCGTTTGCCAGCAGAAAACGATGTTCGACGGAACAAGTTCCTTTCGACAGTTCGTCCTAAATAGGGGCTTGGTTACGGGATGAAACCCTCGTGCCGGCTATAATATTGCTGCCGTCAGCCTATGGTCCGGCCGGGGCCTGGGTCGCCGGCCGATCCTCGGCATTTTACTTTGGTTGAACAACGGTTTGCGCTACATATAGAGAAGTGATGGTCGGCTGCGGACGAAATCCGTCCGGTGGCGATCAGCGCGCACCGAGCCCCAGGCGTTCCTTGAGGCGCCCTAGAGGAAGCGAAGATGAGCATTGAGCAATTCATTGACAATGAAGTGAAGTCGAACGACGTCGTCCTGTTCATGAAGGGGACGCCGCAGTTTCCGCAGTGCGGATTTTCCGGCCAGGTCGTGCAGATCCTGGACCATGTCGGCGTCGGCTATAAGGGCCTCAACGTTCTCGAATCCGCCGAGCTGCGCAACGGCATCAAGACGTTCTCGAACTGGCCGACGATTCCGCAGCTCTATGTGAAGGGCGAGTTCGTCGGCGGCTGCGATATCGTGCGCGAGATGTTCCAGAGCGGCGAGCTGCAGCAGCTGTTCACCGACAAGGGCATCCCGGTCGGCACGGCGGCCTCTGTCTGAGCTATCCGGCTGAGCTATCCGGTCCGAAAGGTCGGCGCGACCCGATTCGAGGTCATCGTCGCCGACATCACCAAGCTCGGCGTTGACGCCATCGTCAACGCCGCGAACTCGTCTCTGCTCGGTGGTGGAGGCGTCGACGGTGCGATCCACCGTGCGGCGGGACCGGACCTCGTCATGGAGTGCCGCATGCTCCATGGCTGCAGGACCGGCGAGGCCAAGATCACCAAAGGCTACCGGCTGCCGGCCCGCCACGTGATCCACACCGTTGGCCCGGTCTGGCAGGGCGGCGACCGCGGCGAGCCGGAGCTGCTGGCCTCGTGCTACCGGCGCTCGATCGAGCTGTGTCACAAGCATCGTTTGGACTCGGTCGCGTTCCCCGCGATCTCGACGGGCATCTTCCGCTTCCCTGCGGATCGTGCGGCATCGATAGCGGTCGCCACTTCGATCGAGACCATCAGCGCGGAGACGTCGCTGTCGCAGATCGTGTTCTGCTGCTTTTCCGATGCGAGTGCCGAGTTGCACGATGAGGCGTTGAGCCGGGCCGTCGAGAGCCGCGCTCGCAAGGGATCGCCGCGCTGACAGCGGCGTGCCCTGTGCGGCATTAGGTCTGCCGGGCGCGCGTGCGATGATCCTCATGCCCTGCGTACGATCTCCCTGACGTGGCCGATCGTCTCTTCGATCATGGCGGCTGTCACGTCGAGATGGGTGCAGGCGCGGATGCGGCCGTCCATCATCGCCAGCAGCACGCCGCGCTTGCGCAATTCACTCACCATCGTCTCGCCGGACACGCCGGCGCCGTCCGGCTTGAAGAACACCAGATTGGTCTCCGGCTCCTGGACCTCGACACCCTGGATCTGCGACAGCCCGCGTGCCAGCGCCCGCGCATTGGCGTGATCCTCGGCGAGCCGGTCGACGTGATGATCGAGCGCATGGATGCAGGCCGCGGCGACCACGCCGGCCTGGCGCATCGCGCCGCCGAGCCGCTGCTTCCAGCGCCACACCTCGTCGATGAAGGCGGCGCTGCCGGCGAGCACACCGCCGATCGGCGCGCCCAGCCCCTTGGAGAAATCGATCCAGGCCGAATCCCAGCCCGCGGTCATCTCGGCGGCGGGAATGCCGGTGGCAACCGTCGCGTTGAGCAGCCTTGCGCCGTCCATATGCGTCGCCATGCCGTTCGCCTTGGCGATCTCGGCGATCTCGTCGAGCGCGGCCTTCTTCCAGATCGTGCCGCCGCCGATATTGGCGGTCTGCTCGACACTGACGACGGTCTGCGGCGGCTGGTAGCGTGAGCGCGGATGCAGCGCGGCGCGGAACGTCTCCGGTGTGAACTGTCCGTCGGGCCCCTTCAATTGCGTCACCTGGAAACCGCCGAGCGCCGCATGCGCGCCGCCCTCGCGCGAGATGATGTGCGCGGTCTCGTGTGCCAGGATCTCGTCACCTGGGCGGCAATGCACCAGCGTTGCCGCGACATTGCACATCGTACCCGACGGCATCAGCACGGCGGCTTCCTTGCCGAGCAGCGCGGCGACGCGGCCGCACAATTCATGCACGGTCGGATCGTCGCCGATCTGCTCGTCGCCGACCTCGGCCCGCGCGATGGCCTCGCGCATCGCGGCTGTCGGGCGGGTCTGCGTGTCCGACAACAGATTGACGCGCACGGGCGGCGCCTTGGGATCACGCGCGGGCGGGGTGTAATACATCGGCGGTCCTCGTTCGGCTTATCACGACCCGGACCTTACCCAACTCGCATCGCCCCCGCAAAACGCCTCCTCGATTACGCCGCGCGCGGCGGGTTGAGCCAGATGTCCGGCCGCCGCAACGGCTTGTTCTCGATTGGCTCGGCGACCAGCGGCGGCGCCTCGGTGCAATCGAACACCCAGGGTTCGAGCGGGCTCTGCCGCGACGGTGAAAGAAGCAGCGCGGCGCCCGGGCGTTGCCGCTTGATGTTCCAGCCCATGTTCACCGCGGCCCAGCCGACCAGCATGGTGTGCCATTCGTCGGCGAGCTCGCGCGAGTCGTCGAAACAGTGGAGGAGCTCGAGCGCGTAGGGATCGTGGCGAAGCTGCGCATCGGCGAAGGTGAGCCCGGTCCCGACATGGCGGATCACATGGGCTGTCGCATCGGACTGGACGTGCCAGCAGGAGCGTTCGAGGAGGTCGAAGACCGTCGAGGGATAGAGGCCGTCGTTGAAGCGGTAGCGGACGCCGGATGTCCGTGCGCGTAACGGCGGAGCGCTGAGCGGCGGCGCCCGCAACGGCGGCAGAGGCGGGGCACCGACCGCACCGGTCGGCAACGCACCGAAGATGATATTGCGCCTGTTGAACTCCATGGCGAACGCCCCGCTACTTTACAACTGCAGACAGTGAATCACGGGACGGAGTAGCTGTCAGCCCAGGTTGGGGCGAATTCGTGGCAGGTGTGGCATTCGGGAATCGGTTCGCCCCATCCGAAAACAAGCCCAAAAAGAAAAGGCCCCGGCGCGTGCCAGGGCCTTCGGATTATCAGATGGGACCGGACCGCGGTCCGGTCAAGATCAGCGCGAGTAGAACTCGACGATCAGATGCGGCTCCATCTGCACCGCGAACGGCACGTCCGACAGCGCGGGGATGCGGATGAACTTCGCGGTCATCTTGGAGTGATCGGCCTCGATGTAGTCGGGCACGTCACGCTCGGCGAGCTGGGTCGCTTCCAGCACCACGGCGAGCTGCTTCGAGGCTTCCTTGACCTCGATCACGTCGCCCGGCTTGACCTGGTAGCTCGCGATGTTGACCTTGCGGCCGTTCACCTTGATGTGGCCGTGGTTGATGAACTGGCGCGCCGCGAACATGGTCGAGACGAACTTGGCGCGGAAAACCACCGTGTCGAGACGGCGCTCGAGAATGCCGATCAGGTTCTCGCCGGTGTCGCCCTTGAGACGGCCGGCCTCGACATAGATGCCGTGGAACTGGCGCTCGGAGATGTTGGCGTAATAGCCCTTCAGCTTCTGCTTGGCGCGCAGCTGCACGCCGAAGTCCGAGAGCTTGCCCTTGCGGCGCTGGCCGTGCTGGCCGGGGCCGTATTCGCGGCGGTTGACGGGGCTCTTCGGGCGGCCCCAGATGTTCTGGCCCATGCGGCGATCGATCTTGTACTTCGCCTCACTGCGCTTAGTCATCGCGTCCTCTTCGATCAAGTTAGGGTTTGAGGAAACGCGCCCTCCTGTGTGTCCGGGAAATCCGGTCCACCGACAGGCCCCTCCCCAAAGCATGAAGGGAGAAGGCCACGGGTCGCGAAACGCAACGCGGGCCGAAAGCGGCCCGCGAGCAGGGGGGTCTTAGGCGAGAAAGCGCCGGTTTGTCAAACCGCAACCGCCGCTTTTGCCGACAAATCACCCTTTCGGCCCCCTCAGGACGGTCATTTTCTGCCGCGCCGCCTCGCATCCCAGGTCGGCCTCCGCCGGCCCGCGCCCGGGAACCGGGCGGGCCCGCAGCTCGGCCGCGATCTCGCCATTCAGCACCTGCTCGAGCCGGATCGCCGTCCGGGCGATCATGGCGCCGTCGGTAACCCGGTGATCCCAACGGATCAGGATGGGAATCGTCTGGTCCGGCCCGACGACGTCGTAATTGATGATGAACGGTCCCGGGCTCAGGGCAAGGAGCTGGCCGCCGCCGCAGGCCGCGACGCTGGTGACGGAGAAATTGCCGAACCAGTTGGCGCGCTGGCGGCCGAAATTCAGCCCGACCCACCAGGCGAACCGGCGCAGTGGCAACGGCAGCCGGGTCGCCCGCATGATCTTGCGGAACATGGCGACGTCCCCGACCGGCGCCTCCTTGCCCTGCCGGATCACCGCGTCGATCTCGGCCAGCGACATGTCCTCCGGCCCGGAGACGCGCTGCGGCAGCACGCAATCCTCGCCATTCTCGACCCGGGCAATGGTGACGGTGGCGACGCTGCGCGGCAGCTCGTAGAGGCAGCGCCGCGGCCACCCGGTGTAGAGCGTGCGCAGGACCGGCTCGTCGCGGGCGACCAGGGCGAACGCCTTGACGAAGAGCGCGGCGAAACCGGGCGGGCGGACGGCCGCGGCGCGGGCCTCCAGCAGCGGCCCGATCTGGATCGTCCGGGCCAGCGAGACGAACGGCACACCACGGGAGGCGAGCATCAGATCGATGATCAGACGGCGGTGCAGCGAAATCGGCCTGGTGGTTCCGCGCATCCTGAACCTGTCGCTCCCGTTCGTTCTGCTTGGCCTGGTCCGGCTCCCCGGCGGCGGCTGCTGTTAACACCGCAGGCCGGGTTACGGAAGCGCCGTTCGAGGGCGCCGGCGAGGCGAGCGGCTTGGCCTCACACCCCGAGCACGGCCGGCGACAGACCGAAAATCATCTTCTTCCTCATGGTCTTCTTCCGCAAAGTTGTTTTTCGTTTGAAACATGAAGCGCGGCTCGAAACGGCGCGAATCAGCGCTTGATCCCCTCGAAGCTCGCGGCGATGCCGCGCTGGAACAAGGACCAGTCGAAGCCGAGCGCCAGCGCCACGTAACCGCGCGCGATCATCGCATTGGCCTGATCGGCCGAGCGCGCGGCGCCGCCGATCGGCACGCCTGATCTGAGGATGCCGGCCTCGGCGCGGGCGATCAGGGATTTCACTTCGGGATCATCGAGCTGGCCGCGCTTGTTGATCGAGGTGGCGAGATCGCCCGGGCCGATCACCGCGATGTCGATGCCGGGCGTGGCCATGATCTCGTCGATCCGCTCGACCGCCTCGACATGCTCGATCGTCACCATGCAGATCATGTCGTCGTCGGCGGTCGCCATGTAGTCGGCCATCGACACGTTCCAGCGGAAGGGGGCGTGGAACGGACCCCACAGGCGGTCGCCCTGGGGCGGGTAGCGCACGCTGCGGACCGCCTTCTCGGCATCAGTGCGGCTGGAAATCATCGGGAAGTTGATGCCGAGGGCGCCGAGGTCCATCGGCGCCTTGGCGAGATGCGGCTCGTTGGCGGCGATGCGCACCAGCGGCACGCAGGGCGTGCCTGCGGTGGCCGTGATCATCGCATGCGCGGTGGAGAGATCGATCGGCCCGTGCTCGAGGTCGACGATGATCCAGTCGAGCGACTGCGCCATGATACGCACGGTCTGGATGCTCGGGATGGTGGCGATGGCGCCGAAGGTCGGCCGCTTGTCGCGCCAAGCCTGCTTGAGGCGGTTGAGCGGTTTGGGCGCTGCGGCCATCGGCGGTCTCCGTCAGGCCGGGACGCGGCCGCCGAAATAGGGCGTGAGCGCGCGGCCGAGCTGATGTGGCTTGTTCGAGGTGAAGATCATGGTGGCGCCGCCATCGTCGGGGCCGCCAGCCGGGGGGCCCAGCAGGTCGACGACACGGCGCGCGATGGCGGGCGCGGGATCTATCCAGGTCACCGGCCAGGGCGCCAGGCGTTCGAGCCGGTCGAGCAGCAGCGGATAATGCGTGCAGGCGAGCACGACGGTGTCGGTCCGGCCCGCGGGATCGGCGGCGTCGCCCACGAAGCAAGGCGCGATCTCGGCGGCAATGGCCGCATCGCTGACCTGGGTTCCGCTGAGCGCGGCCTCCGCCAGTGACGCGAGTTCCGGCGAGCCGACCAGCGTGACGGCGCAGCCCCGCGCGAAGTCGCGGATGAGGGCGTGGGTGTATTCGCGCTGCACCGTCGCCTTGGTGCCGAGCACGGAGACGCGCTTCGTCAGGGATTGCGCGCAGGCCGGCTTGATCGCCGGCACGGTGCCGACGAACGGCGTCGCGTAGGCCGCGCGCAGCGGCGCCAGCGTCTGCACCGAGGCGGTGTTGCAGGCGATCACGACGAGGTCCGGCTCGTGCGCGGCGATCAACTCGCCCATCAGCGGCACCACGCGGGCGATCAGCGCCGCCTCGCTGTGATGGCCGTACGGAAAGAACGCGTCGTCGGCGACATAGACGTAGTGGGCATCGGGCCGCGCCCGCACCACCTCGCGCAGCACGGACAGGCCGCCGAGGCCTGAGTCGAAGACGAGAATCGTAGGGCGATGGGTCACGCGGCGAGTCTACCGGATCGGGGAGGCGGATTCAGTCGGTTTTTCTGCGGGATTTGGCGGGAATGAGGCGCTTGGGTGTGTTCGGGCAGCGGGGGCGAAGGTTCAAAGCTGCGCATTGGGGCCACGGTGGCTGTCAAAATCTCAGTGTCATCCGGCGAACGCCGGGATCCATAACCACCGGCGGGGTTGGGCGTGCGAGCTGGACGCTCCAGCGTGCGTCACACGACCGCTGCGGAGTATGGCCCCGGGGGCGGCGCCGCGCCAACGCTGACGCGTTGCCGCAGCTTGCCCGGGACGACAGTGGAGATGGAGGCGTCATGCCGAGCGAAGCAATCCAGAGTCTCGCGACGACTCTGGATTGCTTCGTCGCTGCGCTCCTCGCAATGACGCTGAAACATGAATGACGGCGAAACATGGGCTCTCATCCTCGCGCCCGCTTTCGCGTCCGAGTTTTGCTCGTCTGACCGCCCTCTTCAGAATGAGGGCGCGGGAAAGGCCGGGTGCCGGTCGCACCCATGGCCCGCCTGCGAAAAAAAATGCAGGCGGCAGGAACCACAGGTACGGGCCGGATCATCCCGGCCTTCCCCGCGCAATGGTTTGAACGGCTTATACGTGATCTCCCCGGGGATCGGCTTTCTTGCCCCCGTCGCCAGCGCGCTCGTCGAACTTGCAGCGCCAGCTTGGCATCAGCACCGGGATGCCAGGACCACACGACTTCGCCGTACGCATCGGATCGTTCGTCGGCATGATCGCTCACGCTGCAACCCGACACGCCCACCGCATCCCGCACCCAACGCTCGTGACGATCGCGAAACGCCCCTCAAGTGAGGCGGGACGGCGCGGATCATAGCATGCAATTCCGAAAAACAGAAGAAGAATCTTCGAGGCCGCCGGCCGAAACCGTGATCCCCTTGTAACGATTTGGCAAACCTGATTTTTGCTGCCGGCAATCTCGCCTTGCTCGGATGGGCGGAGGATGTTTCCTCCCAGGCTGGGAGGAGCCTGCGATGCTGGGGCAAGCGCTGGTCGAACTCGACCGCACCGTGACCGAGGCCGAGCGCCGCCGCGTCGCGCAGGGCCTGATGCAGGCGCGGCTCGACGTCGCCCGGCTCGGCGTGCTGCGCGACAGCTTCGCTGATCTGGCCGAGCTGCGGCCGCTGGTGGTGCCGCAAGGCGCCGCGCCCACCGACGTCGCGCGCGCTCGCGCCGCGCTGCAGGCCCAGGCCGCCGAGCAGCAGTCGAAGCTCGCCTCCAATCTGCAGCAGCTCGCGCTGCACACCGTCGGCAGCGTCGTCACCCCGGCGCAACAACTGATGCTCATTGTCCCCGCCGACAGCCAGCTCGAGGCCGAAGCCATGATCTCCAACCGCGACATCGGCTTCGTCAATGTCGGCCAGCCAGCCGAGATCAAGATCGACACCTTCAACTTCACCCGCTACGGCCTCGTCCGCGGCAAGGTGCTGAGCGTCTCGCAGGATTCGATCGTGCGCGAAAAGCCGACCGACAAGCAGAACGGCGGCAAGGCCGCCGGCGCGCTGGCGGAGACCAGCGAGCCGGCGGAGCAGGAGTTCATCTATTCGGCGCGGGTGTCGCTGGACGAGAAGCAGATGCAGGTCGAGGA
This sequence comes from Bradyrhizobium sp. HKCCYLRH3059, assembly GCF_051168035.1. Taxonomy (NCBI): domain Bacteria; kingdom Pseudomonadati; phylum Pseudomonadota; class Alphaproteobacteria; order Hyphomicrobiales; family Nitrobacteraceae; genus Bradyrhizobium; species Bradyrhizobium sp. HKCCYLRH3059. The sequence continues at coordinate 500,379 of NZ_JBNPUF010000002.1, read as the reverse complement.
TAAGATGGTGGCGCTGGCGCCAGATATGGCGGTGACGGTGGAGATCAAGACGGGGACGCGGCGCATCATCGAATACGCAATGTCGCCGCTGCTGCAATACAGACAGGAGAGCTTGAGGGAGAGATAGAGTCAAGAGAATAGGCAAGTCAGCAAGTATACGGCAAAACGAATGCTCTGTTCGCTAAATCTCGGCTGTTCTAGTTCGGTCCAGGCTTCACCATGAAACTAAGAAATGCACTTGTTATATCCTTGCTGCTGGCGACGGTCGTGGTGTTTTTCGTGGTCAAGAACACTCCGTTCGTAAAGGCTTTGCTAGGAAATTGGGATTTCGTCAAATCAGTCGATAACGAACGGGGGAGCTATTACCGACTAAAAGTCAGGTTGGTCTACAATGGGGATTTGCAAAGTTTCGATATCGTAGTTGCATGTGACGTGCGGCAAGTGAACTATATGGACGGAGCAAGAACGCTGGAAGTTGGTTTGACGCCGACCGTCTTTGGCCGAAGGATGGCTGATGGAAAGGCGATCGTCGTCCGTCCCCCTCGTGCTTGTCGTGGTGAAACGACCGAAAACGGTGGTGTGCCTGTCGACCTGTTGCCGCTCATTGTCGTCTTTGATGATGCTGAGACATTGGCTTTCGGAACGGCATATCTGACGGATGATGCCTTCGATAGCCCGCTATCCTCATTAAAGTTCGACGGTGCGTCGGTCGAGTCGGCGGACAAAGCCGCGTTCGATAGGTTCAGAAGCGAACAGCCGAACCTCGTGAGCCGGTCGTCTTATCATACAGCGAGTGGCCCCGTTGCTGTGAAGAGGTTTGGCACGACCGCGGCAAGGATCCCGATGGGTATTGGATGTTTTGGCTACGCTCGATTTCGATTGACGGATGCTGAGCGCCAACGTGCGGCCGAGCTATGGCCGAACACTCGCCCGCGGTATTGGCTGCCTTCGCACCCGGGCGGGAGAGACGCGTTCTCGCCGACATTTGGCGAATTGATGATGACGGATCGGCAGTACGACAAGCCGACTGCATCGTACAACCTGCTTTCACAGACCGAGTATGGGATTGCAGACTTCGGAATGCCGAGGAGAAATCCTGTCGAATGGTCCGGACATCAACGCCCCGTTGCACCGTCCTACTATCCAGATATTGGCGGGTGGCAAGCCTTGCCGTGGCCGAGCGATCCTGAAGCAAGAGCGCTTGAGCTGTTGTCGAATGGTCCACATGTCGGCGCCAGCATAGACTTTCGAGGTGGGGCAACTCGCGGGTTTGCATACTGTCGCCCTATGCCGGAGACATTTCCGACGGGGGTGGAATATCCGGACCCAGCCCAGGCACCAAGTGTTCGATATCTCAACTCTCCGGCTACGAACTACGTTGATGGAGTTGTTGTGTCTGGTGAGAGAAATTCGAGGCCTGCAGCCATCGTCGAGCGTGACGATTTCATTTTCCGACAATTCTTAATTGGGTTGTCGTCGACCAGGGGGGATGTTTGATGTCATTAAATGAATTGATTTACGGATTTACGGTGACAGTGCACTTAAATTGACATGCGCCGTCCGAGCGCGCAAGGTGGCGCATGGCTCGCCTTGCCCGTGTCGTCGTCCCTGGTCTGCCGCACCACGTCACCCAGCGCGGCAATGGTCGTGCGCGAACATTCTTCGGCGACGACGACTACGCGCTGTACCGCGATCTGCTCGCGACCCATTGCCGGGCGGCTGACGTCGCGGTGTGGGCGTGGTGCCTGATGCCGAACCACGTGCATCTGATCCTGGTGCCGTCGGATGCCGACGGGCTGCGCCGGGCGCTGTCGCGGGTGCATCGCAGCTATGCCGGCGTCATCCAGGCGCGCCGCAAGCGCAGCGGGCATTTCTGGCAGGGGCGGTTCGGCGCCGTGGCGATGGACGAGGCGCATCTGGCGGCGGCGCTGCGCTATGTCAGTCTCAATCCGGTGCGGGCGCGGCTGGCGGCGCGCGCCCAGGACTGGGGCTGGTCGAGCACGCGCGCGCATCTGCGCGGGCGCGACGACGGCCTGACCGCACGTGAGCCGGTGAAGGCAATGTTCCCGGACATTGCCGGACTCCTGACCCGCGCGCCGGAGGACGAGGAGGCTCTGTTCGCGCGTCTGCGCGCCGCCGAGAGCATCGGCCGGCCGATCGGCAGCGACCGCTTCCTCGCCCGCATCGAGAAATTGACCGGGCGCGTGCTCAAGCCCGCCAAACGCGGGCCGAAGCCGGCCGAGGCGGAGGACGGGTGAGCGTCGCGGCCAAGGCGCCGGCGCGGCTGCGAGCCTGAGTGCCTTGTCGTCAAACGCGCAATCAAAACGCCTAAGAAGTTAAGTGCACTGTCACCGAAATGCCCGCGCGCTCGTCGTACTTGCAGCGCCGGCTTGGCATCAGCACCGGGATGCCAGGACCACACGATTTCGCCGTGCGCATCGGATCGTTCGTCGGCATGATCGCTCACGCTGCAACCCGACACGCCCACCGCATCCCGCACCCAACGCTCGTGACGATCGCGAAACGCCCCTCAAGTGAGACGGGACGCGACACCATAGCATCAAATTCTGAAAAACGGAAGAATAAAAATTCGGATTTTCGAGTGGGCGATTTAGCCGTGGAGGTTGGCTCCCCTTGCCATGGCGAAACGCCAGGCGGTCTTTCCAATAATATTAGTGTTGACTAATTGATTAGCGATTGCTATTGTTTTTTCATGATCCAGCCTGAACCCATCACTGCCGTCATGCGCGCGCTGGCCGACCCAACCCGGCGCGCGGTGTTCGAGCGCATCGTCGAGGCCGACGAGATCACTGTCGTCGAACTCACCCGCGGCAGCACCGTCACGCAGGGCGCGATCTCCCAGCATCTGAAATCCTTGAAACAGGCCGGCTTGGTCTGCGAGCGCCCCGAGGGCCGCAAGGTCTATTACCGCGCCGAGCCACGCGGCCTCGAGCCGCTGGCCGACTGGATGAGCCATTACGGCGCGTTCTGGCGCGACCGCTTTGCCAATCTGAGAAACCTGCTGAAGGACATCGATCCATGAACCAAGCCGTGAACGCGGATACGCGGGCCATTGTCGTCGAGGACATCTTTCCGCATGCGCCGGAGATCATCTGGAAAGCCTTGACCAACGGCGAGCTGATCGGCCGCTGGCTGATGGCGCCCAAGGGCTTTGAGCCGATCATCGGCAATCGGTTCACCTTTCAAACGACGCCGGCCGGCGAATGGGATGGCACCATTCACTGCGAGGTGCTGGAGGTCGTGCCGAACGAGCGGCTGTCCTACGCGTGGAAGGGCGGCCACGACAGCAATGTCGGCTACGGCGCGAAGCTGGAGACGGTGGTCACCTTCAGTCTTTCCAAGGCGGACACGGGCACGCGCCTTCGCCTGGTGCATTCCGGCTTCGTGCTGCCGACCAATGACACCGCCTATCGCAAGATGGGCGAGGGCTGGAAGACGGTCGTCAAGAAGCTCGATCAGATCGCCGCCGAACAGGCGTCATCGCAGCGGCCGCATTGAACAAGGAGAGCGACATGACGAAGTCCTATGCCGGCGGCTGCGCCTGCGGCGCAGTCCGCTACGAGATTACGGGCGAGCCGGCCGTGATGCTGGACTGCCAGTGCCGGCAATGTCAGCGCGACAGCGGCACCGGGCATCAATCGCATTTGACCTTCGTCGCGGCGGAGGTGAAGGTCGACGGCGAGGTGTCGCATTGGCAGAGCATCGGCGACGGCGGCACCGTCAAGCGGCGCGCCTTCTGCCCGACCTGCGGCTCGCACATTCACCTGACATTTCCCGCGATGCCCGAGGTGTTCATCGTCCCGCCGGCCAGTCTCGACGACCCCGGCCGCTACAAGCCGCAACTGGTGTCGTGGACATCAGCCGGGTACGCCTGGGATCACCTCGATCCGGCGCTGCCGAAATTCGAGAAGATGCCGCCGCGGTGAGTCTTGGTGCTTGGGGCGAACGAGACGAGCATTTCGTGAGAATCGGCAATTGGCCGTGGGATGAGCTCTCGCCGTCTCCAATGCCGTCATGCTCCGCCAAAAGCGGAGCATCCAGTATTCTGCTGCAGAAGATACCGAACCGAAAAACCTCGGCGTACTGGATCGTCCGCCTTCGACGATGACCAGGGTTACGGCCCCGGGTTACTGTGCACTAAACTAACGACGGCCTGCGCGGCGGTGGGGCGGTGGCGACTGCACGCTCTATCTTGCCCCTCCGATGTTGGACCGGCCCTTTCCTCGGTTGCTGCATCGAGCCGGGCCGCGCTGGCAGGCGATAGGATCGACAGGAAGCTCGCGGCATCACCGGTTCCCTCGCGGAACATTACGCTTGCGCCTTGAACGTCAACGGTGGGCATCCATATGCCATCCATGCACCATCCCGGTGGATGGTAGAAATGGATGCCGCTGTGCCCGACAACGTCCACCCACTCCGCGGGAAAGTTCCGGACACCGAGAAGATCACCGTCAATCTCGGCTACGTCGATCTCGGTCAGGTCGATCTGATGGTGCGGGAAGGGTTCTATTCCAACCGCACCGATTTCATCCGCACCGCGATCCGCAATCAGCTCGACCGACACGCCGACGTGGTCAGGCAGTCGACGGTGCGCAACAGCCTGGACCTCGGCTTGCGGCATTACAGCCGCGCCGATCTCGAAGCGGCGCAGCGGGCCGGGCAGATGCTGCAAATCAACGTGCTTGGGCTTGCCACCATCGCCGCCGATGTGACGCCCGAGCTGGCCCGCGCCACCGTCGCCTCGGTCTCCGTGCTGGGCGCACTCCATGCCACCCCCGCGGTCAAGGCCGCTCTCGCCGACAGAATGAGGTAGCGCGATGCTGAACCAAGAGATCATGCGCGAAGCGACGCGCCTGACGCGGGCCGGCCAGTTGGGCGAGGCCACGGCGTTGCTGCAACGTATGCTGCGCGGCGATGGCTCGTCGGCGGCAGCGGCCAGTCCAGTGCGATCAGTGCCGGCGCGGCTCGCGCCTCCGACCATCGAGGGACAGGCGACGCGCGTCAGTGAGCGCGACCGGCCGTCCGCGAAGGTTGCCCCGGCGCAAGCGCGCGCCACGCAGGCCAAGCCATCGCAAGCCAAGCCATGGCAAGCCAAGCCCGCTCAGGCGCGCCAGCGACCCGTCCGGCGCGAAGATCTCGGCGAGCTGCCGGGCTTCGGCCTGCGAGGTCCGCATCTGCGCGCGCCTTCGGCGCGCGACACCACCCCCGAAGGTGCAAGATTCGTCCAGGCCAGCTTCGGCAATGCGGCGGGACGCCGGAGCTACAAGCTGTTGATCCCCAGCAGGGCCGAGGGCCGTCAGCTTCCGCTCGTCGTCATGCTGCATGGCTGCACACAGTCGGCGGACGATTTCGCGGCCGGCACACGGATGAACTTCCTGGGCGAGGAGCAGAGCTGCCTCGTCGTCTATCCGGAGCAGCCGAGCGGTGCCAATCAGTCGAAATGCTGGAACTGGTTTCGCACCGGCGACCAGCAGCGCGAGGGCGGCGAGCCGTCGCTGATCGCGGGCATCACCCGCCAGGTGATGCGCGACCATGCTGTAGATTCCAGGCGCGTCTATGTCGCCGGCCTGTCGGCCGGAGGCGCCACGGCCGCCATCATGGCCGCGACCTATCCCGATCTCTACGCCGCGGCGGGCGTCCATTCCGGTCTCGCCTGCGGGGCCGCGCGCGATCTTCCCTCGGCGTTGATGGCGATGCGCCAAGGCGCCGGCCACGCGGCGGATCGGAGATCGGCTGTGCCGACGATCGTCTTCCATGGCGATCGCGACACGACCGTGCATCCCGCCAACGGCGACCGGGTCGTTGCGCAGGCGACCGGCGCCATGCGCGGGACATCGTCGGTCGTGCACGGGCGGGTGCCCGGTGGCCATGCCTATACGCGGACGATTCTGACGGAGCCGAGCGGGAAGGTGACGTCGGAGCACTGGACCGTCCACGGCGCCGCTCACGCCTGGTCCGGCGGCAGTCCGGCCGGATCCTACACCGATCCGAAAGGACCGGATGCGACGCGGGAGATGCTGCGGTTCTTCCTCGCGCATTCATGCGCGGACTAGCAAGACAACGGCGCCCGTGAAAATGCCGGTGGCGCTGCATTCCGTCTTGCGAGGTCAAGACATCTGCACATCTGCGCGTCGCTGCTACCAGCAACCATGATGCATCTCCCCCGTTAAGCGGGCACGAATATCCTGGCGGGTGTCGTCCTCGGGAGGGCGAATGACCATGTCACGACGAACGCGGGTGGTCCGATGTCGCGATTCCTGAACTGGTTCTTCCGCAATCGCGCGACCGGCGAGATCACGATCGCCCAGATGCCGAACCCCGCTCTTTGGATCGTGCTGGCGGGCAGCCTCGTCGGCTGGGTCTGGCATCCGCCGGGTCAGACAGGCGCCAATCTGGATTGTCTGGTCAAAGCCAGTCTCTTCGTCTGGGCGTTCGACGAACTCCTGCGCGGCGTCAACCCCTGGCGCCGCTGCCTCGGCGCAGCCGTGCTGGTGTATGTGATCGCGACCGCGGTCTGATGGGCATCAGCGCGTTGGCCACGTGATGATGCGGCCCGCTTGACATGCATCAACGGATGACGATGGCTGCCGACCGATGGTCGGGGATGTCATCCGATGTCGAGGATTCAGGCGTGAGACGTCTCGCACGTTCGATGCGGGCCTTTGGTGCAGGAACCGCAGCCCGATGAGTTCGGCCGTCACCAACGACGGGGGCCCCGCCGCGCCTTCTGATCGGCCCGGCGCCGCCCCGGTGTTCCGCGCGCGCAAGCTCTCGAAGACCTATCGGATGGGCGAGGTCGAGGTGCATGCGCTGCGCGATGTCGACCTCGACATCTACGAGGGGGAGCTCGTGGTGCTGCTCGGGCCATCGGGATCGGGCAAGTCGACCCTGCTCAACATCCTCGGCGGACTGGACAGCCCGACGTCGGGCGAAGCGCAATGGCGCGATCATCAACTGGTCGGCGCCGGCGATGCCGAGCTGACGCGCTACCGGCGCGAGCATGTCGGCTTCGTGTTTCAGTTCTACAACCTGATCCCGAGTCTGACGGTGCTCGAGAACGTCGCGCTGGTCACCGAGATCGCCGACAAGCCGCTCGATCCGCTCGAGGTGCTCAAGCTCGTCGGCCTCGAGCGGCGGATCGACCACTTTCCCTCGCAGCTGTCCGGCGGCGAGCAGCAGCGCGTCGCGGTGGCCCGCGCCATGGTCAAGGCGCCCGACGTGCTGTTGTGCGACGAGCCGACCGGTGCGCTGGACTATGAGACGGGGAAGGTCGTGCTCGCCGCGATCGCGCGCGCCAACGCGCAGCTCGGGACGACCACCATCATCATCACGCACAATGCGGCGATCGCCGGCATGGCCGATCGCGTGCTCCGGCTCGGCGGCGGGCGCATCGTCGGCGAGACGCGCAATGCGCGGCGCCTCTCGGCCGATGAGGTGCGCTGGTGAGCCTGCTGGACCGCAAGCTGTGGCGCGACGTCGGCGCGATGCGCGGACAGGTGGTCACGATCGCGCTGCTGGTGGCGGCCGGTGTCGCCGTGTTCGTCGGCTCGGTCTCGACCTATTTGTCCCTGCGCGGCGGCTGCGAGCAGTTCTATGCCGACGGCCGGTTTCCGCAGATCTTCGTCACGCTGAAGCGGGCGCCGCTCGCGCTGGTGCCGCGGCTCAATTCCATTCCTGGCGTGGTCGCGGTCGAGCCGCGCATCGTGCGCGAGGTCATCGTCGATTGGCCGGCCGTCTCGCAACCGGTCTCGGCCCGCCTGGTGTCGCTGACCCACGCCGGCGATGAGCCCCTGGCGCGGTTGCATCTGCGCCGCGGCGCAGCGCCCGAGCCGGGTGCCGCCCGCAGCGCCGCGGTCAACGAGGCGTTTGCCGAGGCCAATGGCGTCAGTCCGGGTGACGACATCCGCGTGCTGCTCAATGGCCGCGTGCAGGGCTTCCGGGTTTCCGGCATCGCGTTGTCGCCGGAATATGTCTACGCGGTGAAGCCGGGATTGCCGATCCCCGACGATCGCCTCTACGCCATCCTGTGGGTCGACCGGAGCGCGGCCGAGGCCGCCTTCGACATGAAAGGGGCGTTCAACGATGCCGTGGTCGCGCTCGCTCCGGGTGTCGATCCCAAGCCCGTGATCGAGGAGCTCGACCGGCTGCTCGAGCCCTATGGCTCGATCGGCGCGATCGCGCGGCGGGATCAGCCGTCGAACCGCTTTCTCGAGGACGAGCTGAACCAGCAGAAGGTGATGTCGATCACCATCCCCATCATCTTCTTCGGTGTCGCCACGTTCCTGCTCAACGGCGCGCTCGGGCGGCTGGTCGCCGCGCAGCGCGAGCAGATCGCGGCGCTGAAGGCGCTCGGCTTTCCGACGCTGCGGCTCACCTTCCACTATCTCAAGCTGATGCTGGTCATCGTGCTGATCGGATCGGTGCTCGGCATCGCCGGCGGCGTCGGCTTCGGCCATGCCATGATCGCGAGCTATCAGGGGTTCTTCCGTCTTCCGGAGCTGCCGTTTCGGCTGGCGCCATGGGCGGCGGTGGCCGGTGTCGCGATCAGCGTCGCGGCGGGCGCCCTCGGTGTCGTCACGGCGCTTCAGGAGGTCGTCGGCCTTGCGCCGGCGGAGGCGATGCGGCCCGCGATGCCGCTGGGGTTCCGCCGCTCCTGGATCGAGCGCATCCTGCCCGGCACGGCGTTCGGCGCGCGGCGGATGATGATGCTGCGCAACGTCGCTGGGCGGCCGTTCCGTTCGCTGTTCACCATCGTCGGCATCGCCTTCGCGGTGCCGATGATGGTGCTCGGGATCTTCTGGCGCGACGCCATCGGCGAGATGATCGAGTTGCAGTTCAATCTGGTCGAGCGCGGCAACGCCACGATCACTTTCATCCATCCGATGGACCGCGCGATCCTGCGTGACCTGGCGCGCCAGCCCGGCGTGCTCGCGATCGAAGGCCAGCGCATCGTTCCGGTGCGCCTGCGGGCCGGGCACCAGAGCTACCTCACCTCGGTGATCGGACTGGCCGCCGCCGACGAGCTGCGCCGACCGCACGATTCCGCGCGTCGTCCGATCGTCGCGGCGCCCGATGGCATCACACTGACCCGACGCCTTGCCGAGCGGCTGGCGCTGGGCGCAGGGCAGGTCGTGACGGTGGAGGCGATGGAAGGCCACCGCCGGCGGCGCGACCTGCCGGTGAGCGCCATCGTCGACGAAGCGATCGGCATGGCGTCCTACATGGACATCGACACGCTCAACCGCTTCACCGGCGAAGGCGCGGTGATCTCGGCGGCGAGCCTCCAGGTCGAGCCGGCGGCGCTGGCTGCGCTCGGCGCGAGGTTCAAGAGCATGCCGAAAATCGAATCCGTGACGATGAAGGCCTACACCCTCGCATCCTTCATCGAGAAGATCGCGGGCCTCGTATTCGTCACCGCCGGCATCCTCACCGGCTTCGCCGCGATCATCACCGTGGGCGTGGTCTACAACAGCGCCCGCATCAGCCTGCAGGAGCGCGCCTGGGAGCTCGCGAGCCTGCGGGTGCTGGGCTTCACCCGCGGCGAGGTCGCCGGCATCCTGTTCGGCGAGTTCGCGCTGGACATCGCGGTCGGGATTCCGCTCGGCCTATGGCTGTCGCACGCCATCATCGGGCTGATCGCGCGCCTGCATTCCAGCGAGAGCTTCCAGATCCCGGGCGTGATCGCGCCGCAGACCTACCTGATCGCGACAGCGGTGGTCTTGGCCAGCGCCGCGATCAGCGCCATCATCGTCCGCAGGAGGGTGGATCGGCTCGATCTGGTCGCGGCCCTCAAGACCAGGGAATGAGCATGCCACCCGTTTTGCGCCGCGTCGTCATCGCATCGACCGTTGTGGCGGCGGCCGCCGTCATCGCCTGGATGATGATGCCGGGCCCCGTCCCGGTGGAGACGGCCGCGGTGACGAAAGGGCGGTTCGTTGCCACCGTCGAGGACGACGGCAAGACGCGGGTGCGCCAGCGCTACGTCGTGGCCGCGCCGCTCGCCGGCCGTCTCGGCCGCATCCGCTTCAAGGCCGGCGACCAGGTCAAGGCCGACGACGTGGTCGCCACAATCATGCCGGCGCCGGCGCCGCTGCTCGATCCGCGGGCCCGCCGCGAGGTCGAGGAGCTGCTCGGTGCGGCCGAGGCCAATGTCGAGCGCGCCAAGGAGGTGGTGGCCCGAGCGCAGGCGCAGAGCGCACAGGCGAGCGCCGATCTGGCGCGTACCACGGCGCTGGCCGCCAGCGGAGCCGCGACGGCGCAGGCCCGGGAGCGCGCCGAGCTCGCGATGCGGATTGCCGAACGTGACCTGCGCGCCGCCGAATATGCCGACCATGCCGCCGAGCACGAGCTCAGCCAGCTCAGGGCGATGCTGGCGCGCTACGGGAGCAAGACCGATGCCGATGCGCCGGCGGATAGCTGGAGCGTGACCGCGCCGGTCGGCGGGCTGGTGCTGAAAGTGATCCAGGAAAGCGAGACGACGGTGCAGCCAGGCGCGGCGCTGCTCGAGCTCGGCGATCCCCGTGATCTCGAAGTGGTCATCGACGTGCTGAGCACCGACGCGGTCGAGATCCGTCCCGGCGCCGAGGTCACGATCGATCGCTGGGGCGGGGCAGGCCGCCTGTCGGGCCGGGTTCGCCGGGTCGAGCCGGCGGCCTTCACGAAGATCTCCACGCTCGGCGTCGAGGAGCAGCGGGTCAACGTGCTGATCGACATCGTCTCGCCGGCCGAGCAATGGCAGCGGCTCGGCGATGCCTATCAGCTCGATGCGCAGATCGTCGTCTTCACGCAGGAGGATGCGACCATCGTTCCGACCGGCGCGCTGTTCAAGCGCGGTGACGACTGGTCGGTGTTCGCGCTGAAGGATGGGCGCGCCGAGTTGCGCACCGTCCGGCTCATCCGGCGCTCGGGCCGGTTCGCCGCCGTGGCCGACGGCGTCGCCAGCGGCGATGTCGTGATCATCTATCCCAGTGACCGGGTCGCCGCCGGCGTCAATGTGGCGCCGCGCTGACCTGCGGCGGCCGCAGACGCGTTCCTCAGCGCTGCGACGCCAGTTGCCTGAGCCGGGCATGGCGCGCCAGCGCGTGTGCGATCAGGCTGTCCATCAGCGCCGGCTGGGGCAGGCCGGTGGCCTCCCACATCTTCGGGTACATGCTGATGTTGGTGAAGCCCGGCAGGGTGTTCACCTCGTTGACGTAGACCTCCTCGCCGCGGACGAAGAAGTCGACGCGCGCGAGACTCTCGCAGCAGAGCACGCCGAACACCTCGGTGGCCATTTTGCGGATGCGCGCGGCGAGAGCGGGTTCGACCTGCGCCGGGACGTGCAGCGAGGCGCCCTTGGCATCGGTGTATTTGGCCTCATAGGAATAGAAGCCGTGGCTGTCGGCGGGCACGATCTCGCCGAGCTCGGAGGCGGCGACCTCGCCGTCGGCACGCTCCAGCACCGCGCATTCGATCTCGCGCACCGGGCTGATGCAGCGCTCGATCAGGATCTTCAGGTCGAAGCGCAGCGCCAGGCGGCAGGCGGCTTCGAACTCCTCGGCGTTGCGCGCCTTGGAGATGCCGACGGAGGAGCCGAGATTGGCCGGCTTGACGAACAGCTCGGATGACCCGACGGCGTCGACCGCCGCCGCATAGGTCACAGGCGACGCTTCCGTCATGGTGACGAACGGCACGATCGGCAGGCCGGCATCGCGCAGCAGGCGCTTGGCGACGTCCTTGTCCATCGCCGCCGCCGATCCCATCACGCGGCCGCCGACATAGGCGACATCGGCGAGCTCCAGCGCGCCCTGCACGGTGCCGTCCTCGCCGTTCGGACCGTGCAGCACCGGAAACACGACGTCGAAGGCGAGCTCGCGCGGGGCGCCGTCGCCGATGACCAGCGCGCGGCCCTGGCCGGCCGGCAGCAGCACGATCTGCGGGCCGTCAGCGGGTACGGTCAGCGCCGCGCCTGTGCCGTCATTCGCAGCGTCGGCGAGCACCCAGCGTCCGTCGGTGGTGATGCCGATCAGCGTGACGGCGTAGCGGCCGGCATCGAGCGAGCGGACGATGTTGGCCGCCGAGGCCCGCGAGACGTCGTGCTCCGCCGAGCGCCCGCCGAACAGGATCGCCACGCGCGTCTTTGTCTCCGTCATCGTCCTCATCCAGCCCTGATCTCTGCGATGCGCGACCGTACAGCCAGAGGCCAACGCGTGGCAATTGAGGTGTTGTGTCGGGTGTGGTGGAAGGCGACGTCGTCATGCGGCGGCGCTCACCGCCAGCCGATCCCGCCGTCCGAGCACACCGACGTCGTGCCGCCGGCATGCATGCAGCTCCGATAGAGCGGCGGCTCGATGAAGCGGCCCGACCAGATGCCGCGGCCGGCGCGGCGGGCGGCGCGCTGATCGGCGGTGTAAACGCCGCGCGAATATTGCGGCTCCTCGACCGCAAGCCCGCGCGACACCATGAACTGGCCGAGATCCGTCGCGCCGGCGGCGCAACGCGCGACGATGCGGCCGTAGCGATCGCCATCGACCGGCAGGCAGCGCAGAACCTTGCTGCGCGTGAACGCGTCCAGCGTGTTGGCGGCCAGCGCGCCGCAGCGATATGGCTTGCGGTCGCGGCCGCGGCAGAGCTGCGCGCTTTCGGGCGCGTCGATGCCCCACAGGCGAATCCGTTCGCCGTGAATGTCCAGCGTGTCGCCATCGACGATGCTGACGCGGCCGACGAGCTCAGCGGCTGTGGCGGGGAAAGCGAGGAGAAGCGGCAGAACGAGGCAGGCGAGACGGGGGAGGAGACGTCGCAAGATCGGCACCTGTGGCGCTGAGAGGGGCGTGATCGCTCGCTGCGCGAATCGATCGCGGATCATCCCGATCTATAGCGAATGGGAGGTGCGCGATTGTGTGGCGAGCACCGCAACAGCAGCGGAGCGCAATCGGCGCAGTTCGTCCGGCGAGCGTCGCGGTTCAGCGCAGGCTCGCATTCTCTGCGTGCCCATCCCGTGCGCGCGCCGCGTGCTCGACCTCGGCGGCGAGCATGCTCAGATGCTCGGCCAGGCGCGCGAACAGCTCGCGCTTGTCGCGGTCGGTGGCGAGATCACGAATGAGGGCGCATTCCGCTGCGTCGGCCCGCAGCTTGTCCGGCTGGGTCATCAACTCTGACATGTTCCGCTTCCCTGCCGCGCCGGCAAGTTTTCGAAACAACGGATCGTCATGATTGTTCCGGGTGTCCATGCATTTTTTCGAGCGGCGCCGTCAGCGCCTGATCGGAGTACCTCTATGGGGATGCGAGATGACGCGACGCTCGGCATTCGACTGTCTATCGTTCACCGGGCCACCATGTCGAGGCCGGATGCGCGGCCGAGATCTTGGTCTCGCGCAATGCCACCAGCGCGCTGCGCTTGTAGGGACGACCGCGCAGCCGCGAGCAGTCCTGGCAGCGCATGTAGCGCTCGAGTTCATGGATTGGCGTCGTCTTGGCGCGCCTGATGATGTCGAGCGCAACGGTCTGATTGGTGTCGCAGCCGAGGCAGCGCACTTCGAGATAGTAATAGCCCGCGTTGAGCGCGTCGCCGAGCAGCGGCGACGGCTGCGCCGGTCCCTTGTAGCCGAGCATCCGCTTATTCCAGGCGTCGCAGGCCAGACGATCCGCTTCCTTGCGCGCGCGCGCGGCCTGCTCCTGCGCGATGCGGATGCCGGCACCGTAGAGTCTCTCGCGCGATTTCGTCGTCATGACCGCCATGATCGACGCTGCGGCGCTCAGCGGCAAGCCGCTAGGGTTAGCGCAGCAAGAGGCGCCGGATACAAGCTCTCTCGCGTGCAGCGTTCCGATACCGTTGTCTTTCAGTTCATCGGCGCAGCCGGCGACGAGCTCATCATGCAACGTCCAGCATTCGTGCTGCGCCGACGCGACGCGGAGTAGCACTGATGGTGTCGAGCAGAGGCGCTGGGGGCGCAGGGGCCATGTAGTCACGCTTGCCGGTGGCGGCGCGGCGGTCGCTTCTCCCACCACGCGGCATGATGCGTTCCGTCTGGCGCAACAGGGCCGTCAAACGCAACGGCGCGGCAAAAGTTCCTAAAATTTTTGCGCCCATGCGGCAGTTGCTTCAGCTTGTTCCTGCAGGCGTCCGGCGATAGACCTTGCGCTCGGGGTCAATCGTGCGCGCGGGTCGGAGTTTCTCAGATTGGATCGTTCGGGGCAGACAGTGGTCGGCGACCACGTTTCTGCTCACCATGCTCGCCGTCGCGATTTCGACCGCGGGCCGGATCGGGCTGGACTATGCCGGCGCGACGCTGCCCTACGCGACGTTCTACCCTGCGGTGGTGTTCGCCGCGCTGCTCGGCGGCATTCCCGCGGCCATTTTTGCCGCCTGGCTGTCTGCCACCGTGGTGCTCGTCGGCTTCACCGATCGTCCCGATCATGCCGAGGCGATCAACCTCGTCGGATTCCTCAGCACCGCGGCGCTGATCATCTGGCTCGGGCATCTCTGTCGCGGCGCGCTGATGGAGCTGAAGCGCAGCGAGCATGCGCGCGAGTTGCTGCTCGGCGAGCTGAGACATCGCGTGAACAATCAGCTCGCGTTGTTTCAGGCGATCGTCAGATCGAGCCTGTCGGGCGAGGATCGCGCCAAAGGGGAAGCGATCGCGCTGCGGCTCGACGCCGTCGCGCGCGCCAACAGTCTCGCCTGGTCGGACCACCGCCTGATGACCTTGCGCATGCTGCTCGACGTCGAGCTGCAGCCGTATCGCGCCTCCGGCGCCGTGACGGTGGACGGCCCGGACATGCCGTTGGGGCCGGAAGCGGTGCGTAATCTCGCGCTGGTGTTCCACGAACTTGCGACCAACGCCGTCAAATACGGCGCGCTGCGCGGCCAGGGTGGACGACTCGAGGTCCAGATCGCGCAGGAGGGCGGCCGCGGCAGCGTGGCCTGGCGCGAGCTCGGTCCGCACCCGATCGAGCCGCCCGGGAAAGAGGGCTTCGGCACGCGCATGATCCGTGCGAGCCTTGCGGCGATCGGCGGCAGCATCGAGCAGGATTATCGCGACGAAGGTCTGGTCTGCCGGATCAGGTTCGACGCGGCGATGTGAAGGCCCGGTTCCTCGCAGGCGTCGCATGTCTCGCGGCGCGTGGCATGGCTGCGATGCGAAACGCGCAGCGGCGTTGCTGCGTATGTGTTCGATGGAACGGCGCGACATGCTGCTGCTGGCTGGATTGCTGCTGCTGGCACTCACCATTACCTGGGTTGGCACGGAATATGTGCTGAACCATGTCGTGATCCCGCTGATCGATGACTGAGAGCCGGCGGCGCCGCGACCATCGGATTTGCGTTGCGTTCGCGTTGTCTGTCCGCCGCGCGGAACGAGGCTCGGCTTGATCGCCGGCACGAAACGCTTCACCATTCCCGGCAGAACAACGAAGCGGCGACGCCGCTTGGGCGGGAGACATCGGATGCAATGTTACGAGCTGCAGGGGCCCGGCGGAATCGATGCGCTGGCGCTGGTCGACAAGCCCGTGCCGCAGCCGGGGAGGGGCGAGGTGCTGGTGCGGCTGACGGCGGCGAGCATCAACTATCGTGACCTGATCACGGTGAGGGGCGGCTACGGCTCGCGGCAGAAATTTCCGCTGGTGCCGCTGTCCGACGGCGCAGGCGTGGTCGAGGCGGTCGGTGAGGGCGTCACAGCATTCGCGACCGGCGACCGAGTCATCGGCAGCTTCTTCGAGAGCTGGACCGGCGGCGAGCCGAGCGAAGCGAAGATGCGTGCGGCGCTGGGCGGCGCCGTCGACGGCACGTTGACGGAGTATCGGGTGTTTCCCATGCACGCGCTGGTGCGGACGCCGGCGCATCTCACCGACGTCGAGGCCGCGACATTGCCGTGCGCCGGCGTCACCGCCTGGAGCGCGGTGATCAAGCTCGGCGGCATCAGGCCCGGCCACACCGTGCTGACGCAAGGCAGCGGCGGCGTCTCGATCTTTGCGCTGCTGATCGCGAAGATGGCCGGCGCGCGGGTGATCGCGACGTCGTCGAGTGAAGCCAAGATCGCGCGGCTGACGGCGCTCGGCGCCGATGTCACGCTGAACTACAAGCAGGTGCCGGATTGGGGCAAGAAGGCGCGCGAGATCACCGGGCAGGGCGTCGATCTCGTGGTCGAGGTCGGCGGCGTCGGCACCTTGAACGAGTCGATCCGCGCCACCCGGATCGGCGGCACCATCGCCTTCATCGGCGTGCTCGCCGGTGCGCCGGCCTCGGAGCTGCGGCTGCCGCTGATGGTGATGCAGCAGCAGCGGCTGCAGGGCGTCACGGTCGGCTCGGTCGACGATCTCCAGGCGCTGGCGAACGCGCTGACGCTGCATCAGGTGAAGCCGGTGGTCGACCGCGTGTTTCCGTTCAGCGAGGCGCGCGAGGCGTTCCACTACATGGCGAGCGGCGCGCATCTCGGCAAGGTGACGATCGCGATCGGGGGATGAGTGACCACGCTGCTGTCGGCGACTGCGTCATCGAAGCAGGGCAGCACTCTTAGCCTCACTCTCTCCGCCGTCATTCCGGGGCGCGTCGCGCAGCGGCGCGAGCCCGGAATCCATAGCCACAGGATGCTGTGCGACGCGAGCTGGCCGGTATGCTCGTCTTCGCCACCTGCACAGTCGTGGTTATGGATTCCGGGCTCGTCGCTGCGCGCCGCCCCGGAATGACGGCGAGAGAAACGGGCTGCTAATGACGTGGCGGTTTGCGGTGCTGTTTTGGCAGCTTCAATTGCCAGCGGCCGTTGCTGCGTTCGACAGAGGCCGGGAATGGCTTCATCTCGGTGCCGACCTTGAAGGTGGCGATGAGCTTGACGCGGTCGTCGCCGTCCCAGCCGTCGAACTCGTAGAAGGTGTAGTCGTCGTCAGGGGTGAGATAGGACCAGCCCCCCAGCTTGAGGTCGAACGGCGCGGCAACGATCTCCATCCCGTTGCCGCAGCCGGAGGGACCTTCGCTGGAGCAGACCGAAAACAGCCAGCGGCGGCTTGGCGAGGCGTGCGGCGGCGAATGGATCTTGGTCTCGATGACGCGATTGAGCCACAGCAGCATCCATTGCACGCCTTCCCAATAGCCGATCTCGATCAGCAGGAGTTCGTGCTCCGGAAAGTAGCCGACGAGCTTGTACTCGACCGAGTCGTCCTCATGTCCGGGTAGGTCATCCGGAAGTCGGGTCACGTAGCTTCTGGTGGAACCATCCTTGAATGTGATTTCCAGCGACTTGCCGTTGCGCCTGACGACATCGTTCAACTGAGCGAGGCAGGCCTGCTCGTCGCGGTCGAGGTCGGCCTTGCCGGTGTCTCCTTTGCAGCGGCCGTCTTGTGAAGGATGCTCCGACATCGCGTAGGGGATGTCGGCCGAGGCCGCGGCCGGACCAATCGTGGTTGCCAGCGCGACAAGAAGCAAAACGAAGATGCATTGCATTTTATTGATCCAGCGTTGCCGCTTTGGGTTCAAAGCAGCGCTGGTGCGTGCGGTCAACCTTGGATCGGATCGCCTGTCGGCTTCTTGCGCGCGGGCAGCGTCATCGCGATCACACCAATGAGGACACAGGTGAGGCCGATCCAGGCGGTCGGCGCGAGGTGCTCGCCGAGCCCGGCCACGGCGATCGCAACGCCGATCGGCACCCGCAGATAGGATTGCGCGGTGGCGCCGATCGAGCCGAGCGTCTGCACCAGGCGGAAATAGATCACCATCGCGGCCGCAGTCGAGACGGTCGCGAGCGCGACCAGCGCCAGCACCGAGCGCAGTGACGGTGCCAGCGTCCACGGATGGTCGACGACCAGCGCAAGCGGGATCAGCACCGCGGCGCCCGACAGCAGCGATCCCGCGGCCGGCAACATCGGATCGAGTCCCTTGAAGCTCTTTCCCATGATCGCCGCACCGGCATAGCAGATGGTGGCGGCGACGATCGCAATCTGCGCCCACAGCTCGCGGCCAAGCCCGCCCAGCGCCTCGGTGCCGACGATGAGGCAGGTGCCGGCGAGTCCGGCGGCGACGCCGACCAGCTTGCGCAGGGTGACAGGCTCGTGGTGCGTCACCAGCGCGGTCAGCAGGAAGGTGAAGATCGGCGAGGTCGCGTTGAGGATCGTCGCAAGACCCGCCTCGACGGTGCGCTCGGCCCAGGCGATCAGCGTGAATGGCACGACGCTGTTGAGACCGGCCTGGATCACGAAGCGACGCCAAATCGTCCGGTCACGCGGCCAAGCGAGGCCGCGGCTGCGGATGATCGCGGCCAGCAGCAGCCCCGCAATCAGCGTGCGCGCGGCGATCAGGGTCAGCGGCGGAATGGTTTCGACGCCGATCTTGATGAAGGTGTATGAGGCGCCCCACAAGGTGGACAGAACGAGCAGGAGGGCGAATTCTGTCGTGAGATCGGAGCGGCTCTGCATGGTGCCTCGCGGGCGGGAGAATGGCTTCTCCTAGCCGGGCGGCGGCGCGCGATGTTTCGATACGGGGCGAACTGTTCGTGGAAGGAAACCGAAGCCATTCCGATCGGTGCATTGCGTCCCTGGACGCTTCGCTGGCGCTCGCGATGACGGAGCCTGTGGGGTCGGCGATGTCAGCCACACCCGTCATTGCGAGCGGAGCGAAGCAATCCAGACTGGCGATCCGATGAATATCCTGGATTGCTTCGTCGCCTACGGCTCCTCGCAATGACGCTCGTTGCGAGCTTGCGCGGTCGCTCCGATCAGTTCGCCGGCATGCTCTTCTCGACCAGCTTCACCCAGTACGATGCGCCGGCGCTGAGGATGTTGTCGTTGAAGCGGTAGGCCGGGTGGTGGCATTCGTTGCCGGGGCCCATGCCGAGGAACACGAAGGCGCCCGGGCGCGCCTCCAGCATGAACGCGAAATCCTCGCCGCCCATCAGCGGAATGGCGCGGTCGTTGACGCGCTCAGCGCCGGCGACGTCGCGGGCGACGTCGGCGGCGAAAGCCGCCTGCGCAGGGTGATTCATCGTCACCGGATATTTGCGCTCGTAGATCGCCTCGGCCGAGCCGCCATAGGCGCGCGCGGTGGCCTCGGCGACCTCGACGATGCGCCTCTCGACGAGATCGCGGATCTCCGGATCGAGCGTGCGCACGGTGCCCAGCATCTCGACCGTCTCGGGGATCACGTTGAAGGTGGTGCCGCCATGGATCGAGCACACCGAGATCACCGCCGACTTCAAGGGATCGACGTTGCGGGCGACGATCGACTGCAGCGCGTTGACGATCTGCGAGGCGATCAGGATGCTGTCGACCGCCCGGTGCGGGCCGGCACCGCCATGGCCGCCCTTGCCGGTGACCTTGATGTGGATCGCATCAGCCGAGGCCAGCATCGCGGCGGGCGAGATTTCGAAATGGCCTTCGGGCACGCCCGGCATGTTGTGCATGCCGTAGACCTCCTGGATGCCCCAGCGCGTCATCAGCCCGTCATCGACCATCGCCTTGCCGCCGGCGCCGCCTTCCTCGGCCGGCTGGAAGATGACGATGGCGGTGCCGTCGAAATTGCGGGTCTCGGCGAGATATTTCGCAGCGCCCAGCAGCATCGCGGTGTGGCCGTCGTGGCCGCAGGCATGCATCAGGCCCGGCGTCTTCGAGGCGTAGGGAACGCCAGAGGTTTCCTCGATCGGGAGCGCATCCATGTCGGCGCGCAGGCCGATGGTCCTGCCGGAGGCGGACTTGCGGCCGCGGATCACGCCGACCACGCCGGTGCGGCCGATGCCCGTCACCACCTCGTCGCAGCCGAATGCGCGCAGCTTGTCGGCGACGATGCCGGCGGTGCGATGCACCTCGTACAGCAGCTCGGGATGTTCGTGGAAGTCGTGGCGCCAAGCGGCCATTTCGTCGGAGAGCGCGGCGATGCTGTTGAGGATGGGCATGAGGACCGGATGACTCGCTGAAGTGGATCGGGACGCTGCAGTGGATGCGGCCAAGCCAGCCGGCAGCACCGCGCGGTGACCGACTATGACCCGGTCAAAAAAGCCAGGCAAGTTGCCGCCGGCCATGGCGCCATGCGCGGATGCGCGGTCACCTCGACGGACCACGCCGGGCGTTCCGGATTGCGGAACGGGAGTCAGGTGAGCGGGGCGGGGGCCGGCACGCGGGGATATTTGCGCTCGGGTGGTACCTCCAGGCGGAAGGCCCGCAGCTTCGGCTCGTCCCACGCCGCCAATGGCGTGCCGCAGACGCCGCAGTCGAACCGCCCGGCAGCGCCAATGGCGGAGGTCGATTCCGCGATCTCGTAGGCGGCACGGCAATGGGGACACGTCACGCTGGATATCTTCATGAGATCACGCTCCCAAACAGCTCGACCAGACGCCTTGAACCAGATCAATGCGGTCCATGAACCGACGTCACCGCGTCCGGTCGTCACGCCTCCTCGGCCTGCCATGGCGTCGGCGCCTTCGTGAAGGCGCGCCACGCCTCGCGCAACGGCTCCTCCACGCCGGCCATGGCATGCGACTGCCAGCCGGTGATCGCGGCGGCCGCGATCGCCGCCTCGGTGGAGGTGGTGCCGAGGGTCTCGATCACGCCGGCGGTGACCGCCATGTCGTTGTAGTGGCCAAGCTGTTCCTGGAAGCCGGCGAGCGTCCTGGCATATTTCTTCGCCGATTTGCTCGCGCCGTAGAGCGGCAGCAGGAAGTCGATGCTGTAGCGCAGCTTCTTCAGCGCGAGACGCAGCCGGTGGCGCCGCTCGGCCGACAGCTTCTTGAAGCGGCGGCCGCGCTTGAGCACCTTCTGGTGGCGCTCCGACAGGACAGGCCCGGCGAAATCGATCGCGGGCGCCGCGAGGCGTCGGAGATCGTCGGGGGAGACGTCGTTGCGCCAGCCGCGGGTCTCGATCCATTCGCCGAGGCCGAGCACGAAAGCGGCGCAGCGGCGCTCGGCAAGCGCGATGCGCAGCGTGCGATAGGCGAGATCGCGCCGCCGCTCGGCGAGCGCCCGGAGCGAGTCGAAGCCTGCAACAGTGGGGCAGGCCTCGGCGATCTCGGGCAGCGTATCGGTCAGGAACACGTCGAGGTCGCGCGCCGCCGAGAGGCTCTGTGCCAGCCAGCGCGCATCCGCCTCGAGACCGTCGAGCGTCGCCGAGGTCCCGAGCGGCCGCATCAGATGCAACGCGGCGCGCAGGCGGCGCAGCGCCACCCGCAACTGATGCACGCCTTCCGTATCGCGTCCGTCCTCTGCCGCAGGCATGGCCTGCAGCAGATGATGCAGGCTGCCGCGCAGGACGAGAGCGAAGCTCTCGTCGAGAGACACCGCCGGATCGAGGCGCAGCTTGGGCGGCTTTTCGGCCCCCGGCGCTGCTCCGGCTGCGAGGTCGAAACCGCGCGCGGATTTGCTGCGGATCGAAGGTCTGATCGGTCCGTGATCGGCGATGCGCTGTGCGATCTCGTAGATGGCGGCGGGGTTGCCGCTCTTGAGCTCCAGCTCGATCTCGCTCACGATCTCACGGTGCTCGCCGGCCTTGATGACACCGCTGTCGAACGCGATCTCGATGGTCGCGCCGGGCAAGTCGAGCATGCGCGCGTGACGATGCACGTCGGTCGTGAACACCGCCTCGAGCGTTGCCTCGGCCAGCGCGGAGCGAAGCTCCTCCGGCAGCAGCGCGGCCGCCAGCACCGGATCTGGCGCCAGCGAGCTGACGCTGGCCTCCCACTCTCCGCGCTTGAGTGGGTCGTCGCTGTGCTGCTCTTTCACGGTCTGCACGAAGCGCGAGCCGCTCTGGCGCACCCGCAAGGTGAAGCCGTTCTTCCACAGCGTGCGCTTCGGCGTGTCGTAGTAGACCGATGTCAGATGCTTGCGCGAGCCCTTGTTGCGCGCATGCGCGGTGACGACCGGTGCGTTGTTGAAGCCGGCGAGTTGATCGGGCGCGACGAGGAGTTTCAGCTCGATCTCGTGGCCGCTGCCGGCCGCCGGATCCGGCAAGGACGGCGCCGCGACCTCCACGCCAAGCGCTGCGGCATCCTCCTGCGCGGCCGCGTGATCGGCTAGGTGCTGCGCAGTCAAGCGATCGGCGGCGCCACCGGGATCGCTGCTCGCCGACTCACCACTCTCCCGCACGCCGACCGCATGGCCACTGCCGTGGATCGACGCCGGTGCGTTCGAATCGGGCATGTGTCGATTCTGTAACCGTTTAATGACAGTCATCTCTCGTATAGCTGCAGCCGGCACAAAGGGACAGTGGCATTTCTCGCAGGCCGTCGACGATGCGCGACGCGCCAGAGCTTACCGGTCGCATTTTTTGTTGCTGCTTCAATGACAAGTGCTCGCGCTTCCGGCCGGCAGGTGCTCACGAAGATATGTCCGTCGCAGCCGCAATGCACCGTCGTGCGGCCGCGCCGCCACAGGCGGAACTTCAGATCGAGCCGGTGAGCATGAAACGCGTGGCGATGAAGACGGCGGCTGCGGTGGTCGCAATGCTCGCGGCGGCCACGAGGCCGCGGCCGCGACGCGCCAGCGCGCGGGAGCGCTCGCGCGGATCCTGCGCCGGATCGAAGGATGCGCGCCGGCTGCGCCGGTGGCGTACCGCCTGCACCCAGAAGGCAAGCGCCGCGATGCCGGTTACCACTGCAAATACGGTTGTCACGCCTGCGGCAAAGCCGAGATCGACACCGACGCTTTCCAGCATCGCCCGCAGATGCACAGCTAAGCGGGCCAGGAGAGTTGCGGCATAGTCGGCTGCTGCGGCGCCGGTGTAGAGCAGAACGGCAGTCCAGACCACCGCAGCCATCGCAATCAGGATCGACACGAGCACGGCGAGGCCGTCGCCTGCCATGAAGCCGATCGAGGCGGCGATCAGCGCCAGCGCCGGCATCACGTTGCCCATCGGGATCGGCAGGATGATGGTGACCGCCATCAGAAGCAGCGGCAGCGCGAGCAGCATCCGCGCCGGCCGGCCGGTCAGCCAGACCAGCCGCTCCTCGCGCAGGCCGCGTTCGGCATAGCCCGCCCAGTCGAGACCGGCGCGGATTATCTTGCGCAGCAGCCGCTGCGGCACCGGCCGGCGGCGCAACTGTTCGGGCAGCCATAGCCGCTCGGCGCCGAACAGGATCTGCAGCGCGACCAGCGCGACAAAGGTGCCGAACACCACGCCGAATGGGCCCGGCAACGGGATCAGCGCCGGCAGGGTCAGCAGCAGCAGGGTCAGGCCAAGACCTTCCGATTCCAGCCGGTCGAACAACTCGCCGATCGACGGTTCCTCGGACCGCACCGTACGGGCGATCGCGAGCAGCCGGCGGCTGATCGGCCCGTTGTGACGGCGCGGCGCCGAGGAGTCCTCGTCGTCGGATGCGACATCATTCATTGCCACGCAGCAACCTCTTGTCCTTCGACCTGCCTCACTTCATCGGCTCGACCGCAGGCCGCGTCTTCCACAGCGAATAGGCGATGCCGGCGCCGAGCAGACCGAAGGTGATGCCGAGCGAAATCGCGGGCGGAAACTTCTCGAGCCCGAGCAGGTCGGCCAGGAAGATCTTCGAGCCGATGAAGATCAGCACCGCCGCCAGCGCCAGCTTGAGATACTGGAAGCGATCCACCATCGCGGCAAGCGCGAAATAGAGCGCGCGCAGGCCGAGGATCGCGAAGATGTTCGACGTGTAGACCACGAAGGGGTCGGTCGAGATCGCGAAGATCGCGGGCACCGAGTCGACCGCGAAGATGACGTCGGCAAATTCGATCAGGATCAGCGCCAGGAACAGCGGCGTCATGAACCAGGTCGGCTTGCCGCGCGCATCAGGCTGGCGCACGAAGAAGTGCTCTTCGTGCAGGCGGTCGGTGACGTCGAAGCGGCGGCGCACCCAGGCCAGCGCCGGGTTGGCGCCGATGTCGTGCGGCGTGTCCCTGAACACCAGCATCTTGATGCCGGTCGCGACCAGGAACAGCGCGAACAGGTAGAGCACCCAGCTCGCCTGGGCGACGATCGCGGCGCCGAGCCCGATCATGATCGCGCGCAGCACGATGACGCCGACGATGCCCCAGAACAGCACGCGGTGCTGATAGGCGCGCGGGATCGAGAAGTAGCTGAAGATCATGGCGATGACGAAGACGTTGTCCATCGCCAGCGCCTTCTCGATCGTGAACGCGGTGAGATAGGCGGTGCCGGCCTCGGCGCCGATTTGCCACCATACCCAGGCGCCGAAGGCGAGGGCGAGCATGATGTAGATGCCGCTCATGACGAGGCTCTCGCGTACCGAGATCTCGCGCGTCTTGCGATGGAGGATGCCGAGATCGAAGACGAGGAGGGCGAGCACGATTGCGAGGAAGGCGAGCCACATCCAGACGGGCTTGCCGGCAAACGCGATGAGCAGGAATTCCACGACGGGTCCCTCTTTCAAGCCGGTGAGATTGATGTCAGGTCCGACATCGTGAGCGCACCGGCAGCTTCACCAGAGGGGCCCGGACCAGGGGTAGGCGACGGACGTATGTGTCTGCCGATTGGTTTTCAAGAGCCTGCGGTTTTCAAGAGCCCGCCGTTCGCATCTGCGTTCAGCAAGATGAACGGCGAGGTGCGACAGAGTGTCTGCTGCCCGGCGGCCGTCTTGCGGCCGTGCGGCGGTGAACTAATTCCAGAGGGCCGGAGATCCGGGCCCCTCTGATAGTCCGTGAGACTATGATGTCGGACTCTCTTTCATGACCGCTGCCGCTGGCGGTATTGCGCACTTCGGGCGCTATTGAGGAGTTTGACGAGATGCGGCCCCACGCGTCGCTTGTTGCTATCGGGCCTTGCGGCTCTCGCCCCCACATCACCATCCCAACAATCGTTACCCCGCTGAAACCTCCCGGCATCGCCTGGATGGGCGGCGGTGATCGTGATGGAACCGGAGCGCCTGCTCGCCACTTTGTATGGAACCTGTGCGCTGGAGCGCGCTGGCATTTTGTGTACGGGAGACAATCGTGACCACGGGGGGTGACCAGGTATCGATCGCGAAGGCGCCGCCGTCGCGCCCGGCCGTGGCAACGCGCCGCCTCTTGATGATCATCAATCGCGGCAGCCGCTCCGGCGGCGAGGCGGCCGGCGTTGCCGTGTCGCGGCTGAGCGCAGCCGGCTATGATCTCGTGATCTCGGCGCCGCATAGTCCGCGCGAGGTGGCGCCGTGGATCGAAGCCCATGCCGACGATGCGGAAGCGGTCGTCGTCGCCGGGGGGGACGGCAGCCTGAACGCGGCTGCGCCTGCACTGCTCAAGACCGGCCTGCCGCTGGGCATCATTCCGGCTGGCACCGCCAATGACCTTGCCCGCACGCTTGGCCTGCCGGCGGATATGGAGGCCGCGGTCGATGTGATTGCGGCCGGCCATCGCCGCCGGATCGATCTCGGCGAGGTCAACGGGCACCCGTTCTTCAACGTCGCCAGCCTCGGCTTGAGCGCCGAGCTCGCGCGGCAGCTGACCAAGGAAACCAAGCGGAGGTTCGGCCGGCTCGGCTATGCGCTCACGGCGCTGAAGGTGCTGACCAATGCACGGCCGTTCCGCGCGATGATCGTATCGTCCGACGGCGCGGTGCGGGTGAAGACACTGCAGATCGCGGTCGGCAATGGCCGCTACTACGGCGGCGGCATGGCGGTCGATCACCGCGCCGAGATCGACGATTCCCATCTCGATCTGTATTCGCTGGAGATCGGCCGCATCTGGAAGCTGCTGGCGATGGCCTATGACTTCCGCAAAGGCCGCCACGGCCTGTGGCAGGAGGTGCGGGCCTCGCGTGATACATCGTTCGAGATCCGCACGCGCCGTCCGCGCCGGATCAATGCCGATGGCGAGCTCGTCACCTTCACGCCGGCGCGCTTCTCCGTGCTGCCGCGTGCGGTCACGGTGTTCGTGCCCGAGGTCGCAGCGCAGGACCGCACCTGACGCGTGGCCGCTTGATCCGCCGTTCGCGGACACTCGATTTCGACTGATCACCCGATTGAGAGACCCATGACCAAGCAGACCCGCTTCAATCTCTGGTACGCGATCGTCGCGATCTTCGTCGCGATGATGATCCACAATGCGTGGACGAGCTATCGCCAGGTCGCCGTCATTCCCTACAGTCAATTCCAGGACCTGCTCGCAGCCGGCAAGGTGAAGGAGGTCGGCGTCTCCGAGAACTACCTGGAAGGCACGCTGAAGGAGCCGCTGCCCAGCGGCCAGTCGCGCTTCGCGACGACGCGCGTCGACCAGGAGTTCGCCAAGGAGCTCAGCAAGGCCAACGTCACCTTCACCGGTCGCGTCGAGAGCAATATCCTCGGCGACATCCTCTCGCTGGTGATGCCGATCGCGCTGTTCTTCGGCGTCTGGTACTGGCTGTCGCGCCGGATGATGGGTGGCGCCGGCGGGCTCGGCGGCGGCCTGATGCAGATCGGCAAGAGCAAGGCCAAGGTCTACGTCGAATCCAACACGGGCGTCCGATTCGACGACGTTGCCGGCGTCGACGAGGCCAAGGACGAACTGCGCGAGATCGTCTCGTTCCTGAAGGATCCGAAATCCTATGGCCGTCTCGGCGGCCGCATGCCCAAGGGCGTGCTGCTGGTCGGCCCGCCCGGCACCGGCAAGACGCTGCTCGCCAAGGCGGTCGCGGGCGAGGCCGGCGTGCCATTCTTCTCGATCTCGGGCTCGGAATTCGTCGAGATGTTCGTCGGCGTCGGTGCCGCGCGCGTGCGCGACCTGTTCGAGCAGGCCCGCGCCAAGGCGCCCGCGATCATCTTCATCGACGAGCTCGATGCGCTCGGCCGCGCCCGCGGCATGGGCCCGTTCGCCGGCGGCCATGACGAGAAGGAGCAGACTCTGAACCAGTTGCTGGTCGAGCTCGATGGCTTCGATTCCTCGACCGGCCTCGTGCTGCTGGCAGCGACCAACCGGCCGGAGATTCTCGATCCGGCGCTGCTGCGGGCCGGCCGCTTCGACCGCCAGGTGCTGGTCGACCGGCCCGACAAGCCGGGTCGCATCCAGATCCTGCAGGTGCATCTGAAGAAGGCCAAGCTCGCCGCCGACGTCGATCCGGAGAAGGTCGCGGCGCTGACGCCCGGCTTCACCGGCGCCGATCTCGCCAACCTCGTCAACGAGGCGACCTTGCTGGCGACGCGGCGCGGCGCCGACGAGGTCACGCTCGACGATTTCAACAATGCGATCGAGCGCATCGTCGCCGGTCTGGAGAAGCGCAACCGGCTGCTCAATCCGAAGGAGCGCGAGATCGTCGCCTATCACGAGATGGGGCACGCGATCGTCGCGATGAGCCTGCCGGGCACCGATCCCGTGCACAAGGTGTCGATCATCCCGCGCGGCGTCGGCGCGCTCGGCTACACCATCCAGCGCCCGACGGAAGATCGCTTCCTGATGACGCGCGAGGAGCTCGAGAACAAGATGGCGGTGCTGCTCGGCGGCCGCGCCGCGGAGCTCGTGGTCTACGGCCATCTGTCGACGGGCGCCGCCGACGATCTGCGCCGCGTCACCGACATCGCGCGCTCGATGGTGACGCGCTACGGCATGTCGGAGCAGTTGGGTTCGGTCGCCTATGAGCGCGACAACCAGTCGTTTCTTGCGCCGGGCGTCTCACGCAGCGCCGAGTATGGCGAGGCCGCGGGGGATGCGATCGACGCCGAGGTGCGTACGATCGTGACGAACGCGCTGGAGCGCACCCGCAAGCTGCTGCAGGACAAGCGCGACGTGCTGGAGCGCGCCGCCCGCCGCCTGCTGGTCAAGGAGACGCTCGACGAGACCGAACTCGCCGCCCTGCTGAAGCAGGACCAGCGCGCCGGCGATCTCGTTGTGGCAGCGAAGCCGATATAGTTGTCGAGTCGGGGAGCAAAGGCGCGGCCGTGCGGTCTCCACGATCGAGATTGTGTGGCGCCGTGCCCATCGTCTTGGCAATGAGCTCGCCGCACGACGATGGGCACGTTGCCGGTTGACGGCGGCTGCTTTGCCCACCCTACGGCGGCCACGCTCACCGCCGCGGCCACATCCGGGCCAGCGCCTCGTCCTTCTTGACAAACGCGTGCCAGAGCGTGGCCGCAATGTGCAGGCCGACCACGAGATAGACCAGATAGGCCAGCGTATCATGCGTGATCTCGCCGGCATGGGCGATCGTCCTGTCGCCGGCGAACAGGCGCGGCCAGCTGAAGGTCCCGAAATAACGCAGCGAACAGCCGCCGGCCGACGAGAACATGTAGCCGGTGACGGGCATGATCAGCAGCAGCGCATAGAGCGCCCAATGATTGAGCTGCGACAGCGCGCGGACCATCGGTCCGAACGTGGCCGGAGCGGCCGGCGCCGTGGTGCGAGCCCGCACGATCACGCGGAGAATGGCCAGCATAAACAGCGTGACGCCGAGCGATTTGTGAACCTCCAGCAACTCGCGCCGCGGCGACGTGCCGGCCGGCTGAAGGCCGCAATAGAGCCCGATCAGCATCGCTGCGATGAACAGCAGGGCGGTCGCCCAATGAATCCACCGCAGCAGGGGATCGTAGCTCGCGATCGTCTCGGGCATGTCGGGCTCGTCAGTGGTGAATTCCGGCGACCTGCTTAGTCGCGGATCTGACCTCTGTCGAAGGATCAGAGGTCGACGACGAGATGTCGGACAACCGCACAAAGGCATCTGCTGATCATTTTTGAGTGATTCCATGCGTGCCGCTCTGTCAGTCGCGCCTCGATAAGCCGTCCCCCGTTCGATGACTGCATTGGATCAAGCGACGATGTTGCCTTGCGGATGACGGGCGGTGCTGAGAACTGAGCGGGTGGTCCTGCGGGCTCGCGCAGGGATTGTGCCTTGATTTTCCTGCAATTGCGGACCAATCTCCCTGCCGGCATTCTGGTCGGGGGGCCTCGTGTCCAATCCTGTTGCAAAGAACATCGTGCTGTTGTCGGACGGGACCGGCAACAGCGCCAAGGCCGTGTTCAAGACCAATGTCTGGCGCCTGTTCCAGCTGCTGGACCTGCGCGATCCGCGCCGGCAAGTCGCCTTTTATGACGATGGCGTCGGAACGTCCTCCTTCAAGCTGTTCGCAGCCCTCGGCGGCATCTTCGGCTTCGGCCTGAAGCGGAATGTGATTGCGATCTACAGCTTCTGCTGTCGCAACTACAAGCCGGGCGACCGCATCTACTGCTTCGGGTTCAGCCGCGGTGCCTTCACCATCCGTATCGTGGCGGCAATGATCGCGGGGCAGGGGCTCGTCGCCTACGACGACAATGAAGCCGATCTCGCCCGGTTCGCCGCAGACGCCTATCGCCGCTATCGGCGTCGCTACAATAGCGGAATTCTCAGATATCTCGGCAAGATCGGCCTGGACCTGCGCGGAGTGCGCGACTGGGGAATCAGAACGCTGCGCAGAGTGCAGGGCGTGGCGCTGCAGGCTCCGCCAGCAGTCGAGGTCGAGAGCGTGCATTTCGTCGGCATTTGGGACACCGTTGACGCCTACGGCGGGCCGATCGAGGAGATGACGCGCGCCATTGACTATTGGATCTGGCCGCTGTCGATGCCGGACCAGTTCATGAATTCCAAGATCCATCGCGCTTGCCACGCCCTCGCGATCGAAGAGGAGCGTGACGCCTTCCGCCCGGTGATCTGGGATGAGCGCTATGTGTGGGGACGGGACGAGGCTGTTTCAGGCCGCAGTGACAAGAAGGACTGGCTGTTCGGCATCGACCACGATCCGCGCAGCGCGGCTGCGAAACTGGCCGAGCCGCCGCCGCATCTGCGCACCGATCTGCCGCCACGTGACCGCGAGCGCATCAGCCAGGTGTGGTTTACCGGCGTGCATTCCGACATCGGCGGCGGCTATCCGCAGGATGGCCTTTCCTATGTGACGCTCGATTGGATGCTCGACCGCGCCCAGGCCTATGGTCTCGTCTATCTCGACGGGCGGCGCAGGCTGCTCTACGATCCCGAGATCGATCCGCTCGACACGCTGAACGACTCGCGCAAGGGGCTTGCGGCCTACTACCGCTACAAGCCGCGCAATCTGCGCGAGATCTATGACGCGCCGCCCTACAAGCTATCGCTCCGGTACGATGTCAGTCGCATCAAGTGGCTGCTTCATTCGCCGTTCAAGGCCCAGACCGGGCTTCTTGCTGACGATCTGCATCCGAGCCTGCCGCAGCCACCTCTGCCGCCGGTGAAGCCGACGATCCACCGCACCGTGTTCGAACGCATTGGGTCGGGTCCCGATCACTATGCACCGGTGGTCGTACCCGCCGCTTACCGCGTCACGGATGAGACCGATACGCCGGTCGATGCGCTGCATCCGCTCGATCACGGGCACGCGCGGACGCGGGTGCAGGACGATGTCTGGAATTGGGTCTGGCTGCGCCGCGTGGTCTATTTCGCCACCATGTTCGCGCTGCTGTTCGTCGCGGCGATCCCATATTTCGTCATCTATTGGCCGCGCGTGCTTTATGAGCCCTTGCATGGGCTGGTAAATCCGCTGGTCAACGGAGCGGCAGCCTTCTTGCCCAAATTTCTCGACCCATGGTTCGTCGCGTTTCGGGATTCGCCGGGTTTGCTGGTGGTCGGTGTGGCCGCTGCGCTCGGCTTGACGGCGTGGGGCACCTCACTGCAGCGAACGATCCGCGACGCCGCACGCATCGCCTGGAACGATCCATCCCGGCACAAGCCGGTGACCGGCTGGCGCGCGACGGTTTATTCGCTGCGACGCCAGGGCTGGTATGTTGCCGGTTTCTATCTGCTGAAAACGTGGATCTTCCCGTTCGCCATCATGTTCTGGCTGTTCTGGTGGCTGGGGTTCGGCGCGGCCAATACGGCCGGGCTGTTCTGCAAGGAGACGCTGAGGCCGATCGAGGTCGAGGAGACAGAGATCGGCGCATACCCTGGTGGAAGCATCCGGCCAGTATTCGAGACGCGTCATCATTGCTATCCGACAGCGCTGACCGTGGCGCAGGGCGAGACCTATCAGATCGTGCTCGACGTCGGGGAGGCATGGAGCGACGGCGGCATCCCTGCGAC
Organism: Bradyrhizobium sp. HKCCYLRH3059; assembly: GCF_051168035.1. Taxonomy (NCBI): domain Bacteria; kingdom Pseudomonadati; phylum Pseudomonadota; class Alphaproteobacteria; order Hyphomicrobiales; family Nitrobacteraceae; genus Bradyrhizobium; species Bradyrhizobium sp. HKCCYLRH3059. The sequence continues at coordinate 469,454 of NZ_JBNPUF010000002.1, read as the reverse complement.
TCCGGCCGGCTTCGGTTACGGCACCTGGACCCAATTGCCTGGGATACCCTTCAAGCGGCTGATCTGGTCGAACTGGTTCGCACCGATCGTGCGGGTGGGCAGCACCGGGCTGGAGGAGCATCTCCCGGCTTTCCAGCAGGAAACGCCCGGCAGCAGCCGCTGGACAGCCAGGTTCACGGCCCGCAGCGATGGGGAGGTGTTCGTCTACGTCAACGACACGTCCATCATGCTTCCTTGGCTGCTGTTGTATCGATTCTACTTCAACAACAAGGGCAACGCGGTCGTCTCGTTGAAGAAGCTGTAGCTGCAAGCGCTGCCAGGTCTGGCACTTGTCGAGCGTGACGTCGTCACGCTTCAGATGCTGCGCGGCACGGGCTGGTGTTGGCGTCGGGGCTGGGTAGGATGCAGGCATTGATCGCCTGCGAGGAGTACCATGACCCGACGAAGCTGGACAGGATGGACCGCACGCTTGGCGCTCGCCGCCGTCACGCTCGCCGGTGCCAGCGCCCATGCCGCCGAGCGGACGATGTCCTGGGACAGCGGCTGCCGTTTCACGGTCCGGTACGATCCCGCCAAGCACGACGAGACGCGGCTGCGCAACACCGTCCGTCTGCTGTTTGGCCCGTCCGATTTCGACTCGCCGGGCACGTTGCCGGCATTCGACCCGAAGGCGGTCGAGGCGCTCGACGCCGACAAGATCGACCGCGCCTGCAAGGCCACGCTCGACGCTGCCGCGCGGCTGGAGTTCATCGCGCTGCCCGGCATCGATGACTATCGGCGCGCCAGGGTGGCGGAGCTGAAGGACAGTTGCGATTTCGACCTGGTGCAGACCCGCGGATTCAAGACGCCCTCTACGCTGCGCGACTACCAGCCTGCCGCCGCCTGCGCGCGCTTCGTCGACGCGATCGAGGGCAAGACCGACCTGCAGCAGATGTTTCGCCAGACCGTCGACAAGGGCTGCGCCGACAACGCCAGCCCGAAGGCCTGCGTCGCCCGCTACGTCGCCGAGGCGCAGAAGCCGGACGGCCAGGAGCGCATGCGGATCTATCTGGTCAATTTCGGCTGGAGCAATTGCGCTATCAACTACAACCTCCGCAACACCGGCGAGAAGAAGATGGAGGCGATGCGGAGCGCGCTCGAGACCCAGTTCCGGAAGATGTTCAAGGTCAAGCAGGACAAGTGCGAGGAGGCGGACTGAGGCGTCCGCCCGCTCAGCTCTCCCCGAACACGCGCTTGAAGATCGTGTCGACGTGCTTGAGGTGATAGCCGAGGTCGAACTGCTCGTCGATCTCGGCGTCGCTCAGGTACTTCTTCACGTCGGCGTCGGCCTTGAGCAAAGTGCGGAAGTCGCCTTCGCCGCGCCAGACCGGCATCGCGTTGCGCTGGACCAGTCTGTAGGAGTCCTCGCGGCTCGCGCCCTTCTGGGTCAGCGCGATGAGCACGCGCTGCGAGTGGACGAGGCCGCCGAGCTTGTCGAGGTTCTTCTCCATGTTGGCCGGGTAGACCAGGAGCTTCTCGATCAGGCCGGCGAGGCGCATCAGCGCAAAGTCGAGCGTGACGGTGGCGTCGGGGCCGATCATGCGCTCGACCGATGAGTGCGAGATGTCGCGCTCATGCCAGAGCACGACGTTCTCCATCGCGGGCGTCACATAGGCACGCACCATGCGGGCGAGGCCGGTGAGGTTCTCCGACAGCACCGGGTTGCGCTTGTGCGGCATCGCCGACGAGCCCTTCTGCCCCTCGGAGAAGAATTCCTCGGCTTCCAGCACCTCGGTGCGCTGCAGGTGGCGGACTTCGGTCGCAACGCGTTCGACCGAGGAGGCGATCACGCCGAGGGTCGCAAAGAACATCGCGTGGCGGTCGCGCGGAATCACCTGGGTCGAGATCGGCTCGGGCGACAGGCCCATCGCCTTGGCGACGTGCTCTTCCACGCGCGGATCGATCTGGGCGAAGGTGCCGACGGCGCCGGAAATCGCGCAGGTCGCGACTTCCTTCCGCGCGGCGACCAGGCGCGCGCGCGCGCGGGAGAATTCGGCATAGGCATAAGCGAGCTTGAGGCCGAACGTGACCGGCTCGGCGTGGATGCCGTGCGAGCGGCCGATGGTCGGCGTCATCTTGTGCTCGAAGGCGCGTGTCTTCAGCGCCGCAAGCACGCGGTCGAGATCGGCGAGCAGCAGGTCGGCGGCGCGGGTGAGCTGGACGTTGAGGCAGGTGTCGAGCACGTCCGATGACGTCATGCCCTGGTGCACGAAGCGCGCCTCGGGACCGACGATCTCGGCGAGATGGGTCAGGAAGGCGATGACGTCGTGCTTGGTCTCGCGCTCGATCTCATCGATGCGGGCGACGTCGAAGGTGGCGTCCTTGGCCTTGGCCCAGATCGTCTTGGCGGCGTCCTTCGGGATCACGCCGAGCTCCGCCAGCGCGTCCGCCGCATGCGCCTCGATCTCGAACCAGATCTTGAACCGGGTCTGCGGCTCCCAGATCGAGGCCATTTCGGGACGGGAATAGCGGGGGATCATCGACGGCGCTCCGAGGCGGGAGGGAAGGTGGGCGGGACCAAGCGTCCGCGCCGGCATTTTACGCCGCGCTTTACCAGAGCGGCCGGATCGACACAAACGGCGGTCTTTCCGGCCGCTCGGCATGCCGTTACCGGATCATAATACCATTTTCAAAAAATCGCGCTGACAGATATTGAAATCTGTCAGCGCGATGGTGTATGTCGATCCTGCCATCTTGCTTAAGACCAACTTCCACTGTCTGACCTTGGGTTCAGCGGTTTCAACTGCGAAGGACCGCTTCGATGAAAATTGAAAAGCGATTGTTGCACTCACAATTTCAGGACTGGCTGAATCTCCAGGTCGCGCGTCACCTGGAGGCCCAGGCCACCAGGTTTCGCGCGCCATCGTCCACCGACCAGGCTGAGACGATCCAGATCAAGGCGAATACGTCCGACGCCGATATGGTGCACGCATGAATGAGGCCGTGGTTCTGACATCCGAGCGCATCCTCGAAGTTACCGAGGACGTGTTGCGCCGTTATGGGCTCGCCAAAGCGACGGTCGTCGACGTCGCGAGAGCGCTCGATGTCAGCCACGGCTCCGTCTACCGTCACTTTCCGAGCAAGGCGTCGCTGCGCGAGGCGGTTGCCAAGCGCTGGCTCGAGCGGGTCAGCGCGCCGCTGGCGCAGATCGCGGCCGAGCCGGGACCGGCGCCGGCGAAGCTGGAGCGCTGGCTGCGCGAGCTGTTCGGCGCCAAGCAGAAACGGGTCTGTGAAGATCCGGAGATGTTCGCGACCTATCTCACCCTGGCGCGCGAGGCGTGCTCGGTGGTCAAGGCGCACAAGCAGAACCTGATCGCCCAGGTCGAGGGCATGATCGCTGAGGGGGTCGCGCAGGGGACGTTCGATGTCGCTGATCCCAAGACCGCGGCCGCGGCGATCTTCGACGCGACCCGAAGCTTCCATCATCCCGCCCACGCTGAAGAATGGGGCGAATGCACCTGCTCGGCCCGCGTCGATGCCGTGCTGACCCTGCTGCTCCGTGGACTTCAGGCGCGCTAGGCGCGCGCTCATCCGGGCTACAAATCCGTCAGCCCGCTGGTCACCGCCAGCCGCACCAGCTGCGCATCCGTCTGCAGTCCCGTCTTGGCCTTCACCAGATAATGATAGTTCTGCACCGTCTTGACGCTGAGGTGCAGGTTCGTGGCGATCTGCTCGGTGGTGAGGCCCGACGCGAACTGGCGCAGGATTTCGATCTCACGCTCGCCGAGCCGGTCGAGCACGGTCTGCTGCGGATCGAGACTGTCGGCGGCCAGCACATGGGCGACGTCGTCGCTGAGCGCGCGCTCCCCGCTGATCACCATGCGGATGGCACGGACCAGCGCCGACGGCTCGCTGCTCTTGGTGACGAAGCCGCTCGCGCCGGCGGCGAACGCCGCCTTCACCAGCGGCGCCTCGCCATGCATCGAGAACACGAGGATGCAGGCGCGATTGTCGCGAGCGCGGATGTTGCGGATCGCCTCCAGCCCGCTGGCGCCCTTCATCGAGATGTCGAGCACGACCACGTCGGGCGCATGCGCCTTGAACGCGGCATAGGCCGCCGCGGCGCTGTCGGCCTCGGCGACGACTCGAAACCCGTCCTGGCTCTCCAGCACGCGGCGATAGCCTTGCCGGACCACCGGGTGGTCGTCGACCAGCAGGATCGAAATGCCTGTGCGCTCGGGCATCCCCGTAATCTCAGGCGGCCAGTGGAATTGTCGCGGAGACGCTGAGCCCGCGCGCGGCCGGTCCGATCGACAGCGAGCCGCCGACCGCGGCGATGCGCTCGCGGATTCCGGTCAGGCCGAAGCCGCTCGATTGCGCCAGCAGTGTCGCATCGCCGCCGCCGTCGTCCTCGACTGAAATCAGCAGCGCACTGTCGGGCCCGGAGCGCCGCTCGACCCGCAACGACACCTCGCTCGCACTGGTGTGGCGCAGGGCGTTGGTCAGGCACTCCTGCGCCATCCGGTAGGCGGTGACCGCGACCGGGCCCTGGATGTCGGCGAGATCACCGTGGAGGTCGAGCCGGATCGCCGGTCGCGCGGCGTGCTGATAGTTCTCGGTCAGCGCGATCAGGCCTGCGGCAAGGCCGAGCTCCTCGGTGAGCGGACGGCGCAGTCGGCTCAAGGTGCCGCGCAGGCACGCCATCAGATGGCTGACGGATCGCGTGATCATGCGTGCGTCCTGGGCGATCTGATCGTTGCGGCCGTTGCCGGCGCTCTCGATCGTCGAGGCAAAAGCGAGGATCGCAGTGAGGTTCTGCCCGAACTCGTCGTGCAGCTCGCGGGCGAGCGCCCGCCGCTCCTCGTCGCGGATGTCGAGCAGGCGCTCGGTCAGCGCGGCGCGCTGCTCGTTGGCCTGCGCCAGCCGGTCGCCGAGCTCGCCGACGGCGCGGCCGATCATCGCGAGCTCCATCGAGCGGAAGCGCGGCAGTGAGGGGCGGTGGTCGCCCTCGGCCATCCGCTGCAGCGCCGAGACGATGCTGCGCGCCGGCGCCAGCGCATGGGCGATCGCCAGCGAGGCCAGTACGCCGATCGCGACCGCCATCGCCAGCGCCACGCCAAAGCTGTCCTGGATGCGCAGCCAGGCGAGCTGGATCGCCGCATCGGGATCGGCGATCGCCGAGACGGTTCCCGCCGTGGTGGCGCGCGCGCTGATCGGCTGCGCGACCGCCGCGTGATCGCCGAGGATGGCTTCCACGGCGCTTGAGAACCAGCGCGGCGGCGCGGCGCCGAGGCCCTTGCTCTGGCCGCACAGCGGCTTCTCGAACGCCGCCTCCGGCTTGAACTGTACGCAGATGCCGGGCGCGATCAGCTTCATGGTCTCGGTCGTGCGCCAGTCGGGCAGCGGCAGCAGCCGCTCGCGCGATCGGTTGCCGCGCAGCAGCAGCTCGCGCCAGTACAGCGCCTCCAGCGCCTGCGAGACCCGGTCGGCCGATGCCGCGGTGGCGCGGTCGACGCTGCGATAGGCGTCGACGGTGACCCATACGGCCGCGGCGGCCAGACACAGCAGCACGATCAGCGCGAGGCGCGCAATGAGCTGGAGCACGAGACGCATGCGATCCTCTCCACGGCTTTTGCCGCAGCGTAACAATGGGCTGGTGCTCCGCCAAGCAAATGCACTGCAGCAAGCGGCAGGTTGGGAAATTTTCCCGAGAGCCTCGAGGCAGATGTCTTTGGACGCTGTTCCGCCGCTCTGCTTAACTCGCCTGCGAAGCGCCGAACGAAACGGCGCGCATCGGGAGTTCATGCATGAGCGTGGTCAGCAGTGCCGAACGAGTGGAACCTGCGCGCGACGCAGCCGAGCGCGGGCCGCTGCTGCTCTGGATGATCTTCACCGGCCTCACGATATTCGCCGCCGTGGTGCTCGCCCGCTACGGCTATTTCCACCTGATGGTCGCCTCCGACCGCACCTACATCTCCAGCGTCATCGCCGTGCTCTACGTCGCCACGTGCTGCCATTGCTTCTGGCGCACCAGAGCGATCGCGCGCGAGGCGGATGCGGCGCGGCGCTGCCGCGCCGTGCTGATCGGGCCCGATGCGGCGCGCGCGCTCGAACCTGATGCGCAGTTGCTTCCCAAAGGGCTGGTCACCAACCACATCCGCAGCCTCGTCACCAAGGCGCAAACGCAAGGGGCAGGGCGGCTCGACCAGACGCTGCTGCTGCGGACGCTCGCCGACCGCCTGCGCGGCTCCAACGGCTTCGGCGGCTTCGCCTCGGACACGCTGATGAAGCTCGGCCTGCTCGGCACCATCATCGGCTTCATCATCATGCTGGCGCCGATTGCCGGCCTCGACGTCAACGACAAGCTGGCGATGAAATCCTCGATGGGGCTGATGAGCGACGGCATGGCGGTGGCCATGTACACGACGCTCGCCGGCCTCGTCGGCTCGATCCTGGTGCGCATCCAGTACTACATGCTGGATGCGGCGACCGGGCGCGTGTTCTCGGACGCGGTCATGCTCACCGAGACGCGGGTGACGCCGCGGCTCGAGCGCGCGATGGATCGCGCGCCGGAGCAGGGCGCATGATGGACGATTTCGGGCTCTATCCGCGCGAGGAGCAGTTCGACCCGTTCAGCGTCATGCTGTTCAAGGCGCTGCAGATCGTCGCGTTCTTCTTCTTCATCGCGGTGCTCGCGATCTCGCCGGACGCCAAGGACGGCAAGGTCGACTCGAAGGCCGAGTTCCTGATCACGATGGACTGGCCGGATAACCATCCCGACGATCTCGACCTGTTCGTGCAGGACCCCGTCGGCAACATCGCCTGGTACCGGCATCGCGAGGCCGGCTTCCTCACCCTCGATCGCGACGACCGCGGCGGCGCCAACGATTTCATCCTGGTCAACGGTCTGAAGATCCCGTCGCCGATCCGCGAGGAGATCGTGACCATCAGAGGCATCGTCGCCGGCGAATACACCGTCAACATCTCGCATTTCCAGAACGTCAGCGGCGCGCCGGTCGAGGCCACCGTGAAGGTGCAGAAGCTCAACCCGACCGCGCAGGTGATCTTCGACGACAAGGTCGTGCTCGACCATTCCGGCGACGAGAAGACGGCGCTGCGCTTCAAGCTCAATGCCGAGGGCAAGGTGATCGACGTGCAGCGCCGACCGAAATCGCTTTTGGAGACGTTCCGCAGCAATTGGCGCAACGGCGCCGATCTCGATCCCAAGACCGGCGTCAGGGTGATCAGGCGATGATGAGCAGTCTGCAGACCGTCATCGTCACGCTGTCCGTGTGCTACGCGCTGATCGGCGCGCTGCTCTTGCTGGTGCTGGTCTATGCAAGGCTGCCTTGGCAGGCCAAGGCGGTCGCCGTGGTCATCACCAGTGCGTTCTATGTCGGCAGCTTCGCCGGCGCCCGCGGCCTGCTCGGCTGGGCCAGCGTCGACCGGCTGCCGAGGAGCTTCAAGGTGCTGCAGGTGCGGATCGTCGATCCGCACTCCGTCGAGGGCGATCCCGGCGCGGTCTATCTGTGGGTCGAGGCGCTGGACGACGACAACCGTCCGAGCGGCGTGCCGCGCGCCTATCGTATTCCCTACAGCGACACACTTGCCGACAAGGCTCAGCACGCCGCCGACCAGATCGCGGCGGGCCATCCGCAGGGCGGCCGCGCCGCCGATTTCGGCACCGGCGACGGCGGGGTCATCGACGCCGCGCGCGAATACATTCTGCCGAAGACGATCATCGAGACCGCCGGCGGTGATCCCTCCACCGGCGAGTTCAAGGCCGCCAAGAACGCCGGCGACGGCGTCTCGTTCACGCCACTGCTGCCGCCGCGCATGCCGCCGAAGGACGAGCAGTAGGCGGCTGCGGCCGTATCCTCCCGCGCGAAGCTCGCGCGCGGGCAATGGCGAGCATCGGGACGTTCCTGGCACGGCGCCTCGAGCTCAAGATCAACAAGGTCAAGAGTGCGGTCGCCAGACCGAACCGCCGCAAGTTCCTGGGCTTCGGCTTTACCCAGGGAAGAAAGCCGCACCGGCGCATCGCAGGGGACCTGCAACGCTGACATTCCGCATCTCTCCGCCTATCTTGTTTGATGTTCCTCAAGTCTCGTGTGGCCACGGCCGCTAGCCTTGAGAACCGGAGGACACGGGTTGCTGCTGGCGATTTTCACCGATATCCATGCCAATCGGCAGGCCTTCGCGGCCTGCCTGGAGGCGGCGCGTGCGCGTGGCGCGGATCGTCTCATCTGTCTCGGCGACATCGTCGGCTATGGCGCCGATCCGGAATGGTCGGTCGACACCGTCATGGAGATCGTCGCCGGTGGCGGGCTGGCGGTGCGCGGCAATCATGACAATGCCGTCTCGACGGCAAGCGAGAGCATGAATGCCGAGGCGCAGGCGGCGATGGAGTGGACGCGCGGGCGGCTCAGCGCCGAGCAGCGCCGCTTTCTCGCCGAGCTGCCGATGAGTATCGGTGACGACGACCGGTTGTTCGTGCATGCGGAGGCGTCCAGCCCGCCGCGCTGGCGCTATGTGCAGTCGTCCGCCGATGCCGCGCGCAGCATGATCGCGACCGAGGCGCAGGTAACGTTCTGCGGCCACATCCACCGTCCGGCGCTGTACTCGATGTCCGCCACCGCCAAGATGACGAGCTTCACCCCGACCGCCAACATGCCCATTCAGCTGTTGCGCGGCCGGCAATGGCTGGCCGTGGTCGGCTCGGTCGGCCAGCCGCGCGACGGTGATCCCGCCGCGTCGTTCGTGACCTTCGACACCAGGACCCGCGAGCTGACCTATTGCCGCGTGCCCTATGACGTCGAGGCGGCGGCGCAGCGCATTCGCGACAACGGCCTGCCGCCCTGGCTGGCGCAGCGGCTCTCGATGGGGCGCTAGAGCATGACGAAATCAAGGCTCAAGCCGGGCGTCGTGATCGACGGTTTCACGGTGGGTGAATGCGTGCATTCCGGCGGCATGGCGACGTTGTGGAGCGTCACCCATCCGGACATCGACCGGCCCATCCTGATGAAGGTGCCGCGCGTCTCCGAGGGCGAGGATCCTGCGGCGATCGTCAGCTTCGAGATGGAGCAGATGATTCTGCCAAAACTGTCGGGACCGCACGTGCCGGCCTGTTTCGGCACCGGCGATTTCGCCACCCAGGCCTATGTGGTGATCGAGCAGATTCCAGGCGATACGCTGTACAAGCGGCTGCCCGAGCTGCCGCTGGCTTACGAGGAGGCGCGGGTGCTGGTCGCGAAGATCGCGACCGCGCTCGCCGATATTCACCGGCAGCACGTCATCCATCACGACATCAAGCCCTCCAGCATCATGTTCCGGCCGACGGGGGAGGCGGTGCTGATCGACTACGGCCTGTCCTGCCACAAGCACTTGCCGGATCTCTTGCAGGAGGAGTTCCGCCTGCCTTACGGCACCGCGCCCTACATGGCGCCGGAGCGCATGATGGGCACGCGTAGCGATCCGCGCAGCGACATCTTTTCGCTCGGCGTGCTGCTCTACTTCTTCACCACCGGCGTGCGGCCGTTCGGCGAGACCGAGACCCTGCGCGGCATGCGCCGGCGGCTGTGGCGCGATCCCTATCCACCGCGACAGCTGAAGCCGGACTATCCGCCGTGGCTGCAGGAGATCGTGCTGCGCTGCCTGGAGATCGAGCCGGTGTGGCGCTACCCGACCGCGGCGCAGCTCGCCTTCGATCTCGGCCATCCCGACCAGGTCAAGCTGACGGCGCGTGCGGAGAAGGTCAAGCGCGACCCGATCACGGCCGTGTGGCGCCGCCGCTTCAACCGCGGCCTGGTGCAGCCGGAACAGAAAACATCCGACGTCGCGGTGCAGATCGCCTCCAGCCCGATCGTGGCGGTCGCGATCGACACCGTGGAAGGCGGCGAGGAGCTCAACGGCGCGCTGCGGCTGACCGCGCAGCGCATCCTCGCCACTTTGCCCGCGGCTCGGCTCGCCTGCGTCAACGTGCTGAAGCTCGGGCGTCTCACCATCGACCGCACCCTGGACGAGGAGGGCAACAACAAGCACATCGACCGCATGGTCGCGCTGAAGCACTGGGCGACGCCGCTCAAGCTCGACACGAGCCGGCTGACGGTGCACGTGCTGGAGGCGGTCGATCCGGCGGCCTCCATCATCGAATTCGCCGAGGCCAACCAGGTCGACCACATCATCATCGGCGCCCGCCGCGATTCCGTGCTGCGCTCGCTGCTCGGCAGCGTCTCGGCGAAGGTCGCCGCGGAGGCGGGGTGTACGGTGACCGTGGTGCGGACACGGCTCGCGGCACGGGAAGCCGAGGGCGACGATGATGATGCGCCGGCAAGGGTCGTGTCGGGGGAATGATGGACATGCGATGAAGATCCACGGCGCCTCCAAGCACGACAGTCAGAACGGCATGCACAGGCTGAAAAGTGAGGCGCGGCTGCGGTTGCGTTTCGAAAGTTCCCCCTCCAAAGTGATCCGGCGCGTGCGGAACGTGTCGGTTTTTTTCTGAGGGGGGACGATCAATGGCGGCAACGGATGTGAGCATGGCGGGGACAGCCGCGCCGAAGCGAGGCCTGTTCGGCTCGCTCTTCTTTCAGGTCGTGGCTGCGCTCGTGCTCGGCATCCTGATCGGCGTCTTCGCGCCCGAGACCGCCCAGGGGCTCAAATTCTTCAGCGACGCTTTCCTGCGTCTGATCGCCATGGTGGTCGCGCCGATCGTGTTCTGCGTCGTCGTGCACGGCATTGCGAGCGCCGGCGATCTCAGGAAGGTCGGCCGCGTCGGCGTCAAGTCGCTGGTCTATTTCGAGGGCATGACCACGATCGCGCTGGCCTTCGGCCTCGTGCTGGCGCTGGTCTTCAGCCCCGGCCACGGCATGAACATCGACGTCTCCAAGCTCGACGCCAAGCAGCTCGCGAGCTTCGCCGACAACGCCCACAAGCTGCAGGGCGGCGGCTTCGGCGGCTTCATCCTCAACATCATTCCGCCGACGGCGTTCGACGCCTTTGCCCGCAACGACGTGCTGCAGGTGCTGTTCTTCGCGGTGATCTTCGGCGTCAGCCTGGCGCTGGTCGGCGAGCCCGGCAAGCCCGTGGTCGACCTGATCGAGTCCGTCGCCAAGGTGCTGTTCAAGGCGATGGGGCTGATCGTGCGCGTCGCGCCGCTCGGCGTGCTCGGCGCCATCGGCTTCACCGTCGGCAAATATGGCGTCGGCTCGCTCAAGCAGCTCTTGGCGCTGGTCGTGCTGTTCTACGTCTCGGTGGCGCTGTTCGTCGTGACCGCGCTTGGCCTCGTGATGCGCATGGCCGGCCTCAGCCTGTTCAAGTTCCTGCGCTATTTGAAGGAGGAGCTCCTGATCGTGCTGGCGACGGCGTCGTCCGACTCGGTGCTGCCGCAGATCATGCGCAAGCTCGAGGCGATGGGCGTCAAGCAGGAGGTCGTCGGCCTGGTCATCCCGACCGGCTATTCCTTCAACCTCGATGCGTTCTCGATCTACCTGACGCTCGCCGTCGTCTTCATCGCCCAGGCCACCAACACGCCGCTGTCGGTCAGCGACCTGCTGCTGGTGCTCGGCGTGTCGCTGGTCACGTCCAAGGGCGCCCATGGCGTGCCCGGCTCGGCCATCGTCATCCTGGCCGCAACGCTCGGCGCCGTGCCGGCGATCCCCGCGATCGGACTTGTGCTCGTGTTGTCGGTCGACTGGTTCGTCGGCATCGCGCGCGCCGTCGGCAACCTGATCGGCAACTGCGTCGCCACCGTCGTCGTCGCCGCCTGGGAGGACGACCTCGACCATGCCAAGGCGAAGGCCGTGCTCGACCGCGGCACGGCGGAAGAGGTGGAGTATCAGGGGGCGTGAGGGAGGATCACTAGGGGGAGAATGAGGGAGCGAGTACGGCGTGGATTGGTCGATCGCGCGATCGAGCCGGTGTTCGAGGCCGATGAGGAGAAGCTCTTCGTCGGCGGTTGCGGCCGAAGATTCGACGAGCGCATCAGGTGGCAGTCTTGCGATAGCCGATGTCGTGGCCGCATTCATAGCGGCCGCTCGGATCATGATTGCGCAATTCGTAGACCCGCTGCCATGTGCTCTCCCACGCGCCTTCGGCGGTCAGACAGGTCCGGGTTCCGTCAGCATCGATGTTGATCACCTTCCAGATTAGAAGCGCCACGCAGGCGAAAGAATCGAAAAATGCATCCAGAAACGAGGTGAACCAGCCGGAGTCCATGCCCATATGGCGGAACTCCGGTTCGTGCGCAGAACTCACCAGGCCCCAGGGGCAGCCCGGTCCGAAGCCGTGCTCACAATAGGCGATCTCGGCACCGGATTGTGCATCGCGAAGCACGAACCAGCAGGGATATTGCTCCCCCGGTTGGCCATAGTCCCAATCGCGCAGCACCATGTGAGGTGCGACGAGCATGCCGCGGATATGCGAGAGCACACGCTTGTCGGACAGCTCAGCCAATTCCCCTTCGATCAAGCTCTCCAGGCGTTCGGGAACGGTCGACATCAGCCGTGTATCCAGGACTCATTCAGCGGATGCTGCTGGCCTTCACCTGAACGGCCGCAGCTTCATGTGCCGGTTGGCGTCCTTGTAGAGCAGGTAGCGGAAGCGGCCGGGGCCACCGGCGTAGCAGGCCTGCGGGCAGAAGGCGCGCAGCCACATGAAGTCGCCGGCCTCGACCTCGACCCAGTCGCGGTTGAGCTTGTAGACCGCCTTTCCCTCGAGCACATAGAGCCCGTGCTCCATCACATGCGTCTCCAGGAACGGGATCACGGCGCCGGGCTCGAAGGTGACGATGTTGACGTGCATGTCGTGGCGAACGTCGAGCGGATCGACGAAGCGCGTGGTGGCCCAGCGGCCCTGCGTCTCCGGCATCGCGGCAGGGGCGATCGTCGCCTCGTTGGTGACGAAGGCCTCGGGCACGGCGATGCCGGGAACGGCCTCATAGGCCTTGCGGATCCAGTGGAAGGTCGCGGGCGCCTGGCTGTCGTTGCGCATCGTCCACTTGCAGGACGGCGGCAGGAAGGCGTAGCCGCCATGGCCCAGGCGATGCTCTTTGCCGGCGATGGTGAGCATGATCTCGCCTGACACCACGAACAGCACGCCCTCGGCCTCCGGATCCGGCTCGGGCTGGGCGCTGCCGCCGCCGGGCGAGACCTCGACGATGTATTGCGAGAACGTTTCCGAGAAGCCGGAGAGGGGACGCGCGATCACCCAGGTTCGCGTCTTGTCCCAGAACGGCAGCGCCGAGGTGACGATGTCGCGCATCACGCCCTTCGGGATGACGGCATACGCCTCGGTGAACACGGCGCGGCCGGTCAGCAGGTCGGTCTGCGGCGGGTGGCCGCCCTGCGGGACGAAATAGTTCGGCTTGTCCATCATCGTCTCTCCTGCGCGCGGATCGTCGATCTCGCGCGCCCACATTCAAGGGATGCTCAAATACAGCGGCTCATCGAGCCACAGCTCCTCGAGATTGTCCGGGCTCATGCGATCGACCACCATGAAGCGCGAGGCCTCGTCGAACACCAGCAGCGGATGGTGCCAGACGTTGCGGGCGTAGTTCACGCCCTGGCGGCCGCTCGCCGTGAAGGCCCGGTAGCTCGCGGGATTGCGCGGGTCGGCGCAGACCAGCACCAGCCAGGGGCGGTCCTGCAGCGGCATGAACAGCTGGGTGCCGAGCGGATGCCGCTCCATCAGCTTGATCTCTATCGGCAGCGGCCGCGGCCTGGCCTCGAACAGGCTGATGTTCACGGCCGCGCCACCGGAGGTCACGTCGATGGCGGCCAGCCCGTTGCAGCGGTGGGCGAAGCCCTGGTTGATCTCGATCGTCTCGGCGCCGTCGGTCTCGACAACGTCGCCGAAGGCAGCGAACGCTGCCTTCGTCAGCGGCTGCGGCGTGAGCTTATGCATTCCGGGTCCGTGCGGCTCAGATCGCTTCGCCGCGTGCCGACGCGGCGGCATCGCGGATCGCGGCGATGTTGCTGCGATAGGCTTCCATCGTGCCACCCTTGAAGACGGCGGAGCCTGCGACGAAGGCGTTGGCGCCAGCGGCGGCGAGTGCGCCGGCATTGTCGCGGCCGACGCCGCCATCGACCTCGATATCGATCGGCCGGCCCGCGGTCATCGCGCGCAGATCCTGGATCTTGCCAATCGCCGAGGGGATGAAGGCCTGGCCGCCGAAGCCGGGATTGACCGACATGATCAGCACGAGGTCGACGAGGTCGAGCACATATTCGATGACGTTGAGCGGGGTCGACGGGTTGAGCGAGACGCCGGCCTTCTTGCCGAGCGCGCGGATTGCCTGCAGCGAGCGATGCAGATGCGGGCCGGCCTCGGCGTGGACCGTGATGTGATCGCAGCCGGCCTTGGCGAAGGCTTCGAGATAGGGATCGCACGGCGTGATCATCAGATGCGCGTCGAAGATCTTGGTGGTGTGCGGACGCAGCGCCTTGATCACGTCAGGGCCGTAGGAAATGTTCGGCACGAAATGGCCGTCCATGACGTCGAGATGGATCCAGTCGGCGCCGGCGGCATCGACGGCGCGCACCTCCTCGCCGAGCTTGGAGAAATCGGAGGCCAGGATCGATGGTGCGATGACGAGCGGACGCGGCGTGAAGGACTGGGTCATGGGCGGCTGTTCCAGTGCGATCGGGGAGTGTCGCCGTATCATGCAGAGGCGGCTGCGGCAACGCGAGCGGGAAAAATCTGCCGGGCGCGGCATGATCTGCCGGGTTTCGGCGATCGCAACATCGCGAAATGTCGGGAAATATCAGCGATTTGGCGCTGGCATGGCGATTGCGAGGAGAGGGGCGAGGTGTTGTCGCCGCCGCTCGCCGCGGCTTTCTCGGAGTTTCGCCATGTGGTTTGCATTGGGGGCCGCCGCGTCGGTCCTGGATGGCCTGCAGTCGCTGGGCTCGACGAAGTCCAGTTCCGGCAAATCAGACCAGTCCGGCGGCGGGCTGTTCAGCCTGGGCAATACTGGCTCGAGCAGCTCGGGCAATTTCAGCCCGTGGTCGAGCTCAGGCAGCGGCGGCAGCTCGGGGCAGATCGCCCCGGAGACGATGAGCGCGCTGCTGGCGGCGCAGAGCCAGTCGGGGACGACGTCGAGCGCGAGCTCGACCAGCAATCCGCTGCAGGACCTGTTCTCGCAGATCGACGGCGATGGCGACGGCAAGATCACGAAGTCCGAATTCGAGACTGCGCTCGGCGCGGGCGGCACCAACCTCTCGAACGCAGACAAGGTGTTCGGCAAGCTCGACAGCAACAGCGACGGCAATGTCAGCATGGACGAGCTGACCTCGGCGCTGCAGGGCGCCGGACGCCGTCGGGGCCACCATCACCACCAGGCTGGCGCAGGCAACGCCGACGGCTCCGGCAATTCGTCGGGCGCAGGGGCCGATGCGCTGATGCAGGCGCTGTCGGGCGCGTCGAGCTCCTCGTCCACCAACAGCGACGGTTCGACCACGACCACGATCACCTATGCGGATGGGTCGAAGGTGACGCTGACGACGCCGGCAGCCACAACCGCGTCCAACGCTGCGACCTCGTCCTACAACATGATCGAGAAGCTGATCCAGCGGCAGTCCAACATGCTGTCGGCCTCCACGTCTTCAACGACCGCGGTCAGCGCGTAAGCTCAACTGCCGAAGCGGCCTTGCCAGGACGGCAGCGCGCCGGCGAACGGCAGCGGCCTCGCGTGATAGACGCCGCGGGCGATCGCGCGCGCCAGGACGTTGGCCGCGACCATGCCGAGCTCACTCAGCTCGACCAGCGGCTCGATCGGCCTGGTGCAGGTCGCGGCCGCGAACACGATGTCGCCGTCGAGCGGCAGATGCACCGGATAGATCGCGCGCGCCATGCCGGTCTGCGCCATCATCGCGAGCCGCTTGGCCTGCGCCTTAGTCAGGATGGCATCGGTCACGACGAGGCTGATCGTCGTGTTCTCGGAGGCCGATGCTGCCGGGCCGCCCTTGATGCGCATCGCCAGCATGTCCGTCGTGAAGGCGGCCGGCAGGCCGCGGCCGCCGAACTCGCCGTCGATCTCGTACGGTGCCGCCCAGAACCACGGACCGTCGCCGACGGTGACGCTGCCGACCGCATTCACCACAACAATGGCCGCAACCTTGATGCCGCCTGTCGTCGTCGCCGACGCCGAGCCGAGCCCGCCCTGCAGGTTGGCCGTGGTGGCGCCGAGCCCGGCACCGACGCTGCCGAGCGCGAAGGTCGTGCTGGCCGCCGCCGCGGCCGCGTAGCCGAGCTCGCGATACGGCGCGTAGCGGCCCCAGGCCTTGTTGCCGCCGTTCAAGAGGTCGAACACGATCGCGCCGGGGACGATCGGGATCAGCGCGTCGCGCACGGCAAAGCCGCGCCCCTGTTCCGCCAGCCAGGCCTGAATGCCGCTCGCGGCCTCGAGCCCGAACGCCGAGCCTCCCGACAGGGCAATGCCGTCGACCCGTTCCACCGTATTCGCAGGATCGAGCAGCGCATCCTCGCGCACCCCGGGTCCGCCGCCACGGATGTCGATCGCGGCGACCGCCGGCTGATCGAACAGGATCGCGGTCACGCCGGAAGCGAGCGCTGCGTCATGGGCATGGCCTACGCGTACGCCGGGGATGTCGGTGAGGAGATTCTGCACGATCGTCCCTCGCTGCAGATGATGATGCCGGATGGATAGCGCGGCCGGCGCGAGGCCTCAATGCAGGAGGGCACGCGCCTCGGCGCTGGTATGAGCGCCCCGCTTGCGTCCCGCGGGCGCGAGGGGGGGGAGGCGACATCCGGGTCTCACGTGCCGCGCCGGTAGGCCCGGATGTCGCTTACGCCGATCCGGGCGCGTGCTTCAGCGCTCCAGCGCGATACGGATCATGCGGGCCAGCTCTGGCTTCCGGTAAGGCTTGGGCAGCAGCAGCACGCCGGCGTCGAGGCGGCCGTGGTGCACGATCGCGTTCTCGGTGTAGCCCGAGGTGAACAGCGTCCGCAGCGCCGGCCGCCGCACCCGCGCGGCGTCGGCGAGCTGGCGGCCGTTCATGGCGCCGGGCATGATGACGTCGGTGAACAGCAGGTCGATCTCCGGATGGCGCTCGAGCACGTCGAGCGCCTCGGCGGCATTGGCTGCAGCCAGGGTGGTGTAGCCGAGGCTGCCGACCTGGGCGATCACGTGCTGGCGTACAAGCGGATCGTCTTCCACGATCAGGATCGTCTCATTGCCGCCGCGCGCGTCTGGCGCCTGCAAGCCCGCGCTGGCCGCCGGAGTGGACGCCGAGCGCGGCAGATACAGCTTGATCGAGGTGCCGTGGCCGACCTCGCTGTAGATCTTGATGTGGCCGCCGGACTGCTTGACGAAACCGAACACCATGCTGAGGCCGAGCCCCGTGCCCTTGCCGGTGCCCTTGGTCGAGAAGAACGGATCGAACACCTTCTCGAGATAGGCCGGCGGAATGCCACAGCCGGTGTCGCTCACGGCGATCATCACGTAGTCACCGACGATGACCTCGCTATGGACGTCGGCATAGTCCCGGTCGAGCGTGACGTTCGCGGTCTCCAGCGTGAGCTTGCCGCCCTGCGGCATCGCATCACGCGCATTGAGCGCGAGATTGATGACCGCGGTGGCGAGCTGGTTCGGATCGGCGAGCGCAGTGCAGGGATCGGCGTCAAGGATACGCTCGATCTCGATCTGCGCGCCGAGCGTCGGCTGCAGCAAGGCTGCGGTCTCGTTCAACAGCGCGTTGACGTCGAGATCCGTCGGCTGCAGCGGCTGCTTGCGGGCGAAGGCCAGCAACTGCCGCGTGAGCTGCGCGCCGCGGTCGGCGGAGTCGTCGATCAGCTTGGCGACGGAGGCGAGCTCCGGCCGGTCGGAGACGGCGTCGGCAAGAATGCCGATGCTGCCGGTGATGACGGTGAGGATGTTGTTGAAGTCGTGGGCGACGCCGCCGGTGAGCTGACCGACCGCCTCCATCTTCTGCGCCTGGCGGAACTGCGCCTCGGCCGCGCGCTTCTCGGTGAGGTCGCGGCCGACGAAGAAGTGGCGCTGCACCGGCTCCGACCAGCTCGCCATCCAGTTCAGGACGACGCCGCGGCCTTCCTTGTGCATGAGCTGCGCCTCGAAATTACGGACGTCGCGGCCGCGGCGGCAGGCGCGCATCTGGCTACGGACCGCCTCGAGCTCGGGCGGATAGACGAAGTCGCTGGCATTGCGGCCGACCATCTCCTCCGGCCGGTAGCCGAGCACGTCCAGCGCGCTCGGGCTGACCTGCATCAATTGTCCGTAGGAGTTGGCAACCAGGATCAGGTCCTGCGAGGTCTCGAAGATGCGGCGGCGCTCCTCGGTCTCACGGGTCAGGGCGGTTCGGGTGCGCTTGCTCTCGGTGATGTCGTGCGCCACCTTCGAGGCGCCGATGACCACACCATGCGCGTCGAGGATCGGCGACACGCCGAGCGATACTTCGATCTCGCGGCCGTCCTTGTGGCGGCGGATCGTCTCGTGATGCTCGATCTTCTCGCCGCCGCCGATCCGGCTCAGGATGCGATCGACTTCGCTGCGCCGTTCGGCGGGCACGATCAGGCCGACGTCGTTGCCAAGCGCCTCGTCTGCGCCGTATCCGAACAGGTGTTCGGCGGCGCGATTCCAGGACGTGATCTTGCCCTGCAGCGTCAGCGTGATGATGGCGTCGTTGGAGGATTCCACCACAGCGCTGAACAGCCGCTCCCGCGCGATGAAGCGTGCCCGCTCGCTTTCGCTCTGCCGGCGCTGCTGCTGCAGCAGCCGCGTGAGCCTCGTCTGCAGCCTGACATTGTCGGCGAGCAGGACGCCGAGGACGAAGCTCGCTGCCAGCAAGCCATAGATGCGGCCCGCATAGTAGCCGAGGTCGAACCGGGCGGCGTTGAGCAGCGAGGAGAGCGAGAGATCGAACAGCCAAGCGCACAGCACCACCATGACCCAGAGGTCGAGAATGCTGTGCGGCCTGCGCAACGCCAGGACGAGCAGGGCAGCCGATGTTACGCACCAGATGGCGCCGACCGCGATCTTCAAAGCCGGAGTGGCAGCGTCATCGCGGACGAGCGCAGGCAGCGCCGTATCATGGGCGATCACCGCCCAGGTGAGTGCCGCAAGTGCAACCGCCACGCCGAGCACGGCGACCGAGAGAGACAGCGCAACCGACCCAACGGGCGCCGGACGGAGACGGTCGTGCAGCGCATAGACCAGAACGAACAAGGGGAACGCGCCGTGCCAGATCATGTAGATCCAGGCTGCGGTCTGCGGCCCTGCATCGAGCAGGCCGGTCTGAGAATACAGGCCTGGGAACACCAGCGTGTGCAGCAGCGAGGCCGGCGCGGTAAACAGGTAACCGCAGGCCAACCACAGCAACGGTCGCGAGCGAAGCAGCACGAACTGGGAGAACAGCAGGAACGCGGTGATGAGATCGTTCAGCGCCAGCGCCGACTGGTAGCTCGCGACGAACGCAGGCACCGGCGGCAACTGCACCTTGGCAAAGGGAGCGGCGGCGGCAAACAGCAAGGTCGAGATCGCAACCGCCGCGAGCGCTGCGATTTGGTCTCGGCGCGTCGCGGTGGACGTCGACAGGAGGACTTCGCGATGATCCTTGATGCTCTGCATCTCCAAGGGTCCTGCGCAACAGAGCCGACTTGCAAGCGGGGAGGTTTACAGCTGATGCGCGAAGAAAATCACTATTCTAATGAAGGTTGTATGGTACCAGATCGGATCGTTCTGTAGAATGAGTCAATAGTTGGAGTAACCGCACCTTTACCGCAAATGAGATAAATATACTCATAGTTGTGTCCGATTTCTTTCTACGTTGTAGGCTGTCCAACGGAAAAATTCTGGAGAAGTTGATGCCACGGATTCTGGTGGTCGACGATCAGAAGGATGTGCGCGCCATGATCTGTATGGTGCTGCGCGTCAATCAGTTCGACGTGGTCGAAGCGGGAACCGCTGCGTCCGGACTGCAGTTGTTCCGCGACCAGGCATTCGATGCCGTCATCGTCGACATCTATCTCGATGATTCCAACGGGCTCGATCTGGTCAGCAGTATGCGCGCGCTGGTTCCCGACGTTCCGGTGGTCGCCGTCTCCGGCATGACTGCCTTCGATGGCGCGTCGATGTCGGACGAGCTGACCCGTGTCGTTTACCTGCAGAAACCGTTCCGCCCGGCCGAGCTGATGCGTGCCGTTGAAACGGCCCGTGCAGCAGTGGCGGCGAAGGGGGCCCCATCGCTTTCGGCCTGTGCCGGCTGAGCCGGTCTGTTGCTCCGTACGACGTGGTTCCCCACGGTCGGGGGGCCTCAACGACGACCAAGCGCTCAGCAGAACGCCCCGGTCCAGGACCGGGGCGTTTGTATTTTGCTGATGATGATCGAGACGGTCAGAGTTCCTATCAGGAGCCCTTGCCGCCGAGCTCGGCGTAGCCGCCCTTGGCGTCCCACTTGTAGACGACGTAGTCGATCTGCTTGATGTCGCCCTTGGCGTCGAAGCCGAGCTTGCCCAGCACCGTGTCCCACTCGCCGGCCTTGATGGTGTCCATCACCTTCTTGGCGTCGGTGGTGTTGGCCTTCTTGACGGCCTGCGACCAGACCTGGATCGCGGCGTAGGTGTAGAGCGTATAGCCCTCGGGATCGATGTTCTTGGCCTTGAACTTGTCCACGATCGCCTTCGCGGTCGGCTTGTTGCGCGGCTCGGGGCCGAAGGTGAACAGCGTGCCTTCCGCGGCCGGACCGGTGATCGAAGCGAACTCCTTGTCGTTCATCGCGTCGCCCGCCATCAGGATGGTCTTGAGACCCTGGTCGCGCATCTGGCGCAGGATGAGGCCGGCTTCCTGATGATAGCCGCCGACATAGACGAGATCGATGTTGTCACGCTTCAAGCGGGAGACGATGGCGTTGAAGTCCTTGTCGCCCTTGTTGTAGGACTCGAACATCTTCTCGGTGACGCCGGCCTTGTTCAGCGCCTTCTTGGTCTCGTCGGCGAGACCCTTGCCGTAGGTGGTCTTGTCGTTGAGGATCGCGATGTTCTTGCCCTTGAAGTTCTTCGCGATGTAGTTGGCGGCGACGAGACCCTGCTGGTCGTCACGGCCGCAGACGCGCGCCACGTTCCACAGCTTGCGCTCGGTGAACAGCGGGTTGGTCGAGGCCGGCGTGATCTGCAGCACGTTGCTGTCGGCATAGGCCTCGGAGGCCGGGATCGACGACGACGAGCAGAAATGGCCGGCGACGAACGGAATGCCGGAGCCGGCGAGCTTTTCGGCAACCGAACGCGCCTGCTTCGGATCGCAGGCATCGTCACCCACCTGCAGTGCGAGCTTCTTGCCGAGCACGCCACCGGCGGCATTGAGGTCGGCGACCGCCATCTCGGCGCCGTTCTGCATCTGGCGGCCGAAGGCCGATTCACTGCCGGTCATCGGGCCGGCCACGGCGATGTTGATGTCTTCGGCGAAGGCAGCAGTCGAGAGCGCCAGCGATGCGCCCAGAGCCAAGCCGATGAGTTTGAGTGGTTTCATGAGAAATCCTCGCGGGGGTAGGTCGACACGGAACGGCCCGAACGGCGGGCCGCAGACCGCGCGCATTGTGGCTGATTTTCCGGCGAAGTCACCGGCAATTTTTGACCACACCTACGAAGGACTAAGGCCATTCTGGCCGGGTTTTGAGGGCCCGCCTCAGTGGCGGCCGCCCTCCAGATAGGCAGCGCGGATCTCCGGTCGCTGCAGCAGCTCGGTGCCGGTGCCCGACAGCGTAATCAGGCCGTTGACCAGCACATAGCCGCGATGGGCGAGCTTCAGCGCGTGATTGGCGTTCTGCTCGACGATCAGCACGGTCAGACCGTCCTGGCGGTTGAGTGTCCGAATGGCGTCGAAAATCTGGCGGGCGATCAGCGGCGCCAAGCCGAGCGAGGGCTCATCCAGAAGCAGCAGGCGCGGCCGGCTCATCAGCGCGCGCCCGATCGCCAGCATCTGCTGCTCGCCACCGGATAGCGTACCGCCGCGCTGGTCGACGCGCTCCTTCAGGCGCGGGAACAGGGCGAAGACGCGCTCCAGCGTGCTGGCCCGCTCCGCGTCGGTCGTCTCGCCGGCGTCGGCGCCCATCTGCAGGTTTTCCGCCACGCTCATGCGCGGAAAGATGCGGCGTCCCTCCGGCGACTGCGCGATGCGCAGCCGCGCGATCTGATGCGTCGGCACCTGTGTGATGTCGTTGCCGTCGTAGACGATGTTGCCGGAGCTTGCGCGCGGGCGGCCGAAGATCGACATCATCAGCGTCGACTTGCCGGCGCCGTTGGCGCCGATCAGCGCGACGATCTCGCCCGGCTTGATGTCGAGATCGACGCCCTTCAGCGCTTCGATTTTGCCGTAGGACGCGCGCAGATTGCGGATCGCGAGCAGGGACGCACTCACGCCTCGGCCTCCATCACGGCTGCGGCCTCTTCCTCGTCGGTGCCGAGATAGGCGGCGATGACCTTCGGATCGTCGCGGATCTCGCGCGGCGTGCCCTCGGCGATCTTGACGCCGTAGTCCATCACGACGACGCGGTCGGAGATTTCCATCACGACGCTCATGTCGTGCTCGATCAGCAGGATCGACGTGGCGTGATCGGCCCGGATCGACAGCAGCAACTCGCTGAGGGCCGCACTCTCGCGCGCGTTGAGGCCGGCGGCCGGTTCGTCGAGGCAGAGCAGGGCCGGCGAGGTGCACATCGCGCGCGCGATCTCCAGCCGACGCTGGTCGCCATAGGCGAGATTGCCGGCCGCGTCGTCGGCGCGGTCGATCAGCCCGACGCGCTTCAGCCAGAACACGGCCGCATCGATCGCGTTCCGCTCGGCCGCGCGCCACGAGGGCACGCCGAGCAGCCCGAGCACCGTCATGCCGGACGCGCGCATCAGCGCGTTGTGCTGCGCGACCATCAGGTTCTCGAGCGCCGTCATGCCCGGAAACAGCCGGATGTTCTGGAACGTCCGCGCTACCTTGGCCTGCTTGGAGATGTTGAAGTCCTTCAGCTTCTGCATCTCGAACTGCGCGCCGTCATCATGGGTCAGGCGGATGACGCCGGAGGTCGGCTTGTAGAAGCCGGTGATGCAGTTGAACACGGTGGTCTTGCCGGCGCCGTTGGGGCCGATCAGGGCCGTGATCTGCGTGCGTTGCGCGGTGAACGACAGCGCATTGACGGCGACGATGCCGCCGAAGCGCATGGTGAGGTTTTCGAGTGCGAGAATGGGAGCGGAGCTCATCCGTGGCCTTCCTTGACGAGGTCCGAAGAGATGCTCTTGGATTTTTCCAGGAATACGGTCGGCGCGCGATGGCCGACAATGCCGCGCGGCCGCCAGATCATCACCAGCACCATGGCGAGACCGAACACCAGCATGCGGTAGCCCTCGAGGCTTCTGAACAGCTCGAAGCCGCCGATCATGGCGAGCGCCGCCAGCGCCACGCCGAGCTGCGACCCCATGCCGCCGAGCACGACGATGGCGAGCACCAGCGCCGATTCCTGGAAGGTGAAGGATTCCGGGCTGATGAAGCCCTGGCGCGTGGCGAAGAAGGCGCCGGCGAAACCGCCGAACATCGCGCCGGTCGCAAATGCGGTCAGCTTGGTGGTGGTGATGTTGATGCCGAGCGCGCGGCAGGCGACCTCGTCCTCGCGCAGCGCTTCCCAGGCCCGGCCGATCGGCAGCCGGCGCAGCCGGATGGTGACCCAGTTGGTCAGGAGTGCCAGCGCCAGGATCAGATAGAACAGAAAAACGATGCGATGCGTCGGCGAGAACGGGATGCCGAGCATCGATGCAAGGCCGCCTTCGCCCGGTGCGAGCGGAATGCCGAACAACGTCGGTCGCGGAATCCCGGAGACGCCGTTGGGACCGCCGGTCACGTCCTGCCAGTTGATGAGGACGAGGCGGATGATCTCGCCAAAGGCCAGGGTGACGATGGCGAGGTAGTCACCGCGCAGCCGCAGCACCGGAAAGCCGAGCAGCACGCCCCAGAAGGCGGCGAGAATGCCGGCGAGCGGCAGGCAGACCCAGAACGACAGGCCGAAGGTGGTCGAGAGCAGGCCGTAGGAATAGGCGCCGACGGCGTAGAACGCGACGTAGCCGAGGTCGAGCAGGCCGGCGAGACCGACCACGACGTTGAGGCCCCAACCCAGCATGACGTAGGTAAGGACCAAAATGCCGAGGTCGAGAATGTAACGCTGATTGTAGAAGATCACCGGTACCAGCAAGGTGAAGATCAGCAGCGCCGGCGCGAGATAGCGGCCGGCTACCGACATGCCGCTCCGCACGGACGGCGGCACGAAGCTGCCGAGGCCGCCGCGCGGTCCGAGCCACAGCCGCAGCAGCTCGACCGCGATCGAGCCGACGAACACCGCCACAACCAGGCTGGCGAGGTCGCCGAAGCGGGTCCAGTATACGAGCTGGCCGCTCTGACCCGCTTCGGTGCGGATGCCGACCATCAGGGAGAACAGACCGAGAGCGACCAGTGCGCTGAGAAAGGCCTTCTTGAGGATGAAGGCGGCTCCGACCGGTTCGGAGCCTTTCGACGAGGCGGGAAGGGACGCGCTCACGCGGACTCCATCTTCAGACTTTTTCGACTTCGGGCCGGCCGAGCAGGCCGGTTGGCAGGAAAATCAGCACCACGATCAGGATCGAGAATGCCGCGACGTCCTTGTACTCCACCGAAAAATAAGCCGACCAGAACGTCTCGATCAGTCCGATCGCGAGGCCTCCGAGCATCGCGCCCGGCAGCGAGCCAATGCCGCCGAGCACCGCCGCCGTGAACGCCTTGATGCCGGCGACGAAGCCCATGAAGAAATCGACCAGGCCGTAATACAGCAGGTACATCATGCCGGCGACGGCCGCGAGCGCCGCGCCGATCACGAAGGTCATCGAGATGGTGCGGTCGACGTCGACGCCCAGCAGTGCCGCCATGGTCTGATCCTGCTCGCAGGCGCGCATGTCGCGGCCGAGCCGCGTGCGGGATACCAGCCAGGTGAACAGCGCGAGCAGAACGATGGTGGTGATGACCACCACGATCTGGATGTTGGAGAGCTGGACGACGAAGCCGCCCGCGCCCTCGTGCAGCGTGTAGCCGCCGGTGATGATCGGCGGCACCGGCTTGACGCGCGCGCCCTGCGACACCTGCGAATAGTTGGTGAGGACGAACGACATGCCGATGGCGGACAGCATCGGCGCCAGGCGGAACGAGTGCCGCAGCGGGCGATAGGCGATGCGTTCGATGGTCCACCCATAGAGCGCCGTGATGGCCATCGACACCAGCAGCACGATCAGCAGGATCACCGGAACCGCGGTCAGGCCCAGCGACACCAGGACCAGGAAGCAGATCAGCGCGATGAAGCCGCCGATCATGAAGATGTCGCCATGGGCGAAATTGATCATGCCGACGATGCCGTAGACCATGGTGTAGCCGATGGCGATCAGGCCGTAGATCGAGCCAAGGACGAGGCCGTTGATGAGCTGTTGCGCGAAATAATCCATGAACTGCCGTGAGTGAGACTGCCGATACCGGTTCGCAACGCGGCGGGGGCCTTGTAGAGCGGGTGCCGGTATGCCTGGAGACGCACCCGCGCCCAAGGCGACGCGTGCGGCAGTACTAACAGTTCGGAACCGGGTGCCGCAACAGCGTGCAGTGCCACAATTGCGGGCTTATCCCGCCTCCTTTGATGGCGCGGTTCCCCTGCCTTCCTCGGGGCCGGCCGTCGCCATCAAATGACCGCTTGGGAACCCAGCACGTAGCGCCGAAAAGGAGGGTTCTCGCACCGGTTGCTGGCGCCGCTATATGCCGCTACCGCTGTCTTCCGTCGAACCAGGCACTTTTGCCATCAGCTTCGACTGGAGCCTGACCAAGGCGTCGCGCAGCCGCGTCGCCTCATCGTACCGGGTTTCCCGCGCCACCATGCCAGAAAACGGATCTTTCACCATGGTCTCGGCGGCCTGGGCAAGACGGCGCATCGGCGTCACCACCCATTTCGCGGCGAAATTGAGCAGCACCAGGATCGAGAACACGCCACCGGCAACGTTGAACCAAAACGAGCGCACAAGCTGGCGGGTCGGCACCATCGCGGCAACGGCGTCCTGCCGGATCAGAAGGGACCAGCCGAAGCTCGGCAGATCGGCGTACTTCACGGTGGGGAACGTGAGGGTGAAATAATCCTTGCCGTCGGGCCATCGCTCGATGAGCGCGACCGAGGCCCCGCGGCTTGCGGCCTGCGCCGAGCCGATCGTCAGTTGCTTGCCGACGAGATCCGGCGGGCCGAACAGCACGATGCTCTCGCGCGACAGCAACACCAGATCGATGTCGCGCGACGCCAGCGCCGCGACGGATTCGATCACCCATTTCCAATCGATCTGGGCCCCGATGACGCCGGCGGGGGCGCCGTCGTGCACGAGCGGAGCCGACATTGCGATCAAGCGGTCCGGTCCCGAAGCGGCCTGCAACATCCGGCCCAGGGCCTCTGATTCGCGATCATCGACCGCCGTCGGCACCCCGAGTCCATGCCGGAACCAGCGCAGGTCGGCGACGTTTTGTCCTTCCAGCATCCGGTCCTTGCTCGCGATGACCTTGCCGCCGGAGTCGGCGATGCCGAGCCAGGCATAGCGCGGCTGGAACTGGCTCACGAACTGGATCTGCCGGCGCGCCTCGGCGACGTCGGCGGGGTCGATGATCGCGGCGAGCCGCGACACGTCGCTCCACGTGCCGTACAACTGTCGCGCCAGCAGGTTTGCGCTGAGCTCACCGCGCGTCCTCAGCTGCTCGATCGCGAGCTCCTCGCCGCGCCGCTGCAGCGACGCCGAATAGAGGATGGCAACGGCCAGCGCCGTCACGACGATCAGTGTCGTGCCGCCGAGGAACACCGCTGTCTGTAAGCTCCACCGTCGCCTCGTCATTGTCTTCTCCTCAATCGGCCACGGCTCGCGCGATTTCTTTCAGCATGCGGCCGAGATCGCCGCTGTCGGCGCCGGGCACTCCGCTCGCGGTGTGCAGCCGCTCGATGATCTGGGCGCGCTGCTGCGGCGTCACCGCAAATATGAGCCGGTAGCCGTCGTTCGTCGGAGCCGCGACCTTGGTCTGGATATCGCCGATCAGGGGCAGGGTGAGCGTGCCGATGGCGCCGGTCGCAAGGCCGACCGGACCGCTGACGCGTGCGCCGCCGGGGCCGAGATTGACGATCCAGCCGCGTTGCGGCTCGCCGTCGACCGTCAGGGTTATCGGCTCGACGATCTGGCGTTGCGGCCGGTTGTAGCGTGGACGGTCGATGCACACGGCGATCGCCACCGACAGCACCAGAATGTTGTAGATCGTCCAGAACATCACGACGATGACGCCGTCTCCCGCGGTCCCCGTGGTATTGAAGACGAAATCGGACGTCAGCGACACGATCATGCCACCGATCGTCAGCGCCATCAGGATCAGGAAGGGCCGCATCAGCGGCCATTGGACGATGATCTTGGCGCGGTCGCCGCCCTTGGCGGTCACCGAGAATTTGTGCGGACCGGGGGAGAGCAGGCCGAGAGCGGCGGCGCGGAGCACGGGCCAGGCGGCGACGATCTGCGAGACATCGTTGACGATCGGAATGAACAGTCCCTTGGACAGCCAGTTCAGCGTGTACATGATCGAGAGATAATAGGGGCCGTAATACCGGATGATATCGGCGATCGAGGCGTTCACCACCGTCACCCCGCCCCACCAGTAGAGCAGTGGACAGATCAGCGCGGCGAGGCGGAACGGATAGGTCGACGTCCAATAGAGCAGCGAGTCGAGCACGCTGAGCCGGTGGAAGAAATCGAGACCATGGGAGCCGAATGGATTGTAGACGTTGCGCACGATCTGCATGAGGCCGAGGCACCAGCGGCCGCGCTGCGTGACGTATTCCGCAAGGCCTTCCGGCGCCAATCCCTCCGACAACGCCTCGTTCAGGTACACGGTCTGGTAGCCGTGCGCGGACAGGCGCAGTGTGAGCAGGAAATCCTCGGTGACGCTCTCGGTGGGCACGCCGCCGATCATCTCCACGGCGGAGACGCGGAATATCGAGGAGGTGCCGCAGCACATTGCGATGCCCCAGGCGTCGCGCGCCGGCTCGACGTTGTCGAAGAAGTGGCGCTGCTCGTCGGGATAGGCCGCGCCGATGCCGAGATTGTGCTGGATCGGGTCCGGGTTGAAGAAGTGCTGGGGCGTCTGTACGAGGCCGACAGCCGGATCGTGGAACAACGCCAGCGTCCGCTCGACGAAGTCGAGATGAGGCACGAAATCGGCGTCGAGAACGGCGACGAAATCCGGCCGGTCCGCATCCGCCGCGCGCAGCCGCAAGGCATTGTTGATGTTGCCGGCCTTGGCGTGCGACTTGTCGGTACGGGCGACATAGCCGATGCCGTGCTCGGTGCAGTAATCCCGGAGCCAGGCCCGGCTGCCGTCGTCGAGGACGAAGACGCGCAACGCCGCATAGGTGATCGCCTTGGCGCCGACGATGGTTCGCTCCAGCACCTCGAGCTGCTCGTTGTAGGTCGTGATGAAGATGTCGACCCGAGGCGGCGGCCTCGGAAGCCACCAGCCGGCATGGCGATCAGCCTCCGTCGTCCGCTCCTTGGTCCTGGTCAGGATCAGGAAGGCGAAGGACGACGAAACAACGGTGAGCGCTTCGAGAATGGCGAAGCCCCAGCTGAGGATCCCATCCGGCGTGAGGCCGGGCGGAGCAAGGGTCTCGGTGAAGCGCCAGACGACATAGCGCCAGGCCAGCAGGATCGAGCCGCTGAGGAGCAGGGTCCGCCAGTACCATATCTTCGGGTCCAGGAGGGGCAACGCCAGGACGCGCAGCCCTACGATGATCGCAACGACTGCGAATGCGGACAGGAATGGTGACAGCGTCGGCATCAGTAGCCGTACCGGGCGACGAAGCCGCGCAATGCCGCGATCGGTCCGCTGGTGAAGATCACCCGGCCGGTGCGCCCGATGGCGCAGGACAGATCCGGCTGCTTGGCGAGATCTGGCACCGCAACGGTGACGTCGAAGCGCTGCAAGTGCTGCGGCGTCGGGCCGACAGCGAGATTGGCGTAGAGTTGCGAGGCGCCCGAGCCGCCGAGACGTGTCACCGTCCCATCGAATATCCGGTCGTCTCCGAACAGACGGAACTGCACCGGGGCGCCGATCGACAGGCGGGCGTAGAGACTTTCGGGAACGCTCGCGGTCACCACGAGACTGTTGCAGTCCACCAGCTTGACGAGATCCTGACCGCGACGGGCATATTCGCCATCGTCGACGAGGAAATCCCAGGCCATGCCCAGGACGCGGGCCCTCAGCGTCGCCGAGGTCAGCCGGTTGATCCGGACGCGTTCGGCGTTGATCTGCTGCTCGTATTGGACCAGGCGGGATTGGATCTGCTGCTCGTCCACGGCAAGTTCGGCGAGGCGCAGGTCGAGCTCGTGAATGCGCTGCATCGAGAACGGCACGTCGTTGTAGGAGTCGCCGATGAAGACCCCTGATTGCGCGGAGCCGAGCTCGGTCTCAACATAGTTGGTGCGCTGTTTCGCGCTTTCCAAATCCTGCTTGGCGATATCGAGCGAGGCGCTGGCCTGGTCGAGGCCGGCGACCGTCTGGACCCCGCGTTCCTTCAGCTCGTTGGCCCGCGTGAAGGTGAGATCCGCGAGCTTCAGCCGGGCGGCCGCGGCATCCTCCGCCGCCTTGGCCTCGGCGATGCGCGCCGCGATCTGGCGGACGCGGCCGGTCTTGTAGTTGGCCGACTGGGCCGCGAAGGCGGCCCGCGCCTGCTCGAGCGCCGAACGCTGCGCCGGAACCCGCTTGAGCGCGATCTTCTGCTCGTCACGGTCGCGCTCGAGATTGAGCAGGCGCGTGGTGTCGAACCGGTCGTCGACGATCTCGGCCATGAGTTCCCCGGCATTGACCCTGGCGCCGATATTGCTCACCCCCAGCGTCACGCGGCCTTCGATCGGCGCGCGCACGACGTAAAGCCGGGCATTGACGGTCGCGTCTCCCGAAGTTCCGGCGAAATGTTCGCCGACCAGGATGTAGAGGCCGCCGGCCAGCAGGAGGATGCCGATGAAGATCCGAGCTACTCTCATGCGGTACTCCCGCTCGGCAGCTGCCTGCCGCATCACGATCCCGCTGTGCGAAACGCAGCGGCGTTCGCCTCTAAGGTAGTATATCTGTTTCAGACTACTTTGACGCTAGTCAAGAACACCGATGGCGTGGCGCACAGAGTTGCGAGGCGCATGGACGTGAATCAGCGGCCGCCGACGGACGCAATGTCGGATGCGATGCAGATGTTCGAGGAGGCGTCGATGAGGCCCGGAAAGGCCGCTATCACGCGGGAATTCGGGGCCTGATCGGCGAGGTCATCAGCACGGTCTCTGCGGCGATTGGACGGTGGGCTCTCGCGCCCGTCGCCCCCCTGTTAAGGTAAACGAATGGTTTAAATTGCCGGGCGCGTTTGCCGGGCGTTAGCTCGTCTGGAAATCGGCCGGACGGGCGGTTTGTGGGATGCAAAGGTGGGCGTGACATGATCAAGGATTGCGTGATCAGGAATTGGCGGCTCAGCTGCGTCAACGGTGTGCTGCTGGCGCTCTATTTCGTGCCCGCCTGGACCATCATCGCGTTTCAGATCATGGTGTCGCCGATCCAGGGGTTGTTCGCGCGGCCGAATATCGCGGTGGCCTTGTTCATCAGCGACCACCTGCAGCTGTCGGGCATCGAGACGGTTCGCGCCGCCTGGCTGCTTGCGCTGGCGCGACTGACGGTCGCAGGCTTCTTCGCGATGTTCCTGGTGCTGATCCTGGTTCCGCGGGTGCGAAAGGTGGCCGGCTATGTCGAGGCACTGTCGATCGGGCTCGGCTTCGGCAGCATGCTCGCCTTCTTCAGCATGATCATGGCTGCCAAAGTCGGGGAGCCCCAGGCGTTGCGTCTGCATGCCACGGAACTCCTGATGCTGCTCGGCACGGCCATCGTCATGCTGGTGGAGAAGCCGACGACGCAAGCCTCGCCGTCTTCCGCATCCGCTTCGCCGAAGATGGAGCCCGCGGCGACGCCGTCGCCGCAGCAGGCATGACGCCCCGATCCATCGCGGTGCATCAGTGCTGGGTCAGAAAGCCCAGCACCGCATCGTTGAACTGGCCCGCCGCTTCGACATTCGAGATGTGCGCGGCATCGACGATGGTCATGCTGGCGCCGGGGATGCGGCTGCGGATTGCTTCCGCCATCGCGATCGGCGTCGATTTGTCGTAGCGGCCGGCCACGACGAGGGTCGGGCTCTTGATGGCCGGCAGATCCTCACGCAGGTCCAGGGCACGCAGCGCCGCGCAGCAGGCAAGATAGCCGCCGACAGGGGTGGCCACGAGCATTGCCTTCATCCGGTCGGCGACATCAGGATTGTGATCACGAAACTCCTGCGTCAGCCAGCCAGCGATGACCGTGTCGGCGATTCCAGCGAGTCCGCTGTCCTCGACCGCCTTGATGCGGGCGTCCCAGATTGCCGGATCGGGGTAGTAGCAGGTGGTGTTGGCGAGCACGAGCTTGCCGATGCGTTCAGGAGCATGGGCGGCGAGCCACTGTCCGACCATGCCGCCCATCGACACGCCGCACCAGTGCACCTTCTCGATGTTGAGGTCATCGAGAATCGCCAGCGCATCGCGGCCAAATCGCTCGATCGAGTAGGGCCCGGGCGGCACTTGCGATTTGCCATGACCGCGCCGGTCATAGCGGATCACGCGGAACACCTGCGTGAAGGCGCGCATCTGCGGCTCCCACATCTGCAGGGTCGAGCCGAGCGAGTTCGAGAGCATCAGGGTCGGCCCGCCGTCGCGGCCCTCGACGGTGACATTCAACAGACAGCCGTCGGCATCGATCATCGGCATGGGCGGAATCCTTGTCGCAGGCGGCCGCGCCGCCGGAGGAATCGTGCAGATTTGATGGCGAACTAACCACCGCCGCCGCCGTCTGCCAATCAAAACCCGACGGCGGCGAGGTCCGGAATGCTGCGGTGCCCGGCTTTTCTGCAACGCTTCCGGGCGCTGCTCGCCCTTCCTTTTGGGCGTTCGGTGCTTTACTTGAATGCCTCTAACCGCGCCAATCGGGGGGAGATGCACATGGCTATGACGATGACGGGCGAAGTCCAGCTGGCCGCTCCGCGAGAGCAGGTCTGGGACAAGCTGAATGATCCGGAGGTGCTCAAGGCCTGCATTCCCGGCTGCGAGGAGCTGGAGAGGACCGAGGATGGCGGCCTCCGCGCCGTTGCCAAGATGAAGGTCGGACCGGTCTCTGCGCGCTTCAAAGGCAAGGTGACCTTGAGCGATCTCGATCCGCCGAACGGCTACAAGATCTCCGGCGAAGGCGAGGGCGGTGTCGCCGGATTCGCCAAGGGTGGCGCGGTCGTCGCGCTGGCGGACAAGGACGGCGGCACGCTGCTGACCTACAATGTCGAAGCGCAGATCGGCGGCAAGCTGGCGCAGCTCGGCCAGCGGCTGATCAACGGCACCGCAAAGAAGCTCGCCGACGAATTCTTCGCCAACTTCGCCAAAGCCGTTCAAGGCTGACCGCAACCGACCCATGCGCGGCCGGGGGCGAGGTTGCCCGCCGCCGGGAGCGCCCATATGATGGTTTTCGACTGATTTTGCTGGGCTGCGCTGCAGTGCAACGCTGTCGCGCGGATAATAGAGAGTCCTGAATGGCCAAGATTTCCATGATTGTGAACGGTAATCCCGTCACGGCGAACGTCGACCCGCGGACGCTGCTGGTGCAGTTCCTGCGCGAGAATCTGCGCCTCACCGGCACCCATGTCGGCTGCGACACGTCGCAATGCGGAGCCTGCGTCGTCCATCTCGACGGCAAGGCAGTGAAGTCCTGCACGACCTTGGCCGTGATGGCCGATGGTCATGAGGTCAGGACGATCGAGGGACTCGCTGCCGACGGCGCGCCGCTGCATCCGATGCAGGAGGCGTTTCGCGAGCATCATGGCCTGCAATGCGGTTTCTGCACGCCGGGCATGATCATGACCGCGGTCGACCTCGTCCACCGTAAGGGACATGAGCTCAGCGACGAGACCATTCGCGAGGAGCTCGAGGGCAATCTCTGCCGCTGCACCGGCTATCAGAACATCGTGCAATCGATCGCCGCCGGCGCCAAGGCGATGGCCAAATCGGACCTCGCCTAAACGTCTGACCTTGCCTTAGTCGGCCCGCTGCGCACAGGACATTCCCCTATGTACGAATTCAAATATCATCGGCCGGCGACCGTGCGCCAGGCCGCCAATCTCCTCACCAAGAACGAAGACGCCAAGCTGGTCGCCGGCGGCCACACGCTGGTGCCGGTCATGAAGCAGCGACTCGCGAGCCCGCCGCATCTGGTCGATCTCTCCCATGTCGAGGGGCTCGATACGATCGAGGTGAAGGGCCGAAACCTCGTCATCGGCGCGATGGCGCGTCACGCCGACGTCGCCAACTCCGCAACCGTCGGCGAGGCCATTCCGGCGCTCGCCCATCTGGCGAGCCTGATCGGCGATCCCGCGGTGCGCCATCGCGGCACCATCGGCGGCTCGATCGCCAACAACGATCCGACCGCGGACTATCCGGCCGCATGCCTCGCGCTCGGCGCCACCATCGTCACCAACAAGCGCAAGCTGAAGGCCGAGGAGTTCTTCCTCGGGCTGTTCACGACCGCGCTGGAGCCGGACGAGATCATCACCAAGGTGAGCTTCCCGCTGGCCAAGAAGGCGGCCTACGTCAAGTTCCGCAACCAGGCCTCCCGCTACGCGCTGGTCGGTGTGTTCGTCGCCCGCCGTCCGTCCGACGTGCGCGTTGCGGTGACCGGGGCCGGCGGCAATGGCGTGTTCCGCGTCACCGCCTTCGAGGAGGCGCTGCAGAAGCGCTTCTCGCCGAAGGTGCTGGAGGGCATTACGGTCTCGGCTGAAGGCCTCAACAGCGATATTCACGGCAGCGCCGAATATCGTGCCCATCTGATCGGCGTGCTGGCGCGCCGTGCGGTCGATGCGGCCAATACCGGCGCCAAGGCCTCAACCGCGTCGGAGGGAGCCGCCGAACCCGAGGCTCCGGCTTCGTGACGGACGCGTGAAGAAGGAAGCGGTCTCGCCCATGAGTGCTCCGGCCCTGCCAGCATCGGTCGACGCGATGCTCGAATTGTTGTCCTCGCGCGGCTATCTGGCCGAGCGATCGCTGGCGACGGTGACCTATCTGTCGTTGCGCATGGGCCGGCCGCTGTTCCTCGAAGGCGAGGCCGGCGTCGGCAAGACCGAGATCGCCAAGGTCCTGTCGGCGGCGCTCGGCCGCAAGCTGATCCGGCTGCAGTGCTACGAGGGTCTCGACGTCGCCTCCGCCGTCTACGAATGGAATTCAGCGGCGCAGATGATCGCGATCCGGCTGGCGGAAGCGGGCGGCGAGGTCGACCGCGATCAATTGACGTCGGACATCTTCGCCGACCGCTACCTGATCAAGCGCCCGCTGCTGCAGGCGCTGGAGCCGGATGTCGCCGGCGCGCCGGTTCTGCTCATTGACGAGCTCGACCGCGCGGACGAGGCGTTCGAGGCCTATCTGCTCGAGATCCTCTCCGACTTCCAGGTCACGATCCCGGAGTTCGGCACCGTCAAGGCGCCGCATCCGCCGATCGTCATCATCACCTCGAACCGGACCCGCGAGATCCATGACGCGCTGAAGCGGCGCTGCCTGTATCACTGGGTCGATTATCCCTCCGCCGAGCGCGAGCTTGCCATCGTCAAAACCCGGCTGCCCGGCATCTCGCAGCGGCTGTCGCAGCAGATCGTGCGCTTCGTCCAGGCGCTGCGCGACCAGGACTTCTACAAGTCGCCGGGGGTCGCCGAGACGCTCGACTGGGCCACGGCGCTGACGGAGCTCGATGCGCGCTCGCTGAACGCCGAGGTCGTCGGCGACACGCTGGGCGCGCTGTTGAAATATCAGGACGACATCGCCCGCATGCAGGGCGATGCGTTGCAGAAGGCGATCAAGGACGCGACCAACGAGACGTAGTTCACGCCGGTGCCCACAATAAAGGTCGTCATTCCGGGATGCGTGCGCAGCACGCAGGCCCGGAATCCATAACCACGATCGTGAGTATGGATTCCGGGCTCACCCTCCGGGCGCCCCGGAATGACGAGCTCAATTTGAGGCGTGTGCG
This sequence comes from Bradyrhizobium sp. HKCCYLRH3059, assembly GCF_051168035.1. NCBI lineage: Bacteria > Pseudomonadati > Pseudomonadota > Alphaproteobacteria > Hyphomicrobiales > Nitrobacteraceae > Bradyrhizobium > Bradyrhizobium sp. HKCCYLRH3059. Next base: position 434,329 of record NZ_JBNPUF010000002.1, on the reverse strand, counting down.
AAGCGGACGAGGGATCAGAACGTGCCCACAAGCATCAATCACCTCGCGCCGCCAACCGGCGGCATCGCCGACAACATCGCGGGCTTTGCGCGGGCGCTGCGTGCCGCCGGCCTGCCGGTCGGTCCGGGTGCCGTGATCGACGCGATGACCGCGCTCGAGGTCATCGACATCGGCAAGCGTGCGGACGTCTTCACCACGCTCGAATCGATCTTCGTCAAGCGCCACGAGCATGCGCTGATCTTCTCTCAGGCCTTCGACCTGTTCTTCCGCCCGGCCGAGGAGTGGAAGTCGATGCTCGATTCGGTGCCGCTGCCGGATCACGCCAAGAAGAAGCCGCCGCCGGCCTCGCGCCGGGTCCAGGAGGCGATGTCGCAGCCGCAGACCCATGAGGAGCCGAAGGCGCAGGAGCAGGACCTGCGGCTCGCGGTGTCCGACCGCGAGGTGCTGCAGAAGAAGGACTTTGCGCAGATGAGCGCGGCGGAGATCGCCGAGGTTGCGCGCGCCATCGCCAAGATGCGGCTCCCGCAGGCCGAGCTGAAGACCCGCCGCCACACCGCCGATCCGCGCGGCCGTCGCATCGACATGCGCAAGACGCTGCGTCAGGCGCTGCGCACCGAAGGCGAGATCATCAACTTTCATCGCTTGGGGAGAATCGAGAAGCCGGCGCCGATCGTGGCCTTGCTCGACATCTCCGGCTCGATGAGCGAGTACACCCGCCTGTTCCTGCATTTCCTCCACGCCATCACCGACGCGCGCAAGCGCGTCTCGGTGTTCCTGTTCGGCACGAGGCTGACCAACGTGACCCGGGCGCTGCGCCAGCGCGATCCCGACGAGGCGCTGGCGAGCTGCTCGGCCAATGTCGAGGACTGGGCCGGCGGGACCCGGATCGCCACCTCGCTGCAGACCTTCAACAAGCAGTGGGCGCGCCGCGTGCTCGGGCAGGGCGCGATCGTGCTGTTGATCTCCGACGGGCTGGAGCGCGAGGCCGACAGCAAGCTTGCCTTCGAGATGGACCGGCTGCACCGCTCCTGCCGGCGGCTGATCTGGCTCAATCCGCTGCTGCGCTATTCCGGCTTCGAGGCGAAGGCGCAGGGCATCAAAACCATGCTGCCCCACGTTGACGAATTCCGCCCGGTACATAACTTGACTTCGATCGAGACGCTGATCTCGGCGCTGTCGTCGCCGCTGCCGCCCCACCAGCGCAGCGCGATCCGGCCCGCCGCCTGAGAGGGAGATGACCATGCTCAACCGCGACGAAGACATCCTCAGGGCCGCCGAGGACTGGCACAAATCCGGTCACGGCGTGGCGCTCGCCACCGTGGTCGAGACCTGGGGCTCGGCGCCGCGCCCGGTCGGGTCCAACCTCGTGATCAACGACGAGGGCACGTTCTTAGGGTCCGTGTCCGGCGGCTGCGTGGAGGGCGCTGTCGTTACCGAGGCGCTCGACGTGATCACCAGCGGCCAGCCCAAGATGCTGGAGTTCGGCGTCGCCGACGAGACGGCCTGGAATGTCGGGCTGTCCTGCGGCGGCACCATCCGCGTGTTCGTCGAGAAGGTGGGTTGATCCATGCAGCCTGCAACGCTGGCCGAACTGAACGCCGAGCGTGCCGCGCGTCGCCCGGCGATTCTCGTCACCGACGTCGGCTCCGGGGCGCAGCGCCTGGTCAGGGCCGCCGCCATCGCCACCGATCCGCTGCGCAACGAGCTGTCGACCCATCTGCGTATGGGCAAGAGCGGCATGGTCGAGGTGGACGGCAAGCGGCTGTTCCTGAACGTCTACGCGCCGACGGCCAAGCTCGTGATCGTCGGCGCCGTCCATATCAGCCAGGCGTTGGCGCCGATCGCCAAGTCGCTGGGCTATGACGTCACCGTCGTCGATCCGCGCACGGCTTTCGCCAGCCCCGAGCGCTTCCCTGACGTGCCGCTGATCGCCGAATGGCCCGACGTGGCGCTGCCCCCGCTCAACGTCGATCACTACACCGCCTTTGTCGCGCTGACGCATGATCCGAAGATCGACGATCCGGCGCTGCTGCACGCCTTCTCGCGCGACTGCTTCTATATCGGCGCGCTCGGCTCGCGGAAGACGCACGCCAAGCGCGGTGATCGGCTGCGCGCGCAGGGCGCCAGCGATGCCGACATTGCCCGCATCCATGCGCCGATCGGGCTCGCCATCGGCGCGGTGTCGCCGTCGGAGATCGCGGTCTCGATCATGGCCGAGATCACCGCCACGTTGCGGCTGCCGGCCAAGGAGAAAGAGCAGGCGGCATGAAGTTCGGTCCTGCCAGTCCAGCCGAGGCGATCGGCGGGGTGACGGTGCACACCCTGCGCAAAGGATCATTGGTGCTGAAGAAGGGCACGCTGATCGGTCCCGCGGAGGTCGAGGCGCTGGTCCGGGAAGGCGTCAAGGAGATCGTCGTCGTCCGGCTCGAGGCCGGCGACGTCTCCGAGGACGAGGCGGCCGCCGACGTCGCCAAGGTCGTCGCCGGCGCGGGCATTCACGTCGATCGCGCCTTCACCGGGCGCGCCAATCTGTTCGCGGCGCAGGCCGGCGTGCTGATGATCGACCGCGCCGCGGTCGAGCGCATCAACGGCGTCGACGAGGCCATCACCTTTGCGACCCTGCCGGCGTTCAAGCCGGTGGTCGAAGGCGAGATGGTCGGCACCGTCAAGCTGATCCCGTTCGGCGTCGAAGGCCGCCTGCGCGATGTCGCCGTCGCGGCGGCGGGCAGGGGCGCGCTCAGCATCGCCTCCTATGTGATCAAGCGCGTCGGCGTGGTCTCGACGCTTCTTCCGGGGCTCGCACCCAAGGTCATCGACAAGACGCTGCGCGTCACCGCAGAGCGGCTCGCACCGGCCGGCGCCACCATCATCGCCGAGCGCCGCGCGCCGCATGAGCAGGCCGCGCTGGCTGCTGCGATCAGGGAGCTGCTGGCGCTGGGCGCCGAGCTCGTCATCGTGTTCGGCGCGTCCGCCATCGCCGACCGCCGCGACGTCATTCCAGCCGCAATCACCGGCATTGGCGGTGCCATCGAGCATTTCGGCATGCCGGTCGATCCCGGCAATCTGCTCTTGATCGGCAATGCCGGCGGTGTGCCGGTGCTCGGCGCGCCCGGCTGCGCCCGTTCGCCGGCGGAGAACGGTTTTGACTGGGTGCTGATGCGGCTGCTCGCCGGCATCAAGGTCAGCCGCGCCGAGCTCACGGCCATGGGTGTGGGTGGCCTCCTCATGGAGATCGTGACGCGGCCGCAGCCGCGCGCCACGCCGGAGGCCGAGGGCGAACGCAAGGTCGCCGCCGTCGTGCTTGCCGCCGGACGCTCGACCCGCATGGGGGGGCCGAACAAGCTGCTGGCCGAGCTCGACGGCAAGAAGCTGGTGCGCATCGTGACCGAGCAGGCGCTGGCCTCCAAGGCCGGTGAGGTCATCGTCGTCACCGGTCATCAGGCCGAGCTGGTCGAACAGGCGCTGTCCGACCTCAACGTCCGCTTCGTCCGCAACCCGGATTTCGCCGGCGGCCTCGCCAGCTCGGTGAAATCGGGCATTGCCGCGGTGCCTGAGGGCGTCGATGGCGCGGTGGTGTGCCTGGGTGACATGCCGATGGTGTCCTCGGATCTGCTCGACCGCCTGATCGGCGCGTTCGCGCCGGATCGCGGCAATTTGATCGTGGTGCCTGTGTCCGAGGGACGCCGCGGCAACCCCGTGCTGTGGTCGCGCCGCTTCTTCGCCGAGCTGATGACGCTGGACGGCGACGTCGGCGCGCGGCACCTGATCGCCAAGCACACCGAGGCCGTGGCCGAGGTGCCGGTCGACGGTGACAGTGCGTTTCTCGACATCGACACGCCGCAGGCGCTGGAAGCCGCGCGGCGCGGTTGAAGCCCGTAGCCCGCATGAGCATAAGCGACATGCGGGACGCCGTGCGTGAGAGCACGCATGTCGACTACGCTCATGCGGGCTACGACTTCCCTCCGACTCAACCTCTCATTCACCAAGTTTCAACGACCCCCGGCTAGATTTGCCGACATTGGGCCTCGGGGGAGGAGAGAGTGATCATTTCGACCGCCGCGCGACGTTTCGCGCTGTTTGCATTTGGACTGACCGTGATCGTTGGTGCCGCGCGCATCGCAGACACCAGCGCTATCAGCCCGGCGCATGCGGCCGGCGCGTTCGCCATTGGCCAGTGCGCCGCCTATGGCCAGGCGTTCGACTATCCGGCGGAGCATCTCGCCAAGGCCGCGGCGCTCAAGCAGTGCAAGGGCGACTGCACCGCGGTGACGATGAAGAAGGCCTGCGCGGCATTCGCGGTCGATCTCACCAATCCCTGCGGCGCCCACGGCTATGCTGTTCGGCCGACGATCTCGACCTCGCTCAACGAAGCGACCCGGGAATGCTACAAATATGGCGGCAAGGAATGCGTCATCCGCGCCTGGGTATGCGACGCCAAGGGTTGATTCAAGTCTGATGATCTCAGCGACTCGGCCGCCGGGGTTCCACGTCCGCTTTCATTTCGATGCTTCACCCTGAGAACGGCTCGGCTATTCTCGGGGTTCGATGACATCGAACTCTGGAAGTGGCATGCAATTCGACACCAAGATCGCGCTGATCATCCGCAACGATCTCGAGGCCTGGCAGAAGCTCAACGTCGCGGCGTTTCTTTCCAGCGGCATCGCCGCGGCATTTCCCGAATGCATCGGCGCACCTTATGAGGACGGCTCGGCGACCCTGTATCACGCGTTGATCGGGCAGCCGATCCTGATCTACGGCGCGCCGGATCGTGCCGCGCTGGCGCGTGCTCTGGATCGCGCGCTGTCGCGCAGCGTGAAGCCGGCCCTCTACACCGAGGACATGTTCAAGACCACGCATGACGAGGCCAACCGTGATGCCGTGAAGGCGGTGGCGCGCACCGATCTCAATCTGGTGGGATTGGCGTTTCGTGCGGAGCGCAAGGTGGTCGACAAGGTCGTCGACGGACTCAAATTTCACGCCTGACAGCCATGGGCACATTGCGCTGTCATCAAACTGTTACTTCATGCAGCGGCGCGGCTTGATGCCGATCAAGCCCGGAATACGCCGACGTCGTTAGTTTGCGCCGCGACATGAGGAGCAGACAGATGCAGACCATGAAAGCCGCCGTCGTCAAAGCCTTCGGCAAGCCGCTCGACATCGAGGACGTTCCGATTCCTGTGCCGGGACCCGGCGAGCTTCTGGTCAGGGTGAAGGCGTGCGGCGTCTGCCACACCGACCTTCACGCCGCCTCCGGCGATTGGCCGGTGAAGCCGGTGCCGCCATTCATCCCAGGACACGAGGCGGCCGGGATCGTCGCGGCGCTCGGGCTCGGGGTCACCGACTTCAAGGTCGGCGACGCCGTGGGCGTGGCGTGGCTGCACGATGCCTGCCTGCGCTGCGAGTATTGCGAGACCGGCTGGGAGACCTTGTGCGAGCACCAGCACAACACCGGCTATAGCGTGAATGGCGGCTTTGCCGAATACGTGATCGCATCCGCGGCGTTCGCTGCGCGTCTGCCGGCCAATGTGGACTTCGCCAGGATCGCGCCGATCCTCTGCGCCGGCGTCACCACCTACAAGGGTTTGAAGGAGACCGACGCACGGCCGGGCGAGTGGGTGGTGGTCTCCGGCGTCGGCGGCCTCGGTCATGTTGCAATCCAGTATGCGAAGGCGATGGGGCTGAAGGCGATCGGTCTCGACATCGCCGAGGACAAGCTGAAACTCGCGCTGGAGGCCGGCGCCGAACATGCCGTCAACGCGCTCGACAAGGATGCCGTGGCGCAGGTGATCGCAATCACCGGCGGCGGCGCTCATGGCGTGCTGGTCACTGCGGTGTCGACGCCGGCTTTTGCCCAGGCGCTGCACATGGTCCGCCGCAAGGGGACGGTCAGCCTCGTCGGCTTGCCGCCGGGCGAATTCCCGACACCGATCTTCGATGTCGTGCTGAAGCGCATCACCGTGCGCGGCTCGATCGTCGGTACCAGGCGTGATCTCGACGAAGCCATCGCGTTCGCCGCGGACGGCAAGGTGACGGCCGAGGTGACCACGGCGCCGTTGTCGGAGATCAACACCGTCTTCGACCGCATGAAGGCCGGCAAGATCGACGGTCGCGTGGTGCTCGACTTCGGCTGATCGGCAAGACCGATTGACGCGCCGCCGTGCCGAACATTGGGGCGGCGGTTTGATCTGGATCAGGAATGGGGACGCGCGGCGCTGGCACAAATTGCTCATGGCAGCCGTCACCAAGATCGTCTTCCTCGGCGCGAGCAGCGCGTCCTTTGGACTCAGCGTGTTCCGGGACTTGTTCTCGACGCATGATCTCGCTGGTTCGACGCTCGTGCTGGTCGGCCGCGACTCGATCCGGCTTGCCCGGTCGGAAGCACTGGCCCGGCTGCTCAACGACCTCTCCGGCGCCGGCCTTAAGATCGAGGCGACCACGGATTGGCGCGCGGCGCTCGACGGCGCCGGCTTCGTGATCCATGCCACCGCGATCGACCGCAACCGCCTGTGGAAGCTCGATTTCGAGGTGCCGCGCAAATACGGCATCCGTCACACGCTGGGCGAGAATGGCGGGCCGGGCGCATTGTTCTTCACGCTCCGCACCTTGCCGGTCGTATTCGACTTCGTGCGCGAGATGGAGCGGCGCTGTCCGGACGCGCTGTTCATCAACTTCTCCAATCCTGAGAGCCGCATCATCCTCGCGCTGGGGCTTCACAGCCGCCTCGCGCATATCGGCCTGTGCCACGGCATCTTCATCGCGCGCAGCCAGGTGGCTTCCATTCTGGAACTGGCCGAGGAGCGCGTGGACGTGTGGGGCGCCGGGCTCAACCATTTCCAATGTCTCATGCAGATCCGGGATCGCGACACCGGGGCCGATCTCTATCCACTGCTCCGCGAAAAGGCTGGGAGCCACGACCCCAAGGTCGCGCCGCTGACGCGGGCGCTGTTGCGCGACTTCGGCTTCTGGCTGGGCTGCGGCGACAGCCATGTCGGCGAATATCTCGCCTATGGCTGGGAAGCGGGCGAGAGCGGGTACGACTTCGCCTGGGACGAGGCGGAACGGGCCAAGCTGATCCGGCAGATCGACGAGGTCCTGGCAGGCAAATCCGGCATGCCGGACTGGTGGCGAATGCCGTCCGGAGAGCGCGCGGTCACCGTGATCAGCTCGGTGCTGCACGATCGGAAGCAGGTCATCGAGTCCGGCGTCGTTCTGAACCGTCACGTCATTCCCAACCTGGCTGCCGAGGCCGCCGTCGAAGTGCCCGTTGTCGCCGATCGCGTCGGTATCCATCCGGTGTCGCTGGGCCCGCTTCCAGATGCAGTCGCCAAGCTGATGTCGGTCCAGGTTCAGGTTCAGCAACTGGCGGTGCAGGCGGCCATGACCGCCTCCAAGGATCTCGCGCTGCAGGCGCTGCTCATCGATCCCGTCGTCAACTCGGCGGCTGCCGCGCGCCGGATCGTGGACGAGCTCTGGGAGGTCAATCGGCCTTACATCAGGTCCTGTGCGTGATCGCGCCGACTTCGTCTGACGAGGGGGCCGCGCGGTCGGGTAGGGCTCCTGACCCGCGCCGACGGATCTGCGAGGCCTCTTTACAATGACTGACTAGTCAGTCATAATGGTTTAATGTCGAAGCCGTCGAAATTGTCCGAGCGCAGAGTTCAAGCCGTCAAGCCAGCGGGAGCTGGCGCGTCGCGCCGGGCGGATCGCTCCGCCGAGCGCCGCGCGGCGATCGTGCAGGCGGCGATGGACGAGTTCATCGCCCGAGGCTTCGCGGCGACGCGGCTGGACGACGTCGCCAAGCGGGCCGGGGTCGCCAAGGGGACGATCTATCTGCACTTCAAGGACAAGGAATCGATGTTCGAGGAATTGATCCGGACCGCGATCGTGCCCTTCGTCGGCCGTCTTGCGGCGCCGCCGCCGGCCGGCGGCTCGGTGCGCGACATGGTCGAGGCGTTGGCGCGCATGTTCCTGCAGGAGGTCGCCGGCACCCGGCGGGCCGATCTCGTCCGGCTCATCATCGCGGAAGGGCCGCGCTTTCCGGCCATTGCCGATTTCTATTATCGCGAGGTCGTCTCCCGCGGTCTCGCGGCCATGCGCGCGCTGATCCAGTTGGCGATCACGCGCGGCGAGATCCGCGAGCCCAAGCTGGTGCAACACCCGCAATTGATGATCGCGCCAATGATGGTCGCGGTGCTGTGGAAGAGCCTGTTCGAGCGACATGCGCCGCTCGACGCCGAAGCGATGCTGCAGACCCATCTCGATCTGATCTTTGGCACGAGGAGGCCGACATGAGCCTGCTGCATTGCCTCGCCGTGCTGGTCACGGCCTTCACGTTCAACGCCTGCAAGGAGACGCGCGATCCCGGCTATCAAGGCTGGGTCGAGGCCGACATGATCTTCGTCAGCCCGGACGAAGCGGGTCGGATCACGAAGCTGAACGTGCATGAGGGCGACGTGGTCAAGGTCGGCGATCCGCTCTATTCGGTCGACGACGATCTGCAGCAGGCCGATCTCAACCAGACCAAGGCGACGCTGGCCAACGCGCAGCAGACCTATGACCGCGCCGCGGCCCTGAGCAAGACGGGCGCGGGGACACAGGCGACGCTCGACTCCGCCGTTTCGGCGCTGCGCGTCGCCGAGGCCCATCTCGTGACCTCGCAGACGCGGCTGGCACGGCGCAAGGGCGTGGCGCCGGTCGCGGGCACCATCCAGCAGATCTACTTCCGCGAGGGCGAGATGGTCGCGGCGCAACGGCCGGTGCTGTCGATCATGCCGCCGGGCAACATGAAGCTGCGCTTCTACGTGTCCGAGCCTGATCTGCCGAAGCTCGCGATCGGTGACGAGGTCCGCGTCACCTGCGACAATTGTGCTGATGATCTGACGGCCAGAATCTATTTCCTCGCGACCTCGGCGGAATACACGCCGCCGGTGATCTACAGCCTCGATGAGCGCAACAAGCTCGTCTATCTGATCCAGGCGCGGCCGTCGCGGCCGGATGCGCTGCGCGTCGGCCAGCCGGTCAGCATCTATCCGCATTCCAGGACGCCTGATCCGAAGACCCCGGTGGCGGACAAGCAATGAACGGAACGGGTCCCGCCGAGATCGCGATCGACGTCCAGGGATTGACCAAGTCCTTCGACGGCCGCGAGGTCGTGCATGATCTGTCGATGCAGGTGAAGCGCGGCTCGATCTACGGCTTTCTCGGCCCGAACGGCTCGGGCAAGACCACGACCATCCGGATGCTGTGCGGCCTGCTGACACCCGACGGCGGCGAGGGCACCTGCCTCGGCTTCGACATCCGTCGCGACGCCGACAAGATCAAGCGCCGGGTGGGCTACATGACGCAGCGCTTCAGCCTCTATCAGGACCTCTCGGTGCGGGAGAACCTCGAATTCGTGGCGCGCCTCTATGGCATGTCCGATCCGCGCCGGGCCGCGCGCGACATGGTGCAGCGACTCGGGCTTGCCGGCCGCGAGCGGCAGCTCGCCGGCGAGTTGTCGGGCGGCTGGAAGCAGCGGCTGGCGCTCGGGGCCTGCACCCTGCCGAATCCGCAACTGCTACTGCTCGACGAGCCCACCGCCGGCGTCGATCCCAAGGCGCGGCGGGACTTCTGGAACGAGATCCATGCGCTCGCCGGCGAAGGGCTGACCGTGCTGGTCTCGACCCACTACATGGACGAGGCCGAGCGCTGTCACGAGATCGCCTATATCGCCTATGGTCATCTGCTGGTGCACGGCACCGTCTCGGAGGTGATCGCGCAATCGGCGCTCACCACGTATACGGTGAGCGGCGACGATCTGCGCGAGCTCGCGGCGGACCTCACCGGCAAGCCGGGGGTCGACATGGTGGCGCCGTTCGGCACCAGCCTGCACGTGTCCGGCCGCGATCGCAACGCGCTGGACGCTGCGATCGCGCCCTGGCGCGACAAGGCTGATCTGCACTGGCAGCCCGCCGCGCCCTCGCTTGAGGACGTCTTCATCGACCTGATGAACCGTTCACGGGACAATTTCCAATGAGCGACGCAGCCGTCCATCACGCGTCTTCCGAGCCGCGCTTCGGCTTCTGGCGGCGCACCTACGCGATGCTGGTCAAGGAGTTCATCCAGCTCAAGCGCGACCGGGTCTCGTTTGCGATGATCGTGATGATCCCGGTGATGCAGCTGATGCTGTTCGGCTACGCGATCAACACCACGCCGCATCATCTGCCGGCGGCGGTGCTGCTGCAGGAGGACAGCGATCTCGGCCGCTCGATCCTGAAGGCGATGGAGAACACCGCGTATTTCCGCTTCACCCGGGAGGTCAGCAGCGTTGCCGAGTTCGACGATCTCCTGCTGTCCGGCAAGGTCCTGTTCGGCGTCGAGATCCCGCGCGGCTTCGAGCGCGCGGTCCGCCGCGGCGACCGGCCGGCCTTGCTCGTCGCGGCCGACGCGACCGATCCGGTCGCGGCGTCATCGGCGCTGTCCTCGCTCGGCATGATCGTGCAGACCGCGCTCGCGCACGATCTCTACACCGGCAATCCCGTCACGACGCCGTTCGAGATCAGGGCCCACGCGCGCTACAACCCGGCGGCCTCGTCGCGGCTCAACATCGTGCCGGGCCTCGTCGGCACCATCCTGACCATGACCATGCTGATCTTCACCGCGCTCTCGGTGACGCGCGAGATCGAGCGCGGCACGATGGAGAGCCTGCTGTCGATGCCGATCAAGCCGGTCGAGGTCATGCTCGGCAAGATCATCCCCTATGTGATGGTCGGATTCCTGCAGGCGACGATCATCATCGGCATCGGCGTCCTGCTGTTCGGCGTTCCGATCATGGGCAACCTGCTGCTGTTGGCGCTGCTGTCGACGCTGTTCATCGCGACCAACCTCTCGATCGGCTACACCTTCTCGACCCTGGCGCAGAACCAGCTGCAGGCAATGCAGCTCTCGATGATGTTCTTCCTGCCGAGCATCCTGTTGTCCGGATTCATGTTTCCCTTTCTCGGCATGCCGCAATGGGCGCAAGTGCTCGGTGAATGCCTGCCGCTGACGCACTATCTGCGGATCGTCCGCGCCATCATGCTGAAGGGCTCGACGCTCCAGAACCTGCAGCATGATACGATCGCCCTGTTCGGCCTCATGCTGTTCGCCATGACGGTCGCCGTCCTGCGCTTCCGCCGCACCCTCGATTGAGGCACAATGGCGACCGGGAGCAGGAACGGCTGAGGCAAGATGCAGATCGTGGGAGGAGGACAGGCGAACGAAGCGCCGGCGGGAGCGCCGGCCGAGTTCGACCAGGCGCTGATGCGTCAGACGTTGAACACCGAGCTGCTGCGGGTGAGGGCACTGATCGCCACTGCGGCTCTGTTTCTCGTGATATCGGTGCTGGTCGAAATCTTCGAGCCCAGGATCTCGGAGTGGATCTGGCCGACCCGAACCGGGGTCCTCTACGTCTACGCGATCATCGTCGCATTCATCAGCTTCCAGACTCTCATCCTGTTCAGGATCAAGGCGGACATCCGCCACGGCCGGGACGTGCCGGTGATCTGGCGCTATGTCAGCGCCCTGGTCGAGACCTCGCTGCCAACGTTCGTCCTCATCCTGCAGATCGAGGGCATCGGCCACGACAAGGCGCTGGGCTTCGGCGCGCCGCTGGTCTATTTCATCTTCATCGTTCTCTCGACGCTTCGTCTCGATTTCTGGCTGTCGAGCTTCACCGGTCTGGTTGCCGCGGTGGAGCTGCTGGTGGTGGCGCTGTTCGACCGGCCTTCGATCGATCTCAGCCAGAATCCGGAGGTCTACTATCACGGTGAGCGCAGCTTCATCATCCTGTTGTGCGGGATGCTCGCCGGTGCCGTCAGCGTGCAGCTGCGACGCCAGTTCGCGGCGAGCATCGAGGCCGCGTCGGCGCGCGACCGCGTCACGGATTTGTTTGGCCAGCACGTCTCGCCCCAGGTCGTCGAGCGCCTGATGAAGGAGGGGACGGCGGAGGCGCGCGACATCCACGAGGTCGCGGTGATGTTCGTCGACTTCCGCGGCTTCACCGCGGCGGCGCGGTCGAAGACGCCGCAGCAGGTTGTCGATCGTCTCGACGGAGCGTTCGCGGTGCTGGTGGAGATCCTCGAGCGTCATGGCGGCATCGTCAACAAATTCCTCGGCGATGGTTTCCTGGCGCTGTTCGGCGCGCCGTTCGAGTCGCGCGATGCCGCCGTGCAGGCGGTCATGGCTGCGCGCGAGATGGTGGCAGCGATGGAGCGCGTCAACGCATCGTCATCCTGGCAGCTCAGGATCGGGATCGGCATACATCTGGGCGAGGTGGTCGCCGGCAGCATCGGCTCGCCGCGGCGCAAAGAGTATACCGTCATCGGTGACACCGTGAACTTCGCCTCGCGGCTCGAGGCGCTGAACAAGGAGTTCGATTCGCAACTCCTGATCTCGAGCGAGGTGCGGCAGGCGGCCGGCGACGGGGCGCGCGACGCCGTCTTCCACGGCGCGGTGTCGGTGCGCGGCTACGACCGGCCGTTCGAGATCTGGCAATTGCACTGACGCAGGCGATACGGCGCGCGATGTCGGAGATTTACATTGGCTGGCCTCCGCGTTTAACTGCCCCCAACGAGAAGCATCATCAGGGGGAATGCATGATCCGAACCGGGGCGTCGTTTTTGGCCGCAGCAGGGATCTTGTGCGTAACCGGGATGGAGGCGGTGCGGGCTGAGGATGTTGCCTGCAGCAAGGTGACGGCCGAGGCGTTGAAGGTCCCCGGGCTGACCTTGACGGGATCGAAGCTGCAGGAGGCCGCCGACGGGCTGCCGCGGCATTGCATTCTCTCCGGCAAAGTCAATGAGCGCACCGGCGTCGATGGCCATGCCTATGCGATCCAGTTCGAGATCAGGCTGCCGGAGACCTGGAACGGCCGCTTCCTGCATCAGGTCAATGGCGGCAATGACGGCGTGGTGGTGCCGGCGCTCGGCGACAAGGCCGACGGTCTCGTCGGTGGCGGTGTGACGCCGCTCGGCCGCGGCTTTGCCGTGCTGTCGTCGGACAGTGGCCACTCCGGCAACGATCCCGCCAACAAGCCGCGCGGGCTTGCGTCCGGCTCAGCCTTCGGGCTCGATCCGCAGGCGCGCCGCGACTACGGCTATTCGGCCGACATCACGCTGGCGCCGATCGCGAAGGCGATCATCTCGGCGCATTACGGCAGGAAGCCGGACTATTCCTACATCGCCGGCTGTTCCAATGGCGGCCGCCACACCATGGTGGCTGCCGAGCGCATGCCCGAGCAGTATGACGGCTTCCTGGTCGGCAATCCCGGCTTCAACCTGCCGCGCGCTGCCGTGCAGCACGCCTGGGACGTGCAGGCGCTGACCAAGGCCGACGTCGACATCCGCAAGTCGATCACGCGGGAGGATGCCAAGCTGATCGCTTCCAAGATCACGGAGGTCTGCGACGGGCTCGACGGCGCCAAGGACGGCCTCACGGCCAACCTGAAAGCCTGCCAGAAGGCGTTCGATTTCGACAGCCTGCGCTGCGCCGCTGGGGCAACCGAAGCCTGTCTGCCGGCCGCCAAGGTCGATGCCTTGAAGAAAGTCTTCGCGGGCCCCCACAATTCCAAGGGCGAGCCGCTGTATTCCGACTGGCCGGTGGATGGTGGCGTCGGCACCGGCAACTGGCGCGCCTGGAAGGTCGAAAGCCCGGTGGCGCCGTGGAACAACCTTCCGATCATTGCCACCATGGGCGGCGCCTCGCTCAACTACATCTTCTCGACGCCGCCGGTCGAGATCGAAGGCTCGCCCGACAAGCTCGTCGAGAAGCTGCAGACCTACGACTTCGACAAGGACGCGCCGAAGATCTACGCCAAGGAAGGCCCCTTCACGGAGTCGGCGATGGACTTCATGGCCCCGCCCGCGGTCGATAACCCAACCTTGCCGGCGTTCCAGAACGGTGCCCGCAAGATGCTGATCTACCACGGCCAGGCTGATCCGGTGTTCTCAATCAACGACACGATCCGCTGGTATGAGAAGCTCAACGCCAACGTCCAGGGCAAGGCCGACGGTTTCGCGCGGCTGTTTGCGCTGCCCGGCGAGACCCATTGCGGCGGCGGCGTCACGCTGGAGAAATTCGATGCGCTGGGCGCGCTGATGGACTGGGTCGAGAAGGGCAAGGCGCCGGAGGCGATCACGGCCTCGGTCAATGCGGCCAACAAGGAGCTCCCATCGACATGGAGCCCGCAGCGGACGCGGCCGCTGTGCCCGTGGCCGAAATTCGCCAAGTATGTCGGCGGCGACGTCGAGCAGGCGTCATCCTTCACCTGCGCGGCGGAGTGAAACGTCAGACCTGCGGCGCGATCAGATTCTCGACTCGGACCTGGTCGCGCTCCTCGATGATCTCCGCGATCCATTGCCGGTGGCAATGAGCGTGGTCGCGCTCGTAGCAGAGCAGGCAAACGGGACCGGCGCTCTTCACGAGCGAGGCCAGCTCGTCCATCTGCTCCTTCGCCTGCGGCGTCTTCAGATGGGCGCTGTAGATCTTGTGCAGCGTGTCGTAGTGGCCGCTGCGGGCCGCCTCGCGGCCTTGCTTCGGCGTGCCGAGCCCGCGCAGGTGCACATAGCCGATGCCGCGCTCGTCCAGCCCGGCGGCGAGCTGGCTCTTGGAGAAGCCCGGCCGGCGCGAGGCCGCCACCGCGCGGACGTCGACCAGCAGCTTGACGCCGGCCGATTGCAGCTCGTCGAGGACGGCTTTGGCCGGCGTGTGCTCGTAGCCGATGGTGAACAGCATCTTGCTCTTGGCCATCATGCGCCTCCTGCGTCAGCTCACGCGCTCGATGAGCTCCATCGCGCCGGCTGGCGCGCGCACCTTGCCCTCGTGGATGACATAGGCGAACACGTCGCGCGGTATCTTCTTCGCCGGCTTGTCGTCAACCCGTGGCAGATCGTCCGGTTCGCCGCCGCCAGCCCACAGCTGCAACCGCTTCGCCCAGGCGTCGAGCTGCTTCGGCGGATAGCAGGTCGCAAGCTCGTCATTGCCCTTCTGCAGCCGGGCATAGACGAAATCACCCACGACATCGGCGATCGCCGGATATTTGCCGTGCTCGGCGAACACGACCGGCGTTGCAAACTCGCGCAGCAGCGCCACGAAGCCGGGGACGCAGAAACTGTCATGGCGGACCTCGACGACGTGACGCAGCTTGCGGCCGTCGAGCTCGCGCGGCAACAGCTCCAGGAACTTGCCGAAATCGGCCTCGTCGAACTTCTTGGTCGGCGCGAACTGCCACAGCACCGGCCCGAGCCGGTCGCCGAGCTCGAGCACGCCGGTGTCGTAAAAGCGCTTCACGGAATCACCGGCCTCGGCGAGCACGCGGCGGTTGGTCGCGAAGCGCGGCCCCTTCAGCGAGAAGATGAAACCGTCCGGCACCTCGCGCGCCCATTTGCGGAAGCTCTCCGGCTTCTGCGAGCCATAATAGGTGCCGTTGATCTCGATCGAGGTCAGCTTCGAGGCGGCGTATTCGAGCTCCTTCGATTGCGGCAGCTTGTCCGGATAGAACACACCGCGCCACGGCGCGAAGGTCCAGCCGCCGATGCCGATGTAGATGTGGCTCTTGGATTGCGAGGCGCGTGCGGGGGCTTTGCTCACGGACCAATTCCGATGCTGATTGCCGAGGGTGTTGCGGTAGGGGAGACGATAGTCAACCGGGCCGGTTCTGACCAGTTCGGCGCGGTCGCGCCGTCGCTCTTCCCGTGCTCCGGAGCCTCGTGTATCCAGGGCCGGGGCCGGGAAGGGGAGATATGACAATGAGAGCGGAATCGGTCGGCGGCCTGCTGGGGGCAATCGTCGCCGCTGTCGTGCTTGCGGCAGCCTTCTACTATGTTCCCGTCGGGCCGATGGCCCGTCAGATGCAGCCGGCCAAGGTCGAGGTGCCGCCCACGCCGGTGCAGACGGTTCCGGTGGCTCCGGCCGTACGCGGACCGGTGGTCCGGGAGGTTCCGAACTAGGCCGGCCAGGGACCCCTTGCAATCCTGCCGAGGCACCCCATTTTGGTCGGGACGGTGACGTCGAGCTGTAACGGCTCCGGCACCGAGACGACCACGGCAGAGCGGTTGCGCCGGATGTACGCGCGCCCTTTGTTTGTGGTCGTTGGCATTTTGGGCCGCTCATTCGGCAGCGGTGCACGCCGGCACCACAGTCCGGGCTTTTTGCGCCTTCCTTCAGCCGTTGCGCTTGGCAGTGTGGAACGCGGCAGATATACGCATCCGCACCATGAACGATGTCCTCCGACCGGCCATGCCCGCGCCGCCGCAAACCGCTGATATTCCGATCGTTTCGGTGGTCGTTCCGACCTTCAACGAGCGCGACAATGTCACCACGCTGTACCGGCGGCTGGAGGCGGCGTTCAAGGATGTGCCGTGGGAGGTGGTGTTCGTCGACGACAACTCCCCGGACGGCACCTGGCAGGTGGTGCGCGAATTGTCGCGCAGCGACAAACGTGTCCGCTGCGTCCGCCGGATCGGCCGCCGCGGACTGTCCGGTGCCTGCATCGAGGGCATCCTGGCCGCCAGTGCGCCCTATGCCGCCGTGATCGACGCCGATCTGCAGCACGACGAGACCCAGCTGCCGAAGATGCTGGCGCTCTTGCAGAGCGGCGCCGCCGAGCTTGTCGTCGGCAGTCGCTACATCGAGGGCGGCAGCGCCGCGAGCTTCGACAGCAAGCGGGCCGGGGCCAGCGCCTTCGCCACCGAGATCGCGCGCCGCGCGCTCAAGGTCGAGGTCAACGACCCCATGAGCGGCTTCTTCATGATCCGCCGCGACCGCTTCGAGGAGATCGCGCCGAAGCTCTCCACGCAGGGCTTCAAGATCCTGCTCGACATCATCGCCAGCGCCGAGGGTGGTCTGAAGACGGTCGAGGTGCCCTATACGTTCGGCTCGCGCCTGCACGGCGAGAGCAAGCTCGACTCGATGGTCGCGCTCGACTTCCTCGGCCTCGTGCTGGCCAAGATGACCAACGACGTGGTGTCGCTGCGCTTCCTGTTGTTCGCGATGGTCGGCGGCACCGGCCTGGTGGTCCATCTCGCCACGCTGTTCCTCGGTCTCAATTTGTTCGACCTTCCGTTCGCGGAGTCGCAGGCGCTCGGCGCCTTCGTCGCGATGACCTCGAACTTCATCCTCAACAACTTCCTCACCTATCGCGACCAGCGGCTGAAGGGCTTTGCCATCCTGCGTGGCCTGCTCGTCTTCTATCTGGTCTGCTCGGTCGGCCTGCTGGCCAATGTCGGCGTCGCCTTCTCGGTCTATGACCAGGAGCCGATCTGGTGGCTGGCGGGCGCCGCCGGCGCGCTGATGGGCGTGGTCTGGAATTACGCGATCTCCGGATTGTTCGTCTGGCGCAAGCGATGACATCTGCGGCAGGTGCCGACGACGCCCGGCTGGTCCGCAATGTCTGGCTGACCATCGCGGGCCTGATCGTTGTCCGGCTGATCGCGGCGGCAGTCACGCCGATCACCTTCGACGAAGCCTATTACTGGATGTGGTCGAAGCATCTCGCGGGCGGCTATTACGACCACCCGCCGATGGTTGCGGTCGTGATCCGGCTGGGCACGCTGATCGCCGGCGACAGCGAGCTCGGCGTGCGCCTCGTCTCGATCCTGCTCGGCCTGCCCATGAGCTATGCGGTGTATCGCACGGCCGAGATCCTGTTCGGCGGCGTGCGCGTGGCGGCGACCGCGGCGCTGCTGCTCAACGTCACCCTGATGGCGGCGGTCGGCACACTGATCGTGACCCCCGACGCGCCGCTGCTGGTCGCCTCCAGCTTCGTGCTGTTCTTCTGCGCCAAGGTGCTGGAGACGGGGAGGGGCGCGTGGTGGCTCGCGGTCGGCGCAGCCGTCGGTGCGGCGCTGCTGTCGAAATACACCGCGATGTTCTTCGGCGCGGCGATCCTGATCTGGCTCGTCGCCGTGCCGAAATTGCGCCGTTGGCTGGCCTCGCCCTGGCCCTATCTCGGCGGCCTCGTGGCGTTCGCGCTGTTCGCGCCGGTGATCCTGTGGAATGCCGATCACCAATGGGTGTCGTTCATCAAGCAGCTCGGCCGTGCCAGGGTCGAGGCGGTCAGGCCTGTCTACATCGCCGAGATCATCCCGACGCAGTTTGCCTTCGCGACGCCGCTGGTCTTCATCCTCGGCCTGATGGGCCTCTACGGCCTGGCCCGGCGCAGGGCAGGGGATGCGGCGGCGCGCGTCCTGATCGAGGCGATGGTCTGGGTCATCGTCGCCTATTTCGTTTGGCATTCGCTGCATGCGCGGGTCGAGGCCAACTGGTTCGCGCCGGTCTATCCGGCGTTCGTGGTGGCTGCCGCGGCGGCGGCCCATCTCGTCGCCTGGTCGGCGCGCGAGCAGCGCACCGCGACGTTCTGTCTGCGCTGGGCCGTGCCCGTCGGCGTCGTGATGTTCGTCGCGCTGATCGTGCAGGCCAACACGGGCCTGCTGTCCGGCTACCGGCGCGATGCCACGGTGCGCAGCGTCGGCGTCGGCTGGCGGCCGCTGGCTGCCGAGATCGAGGCGGCGCGGGTGCGCGCCGGCGCCTCCTGCGTGCTGGCGATGGACTATGGCACCACCGCCTGGCTGTCGTTCTATCTGCCGCCGGGGACCTGCGTGCTGCAGCCGATCCAGCGCATCCGCTGGGTCAATTTCCCGGAGCCGGATCCGGCCAAGCTCGCGGGCACGCAGCTTTTCGTCGACGAGGCCCAGATCGCGACGCGGGTCTACGTCAGCAACACGTTCGGCCGCATCGAGAAGGTCGGCGAGGCCGTGCGCAAGCGCGGGTCCTTGACCATCGAGACCTACGCCTTCTACGCGCTCAGCGAGCCGAAGGGCGATCTCCTCGACCGCACGCCGCCGCCGGAGCTGCAGCGCTGACACGCGCCTCAGGCCTGCTGCGGAATGATGTCCGCCAGCGCCTTGTCCCCGCCGTGGATCGCGACCATGTTGATGTCGGCGTCGATGGTCTTGTAGCCGCGGCGATCGAACCATTGCCGCAACTGGTCGGCATCGGTCTTGATCTTCTCGACCAGCATGATCGGCGTGCAGCGTTCGATCGTCGCCGCCGCACCTTCGAGCGCCTCGAGCTCCATGCCCTCGACGTCGAGCTTGATCAGGTCGCAACGCGGCAGGTTGAAATCGTCCAGCGGAAGCTTGCGCACCTCGACCGTGTCGTTCTCATAGTCGATGGCCTGGCCAATGAACTCGGTGTTGGGACGCTGGCGCAGCTCGAGGCTGCCGAAGCTCGACGGGGTCAGATAGTTCGGGCTCGGGATGTTGAGCACGCCGCGCTCGGAGGATACCGCGGCATGGATCGCAATCGCGTTGAAGCAGTTGTTGATCGCGATATTGCCGGCGAGCGCGTAGTAGATCCGCTCCTGCGCCTCGATCGAGAGCACGGATCCCCAGCCGGTCATCGCCTTCGCCCATTCGATCGTGTGGACGCCGATATTGGCGCCGCAGTCGATCGCGACCGCGCCGTCCCCATGGTGCCTGCGGCGTACGCCGAGCAGGCGGACGGCCAGCTGCACCTCTCCCGGATCGAAGGCGCCGGTGTTGAGGATCTGGAAGCCGACGCCGTAGCCGCGGTTGGCGTCGATCATGCGATAGTCGAGCCGGTTGACGATCATCGTACCTTGATTGGTCGAGGCCAGCACGAAGGCCAGCTTCCGGCCGGGGATCTGCATGGAGAGGTCCTCTCGTGTCGTCTTGGCCGGGAGCGGACGCGGTACGATTCGCCGACGGCGTGTCGCAGAGAATCGTCCCGTACCATACTGTCGCCAGCGGCCACAGCACCTGTAACTCCGGGTTGCTACGGATGCGCTTGTCGCGCACCTGGCCTGCCGGAGCAGGGGCTTTCGACTGGCGAGACCTGCGGCCTTTACCTCGTCAGCGCACGCATACGAGAGATCATCGATCGCTCGCCGCCGCCCCGGCCCAACCGTTAACGCGGCGTGCGCTGTTTTACGGATCGGCGCGACCGACGGATGCTGCCTCTCCCGATTTTTCCGGTACGGCAATATTGCCTCCGGCTGCAGTTTTGCCCTGTTTCTGCCCTGTTTGCCGGCAAAACAGGCCCTGATGGTTAACCCGCCTCTAATCCGCCAAAACTTAATCAGCATTTAACTAAAAGTCGCCTTAATGAAGCTCTGTGCTTCTGCGAGATGCAAAGCGGGTGTCCGTGGCGCATCGAGCGAGAGTTGTCGAGTATTCGTTCGGGCGTGAGTGAATGAGTAACAGTCGAGCTGCGTTGGCCGCACGAAATCGCAGGAAGTCCTCCCTGATCGCGTTCTCTCACAAATTGATCGGTGGCGCGGCAATCGCATGCCTGATCGGGGGCTGCGCCGTAACGGTCTATACCAAGATCATCGCGGCCGACGCCTATCCGACCCTGGGCAGCATCGAGCAGGATGAGCCCGTCGTGCGCCCGGCGCCGCGGCTCGCGACGCGCAGCGCCGCCGATGCGGTGGGTGAGGCCTTCTCGGCATTCCCGGAATCTCCGCCCGTCACCACGGCCGCCGCCATCACGCCGCAGATGTTCAACGACCGCTTCGGCGCGGCCGTGCCGCAGGGCGTCGCCTCCAACGCCGCGAACGGCGCGCCGCCGCTGCCCAAGCTCGCCGAAGCCGCGCCCAAGCAGATCGAGACCAGGCAGATCGAGACCAAGTCGGCCGAGGCCAAGCCGGCCGAGCCTGCGAAGGTCGCCGAGGCGTCGAAGAAGGATGCCCGGCCGCCGATGCAGCTGGCGCTCGCCAACACCAGGCCGGCCGCGCAGCCCGCGACGCCGGCGCAGGCTGCCGAGGCCAATGCGCCGAAGAGCAGCGGCTTCTCGCTGCGCGCGATGACCGAGCGTGCCAAGGCGGCGGTGCTGTCGATCGCGGGTGAGCGCCACTCGATCCAGGAAAAGCTCTGGGGCAAGCCGGAGAACCAGGATGGCGGGCTCCTGGCCTATGCCTCGGCTGATTCCAACATCACTGCCAGCATCGCCAAGGATCCGACCCGCGGCGGCCGGCCGCCGTACGATTTGAGCACGGCCGTGTACGACATCTCGGCCAAGGCGGTGTATCTGCCCGACGGCACCAAGCTCGAGGCGCATTCCGGCCTCGGCGACAACCTCGACAAGCCGAGCTCGGAGAAGATCAAGATGCGCGGCGTCACCCCGCCGCACATCTACGAGCTGAAGCCGCGCGAGGCGCTGTTCCATGGCGTGCCGGCGCTGCGGCTCAACCCGATCGGCGGCGAGGACGCCATCCACGGTCGCAACGGCCTGCTGGCGCACACCTTCATGCTCGGCCCGAACGGCGACTCCAACGGCTGCGTCTCGTTCCGCGACTACTATGCGTTCCTCGATGCCTACAAGAACAAGGGCATCCGCAAGCTCGCCGTGCTCGCCCGCATCGAGTGAGCCGGACGGGAGGCGTTGAGGTGGGATCTGCATGGTCGCCCTCACACACTCAGCAGTAGTTCCGAACTGTAGGGCGTGCAAAGGTGCGCCGTGATTCCCGTCGCACGAGTGCTATATCGCTAACTACTACGCTGCGCGATACAGCGTCCTCTCCCCTTGTGGGAGAGGGCGCATTCACTTGCAGCGCTCGTCCGATCTCCCAATCTCCAAGAGCACGCACTTTTAGAGCTACAAGATCGAGAATCCGCCGGCTGCCGTGCAGTCACGAGCGCACGATTTCTGATGCGGCTTCGGGATCGGCGTCGCTCCGGGCGACCGCTTCATGCGATCGTACGGAAAGAAGGGAAAACGGATACACAGCTCGAACACTCCTGGACACGACATCGCATTCTCGCGGCGAACGACGCCCGAGGCTTGCCAGCGACGTCGCCCTCGAAAATCAGGAGAGGGCGCGGGGAATGCCGGGTGAGGGCCTCACCCATGGCCCGCCTGCAACAAAGAAAGCAGGCGGCAGTCACCACAGGTTCAGCCGCATCATCCGGCATTCCCCGCGCGATGGACCTACGGCTTATACGTGGTCTCCCTGGTGCGCCGGGCTTTCTGGCCACCATCGGTCGGAGCATTCGTCTCCCTCGACCTTGACACCAGCATCGGGGTGTCAGGACATCACGACTTCGCCGTGCGCGCCGGATCGTTCGTCCGCATGATCAGATCACGCTGCAACCCGACGCGCCCACCGCATCCCGCCCTCCACGTTCATGACGATCGCGAAGCGCCCCTCTCATGAGGGCGGGACCGGCATAGAATGCATGATTTCCGATTTTTGGAAACAAGAAAATGCGGGGCACAGGAGGCGAGCGGGGCGATCTGATTGACCCGGCTCAACAAATCAGCCTTCGCGCGCGCGCGTCTTCGATCGTTCGAGCGGGCGACAGTGCTCTTGTCGTGCGCGAAAATGCGCAACTGATTTGCCCGACGAGCAGTCCGGCTGTTGCAGATCCGTCGCATTGCGGAAGCCGGCAACGTCATCGCTTCACGCTTTGGTCTTGACGGTTTCGGAAAATTCTGCGCATAGCTCTGCCCCATCGCAATCGGCCGCCGATCATCACCGGCGCGCTCTTGAGGACTACGACCGTGTTGAGCCTACGCTCACATCTCGCGAACGCCGCCACCAACGAACGACCCTTTAATCGGTCGAGCGATTGGTCGGGTCTGCGCGTCGCCTGTCAGGGTCCAAGCGATCTCGTGAAAATCCTGGCCCGACCGGGGCTCCAGATTTCAGCAAGAGCATAACAGCGGCGGGACTGCACCCTCCGCGCACCAAGCGGAGGGTTGGATGACCCGGACGTCAGGCGAAGATCCCGAGACTTGCGACATTGCGCGCGCACTGGATTCACCGGTGGCAGCAGCTTTCGTGCGCATCGTCATGACGTGCCGAGGCGTGACCGAGGCGCGCGCGCGGCAGCTCTATCTCGACTACCTCAATCGCACCGATCCGGACGCGTTTCATCCGCACGCGGTGGACGGCGGGCGCGATGGCCGGCGAGCGTCGAGCGGTGCGCCGGGTAGACCATGAGGCCCATGTCCCCATCTGGCGAAGGGACCGGACCGTCGATCCGGGAAGGCGGGTTCGATTCCCGCCATGGGCGCCAGAACGACCAGGCGGTTGAAGCGAAGAGAGGAGGTCGACGATGTCAGCAACAAATCCGGCGCTGGTTCTCAACGCCGACTTCCAGCCGCTGAGCTACTTCCCGCTGTCAGTGGTCAGCTGGGAGGATGCGATCAGGGCAGTCGTCAGCGGCTCTCACGTCGTCGTCGCGGAATACGACCGGGTCGTTCGTAGCCCGAGCGTCACCATGCGGCTGCCGGCGGTGATCGCGCTGCGCAACTACGTCAGGCCCGCGATGCGCGTGCCTTTCACGCGGTTCAACGTGTTCCTGCGCGATCGCTTCGAATGTCAGTATTGCGGCGGCCGCTATCTGCACGGCGAGTTGACGTTCGACCACGTGGTACCGCGGGCCGATGGCGGCGAGACGTCGTGGACCAACATCGTCGCCGCTTGCAGTCCATGCAACGCGCGCAAGGACCGGCGCTATCTCAAGCCGCGACGGCCGCCCTTCGAGCCGACGCGGCACGAGCTGATGGCCGCGCAGCGCCTGTTTCCGCCGAGATTCCTGCACGAGACGTGGCAGGATTATCTCTATTGGGACGTGGAGCTGGAGCGGTGAGGAGAGGTGGCCCAGATGAGCGTGCGCCGAGGTCCAACGGGCCTCGGCGTAAGCGACATCCGGGCTACGAAATTGCGTCGCCCGCATTTGCATGCGAGCGACGTCGTTATGAGTAGATCGATATGTAGACGATTAGTTACGGAATGAGATCGTTCGAAAATAATCGATGTCTACGTCTTGCGCGTGCCGTTGATTGTGTGTAGTAGCACGGTCCTTCGTGATGACTTTGGTTCGGGCTCGCTGAAATCCCGACTGGCGCGGCCGGTGTCCGGTCCCGTGTTCCGTCGTCGCAAAGAACAAGGAGTCTGTAGCTCATGGAGAGCGTCGGGTTGAAGGCCCGAAGGCATCGGTTCGATTCCGATCGACACCACCAAAGGATAGCTCAGTTAGGTAGAGCAGATGACTGTGAATCATCGGGTCGCGGGTTCGACTCCCGCTCCAGCGCTTCGGTTTAGCCTGAAAAGCTAATCGCCTCTGACGAGGACCGGACGCGCGCTTCAGTCGCGGTCCGGCCGTTTTGCCCAAGAAGAAAGTTCTAGGGCATTTCGACCAGATCAAGACACTGCAGAACCGGCTCTGTGCCGCGGTGGATACCGCGTCTGAAGATGCCGGGAAGGCTGCGCAAGGACGCTCGGGCTGATAGCTCGTGTGACCGCGCGCGTGCGCCCGGCATCGTCAGATGCTCAAGCCTCGGTCCGCTCGGTTCACGCAGGAAGCGTCGTCCGGTCCTCACGTCCTTTGATCAATGAATCGCGTTTCGGCCGATGGGCCGGACGCAAGCTGTGGGAGTGTGTTGTGACTTGGCATCTGGTGACGAAGACCGTGACGGTGGAGGATGGCGAGCGGGCGCTGGTGTGGCGTGACGGCCAGCTCGTGCGCGTGCTCGGTCCTGGCCGTCATGCGCTGCTCGATCCGCTGCACCGGCTGATGGTGCAAGTGTACGACGTGGTCAGGGCCGAATACCCGGCCGAGCGCTACGCGGTGCTGAAGGCCGCGCGGCCCGATCTCGCCGCCGAACTCTTCGAGGCCGTGGAGACCGGCGCGAACGAGATCGCGATCGTCAGCCTCGACGGCCGGCCGACGCATCTGCTCACGCCGTGGCAGACACGTGTCTACTGGAAGGTGGCGACGCAGGTCGAGGTCGAGCGCATCGACATCGCAAGCGACGTGCGTGTGAGCGCGCGGCATCTGGCGATGATCGAGCGTAACCGGCCGAGCGTTGTGACCGAGGTCGTGGTCGAGAACCACGAGGCCGGTCTGCTCCATGTCGACGGCAAGCTGACGGAGCGGCTGGCGCCGGGCCGGCACGCCTTCTGGGCGGTCGGCCGCAAGATCGAGGTCAAGCGCCTGGATATGCGGCCCACAGTGCTGGAGATCACCGCGCAGGAGATGCTGACCAAGGATCGCATCGCGCTGCGGGTGACGCTCACGGCGTTCCGGCGGATTGCCGACGCGGAGGCGGCTGTCGCGACCACGCCCGATGTGGATGCGTGGCTGTACCGGCTGGTGCAGTTCGCGATCCGCGAGGCGGTGGCGTCACGCACGCTCGACGAGGTGCTGGCCGCCAAGGCCTCGCTCGATGCCGAGCTGCGCGACTACGTGCGCGCGCGGCTCGGCGGCTCGGGCGTGGAGGTGACGGAGCTCGGCGTGAAGGACGTGATCCTGCCCGGCGAGATCCGCGAGCTCGTCAACAAGGTGGTGGAGGCGGAGCGGCTGGCCAAGGCCAACCTGATCCGTCGCCAGGAGGAGACCGCGGCGACGCGCTCGCTCCTGAACACTGCCAGGCTGATGGAGGAGAACCCGCTGCTGCTGCGGCTCAAGGAGCTGGAGTCGCTGGAGCGCCTAGTCGAGAAGGTCGGCCGCATCGACCTGCATGCCGGCGACGGCGCCGGCCTCGATGCGCTGCTGACGCGGCTGGTCCGGCTGAAGGCGCCGGAGACGGCGTGATCGAAGAGAGGCCGCCCAAGGGCGGCCTCTCGCTTGGAAGTGAGAGGGCGTAGGACAGAATTGAAATTGCAGCTCAGTTTCGTGAGTATGGATTCCGAGCTCTCGCTGCGAGCCCCGGAATGACGGGAGGAGAGATCACACCTCTCTCCACGCGTCATTCCGGGGCAGCCGCGTAGCGGCTGAGCCCGGAATCCATAACCACGGCTCTCGGATGGCATACTACGTCTATCTACTGGCGAGCAAAAAACACGGGACGCTCTATCTGGGCATCACGAATGATCTCATTCGACGCGTCTACGAACACCGAACCAAGGCGGCTCCGGGCTTCACCTCGCGCTATGACATCGGCAAGCTCGTCTGGTTCGAGATCTACGACAACGCGATCACGGCCATCGCGCGCGAGAAGGAGCTGAAGAAGTGGCGGCGCGACTGGAAAATCAGGCTGATCGAGGAGAACAACCCGAATTGGGACGATCTGTATCCGGGGATTTGTGGTTGAGACGGTGCCTCACACTGACCGTCGGGAGTATGGATTCCGGGCTCGCGCCGTCTGCGCAAATGGCTTTGCCATTTGCTTGCCGACGCGCCCCGGAATGACGCATCGAGAGATCACGCGCTCTTTCCTCCGCCATTCTCGGCCAGCACAGTGTCGGGGGTATAGATCATCGACGGATGCCATATGCTTGGCCGGCGATGAGCGCAACATCTTGGTGTCACGAACTACGCACGCACAGGCGCCACTGATCGCGCTACGAGCGGCGAATGAACGCAGCTGCCGCTGGATGTTACAAACTGACCTGATTGGAATGTGAGACGAGCCATGATCGACGGAAACACCCTGATCGCCTGGGGCTTCAAGCCCGGTCGCTGGTTCAAGGAGGGACTGGCGACGGCCAATGCGATGCGGGCCGATGGCGCCGATGATGACGCGATCTTCGCCGCGCTGCAGGAACTGCAGCCGGCGGAGACGCTGATGCGCACCAACGGCGTGCCGTTCGCGATGCTGATCGAGGCCGACAACGAGCTGGAGCGCGCCAATGTCGCGGCGGTGACCCAGCACATGGATGCGTTGATGCGGGTGCCGACCATCGTAGCCGGCGCCGTGATGCCGGACGCCTGTCCGTCGGGAACGGCGCTCGGCACCATCCCGGTCGGCGGCGTGGTCGCCTGTGAGGACGCGATCCATCCGGGCTTCCATTCCTCCGACATTTGCTGCTCGGTGGCGGTGACGGTGTTCGCGCGCAAGGACGATCCCAAGCGCATTCTCGATGCGGTTCACGCCGTGACCCATTTCGGTCCCGGCGGACGCGACCGGCTGCATCAGCCGCCCGACGAGGTGATGGCAGGGTTCGAGGCCAATCCCTTCCTGAAGGGGCTCGAGCGCTTCGCGATCGGCCACTTCGCCACGCAGGGCGACGGCAACCACTTCGCCTATGTCGGCCATCTCAAATCGACCGGGCAGGCGGCGCTGGTGACGCATCACGGCTCGCGCGGCTTCGGCGCACAGCTCTACAAGCGCGGCATGAGCGTGGCGAAGCGGCACACCGCGATCCATGCGCCGAAGGTCCCGGAGCACAGCGCCTGGATCAAGGCGTCGAGCGACGACGGCCGCGCCTATTGGGAGGCGTTGCAGGTCGCGCGGCTGTGGACCAGGGCCAATCACCACGCGATTCACGATCTCGCTGCGGCGAAGCTCGGCAACGCCGTCGCGGACCGGTTCTGGAACGAGCACAACTTCGTCTTCCAGAAGAGCGACGGCCTGTACTACCACGGCAAGGGCGCGACGCCGAACTGGTCCGGCTTCTCGGCTGACGATGACGGACGCACGATCGTGCCGCTCAACATGGCCGAGCCGGTGCTGATCCTGAAGCATCGCGACAACAAGGATGCGCTCGGCTTCGCGCCGCACGGCGCTGGCCGCAATCTCGGTCGGAAGGCGTTTTTGCGCGCGCATCGCCCGGAGATGCCCGAGGGCATCGATGCGCGGTTCTATTGCGGCAAGCCTGATTTGTCGGAGCTGCCGCAGGCCTACAAGAACGCGGCGTCGGTACGGGCGCAGATCGCACGCTACGGCCTCGGCGAGGTGACCGACGAGGTGATCCCTTACGGCTCGATCATGGCCGGTGACTGGGAAGCCGACGCGCCGTGGCGGAAGGGGCGGTGAAGGCCCCAAATCGGTGCGGTCGCCCACGGGCGGCCTCCTGTTGACGGGGCGGCAGGCGCCGGAGGTGATCAGCGGCCGCGTGGCCGCCGGTTCATTTGGCGATTGCGCATGGCCGGGCCTTCCATCATCCTCAGGCTGTGAAGAAGGGGGGAGACGCGATGACGAGCCTGGATGCGGGTGCCATCGGGCCGAAGCGCGAGCCGTGGTGGGCGATCGCGGGGATCTTCATCGCGGGCTTTGCGCTGCTGTGCCTGCTGCTGGCCTCGCCGGTACTGATCCGCTCCTTCCTGTATCAGCCGTTCAACATCCCTTCATCCTCGAACATTCCAACGCTTCTCGTCGGCGATGTCTTCTTCGTGTCGAAATATCCCTACGGCTACAGCCGTTTCACTTGGCCGTTGTCTTGGCCTTCCTCGTTGCCGCCGTCGGCGCGCATCTGGGGCGCGACACCTGCGCGCGGTGATGTGGTCGAGTTCTTCCTGCCGAAAGACAATGCGACCGTCTACATCAAGCGCGTCGTCGGACTGCCCGGCGATCGCGTCCAGATGAAGGAGGGAGTGCTCTACATCAACGATACGGCCGTCGAGCGGGAGCGGGTCGAGGATCTGACCGGAGAGGCGGCCTGCGGGGGCGGTGCGAACGAGCGCGTCACGCGCTGGCGCGAGACCTTGCCGAATGGCGTGAGCTACGAGACGCTGGATTGCGTCAGCCACGGCTTCTTCGACAACACCAACGTCTTCGTTGTGCCGGACGGCCGGCTGTTCATGCTCGGCGACAACCGCGACAACTCGACCGACAGCCGTGTGCTTGGCACCATCGGCTATGTGCCGATCGAGAATGTCATCGGCCGCGCCGCGATGATCTTCTTCTCGGCCACCAGCGCCGAGAAAGGCAAGCCGGGCCGGATCCGTTTCGAGCGGATCGGGACGATGGTGAAGTAGGGCGGCGCGGAGCCCGTAGCCCGCATGAGCGAAGCGACATGCGGGATCACCTGCGTAGTTCGTGATACCCCCGATGTCGCTCCCGCCTGCGCCCTTCGGGATGCGGCGTGCGCTCATCTGAACTACGCATTGAAGGCATCGGGGGCATGAGCCCGAAACCGAGGCTGGCGATGCGACAATTCCAGCACAAACGAAAACCCCGGCATCGCTGCCGGGGTTTTGCAATTGTCGTCTGCGACGAAGCGTCGGACTTAGAAGTCCATGCCGCCCATGCCGCCGCCCGGAGGCATCGCGGGGCCGCCGGCGTTCTTCTTCGGCAGCTCGGCGACCATGGCTTCGGTCGTGATCAGCAGCGCAGCCACGGAGGCGGCGTTCTGGATCGCGGCGCGAACCACCTTGGTCGGGTCGATGATGCCCTTGGAGACCAGGTTGCCGTACTCGCCGGTCTGGCTGTCGAAGCCGTAGGCGTACTGGTCCTTCTCCAGGATCTTGCCGACGATGACCGAGCCGTCCTCGCCCGCGTTGATCGCGATCTGGCGGGCCGGGGCGGAGAGCGCCTTGCGGACGATCTCGATGCCGGTCTTCTGGTCGTCGTTCTTGGTGCGCAGGCCCTTGAGCTGCTCGGACGCTCGGAGCAGGGCGACGCCGCCGCCCGGCAGGATGCCTTCCTCGACAGCCGCGCGGGTCGCATGCATCGCGTCATCCACGCGATCCTTGCGCTCCTTGACCTCGACCTCGGTCGCGCCGCCGACGCGGATCACCGCGACGCCGCCCGCGAGCTTGGCCAGACGCTCCTGCAGCTTCTCACGGTCGTAGTCCGAGGTGGTCTCCTCGATCTGCGCCTTGATCTGCTGAACGCGCGCCTCGATGTCGGCCTTCTTGCCGGCGCCGTTGACGATCGTGGTGTTCTCCTTGTCGATCATCACCTTCTTGGCGCGGCCGAGCATGGAGAGGTTGACGTTCTCGAGCTTGATGCCGAGATCTTCCGAGATCGCCTGGCCGCCGGTCAGGATCGCGATGTCCTGCAGCATGGCCTTGCGGCGATCGCCGAAGCCCGGAGCCTTGACGGCCGCGACCTTCAGGCCGCCACGCAGGCGGTTGACGACCAGGGTGGCGAGCGCCTCGCCCTCGACGTCCTCGGCGACGATGACCAGCGGCTTGCCGGTCTGCACCACGGCCTCGAGCAGCGGCAGCAGCTCGTTCAGCGACGACAGCTTCTTCTCGTTGATCAGGATGTAGGCGTCATCCATCTCAACGCGCATCTTGTCGGCGTTGGTGACGAAGTAGGGCGAGATGTAGCCGCGGTCGAACTGCATGCCCTCGACGACGTCGAGCTCGGTCTCGAGCGACTTGGCTTCCTCGACGGTGATGACACCCTCGTTGCCGACCTTCTTCATCGCGTCGGCGAGGAACTTGCCGATCTCGGCGTCGCCGTTGGCGGAGATGGTGCCGACCTGGGCGATCTCGTCGTTCGACGTGACCTTCTTGGAGTTCTTCACGAGGTCGGCAACGACCGCCTCGACCGCGAGGTCGATGCCGCGCTTCAGATCCATCGGGTTCATGCCGGCGGCAACCGCCTTGGCGCCTTCGCGCACGATGGCCTGGGCCAGCACGGTCGCGGTGGTGGTGCCGTCGCCGGCCGCGTCAGCGGACTTCGAGGCGACCTCGCGCACCATCTGCGCGCCCATGTTCTCGAACTTGTCGTCGAGCTCGATCTCCTTGGCGACGGTGACGCCGTCCTTGGTGATGCGCGGCGCGCCGAACGACTTGTCGAGGACGACGTTGCGGCCCTTCGGACCGAGCGTGACCTTGACGGCATTGGCGAGGATGTCCACGCCGCGCAGCATGCGGTCGCGAGCGTCGACGCCGAACTTTACGTCTTTTGCTGACATATTGGGTTTCCCTGAGTTGAATTGGTCGTCTCACCCTGGGCAGGGCGCCCGCAGGCGCTCCTCAGGGTGAGCGTTGAGCGGGTTGGCTTAGGCGGCCTTCTTCTTCGACGCGGTGTCGGTGAGCACGCCCATGATGTCGCTTTCCTTCATGATCAGCAGCTCGTGGCCGTCGATCTTGACCTCGGTGCCCGACCACTTGCCGAACAGCACGCGGTCACCGACCTGGACGTCGAGCGGGACCAGCTTGCCGCTCTCGTCGCGGGCGCCCGGGCCCACCGCGATCACTTCGCCCTGCGAGGGCTTCTCCTTGGCCGAGTCGGGGATGATGATGCCGCCAGCGGTCTTCTCTTCGGCGTCGATGCGCTTGACCACGACGCGGTCGTGAAGCGGACGGAAAGCCATACAGTCCTCCTAAGCTATTGAGGCGATTGTCAGTTTCTGGGAATTTGGCAGTCGGCGCCGGCGAGTGCCAGCACGCAGGCTGGATTTAGGGGAGAGCATTCGGCCGGGCAAGGGCTTGTAGCAGAAAAATTAGCAGTCAACTGCGGGCTCTGCCAACGCGTTCCGATAGCGTTAACGGAAGCGGAACGAACCATGAAACCCCGTATTAGCACCTGGGCTAAGTGGCTGCTAATGCAGCATTTTTCAACATGTCGTTAAACATTTAAGCTTGAGATGGGTTGAGGACATGCGTCACATTTCTAGGCAGTGAGCGCATCTTTGCCGGGTGGCTCCATCCCGGATGGCCACACGGACATGCGCTCCAGAAACGGAGGTTGGCATGGTGTCGAAGGTTGAGGTTTCCGAGGACTTTCGGAAACAGGTGCTGGGTTACGGGCTGACGACGGCGCAGATCCTGTATCGGATGCCGGACCATCGCTCGCTGCTGCAGACCTATGTCTGGCAGAACTACGACCTGTTTCCGAAATTCCCAGCGCTGCAGGACTTCCTGGCGTTCTGGCAGGAGAAGATCGAGGGTCCGCTGTATTCGGTCACGGTGGCGCATTCCAAGCTCATCAAGCCGGCCGAGCTGCGCGCTGTCGACGGCGTGTTCCGGCTGCATTGAGGCTGACAGCCACCGCTGCCGCCTCATGACCGGTGTCATTCCGGGGCGCGCGAAGCGCGAGCCCGGAATCCATCGGGCGGCAGAACGCGCGGAGGAATGGATTCCGGGCTCGTGCTTCGCACGCCCCGGAATGACGACCTTTGTTGGAGCGGCTGCTGAGCCTCTCCAATCCAATATGTGCTACCCTCGCGACGAGGACTCGTAGGGAGAGCACCATGGCCACCAAGAGCCGGACGACCAAGCCCGTATCACGCGCCGCCGCCAAGTCAGCGGCGCTGAAGACCGGCAAGAGCAGCAAGGCGACGGCGAAGGCGGTTACGAGAACTAGCGCCAAGCCGCTGGCGAAGACGCCCGCCAAGCCGGGCCGGGCGGCTGCGCCCTCGGCGCGCAAGGCGCTGGCGAGCAAGGGGCGACCAGCGCCGGCGCCGCGCCGCCGCAAACAGAAGGTCGCGATCAGCCATCACCGCGAGGAGGACTTCAAGGCCGACGGCCTGCGCGCTTATGCCCATTACCGCGACCTCGGCATCGCCGACGCGACGCACGGTTTGGCGCGCGCGCATGTCATCCGCATGCTGCCGCCGTGCAATCCGCAGGAAGTCTCCAAGCTGCACACCCATGCGGTCGACTTCCAGATGGTCTATGTGCTCAAGGGCTGGGTGAAGAGCTACCTCGAAGGCGTCGGCGAGACGCTGATGCAGGAGGGCAGTTGCTGGACCCAGCCGCCGAAGATCCGGCACATGATCCTCGACTATTCCGACGACGTCGAGCTGCTGGAAGTGATCCTGCCGGCCGACTTCAAAACCGTCGAACTGTCGACGTAAAGCCGACAGAAATGGATGGAAACATTCGCGTGCGATGGACGGCGGTCCCATCGCGCGTGTGTGTTGACATCCGGTCTCGCGTCATTGGGACGGATGGGCCGGCGACGAATCCGTAAGACGTGTTCGCCGCGGGCTTGCGTAAAGGCGTACCCGTTCCGTTGCCGCGCTTCGTCGTCCAGTTCGCTCCCACGATCCCGCGCGCGCCTCGCACGCGCGCATCGACGCAGCCCCGCTTCGCCAGCGCGGGCGCCGGCTCGGCTTCAGGTGTAGGACATCGCGAGGACATCGACTGGCTGCGCGCCATCGCGGTGCTCTCCGTCGTCGCATTCCATTTCGAGGCGCCGGCGATCTTCGGCGGCTTCGTCGGCGTCGACATCTTCTTCGTCATCTCCGGCTACCTGATCACCGGCATCATCGCCGCGGAGATCGCGGCGGGCCGCTTCTCGTTCGTGCAATTCTACGAGCGGAGGGTGCGGCGGCTGCTGCCGGCGCTCTACGCCATGGTGGCGTTCGCGGCGCTTCCGGCGTCGCAGGACATGCTGGGCTCCGAGCGCGCCGAATTCTTCCGTTCCGCGGCCGCCGTCGTCACCTTCACTTCGAACATCTTCTTCTGGCAGCAGTCGGGCTATTTCGACCACGCCGCGGTGGAGAAGCCACTGCTGCACGCCTGGTCGCTCGCGGTCGAGGAGCAGTTCTATCTGGTGCTGCCGATCGTGGTCTGGGCCGTGTTGCTGATAGCGCGCGGCCGCAGGCTGGCGCTGACTTTCACGCTGGCGCTGCTGGCTGCCGGCTCGTTCGCGCTCGGTTTGCTGCTGATGCGAGGCGGCGCGTCCGCGAGCGCATTCTTTCTCAGCCCGCCGCGCGCCTGGGAATTCCTGCTCGGCAGCCTGGTCGCGATATCCGGCCTTCCCGCACCGCGGCCTGGTCTCGCCCGGCGCGGCGCCCGCGCGCTGTCGCTGCTGCTGATGGCGGTGCCGATTCTGGCGCTGCGCCCCGGACCGGGTTTCCCCGGCGTCGACGCGCTGGCGCCATGCCTCGGTGCCGCGCTGTTCCTGTGGAGCGGCGCCGGCGTGGCCAACGTGCCGCGTAGCCCGCTATCGCCGCTCGGCGTGGCGGCGTTCTTCGGCCGCATTTCCTATTCGCTGTATCTGTGGCACTGGCCGTTGTTCGCCTTCGCGCGCTTCGCCAAGCCCGGCCTCGCACTCGACGGCGGGGAGCGGGTGGCGTTGTTCGCGCTCACGGTCGCAGTCGCCACGCTGTCCTGGCGCTTCATCGAGCAGCCGTTCCGGCATCGCAAACTCGCAGCGACCCCGCGCGCGGCCTTCGGTCTTGCGGCGCTGGCAAGCCTGCTGCTGCTGGCCGGCAGCGGCGTGGGTCTGTTGCGCGCCGGCGCCGTGTCGGACGCCGACCGCGCGGCGCAGCGGCTGGACGCCTACAACGCCTACGACATGAAGCCGGTCTATCGCTACGGCACCTGCTTCACGACGCCGGACGGGCGCGTGCCCGAGGATTGTCTCCGTCCAGTGCCTGGCAAGACCAACTTGCTGCTGTGGGGCGACAGCTTTGCCGCGCACTACTACCACGGCCTCAAGGCCGAGCTCGATCCGGACACCGTCAACATCATGCAGGCGAGCCAGCCCACCTGCATGCCGACCTTCAACGCGGAGACGCAGGGCGTGGCCGCCTGCCGCGCGCTGGCGGCCCAGATGCGCGACTACTTCGCGGCGCACCGGCCCGATCTGGTGGTGATGTCAGCCGATTGGCTCGAAGATGCCCGATCGCCGCGCTTTGCCGGAATGGTGCGCGACCTCAGGTCGACCCTGTCTCGGCTCAGTGATGCCGGCATTCCGGTGGTGCTGCTCGGTCCCTCCGTGCAATTTCGCGCGCGACTGCCGTCGATGCTGGCGCGCGCCACCTTGCGCGGCATGGCGCCGGATCCCGTGGCTTTCGTCCGCTCGGACATCTTCGCGCTGGATTCGGCCATGCAGTCGGGGCTGCCGAGTGGTGAGGGCTTTTCCTACGTCTCGATCCTGTCGGCGGTCTGCGAGAGCGGACGCTGTCCGCTCACGGTCGGCGACGTCCCGCTGTCGTTCGATCATGCGCATCTCACGGCGGAGGGCTCGCAGCTCGTGATGGCGAGGATCGTGCCGCAACTGCTGCCGATGACGACCGAGCTCAGCTCACGTCAGCAGGCCGACGATCGCACCCATCAGGCAGGTGGTGAGGGTGCCCGAGACGATTGATTTCAGGCCGAGCGCGTTGATCTCGTCGCGCCGGGTCGGCGCCATGGTGCCGAGCCCCCCGATCATGATGCCGAGGCTGGCGAAGTTGGCGAAGCCGCACATCGCGTACAGCATGATCAGCCGCGCGCGCGGATCGAGCGCGCCGGCGTCGAGCTTGGCCAGCTCGACATAGGCGATCAGCTCGTTCAGCACCGTCTTGGCGCCCATCAGGCTGCCGGCGGTGACGGCCTCCGACCACGGCAGGCCCATCAGCCAGCACACCGGCGCCATCACGAGGCCGAGCAGCCGCTGCAGCGAGATGTCGGCGCCGCCGATGGCGGGCAAGAGCGACAGGATCGCGTTGGCGAGATGCACCAGCGCGACCAGCACCAGCAGCAGCGCCACGATGTTCATCAGGAGTTCGAGCCCGGCGCTGGTGCCCTTGACGATCGCGTCCATGGTCGAGGTGGCCTGAGTCCCGGGATCGCCGAGCGCGCCGCCGGTGAGCTGCTTCGACGTCTCCGGCACCATGATCAGGCTGACCAGGATCGACGCCGGCGCGCCGAGCACCGAGGCGATGACGAAATGCGCGGCGGCATCCGGGATCAGTGGCGCCAGCAGCGTGGCGTAGAGCACCAGCACGGTGCCGGCGATGCCGGCCATGCCGCCGGTCATGACGAGAAACAATTCGCTGCGCGTCATCTGCGCCAGATACGGCCGGATGAACAGCGGCGCTTCGACCATGCCGAGGAAGACATTCGCGGCGGTCGACAGGCCGACCGCGCCGCCGACGCCGAGGGTGCGCTCCAGCAGCCAGGCCATGCCGCGCACCAAGGGCGGCAGCACGCGCCAGTAGAACAACAGCGTCGTGAGCACGCTCATGACCAGCACGATCGGCAGCGCCTGGAAGGCGAGCACGAAATCGGCACCGGGCGCCTTCAGCTCGAAGGGCAGGGCGCCGCCGCCGACATAGCCGAAGACGAAGGAGGTACCGGCCCGGGAGGCCGACGAGATGGCGCCCACGACGTCGTTGATGGCGCCGAACGCGCGGGCGACCGCAGGCACCTTGAGCAGGACGATGGCCGTCACGAGCGTCACCACCAGCCCGAGCCCGGCCTGTTTCAACGACACCGCGCGCCGGTTTTCACCGAGCGCCCATGCGATCGCGAGCAGTGCGATTGTCCCGAACGCCGATTGCAGCTGAAGCATCAGATCCCCCGAACCCCGTTTCATTATGGGCGCAGGGAACTGCCGCGTGCAATGCCGCGCGGCCATGCGGGGCCCGCGATTGACAAGCAGTGAGGGCTGCGTCACGCAGGCGCCATCATGTCGTCCACCGTCCCGATCGGCGCGCGCGATCTCTTGAAGCAAAGCGCGTTCCTGTTCTTCCTGTCGTCCCGCAGCTTGTCGCGCTTTGCGAGCCAGATCGCGGCGGTGGCGATCGGCTGGCAGATCTACGACCTGACCGGGCGCGCCTTCGATCTCGGCATGGTCGGGCTGATCCAGTTCCTGCCAACGGCACTGCTGGTGTTCGTCGCCGGCAGCGCCGCCGACCGATTCCAGCGCAAGCGCGTCGTGCAGCTCTGTCAGCTCGTCGAGGCGCTGACGGCGCTCTATCTGTGCTGGGGCGCTTACGCCGGTCAGCTCGGCGAATTCCAGCTATTCGCGGCCGTCTTCGTGCTAGGCATTGCCGGCGCCTTCGAAAGCCCGGCCACGGCGGCGCTGCTGCCGCTGATCGCGCCGTCCGGCACCTTGCAGCGGGCCAGCGCGCTGTCCAGCGGTGCAGCGCAGCTCGCGACCATCGCGGGGCCTGCGATCGGCGGCTTCGCCTATGCGGTCGCGCCCGGTGTGCCCTACGGCATCATGATGCTGTTCTGGATCGGAGGCATGGCCCTGACCGGCCTGATGCAGGTGCCTGATGACGTGCCGGCCGAGCGGCTCGAGGGCAGCAAGGACGATCTGTTCGCCGGCGTCCGCTTCATCCGCGCCAATCCGGCGATCCTCGGCACCATCTCGCTCGATCTGTTCGCGGTGCTGCTCGGCGGCGTCACTGCGCTGCTGCCGATCTACGCGCGCGATATCCTCGACACCGGGCCGTTCGGGCTCGGCGTGCTGCGCGCCGCGCCCGCGGTCGGCGCGCTGGCGATGACGGCGGTGCTGGCGCGCTACACCATTCGGCGGCGCGTCGGCCTGCGCATGTTCCAGGCGGTCATCGTGTTCGGTGCGGCGACGGTCGTGTTCGCCGTCTCGCATGTGATGTGGATCTCGGTCGCTGCGCTCGCCGTTCTCGGCGCCGCCGACACCGTCAGCGTCGTGATCCGCTTTTCTCTCGTTCAGCTCGCCACGCCCAACGAGATGCGCGGTCGCGTCGGCGCGGTGAACTTCCTGTTCATCAACGCCTCCAACCAGCTCGGCCAGTTCGAGAGCGGCGTCACCGCCGCGCTGTTAGGGGCCATGCCCGCCGCCATCCTCGGCGGCGTCGGCACCATCGCGATCGCGCTGGCGTGGATGAAGCTGTTTCCCGAGCTGCGGAAGGTGGAGCGGTTGGAGTAGGGCGAGCCGGCCGCGCTCTCTCCGTCATTCCGGGGCATCGCGCAGCGATGAGCCCGGAATCCATCAGCATGAGACGTCGTGTGACGAAGATAAATGCCACATCCATCTCGCGCCACACCACCGCGTGTGGCTATGGATTCCGGGCTCGCGCTTCGCGCGCCCCGGAATGACGAGTGGAGAGAGCAGGGAGCGGGATCTGAAAGAAGTGATCACCCCCGTCCGACGAACGGCATCTTCGTCGCCATCACCGTGATGAACAGGACGTTGGCGTCGAGCGGCAGGCCGGCCATGTAGGCGACGGCGTCGCCGACCGCCTTCACGTCCATGCGGGGCTCCGGCATCATGCGGCCGTCGGGCTGCAGCACGCCGCCGACCATGCGCTCGGTCATCGGCGTCTCGGCGTTGCCGATGTCGATCTGGCCGACCGCGATGTCATAGGCGCGGCCGTCGAGGTTCGACGCTTTCGTCAGACCCGTGATCGCGTGCTTCGTCGAGGTGTAGGGCGAGGAGAACGGCCGCGGCGCGTGCGCCGAGATCGAGCCGTTGTTGATGATGCGGCCGCCGCGCGGCGATTGATCCTTCATGATGCGGAAGGCGTGCTGCGTGCACAGGAACGGCGCAGTGAGGTTGGTCGCCACCACCGACTGCCATTGCTGCAGGGTGAGGTCCTCGAATGGCACCGGTGGCGCGCCCATGCCGGCATTGTTGAACAGCACGTCGAGCCGGCCGTAGGTCGACTTCACGGTGTCGAACAGCGCCGCGATCGAGGCGGGGTCCATCATATCGGCGGAGACGGGGAGGCTCATGCCGGCTGGGCCGAGCTTGGCGGTCTCCTCCAGCATCTCCTTGCGGCGACCGGCCAGCACCACGGTGAAGCCGGAGTTCATCAACGCGAGCGATGCGGCGCGGCCGACCCCCGTGCCTGCGCCTGTCACCAGCGCGATCTTCTTTGCCGCTTCAGCCATGTTTCCTCACCTTCAGTTCAAGTGTTTTGCAGTTTCAGTGTTTTGACTCGCTCTGAGTCTTATAGGGCGGCCTTGGAATGTTGTTATGCGCAGCGCGCAGGGCCGCCGACCAGCGCGAGCGGAGATCGTGGAAATAGGGCTCGCCGGCCTCGATGCGATGATTGAGGTCGGCCTCGCAGGCCTCCGCGCGCACGACCAGGACGTCGATCGGCAGGCCGACGCCGAGATTGGAGCGCATCGTCGAGTCCATCGAGATCAGGCCCGTCTTCAGCGCCTCGTAGAGCTCGACGTCGTAATGCATGGCGCGGTCGAGCACCGGCTTGCCGTATTTGTGCTCGCCGATCTGCAAGTACGGCGTGTCGGTGGTGCATTCGATGAAGTTGCCGGCGGTGTAGACCATGAACAGCCGCATCCGCGAGCCCTTGATCTGGCCGCCGAACAGGAACGAGACGTCGAACGAGATGTCTTCGGCCTTCAGCGCCGGGCCTTCGGTGGCGTGCACCATGCGGATCGCCTTGCCGATGCGCTGTGCGGCCTGAAACATCGTCGGCGCGTTCATCAGGGTCTCGACCTCGCCGGTGTCGGGGTCTTCCATCCCTTCGGTCAAGGTCGATAGGACGGACTGGCTGATGGCGAGATTGCCGGCGCTGGCGACCGCCACGATGCGCTCGCCCGGATTGGAGAAGATGTGCAGCTTGCGGAAGGTCGAGACGTTGTCGAGACCGGCATTGGTTCGGGTGTCCGCGATCATGACGAGGCCGTCACGCACCAGAATTCCGCAGCAATAAGTCATCTCAGTCCCCTCGAGCCATTGCGCGAATTACTAGCGAAAATCGGCCTCCCGTCCACCCCCGCCGATG
Source organism: Bradyrhizobium sp. HKCCYLRH3059 (assembly GCF_051168035.1). Classification (NCBI taxonomy): domain Bacteria; kingdom Pseudomonadati; phylum Pseudomonadota; class Alphaproteobacteria; order Hyphomicrobiales; family Nitrobacteraceae; genus Bradyrhizobium; species Bradyrhizobium sp. HKCCYLRH3059. Next base: position 395,265 of record NZ_JBNPUF010000002.1, on the reverse strand, counting down.
TCGAAGCCGGAATGAGTGGTCGCTCCACAAAAGGTCGTCATTCCGGGGCGGAGCGAAGCGACGAACCCGGAATCCATCGCTCCGTGCATTCTGCCGCCCGATGGATTCCGGGCTCGCGCTTCGCGCGCCCCGGAACGACACCATGGGTGGAGCGCGCGTTCCAGAATTCAGGACTGCCGCTGCGACTGGGATTGCGACGGACCGCCGCGGCCGACCTGCTCGACCTTCACTTTCACGGTGAGCGTCTCGGTGCCGCCGCCATAGCGTGTGCCGCGCACCGGCGCCGCACCGAGATAATCGAGCCCGATCGCGACCCGGACATGAGCGTCGGTGGTGCAGATGCAGTTGGCGGCGTCGAAACCGACCCAGCCGAGATCCGGTACATAGGCTTCCGCCCAGGCATGGCCGGCCTCCTGGTGCACTGCACCATCGGAACGCAGGAAGTGGCCGGATACGAAACGCGCGGGAATGCCGGCGGCGCGCGCGCAGGCGATGAAGATATGCGCATAGTCCTGGCAGACGCCGCGCTTCAGCACGAAGGCTTCCGCCGCCGAGGTGCCGCTGTGGGTCGGATCCTCGTCGAAGGTCATGTGCTCGTAGACCTGCATCATCAGCGTGTGCAGGAGGCCGAGTACGTCGCTCTCCGACTCCGCGCGCAGATCGCGCACGACGGCGGCCATGGCCGCATTTGCGGCCGTGAGCGGCGTCTGCCGGAGGAAGAAGCTGGGCGGGAAGCGTTCGTCCGCTCCCTTCAGCACGCCGCCGGTGTCGTGGGTCTCGACCAGTCCTTCGGCGGTGATCGTGAGGTCCTCGAGCGCGCCATGCGTGATCACGTGGGTGACGTTGCCGAATGCGTCCTCGTGCATGTCGAGGCGGGAATCGGTCGACACGTCGATCTGCCACTCCGCCACATATTGGCCGTCATTGCTGCCGGGCGTCATGCGGATGATCTGGATCGCGCCGGTCGCCGCCGGCTCGTAGCGGTAGGTGGTGGAATGGGAGATACGCAGGCGCATGGCGGTCGACCAGTCTTCGTCAGATGTACTGTCCGCGGTAGCTCGTTTCACCTCTCCCTGAAAGGGGGAAGGAGGATCCCTCGGGCGGAGGGCAGGGGCCGGGTGCCGGACGTGGTCTCGCAGTCACAGTCCGACGGCCGCCCATCGCCGTATTCGCCGCGCTCCAGGCGCTCAGATCAGATACTGCTTGGTGATGATCTCTCCGAGCCGTGAATTGTCGGCGATGAACTCCTGGATGAACTCGTGCACGCCGCGCTGGAAGATGTCGTCCATGTTGGAGTGGTCGAGCCGGTTGCGGACGCCGCGGGCATGGCGCTGCGCGGCCCCCTGGCGGCCATAGGCGACGCCGATCTGGTCGAGATTGCGGACGAGGTTGCCGTAGCAGCTCGCCAGCGAGCGCGGCAGCGTGTCGTTGAGGATCAAGAGGTCCGCGATCAGCCAGGGCTTCAGCGTCTCGCGATAGACCCAGTGATAGGCCGTCAGCGCCGAGACCGAACGCAGGATCGAGGTCCACTGATAATAGTCCAGCGGGCCGCCGACATGCTCCTCCTCGGGTAGCAGCACGTGATATTTGACGTCGAGAATGCGGGCGGTGTTGTCGGCGCGCTCCAGATGCAGCCCGAGCCGCGAGAACCAGTAGGCGTCGTTGCGCAGCATGGTCCGGTAGGCCGAGCCGTCGAAGCGCAGCGAGGTCTCCTGCACGAAGCGCAGGAAGCGCGCCAGCTCCTCGCGCGTCTTGGTGCCCTTGCTCCAGACCTCCTGGAGCTCGATCCAGGAGCCGTTGAGGGTGTCCCACATCTCCGATGTGAGCGCTGTCCGCACCGAGCGGGCGTTGAGGCGGGCGGCCTCGATGCAGTTCTTGATCGAGGATGGGTTCGACTGGTTGAACGAGAGATATTCGACGACGTTCTGCTCGTTGGCCTCGGAGTAATGCTCGTAGAAGCTGACATTGACGCCGGCGGTCATCAGCGCCGATTCCCACTCATTGGTCTTGCCGATATAGGCCGCGGGAAGCGCCGTGACGCGCAGGGTGGCGTCGATGGTGCGGGCGAGGTACTCGGCGCGCTCGACGTAGCGGGCCAGCCAGTACAGATTTTCGGCGGTGCGCGACAGCATGGGCAATCTATGAGGTGCGATGTGAACCCGCCCCGGCGAGGGGGAAGGCATGCACGGGAACGAAGCGCGTGAAGCGAGGGCGGCGAGGCTTACTCATCCAGCACCCATGTGTCCTTGGTGCCGCCGCCCTGGCTGGAATTCACCACCAGCGAGCCTTCCTTCAGCGCCACGCGGGTGAGGCCGCCGGGCACGATGGTGGTGCGGTCGCGGCCGGTCAGCACGAACGGGCGCAAATCGACATGGCGCGGTGCCAGCCCTGACGTGACGCAGGTCGGGCAGGTCGACAGCGCCAGCGTCGGCTGCGCGATGAAGCCCTCCGGCTCGCGCTTCAGCTTGTCGCGGAACGCCTCGATGGTCGCCTTAGTGGCGGCCGGGCCGATCAGCATGCCGTAGCCGCCGGAGCCGTGCACCTCCTTGACGACGAGCTCGCCGAGATGGTCGAGCACGTAGGACAGATCCTGCGGCTCACGGCAGCGCCAGGTCTGCACGTTCTTCAGGATCGGCTCCTCGCCGAGATAGAACTTCACGACATCGGGCATGTAGGAGTAGATCGCCTTGTCGTCGGCGATGCCGGTGCCGACCGCGTTGGCGAGCGTCACGTTGCCGGCAACATAGGCCGACATCAGGCCGGGCACGCCGAGCGCCGAATCCGGGCGGAAGGTGAGGGGGTCGAGGAAGTCGTCGTCGACGCGGCGGTAGATCACGTCGACCCGCTTCAGCCCCTCGGTGGTGCGCATGAACACCTCGTCGTTCTTGACGATGAGGTCGCGGCCCTCGACCAGCTCGATGCCGAGCTTGTCGGCCAGGAACGAGTGCTCGTAATAGGCGGAGTTGTAGATGCCCGGCGTCATCAGCGCTACCGTCGGCTCGGCCGAGGCGCTGAGCGGCGCCACCGAGCGCAACGCCGACAGCAATTCGTCCGGATAGCGCTCGACCGGCGCGACGCGGTGGCGCGCGAACAGGTCCGGAAACAGCCGCATCATGATCTCGCGGTTTTCCAGCATGTAGGACACGCCCGACGGCGTGCGCGCGTTGTCCTCGAGCACGATGAAGTCGTTGGCGTCGACGCGGACGATGTCGATGCCGGCGATATGGACGTAGACGTCGTGCGGCACGTCCTGGCCGTTCATCTCCGGGCGGAACACCGGGTTCTGGAAGATCAAGTCATCCGGGATGACGTTGGCGCGGAGGATGTCCCGGCCATGATAGATGTCGCGCAGGAACATGTTCAGCGCCTTGACGCGCTGCTTCAGTCCCTTCTCCAGCAGGGTCCATTCCTTGCCCGAGAGGATGCGCGGGATGACGTCGAACGGGATCAGCCGCTCCTGCGCCTCCGCCTCGCCATAGACCGCGAAGGTGATGCCGATTCGCCGGAACAACAGCTCTGCCTCGTGGCGGCGATACTCGAGCGCCTCCGGCGGCGTTTCCTTCAGCCACCGCGACAGCTCCTGATACGCCTGACGGACCTCGCCGCCCGGCCCGTTCATTTCGTCGAACGCAACTGCCATAGATGCCCGTGTGTCCCAGCCTCGCCATACACTGCATGACTCCTCGGGATGGTAGCAAGGGGCGGGCCAGCGCGATATGCATTCTCCTGCGGCATTTCGTGGGGGGGTGCGAAGGCCGTGCCCGAAAAACCGGCTGCGTGGTGCTCAAATCCGCGGCATAGACTGCGACGTTCCGGATGACATTGGCGCCGTGGCGGGCCAAAAGAGACGACAGATGCGAGGAGAAACCATGAGCGAGATCGTCACCGCGGGGTTGCTGGTCATCGGCGACGAGATCCTGTCCGGCCGCACCAAGGACAAGAACATCGGCTTCATCGCCGAATACCTCACCAATCTCGGCATCGACCTCAAGGAGGTCCGGGTGGTCTCCGACGACGAGCCGGACATCATCGCGGCGCTCGATGCGCTGCGGCATCGCTACACCTATGTGTTCACCACCGGCGGCATCGGTCCGACCCATGACGACATCACCGCGGATGCGATCGCCAAGGCGTTCGGCGTCGGCATCGACCACCATCCCGAGGTGGTGGCGCGCTTCCGCGAGCGCTGGAGCGAGCAGGAGCTCAACGAGGCGCGGCTGCGCATGGCGCGCATCCCCGACGGCGCCGAGCTGATCCAGAGCGCCACCATCCTGGCGCCCGGCTTCAAGCTCGGCAACGTCATCGTCATGGCCGGCGTGCCGTCGATCATGCAGGCGATGATGGACATCGTCGCGCCGAAGCTGAAATCGGGCGTGCGCATGCTGTCGGAGACCGTGCGCGCCAATGCCCGCGAGGGCGATATCGGCGGCCCCCTGCGCGAGATCGCCAAGGCGCATCCGGACACCATCATCGGCAGCTATCCCTTCATCGACGAGGATCAGAAGCCGAACACGCATCTCGTCGTGCGCTCGCGCGACCAGGATAAGCTGTCGGCCGCGATGGCAGCCGTGAAGGAGATGCTCGCCGGGCTCAACGTGACGCGCTAAAGCAGGTGCAGCTGTCGAGAACTCGCGGACGAGATGAGATGCCAGACAAGACTTTGAGTGCAGAGGAGCGCGCGGGCCGGGCCTTCCCGGTGTCCTGGGACCAGTTTCATCGCGATTGCCGGGCGCTGACCTGGCGGCTGAACGAGATCGGGCCGTTTCATGCCGTCGTGGCCATCACCCGCGGCGGACTGGTGCCGGCGGCGATCGTGGCGCGCGAGCTTGGCGTGCGCGTCATCGATACGATCTGCATCGCGAGCTATGACCACACCAAGCAGGGCGAGCTGCAGGTCCTGAAGGGCATCTCGGCCGACACGGCGCAACTCGGCGGCGGCACCGGCAAGGGGCTCCTGATCGTCGATGATCTCGTCGACACCGGCAAGACCGGACGCATGGTCCGCGAGATCCTCCCCGACGCCCATTTCGCCACCGTCTATGCCAAGCCGAAGGGCCGACCGCTGGTCGACACCTTCATCACCGAGGTGTCGCAGGACACCTGGATCTTCTTCCCCTGGGACACCGCGCTGTCGTTCGCGCCGCCACTGCGCGACGGGGCGGCGTAAGCCCGGAGAGTGGCGAATAGGGAGTAGCGAATAGGGAATTCGGGTGGGCGAGGCGTTCGCTATTCGCTACTCCCCATTCGCTATTCGCCAGCCGAAGGCTCGCCATGCCGCTGCAGAACCGCGTCACGCCGATGGGCGATATCGTCGCCGCGCCGCATCGCGGCCTCTTCACCGGAAATCGCGGCATCATCCACGACCCCGCGACGAAGACGCTGTTGCGGAAGCGCTGGTCGAGCCCCGCCTGGCTGGTCTGCCTGTGCGAGTTTCGCGGCAAGCGCCGCAAGGTCATGGCAACGCAAAGCTGGACCGAGCTGTTCTTCCTTGACGAGGCGACCGCGCTCGCCGCCGGTCATCGCCCCTGCTTCTACTGCCGCCGCGACGACGCCAAGAGGTTTCGTGCGGCGTGGGAGGAGGGCAACGGCGTCGGGGCACTGCGCATCTCCGAGATCGATCGCGTGCTCCATCGCGAGCGCCTCGATCGCGGTCGCAAGCGCCTGCATCCGCTGCCGACGCCGCTCGCCGCCTTGCCTGACGGGGCCATGGTGCAGGCAGGCGAGGAGAGCTTTCTGATCCGAAAAGGCAGGGCGCTGCCCTGGTCGGCGGCGGGCTATGACGCGCCACGCGCAGGGATCACCGACGCGTTGCTGCTGACCCCGCCCTCGACGCTGCGCGCGATCAAGGCGGGCTACGCGCCGGTGCTGCATCCGAGCGCGATGACCGTCGGGTGATCGGGGCGCCGTGCGGATGTGCCGCGCGGAGCTCCGCGCGTCACCACGTGTAGCGCACGATGCCCTTGCCGGCGTAGCTGCGGGTCACATCCGAGAACTCGCCCTCGAAGCTCGCGGCGGCCGACCAGCCATTCCGCCACTTCATTTCAGCGGAGACCGTGGTCAGCGCTGAATTCTGCGCCTGCCGCGCGCCGTTGACGACGAAGGATGCGCCCGGAAGGGTCTGGAACGTGGCCCCGGCCGACCGGCTGGGGTTGAAGTCATAGGCCCAGGCGAAGCGGCTGCGCAGCGTGAAAACGCCGTCAGCCAGCGCATAGGCCTTGTCGGTGCGCAGGCCCAGCTCCGACCGCGTATCGGTGACGTTCTGCGATCCAAAGCGCAGCGCGAAGGTATTGGCGCCGGAGACCGCATTCTCCGCATAGCCCGGCAGGCTGAACGTCGTGAACTGCGCCGCGGCGTAGGGCGTGATCCCGAACCCCATCCAGGGCGACACGAAGCGATAGCCGCCCTCGACCCGGCCGGCAAAGGTGTTGGCGTCGAAGTTGGCGCGCAGCTGGTCGACGCCGGCCACGGTCACGGTGCGGTTGGTGGTGATGTTCTGCCAGCCATAGGCCAATGCCGCGGAGATATAGGCCGGGCCGACCGTGTGCCGGACGAAGGCGCCGGCCTGGAACAGGTCGGACCGGCCGCTGCCGCCATTGGCGACGCTGAACGTGGTGCCGCCGCCGGCCATCGAGAACCCGGCGATCGTGGACGGCGAGAAGCGGTAGTCGGCGCCGACGGCCGTGCCGTAGATGTTGCTGGTGGTATTGTTGGACCCGAGCGCGGTGTTGCCATCAGTGGTCTGCGAGCCGCCGAAGCCGGCTGCCCACACGCTCCAGCCCGGCCTGACCACGGGCGCGGCCGGCGCCTTGGTGTAGATCGCGGCCAGCGCGTCGTTCGGATTGCGCTTGGACGCAAAAGCAAGCGTCTCTTCCGCGTAGCCGATCGCGCCGCTGGGCGCAGAGCCCTGGTCGCCGCGGCCGCCGATGAACGGATCGGTCATGACGCCCATGAATTGCGTCATCGCATTGAACGTCGTCTGCTGCGAGCCGGTCGCGGTCTCGCCCGAGATCTGCGTCAGCCCCGCTGGCGTCAGCCCGGTGAAGACGACGGGAATGCTGCCGTTCGTGTTGAAGTAGTTGCTGAGCGCGTTGCTGACGTTCTGCTGGTTGATGTTCCCCGACGAGCTCATCGTCAGATTGAGGAAGGCGTTGTTGGCGTCGTAGCTCAACGTCGCGCTGAAGCCCGCCGGCAGGTTGGTGTTGGTGACGCCGCCGAAGGTGCCGCTGACGCCGCCGGTGGCGGTGAGAATGGTGTATTGCTTGGAGATGTAGCTGCCGTTTGCGAAGGTCGCGGTGACGGCGGCGCCCCCGAGCGTCGCAGTGCCGGTGACGGTGGCGAACGACGCCGTGCTCGGATTCACCTGCACCAGGTATTGCGCGCCCGACTGGAACGCGAGGTTGCCGACGATAGCCATGGAGGACGCCGGGGTGCCGTTGCCCGGCGCGAACGAACCTGAGATCGTCGCGTTGGCGCCGGTGACGGTGCCATCTCCGCTCAGCGTGCCGAACGTCTTGTTGAAGCCGTTGAGATCCAGCGTGGCGCCGGACAGCACGCTGAACACCGTGCTGGCGCCGAACGCGCCGGCCGAGCCCGCGCGCAGCGTACCTGCGTCGACATTGGTCGCGCCGGTGTAGGTGTTGGTGCCCGAGAGCAGCAGGATGCCGCCGCCCGCCTTCACCAGGGTGCCGGCGGAAGCGCCGTTGCCGACGATGCCTTGCAACGTGGTCGTGGTCGCGCTGGCTATGTCGATCGTCGACAGCCCGGCAATCTTGAAGTCGCGGCCGTTGGCGAACGTTGTCGTGCCGGTGACCGCCAATGTGCCGCCGTTGGAAATGATCACGTCGTTGGCGACGTTGCCGAGATTGGCGGTGGCGCCGACCGAGAGCGTGCCGGCGCTGATGTTGACGTTGCCGGTGAACGTATTGGTCGCCGACAGCACCAACGTGCCGATGCCGGTCTTGTTGATCGCCGTGTTGACGCCGCCGGTCGTTAGGCCGGTGCCGCCGATCGAGTCGCCGTAGGTCACGGTGCCGCCGGACACGCTGATATTGGCCGTCACGCCGCTCAGGAAGATGCCGGCGCCCTGCGCTGCGCCGGCCGCTGCCGAAAATCCATTGATGGCGCTTGGCCCGATGCCGATGCCGGGGGTGCCGGCGGCGCCACCGGTGACGGTGTTGCCGGAAATCGGCGAGTCGAGAATCGTCAGCGTACCGCCGGTGGCGACGTAGATGGCGCCGCCATTGCCGGCGCCGCCATTGCCGCCGGCGCCGCCGTCGGAGCCGGGTCCGGGACCGCCCGCGCCGCTGGCGTTGGTGGCGCCGTCGCCGCCGGTGCCGCCGTTGCCGCCATTGGCGTTGCCGCTGCCGCCGGGATTGTTGTTGGTGTAGGTGTTGCTGTTGGTGGTGCCGGAGCCGCCGCCGCCACCGCCGCCGTCACCGAGCGCGGCGCCCGCGGTGCCGGCCGTGCCTTGCGTGCCGGTATGTCCGCCGGTGCCGCCCGCGCCGCCGCCGCCGCTGGCACCGCCGTTGTTCGCGGCACCGCCCGCGCCGCCGTTGCCGCCATTCACCGGGTCGGCCGCCGCATTCTGTGCGCTGCCGCCATTGCCGCCGGCGCCACCGGTGGCGCTGTTGCTGGTGAAGGTCACCGCGGCGATCGTGACGTTGGCGCCGCTGCCGACCAGCAGGCCGCCGCCGGCACCGAGACCGCCACCGCCGCCGCCGCCGGAGCCATAGGCCAGACCGCCGCTATAATAGCCGTTCTGGCCGTTCTGGCCGTTGCCGCCGATCGCGGCCGTGTTGGTGATCGCCAGGCTGGAGATGTTCACGGTCGGCGCGTTGGCACCGTTGACGACGATGCCCTGAAACGAGGAGGCGCCGTTGATCGTCTGGCCGTTGCCGGTGATGTTCACCGTGACGTTGCTGTTGGCGGCCTGCAGTTGCGCAAGCGAGCTCGACAGCGTGAAGCCGCTGGTGATGTTGATGGTGACGGTCGAGTTGGCGCCGGCGGCCGCGACCGCTGCCACCGCCGTATTCCAGTCGGTCTGGTTGGCGACATCGATCGCCAGGGCCTGGGTGCTCAACATGGTGCCCGCAAGAAGAACCGAGAGGGTCAGCCAGCGCCGCGACTTCGGCGCAGCAAACATCGTTCTCGCAAGGCAAGCCATTGCATTCCCCAATAATGAAAGCGGAGGTCAGATACGAACTGGATTAAGCAGCAAAAAATTCACGCCACACTTGTGGCCAAGAAATGAAATGTTAGGACACATACTGTCAAGCGCAGCAAAGACACACAGCGTCGGGAATGTTGTGCGTCTGGTATTTTGCTACCAAGGATAGATTTTCCCCATCCGGCGACCGTGATCGATGATCGCTGCGATCTGCTGCAAAACACAGAGCAGTGCATATGAAAGGCTGACGTGGCCATCGCGGCGGTCGTGCAGGGGCAGCAAAGGCGCGGCCGTGCTGTTGCGGCGAATCGCGCGTGGTGAGACCGTGCTCACCTCGGATGCGCTCTTACTTTGATTCCAGGACCGTGTGCGTGTCGCCTCCCGGCGCGATCGCGATTGAGCCAGGGCCCCGAGCGCGATGCCTGGGGGGCGGCGAGCCGTCGACGCCCTTGCTTCGGGTCTGACCTGACATCTGAGTCAGGCAAACCTCTGCCGTGCCAGCTTTGCGCCGGTGCCGAGCGCCATCAGCTTGGCCTCGGCGATCTCGCGCCGCATCGGCGCCATGCCGCAATTGGTGGTGGCGATGATGTTCTCCTTCGGCACCACCTTCATGACGTCCTCGAGGGTCTTGCAGACGTCCTCGGCGGTCTCGATCGCGTCGCTGGCGACGTCGATGACGCCGGCCTGCACGATCTTGTTCTTGAGCAGGCCGAGCAGCTCGATCGGCACCTTCGAATTGCGGCATTCGACGGCGACCTGCTGGATGGTGCTGGCGTCGATGACCGGGAAGGTCTCCTCATACTGCCGCCACTCGCCGCCCAGCGTCTCCTTCCAGTCGGTGTTGGCCTTGATGCCGTAGCCGTAGCAGATGTGCACGGCAGTCGGGCAGGTCAGCCCTTCGGCGGCGCGCTCCAGCGCCTTGATGCCCCAGTCGCGCACCTCGTCCATGTAGACGTTGAAGGCGGGCTCGTCGAACTGGATCATGTCGATGCCGTCGTCGTGCAGCGCCTTGGCCTCCTGGTTCAGCAGCTCGGCGAAGGCGAACGCCATCTTCACACGGTCGCCGTAGTAATTGTCGGCGATGGTGTCGATGATGGTCATCGGTCCGGGCAGCGTGAACTTCAGCGCGCGCGTGGTGTGCGTGCGCGCGATCCGCGCCTCGTCGCCATGGACGCGGCCCTTCAGCGACAGCGGCGCCACCACCTGCGGTACCATCGCCTTGTAGCGGTCCTTGCGGATGCCCATCTCGACCTTGTGGGCGAAGTCGATGCCCTCGACACGTTCCAGGAAACCGTGCACGAAATGCTGGCGCGACTGCTCGCCCTCGGTGAGAATGTCGATGCCGGAATCCTCCTGCAGCTTCAGCGCCAGGATCGTCGCATCGCGCTTGGCACGCGCCAGCTCCTCGCCCTTCGACTTCCACGGAGCCCACAGCACGTTGGGCTCGGCCAGCCATTCCGGCTTCGGCAGCGAGCCTGCGATGGTCGATGGAAACAGCATGGTCGAACTCTCCAGCATAAAGGCGGTCAGGCTTGAGCGCCTGTCTGCCATGGCTTACCCTTTAGGTACAGAAGAACGAAGCCGCCTCGCGTGTTCCGCAGCGCGGCATAATGGTCCGGGGAAGGAATCGTGGAAGGATGATCGATCTCCATTATGCGCCGACGCCGAACGGCTGGAAGATCTCGATCATGCTCGAGGAACTCGGGCTGCCCTATACCGTCATTCCCGTCGACATCCGCGCCGGCGACCAGTTCAAGCCGGAGTTCCTGGCGATCAGCCCGAACAACCGGATTCCCGCGATCGTCGATCACGCGCCGGCCGATGGCGGCGCGCCGTTCCCGGTGTTCGAGACCGGTGCCATCCTGATCTATCTCGCCGACAAGACCGGCCGTTTCCTGCCGCAGGAGACGCGGGCGCGCTCGCGTGTCATCCAATGGGTGATGTGGCAGATGGCCGGACTGGGACCGATGATGGGGCAGCACGGCCATTTCGCGCTCTATGCGGCTGAGAAGATCCCTTACGCGATCCAGCGCTACCGCGACGAGGTGGCCAGGCTGTTCCACGTGCTCGACGTGCAGCTCGGCAAGACCGGCGCCTATGTCGCCGGCGACGACTATTCGATCGCGGACATCGCCTGCTTTCCCTGGATGATGACGCACAAGGCCCAGGGATTCACGCTCGACGACTATCCCGACATCCAGCGCTGGTACGCGGACCTGCGCGCGCGGCCCAAGCTGCAGGCGGGGCTGGCGATCGGCAAGTTCGTCAAGGAGCCGTTCAACGAGCAGTCGCGTCATGTGATGTTCGGCGCGCGCGCGAAGGAGATGACGGGGCGGTCGTGAGCGAGCTCCGCGGCATCGCGAGGAGCATGGGGATAAGCCATCCAGACCGTATGTTGCAGCCCCTGGATTGCTTCGTCGCTACGCTCCTCGCAATGACGGAAAGAGTGGTTTGCACCAACTCTCTCCGTCATTGCGAGCGAAGCGAAGCAATCCAGGGCCACGACCACACTCCGGATTTTTGCGCGCGCAAAGGCGAACTTATCGAGACCTTGAGGAAACACACATGATCGAATTCTTCTTCGACTGCTCCAGCCCCTGGACCTATCTTGCCTTCCACAACATCCAACCGCTCGCGCAAGAATTCGGCGTCGACATCGTCTGGCGGCCGATCCTGGTCGGCGGCATCTTCAACACCGTCAATCCCAGCGTCTATGCGCAGCGCGAGAAGCCGGTGCCGGCCAAGGCGGCCTACACGCTGAAGGACCTCGACGACTGGTCCCGCTCGGCCGGGCTCAAGATCAAGATGCCGCCATCGGTGTTTCCGGTGAACAGCGTCAAGGCGATGCGCGGCTGCATCTGGCTGGGCCAGGACATGGTGCCGTTCGCACGGGCCGTGTTCGAGATATATTGGGGCGAGGACCAGGACATCTCGCAGGATGCGGTGCTGACCGAGGTGTGCCGGCGCGTCGGCATCGATCCGAAGGCGTTCTTCGATGGGATCGCGCAGCAGGGCATCAAGGACCAGCTGCGCATCAACACCGAGGAGGTCGTCAAGCGCGGCGGCTTCGGCTCGCCGACGATCTTCCTCGACGTGACCGACATGTATTTCGGCAATGATCGCCTGCCGCTGATCCGCGAGGCGCTGGCGCGGGCGAAGGGGCGCGCCTGATGCCGCGTGCGATCGTCTGCCGCGAGCTCGGTCCGCCGGAGACGCTGCGGCTGGAGGCCCTACCGCCGCGCTCACTCGGTGACGGCGAGGTGCGAGTGAAGATCCGCGCTGCCGGCATCAACTTTCCGGACATACTGATGGCGGCCGGCGAGTATCAGCTCAAGCCTGAGCTGCCGTTCACGCCCGGCGTCGAGGCCGCCGGTGACGTCGTCGAAACCGGGGCCGGCGTGACCGGCCGCGCCGTCGGCGACAAGGTGATCGTCCGCATGCGCTTCGGCGCCTATGCGGAGGAGGCGGTGGTTGCGGCCAGCCAGCTCACGCCGCTGCCGTCGACTTTCGACTACGCGGAGGGCGCGACCTATCTCGCCGGCCACGGCACCGCTCATCACGCCCTGGTCGATCGCGGCCAGCTCAAGCCCGGCGAGACGCTGCTGGTGCACGGCGCCGGCGGTGGCGTCGGCCTCGCCGCCGTCGAGATCGGCAAGCTGCTCGGCGCAACGGTGATCGCGGCGGCGTCGTCGGAGGAGAAACTCGCGGTGGCACGCGCGCGTGGCGCCGATCATCTCATTCTGTATTCACGCGGGCCGTTCCGCGACGCCGTCAAACACATCACCGATGGCCGCGGCGTCGACGTCGTGTTCGATCCCGTCGGCGGCGAGGTGTTCGAGAACAGCGTGCGCTGCATCGCCTGGGGCGCGCGGCTGCTGGTGATCGGCTTCACCGGCGGCATCGGGCTCGCACGCACCAATCTGATCCTCATGAAGGGCGCAAGCGTGCTCGGCGTTCGCGCCGGCGAGGCGGTGCGGAAGGATCCCGAGCTGGGCGAGCGACGGATGGCTGCACTGCTCGCGTTCGCTGAGCAAGGCAAGCTGCGGCCCAACGTCTCCCACCGCGTTCCGTTCGACAATTACGCATCGGCGATCCGGCTTTTGATCGATCGCAAGGCGATCGGACGCGTCGCGCTGGTGATGGATTAGTTGGCAGGCGTCTGCCCAAAAATTCGGCGGATGGGGCTGTGTATTTTTTTACCACTGGATTCATAGAGTGATCGGACAGGTCGAGGCCGATCATGTTGAAGACGTCGAAGATACTTCACCGCATAGCCCTGTCTGCATTGCTGCCCATCGTCACACTGGCCGCGTTGGCGGCCTACGAGATTTCCACGAAATGGGCGGTGCGTGTCGAGATGACGCGCATGCAGCCGGCGGCGGACGCCGTCGCCAGGCTCAGCCGCTTCGTTCATGAGCTCCAGCGTGAGCGCGGCATGTCGTCGGCATTTCTGAGCAGCAAGGGCACGCAGATGCGTGCCGAGCTGGATCAGCAGCGCAAGCTGACCGATGGCGAGCGCGCGCACGCGGTTGCCGCGCTGGACGGGCTGCGCCGGAGCGCCGCACTGGCCGAGGCGGCGCAGGCGAGCGAACAGGCGTTGACGCAGCTCGATCGCCGCCGCGGCGACATCGATGCCCAAGCCGTCACGCCGGCGGCAGCGGTCAGCTCGCTCACCGAGATCGTCAGCCGGCTGATCAGCCTGATCAGCGGCATATCGAGGCTCAGCGATGACGACGATATCTCCAAGGCGATCATTGCCTATGGCAATCTGACCGAAGGCAAGGAGCGCGCCGGCCTGGAGCGCGCGGTCGTGGCGGGAGGCCTTGCCGCCGGTCGCTTCGAGCAGGCCGCCTACGCGCGCGCCATAGGGCTGGCTGCGGCGCAGGATAGCTATTTCGCGGCCTTTCGCGCCGCCGCCTCGGCGAAAGGACGTGCGGCGTTCGATGCGGCGATGACGGGACCGGCGATCGACGGCGTCGTTGCCATGCGCAAGGTGGTGGAGCAGGGTGGCGTCAGCGGCGATTTCAAAGGGCTCGCGAGCAAGGCCTGGTTCGATGCGGCCACGCTGCGGATCGATCTGCTGAAGCAGGTCGAAGACGCTCTGGCCGTCGAGCTGTCCGAGCTGATGGCCGGCAAGCAGGCCGCGGCCACGGCCAGCCTCGCCGCCGTCGGCGCGCTGCTGCTGGTCGCCTTGGCGCTGAGCCTCGCGATCGTCGTTGCGCTGGCGCGCAGCATCACCGGGCCGATCAACGCCCTCGCCGATACGATGACGCGGCTGGCGAAGGGCGATGTGAGCACTGCAATCGACGCGGTCGATCGGCGCGACGAGGTCGGCCTGATGGCGAGGGCAGTGCAGGTCTTCAAGGAGAACATGATCCATGGCGCCGAGCTCGCTGCCAGGGATGCGGAGGCGATGAGCCAGCGCGCCGAAAAAGCCAAGCGCGTCGGCGAACTGACCGACCGTTTCAGCGGTGACATCGCGGCCGTGATCGACAGCGTGATCTCAGCCTCGGCACAACTCGAATCGACGGCCGCCGTGATGAATCGGACGGCGAGCCGGACCTGCAGTGAAGCGAGCAGCGTCGCGCAGGCGACCGAGGCCGCGTCGAGCAACATGCAGACGATGGCCGCTGCGACGGACCAACTGTCGAGCTCGGTCGCGGGCATCGGCGGTCAGGTGACGCAGTCGGCCGACATGGCGCAGAGGGCGGCCGCGGAGGGGCAGAGGACCAACGAGACCGTGCAGGGCCTTTCCAGCATGGCCGAGCGGATCGGCGACATCGTGCGGCTGATCAGCGACATTGCCGGCCAGACCAATCTTCTCGCGCTCAATGCGACCATCGAGGCCGCGCGGGCGGGCGAAGCCGGCCGCGGCTTTGCCGTCGTCGCCGGCGAGGTGAAGCTGCTCGCCGAGCAGACCGCCAAGGCGACCGGCGAGATCCGCGCGCAGATCTCCGGAATGCAGGAGGTGTCGAGCGAGGCCGTCCGGGCCATCCGCGGCATCACCACGACCATCGGCGAGCTGAACGAGATCGCGTCGTCGATCGCCAATGCCGTCGAGGAGCAGGGCGCGGCGACGCGCGAGATGGCGCGCAACGTCCAGCACGCAGCCAAGGGGACCGACGAAATTTCGCAGAACATCCAGCAGGTCACGGCCGCCGCAAACGAATCCGGCGCCACCGCCAGCCAGGTGCTCGGGGCGTCGGCGGAGCTGCTGCGTCAGTCCGAGAGCATGCGCCGCCATGTCGATGAATTCATTCGCGGCATCAAGGCGGCGTGAGCGATCGCACGCGATGTGATTGGCGGCGGTGATTGGCTGCCGGGGTCGATTGCGATCCTGGTGCTGGTGATGGAGTCGTTGCAGTCGCCGCCCACGCGGTGTCGTCCCGGCCTTGAGCCAGGACCCATACCGCGCAATCTATCGCGTGGCACTCTGGACGCCGTTCTTTACCAAATGGTGTCCTGGGGCCGTGGAGCTACTTGTACTCCCGCTCGTCCCACCACGGGAAATAGTCGGGCATATCGGCCGTCACCGTGTTCTTGAATTGCGCCGGGCGCTTCTCCAGGAACGACACCACGCCTTCCTTGACGTCGTCGGAGCGGCCGCGCGCGTAGATGCCGCGGCTGTCGACCTTGTGCGCCTCCATCGGATCGTCGGCGCCCATCATGCGCCACATCATCTGGCGGATCAGCGCGATCGACACCGGCGCGGTCTTGTCGGCGATCTCGCGGGCCAGTGCACGGGCGGTGGGCAGCAGATCATCCGGCGGCACGACCTTGCTGACGAGGCGGCCGGCGAGCGCCTCCTGCGCCGGAAACACGCGGCCGGTGTAGCACCATTCCAGCGCTTGCGAGATGCCGACGATGCGCGGCAGGAACCAGCTCGACGCCGCCTCCGGCACGATGCCGCGCTGGGAGAACACGAAGCCGAACCGCGCCGCGTCCGAGGCGATGCGGATGTCCATCGCGAGCTGCATCGTGACGCCGATGCCGACGGCGGGGCCGTTGACCGCGGCGATGACCGGCTTCAGCGACTTGAAGATGCGCAAGGTGACCTGGCCACCGCCATCGCGCACCTGCGGATCGGAATAGTCGACGCGGCCATCGGCGTGGCGCTTCACCGGTCCGCGCTTGGCATCGCGATCGAACGTGTCGGCCCCGGAGGAGAGGTCAGCACCCGCGCAGAACGCGCGGCCCGATCCGGTGACGATGATCGCCCTGACGCCGTCGTCCTTGTCGGCGCGATCGAAGGCGTCGATCAGCTCCTCCATCATGGTGCCGGTGAAGGCGTTGAGCTTCTCCGGGCGGTTCAGCGTGATGGTGAGGATCTTGTCGGCGACGTCGTAGAGGATGGTCTGATAGGCCATTGGCGCTTCCTGATGTTGTCGTGGCGCTTATTAGTTGTTTGCTCGTGCCACAATCTCCGCCGTCATTCCGGGATGCGCCCTCTTGGGCGCAGGCCCGGAATCCATAACCACCATCGTGAGTATGGATTCCGGGCTCGTGCTTCGCACGCCCCGGAATGACGACGACTGGGATCGACGATAGGGAGTACAATAGTTCAGCGAGAGGCCGCGTCAAATCGTGACGACATTCCGCATGGCGGGCAAAGCGCCGCGCTTTTCATTGCTCTCCCTGCACGCGATCCGGCAGCGATGTGGTCCACGCTCTGTCCCCGTCATGGCGAGCGTCAGCGAAGCAATCCAGAGTCGTGGGCGGGACTCTGGATTGCGTCGCTTCGCTCGCAATGACGGAGGAAGGAGTGGGGTGACGCGAATCAGGAGGCCGGCAGTATCGGCCATGGCCGCTGCTCGCCGCGTAATCCCTCGAACATCTTGGCCATCCCAAGTACGCCGACATCATCGAAGCGGCGGCCGACGATCTGCAGGCCGATCGGGAAGCCGTCGGGGTCGTAGCCGGCATTGACGGAGATTGCCGGGTTCTCCGACATGTTCCAGGGCACGGTGTAGGTGATGTGCTCGAACGGCCTCTCGGGGTCGTTGACCGGCGAGGCGAACTCGGCGGGGAATTTCACGCCGGGCGAGACCGGCGAGATGATGTAGTCGTAGTCGCAGAACAGTCTTGCCGCGGCGGCGCGTAGCGCCATCGTGACGTTGAAGCCTCTGACGACTTCGACGCCGGAGAGCGCGGCGCCGCGTTCGGCCCAGCGCAGGATGTAGGGCAGGGTCTTCGCGCGCACCTCGGGCGCCAGCCGCGCCAGATCGTCCCACAGCCGTGCACGCCAGAAATTGTCGAGACCATCGAGCATCTCGCGCGTCAGGAAGCCTTTGACCTCGCTGATCACGGCGCCGGCGTCCTCGAACGCTTTTGCCGCAGCCAGGGTCGTCGCGCGCACAGGCTCCTCCAGTGGCTGGCCGACGCCGCCGAGATCGAGCATCAGGCCGATGCGTAGCTTGCGCACCGGCTTCTCCGTGACCTTCCAGTGCAGGTCCGACGGCGGCAGGCTGGTGCCGTCGCGGCGGTCGGGCTTGGACAGCACGCTCATCATCAGCGCGGCATCGTCGACGATGCGCGTCATCGGACCGGCGACGCGGCCGACATAAGGCGGGTCGATCGGCACGCGGCCGAAGCTCGGCTTCAATCCGACGAGGCCGCACCACGACGCGGGCAGCCGGATCGAGCCGCCGATGTCGGTGCCGACATGCAGCGGACCGTAGCCCGCGGCGGCTGCGGCACCCGCACCGGCGCTCGAACCGCCGGGGTTCATGCGGAGATCCCATGGATTGCGCGTCAGCGGATGGAAGCTCGACAGGCCGGACGACAGCATGCCGTAATCGGGCATCGTGGTCTTGGCGAAGATGATCGCGCCGGCCTCGCGCAGCCGCGCCACCGGCGGCGCATCGGCGGCGAGCGGCGTGCGCGTGACGCTGGCTGCGCCGAGCGGCATCGGCTGACCCTTGGTGGCGAGATTGTCCTTCACCGTCGCCGGTACGCCGTCGAGCACGCCGGCCGGCTCGTCATTGGCCCAGCGCGCGGTCGACGCCTCGGCCGCGGCCCGCGCGGCGTCGGCGTCGAGCAGATACAGCGCCTTGATGTGCGGCTCCCACGCCGCCACGTGCGCCAGGACCTCGTCCATCACCTCGGACGGCGAGAACTGGCGCGCGCGATAGCCGGCGATCAGGTCGACGGCGGAGAGATCATGAAGCGAGGTGACGTCATCCGAGACGGGCTTGTGCATGCTGGTACTCCCACGCCGAAGTTCATCTCGATCTGCCGCCCGCTCATTGAGTATGTCAGTCGCGCTAGGCCGCCGGCAGCCGCGTCTCGATGATGCGGGCGAACATGCTGGCGCCGATCGGCAGGATCTTGTCGTCGAGCACGTAGCCGGGATTGTGCACCGGCACCGAGCCGTCATGGCCGACCCAGAAATAGGCGCCGGGAATCGTCTGCAGCATGTCGGCGAAATCCTCGCTGCCCATCTTCGGCGTCGAGCGCGTCAGCACCTTGGATGGATCGACCACGGTGCGCGCGACCTGCTCGACGACCTTGGACTGCTCCTCCTGGTTCACCAGCACGCTGAACGTGTCGCGGATGTCGACATCGATCTCGCAATTGAAGGCGGCCGCCATGCCGGCGCAGATCGCGCGCATGCGCTCGCGCACCAACGCGCGCACGGGGTCCGAGAACGCGCGCACGGTGCCGCACAGCCAGGCATCGCCGGGAATGACGTTGTAGGCCGAGCCGGCGTGGATCTGCGTAATCGAGACGACCGCGGCCTGCAGTGGCTCGACATTGCGGCTGACGATGGTCTGGATCGCCTGCGCCACGGTGGTCGCGATCACCACCGCATCCTTGGAACGCTCGGGCATGGCGCCATGAGCGCCGTAGCCGGAAATCCGGATGTCGAAGAAGTCGGCGCCGGCCATTGCCGGACCGGGCAGGATCGCGATCTCGCCGTGCTCCAAGTCCGGCGCGTTGTGCAAGCCGTACAATTCGTCGCAGGGGAACTTCTGGAACAGGCCGTCCTTGATCATCGCACGTGCGCCGCCGAGGCCTTCCTCCGCCGGCTGGAAGATGAAGTGCACGGTGCCGTCGAAGTTGCGGGTCTCGGCGAGATAGCGCGCGGTGCCGAGCAGCATCGTGGTGTGGCCGTCATGGCCGCAGCCGTGGAAACGGCCGGGGATGGTCGAGCGCCACGGCAGGTTCGTGTTCTCCTCCATCGGCAGCGCATCCATGTCGGCGCGCAGGCCGATCTTCCTGCCGCTGTCGTTCTTGCCCTTCAGCACGCCGATCACCCCGGTGCCGCCGAGGCCGCGATGCACCTCGATGCCCCATTGCGCAAGCTTCTCGGCGACGATGCCGGAGGTGCGCGTCTCCTCGAAGCCGATCTCCGGATGCGCGTGCAGGTCGCGGCGGATGGCGGTGAGCTCGTCGGCGTAAGCCTGGATGCGATCGATGGTGGGCATGGGGCGTTTCCGTTGTCGGGTTAAGCTTCGAACGCCGGGCCGTTCGGCTTGAGGCGGATGCCCGGACGCAAGCTGGTCCAGGGCAGGGTGGAGGGATCGGCGGGCATCGCGCCGGGCGCGGCGCAGATCAGGAGATGTTCGGCGATCGGTTCGAAATCGGCGCGGAAATGCACCGAGCTCTTGTTGACCAGGATCGCCTGCGCGGTCGGCTCGATGCCGACGAAGCGGTACATCTCCTGGTCGGCAAGCTGGGACTTGTGCGAGGCCACGACGACGCGGACGTCGCCAATGCGCAAACACGCTGACGGGCCCATTTCCATCTTGCGGCCGCCGTAGAACGGGCCGGGTGCGACGAAGCGGCCGTCGGAGATCTTCTCGACGATGAAGCTCTCCTCGAACGGCGCATCGCCGGGAATGCCGCTCTTGCCGCCGAGCGACAGCGTCACGGTGGCCCCTTCGCCGGCCGCATGCGCGGCGATCGCCGCTTGCGGATCGTAGATCATGCCGATCGCGGCGCGGCTGGCGCGATTGCGCACCAGCGCGCGCAGCATGCCGGTCGTATCGGAATCGCCGCCCGCGCCGGGATTGTCCTGGGTGTCGGCGATCACGATCGGACGCGTCGCTGTCTTCGCCAGCGTCATCGCATGGCGCACGCCGTCATCGGGCGTGTAGATGCGGCCGTCGAAATCATCCTCGTGGCCCGCGACGATCGCCGCGATCGCATCCGCCGCGGCGTCCGCGTCGGCCTGCGTCCGGCCATAAGCGAACACGCTTGGGCCGCAATGCGCGAAATCGGCGGCGGGAAAGCCGGGCGCGAACGACAGCGTCGGCACCGCCTCGCTCTGCAGCGCCGCAAGCTTCTCGTAGATGCCCTTGGTCGGCTGGTCATTGGTGCACTGCCAGCTGATCGGGATCAGGAACGGCAATTGCCGGAAGGCTTTCGCCAGCGGCGCCTTTGCGCGCAGCAGCAGCGCGAGGTGCTCGGCGCTGGCGCGGCCGGTGTCGGCCATGTCGGTGTGCGGATATTTCCGGTAGGCGATCAGCGCGTCGGCATGTGCCATCATCTCGGGGGTGACGTTGGCATGCAGGTCGAGGCTCGCGACCAGCGGCACGTTCGGGCCGATCACCTCGCGCACGCGCGCCAGGATCTCGCCTTCGCCGTCGTCGAGATGCTCCGTCACCATCGCACCATGCAGGTCGAGATAGACGCCGTCGAGCGGGCCGGCGGCCTCGATACGGTCGACCATCACGCCCGTGATGCGCTCGAACGCATCCCTGGTGACATGCGCCGAGGGACTCGCCGCGCAGGCGATGGTGGGCACGACGTCCCAACCGTTGGCTTCTGCGACCGCCATGAAGCCGGCCTGGCCCGCATTGATGCCGCGCATCGTCGTGAGCACGGAGGCCGCATCGGCGATCGAGGCGCGGCCGCCGCCGTGCATGAACGCGTCGTAGTCCGCTTTCGTCGGTGCGAATGTGTTGGTCTCGTGCAGGAAGCCGCCGATCGCGACGCGCGTCATTACTTCGCCTCAGGCCGTTGAACGTGTCATGACGTTAGACCGGCCCTCGCGGCGCAGGCAAGCGAAGGAGCGATGCCGTTTTGCATGCGGGCCACGATGACGGCGCGCCGGCCTGCACGGACTCTCTCCGCGCGTCATTCCGGGGGCATCGCACGGCGATGAGCCCGGAATCCATACCCACAGGCGGTCGTTGGGAAGCAGGCTGTCGACCAGCCGATATCACCACACCCGCCTGAGGGTATGGATTCCGGGTTCGTGCTGCGCACGCCCCGGAATGACAGCGGTGGGTGGCCCTGCTACGCCACGGCCTCCGACACCGGGCGGAAATTCGCGAAGTCCCAGTTCCGCCCCGGCGCGGCCTCGAGCAGGGATTTCGTATAGGCCTCCTTCGGATGCGTCAGGATCTCGCCGGCCGGGCCCTGTTCGACGATGCGGCCCTTCTGCATCACGACGACGTCGTCGCAGATCTGCGCGGCGACCCGCAGGTCATGCGTGATGAACAGGATGGCGATGCCGAGCCGGCGCTGGATCTCGTCGAGCAGCTCCAGCACCTGCGCCTGCACCGAGACGTCGAGCGCGGAGACCGCTTCATCCGCCACCAGCACGTCGGGATCGAGCGCGAGCGCGCGCGCGATCGCGATGCGCTGGCGCTGGCCGCCGGAGAACTGGTGCGGATAGCGCGAGATCGCGTCCGCGGGCAGGCCGACCAGCTCGAGCAGCTCGCGCGCCCGCGCCATCGCCTTGTCATGCGAGGTGCCGTAGTTGACCGGTCCCTCGGCGATGCTCTCGCCGACGGTCAGCCGCGGGTTGAGCGAGCGGTAGGGATCCTGGAACACGATCTGGATGCGCTTGCGGTGCGGCTGCAGCAGCCGGCGGGTCAGGATCGAGATCTCGTGGCCGGCGAGGCGGACGCCGCCGGAGGTCGGATCGATCAGCCGCACGATGCAGCGGGCCACGGTCGATTTGCCGGAGCCGCTTTCGCCGACGATGCCGAGCGTACGGCCCTTGCGCAGGGTGAGCGTGACGTTCTGCGCAGCGACGACTTCGCGCGCTTTGCCGATGAACGAGCGCTCGCGATAGACCTTGCCGAGCTCGTTGGTCTCCAGCACCACCGGCTCGGTGCTCTCGGGCCGCGGCGGGCGTGGGATCAGGCTGGGCACGGAAGCGAGCAGGTTGCGCGTATAGTCCATCTCGGGGCTGCGCAGGATCTTGTCGAGCGCGCCGGTCTCGACCAGGCGGCCCTGGCGCATCACCGAGACGCGGTCGGCGATCTCGGCGACGACGCCCATGTCGTGGGTGATGAACAGCACGGCGGTGCCGTGATCGCGCTGCAACTCGCGGATCAGCGAGAGGATCTGCTTCTGCGTGGTGACGTCGAGTGCGGTGGTCGGCTCGTCGGCGATCAGGAGTTTCGGCTCGAGCACCAGCGCCATCGCGATCATGATGCGTTGGCGCTGGCCGCCGGACAGGCGATGGGGATAGGAGCCGAAAATGCGCTCGACGTCGGGCAGGTGGACCTGCTCCATCATGTCGAGGATGCGCTTGCGCCGCGTCCGCGCATCGAGAGACGTATGCGCGCGCAGGACCTCGTCGATCTGGCGGCCCACCGGCACGACCGGATTGAGCGCGGTCATCGGCTCCTGGAAGATCATCGCCATCCGGGTGGCGCGCAGCTCGCGCAGCCGGCGATCGCTCGCGGTGAGCAGCTCTTCGCCGACCAGCTTGACGCTGCCGCCGACGGCATGAAGCGCGTTCTTCGGCAGCAGGCCCATCGTGGTCAGCGAGGTCACCGATTTGCCGGAGCCGCTTTCGCCGACGACGCAGAGCGTCTCGCCCTTTTCGACCTTGATCGAGACGCCGTCGATGATGCGCGGGCCGTTCGGGTTCTTCGTCTTGCCGACGGTAACGACGAGATTGTCGATGTCGAGGATGGTGTCGGTCATGTGTTCATTTCTCCAGCGTCATTGCGAGGAGCGAAGCGACGAAGCAATCCAGAGTTCCGGGCGTGGCCCTGGATTGCTTCGCTTCGCTCGCAATGACGAAAAGTGAGATGATCATCCGGGCTACGAACGGCCGTCACTTGCCGGCCTCGCGCTGCTTCATGCGCGGGTCGAGCGCGTCGCGGGCGGCGTCGCCGATCAGGTTGATCGAGAGGATGGCGATCGACAGCAGCAGGCCCGGCCAGAAGATCAGCGACGGCTTGATCTGGAAGTAGGAGCGGCCCTCGGCCATGATGTTGCCCCAGGTCGGCGTCTCCGGGCTGATGCCGGCGCCGAGAAACGACAGGATCGCCTCGGTGAGGATCGCGGCGGCGCAGATGTAGGTGCCCTGGACGATCAGCGGCGCGATCGTGTTCGGCATCAGATGCCGCCACATGATCTTGGGCATCGAGGTGCCCAGCGAGATGGCGGCCTCGACATAGGGCTCCTCGCGCGCGGTCAGCACCACCGAGCGGACCAGGCGGGCCACGCGCGGGATCTCGACGATGGTGATCGCGATCATCACGGTGCCGACGCTGGCGCCCGACAGCGAGACCACGGCGATGGCGAGCAGGATGCTCGGGATCGCCATCAGGCCGTCCATCACGCGCATCAGGATGGCATCGACCCAGCGGAAGAAGCCGGAGACGAGGCCGATCACGAGCCCGATCGCGATCGAGATGATCGCGGCGCCGACGCCGACCAGAAGCGAGATGCGGCCGCCATAGATCGTGCGCGACAGCAGGTCGCGGCCATAGGCGTCGGTGCCGAGCAGGTGTTGCGCGCTCGACGGCTTGAGCCGCTGCGCCGGCGCGAGCAGCACGGGATCGTGCGGCGCCAGCAGCGGTGCGAGGATCGATATCAGCACGATGAGCGACAGGCAGACGGTCGCCACGGCGATGATCGGGGTCGAGGTGAGAAAGCCGAACCGGGGCCCCAGTCGGGTGGTGACCGGGATCGACGGCTCAGGGGTGGTGACGATCGCCATCGGAAAGGGCCTCAGTAGCGGATGCGTGGATCGAGCAGGGTGTAGGCGAGGTCGATCAGGAGATTGACCGCGAGATAGATGAAGGAGGTCAGAAGGATCATGCCCTGGATGACCGGATAGTCGCGCGCCAGCACGGCGTCGACGGTGAGGCGGCCGATGCCGGGCAGGTTGAACACGCTCTCGGTGACCACGACGCCGGAGATCAACAGCGCGAAGCCGGAGCCGATCACCGTGATGACGGGCACGGCCGCATTGCGCAACGCGTGGCGCAGCAGCACCGCGATCTCGCTGACGCCCTTGGCGCGCGCGGTGCGCACGAAGTCCTCGCCGAGCACGTCGAGCATCGCGGCGCGCGTCATGCGCGCGATCAGCGCGACGTAGATGAAGGACAACGCGCAGGTCGGCAGGATGATGCGCTCGAAGAACGGGCCGAAGCCGGCGCTGAGACTCTTGAAGCCCTGAACGGGGACCCAGCGCAGGTTGATCGCGAACAGCTGGATCAGGATGTAGCCGATGACGAACACCGGCACCGAGAAGCCGATCACCGAGAGCGCCATCACGAAACGATCGATCCAGGTGCCGTGCTTCCAGGCCGCGATGACGCCGAGCGGGACAGCGACGAGGATCGACAGGATGATGGTCGAGATCGCGACCGAGATCGACGGCTCGATGCGCTGGCCGATCATCTGCAGCACCGGCACCTTCGAGATCAGCGACACGCCGAGATCGCCATGCAGCAGCTGATTGATCCAGGTGATGAACTGGATGTAGAGCGGCTCGTTCAGTCCGAGCGTGGTGCGGATGCGCTCGAGCTGCTCAGGGGTCGCGTTGTCGCCGGCGAGAATCGCGGCGGGATCGCCCGGCGTCAGCCGCAGCAGCAGAAAGACGAACAGCGCCACCACGCCCATCACGGGGATGGATGCGAGGATGCGGCGAAGCAGATAACCGATCATCTTGAGAGAACCGCCTTCATGGTGCTGGGGCGACGCGCGCAACGTCGTGAGAGAGTGTGCATGTCACCGATATCCATCGCTTTCAAGGTCTCCGGTGTTCGCTCGTCCGCTCGTGCACGCGCGATGACACGGCGTTCGTGATCCGCGCGAACCGTCGCATTTGCGAACAATGTCGCAGCACTTTGCGGCGAACCTTGCGCGAAACTTTGCAAGCCGCATGCCATCATGCGCGCGCCGTGGAGCCGTTGTCTACTCACCGTCCTGGTCCCGGAAAATGAAACCTTGCTGCTGCGCAGCAGGCGGTGCGTAGCCGGGAGAGCGAAGCGACCCCGGGGTCTCGCGCTGCGGCGATGACCCCGCATGTCGCTGCGCTCATGCGGGCTACGAGATCTTGCCCGGAGGCAATCCTACGCCAGGGTCGCGAGCAGCCCCGCCATCAGGCGGCCACGCTCGGCAAGGCTGTCGATCTCGATGTGCTCGTTCAGGGTGTGCATGTCGGTGCCGCGCACCCCGAGGCCGTCGAGGGTCGGAATGCCGAGCGCGCCGGTGAAGTTGCCATCCGAGCCGCCGCCTGCCGAGCCGTGCGGCAGCGACAGGCCGAGCTGTTCGGCGATGTCGCGCGCCTTCTCGTACAGCGCCATGGTTCCGGAATCCGGCTCCCACACCGGCCGCGTCACGCCGCGCGTCACCTTGAAGGTCACGTCGTCGGTGGTGCCGGAGAGCGCCAGCATCCGCTCCACGCCGTGGTCGAGATCGGCCTGCCGCTTCGCCATGCTGAGCGCTTCGCCGGTGGCGGTGGTGGCGACGCAGTTGACCCACTGGCCGGCATGCACGATGCCGACCGAGAAGGTGCAGTCCTCCGTCGTCATGCCGTCGATGGCGAGGATCTGTCGCGCCATTTCCCGGATGGCGGAACGACCCGCGCCGAGCCGTGCGCCGGCATGGCTCGGGCGCCCGATCGCCTCGAGATTGAAGCGGGCGATGGCATAGCGGCCGGTCACCACGCCGTTGTCCTGACGGCCCGGCTCGGGCACCAGCACGTATTTGTTGCGCTGCGCCTCGGCTTCGATGATGTCGCGGGTCGAAGGCGTGCCGACCTCCTCGTCCGGCGTGAACAGGATGGTGATCGGCAGCGGCGTCGCGATGGAAGCCTTGATCAGCTGGCGGATCGCTTCCAGCGTGAGATAGTTGCCGCCCTTCATGTCGCAGATGCCGGGCCCATAGCATTTGTTGCCCTCGCGGCGCCAAGGCAGTCTGGCCAGCGTGCCGACGGGGTGAACGGTATCCATGTGGCCGGCGATCAGGATGCCGGGCTCACCCTGCCGCGGGTGCGGGAAGCGGGCGCGCACGCAGCCGGCGAAACCCTGGCGCCCGGCGATGCGCTCGATCGTCGCACCCATGATGGCCATGTCGCGCGCGGCAAGATCCAGCATGCGCTCCACCGCGGCGGCGTCCCAGGTCGGACTTTCGCACTCGACCCAGCCGCGCAAGCCCCGCAGCATGATTTCGGTATCGAAGGGAAGATGGGCTGGATTCATTTGTGCTCTCTCAAGGCTTTGTCGCGATCTCATGACAGGAGACGGAGTTGCGTACGCCTTGTAAAGCGAAAGCTACGCAGACGTTAACGGCATTGTCAGCCCAGGGCCGCATGCGCTGAATGCGGATTGACGCGAAAGGCGACGTCTGCAACTGTCGAAAGCTCGCGACTTACAGCATGTTAGTTCGCACAAGGATTGATCTGCACGCCCAACGAATGGTCTGGATCTGATGAGTTTCAGGTCAAGCCATCCACTCAGGAGACCTCGTAATGTTCCACAGCCCGCGCTGGAAACGTCTGACGCTCGCGACGAGCCTCGCCGTTTCCATGCTTTCGCTCTCGACGGCGCTGAGCACCCAGGCCATCGCAGCCGGCAAGAAGACGATCACGGCGGTGATGCATTCGGATCTGCGCGTCATCGATCCCGGATTCACGACGGCCTACATCACCCGCGACCATGGCTACATGGTTTATGACACGCTGCTGGCGACCGATTCGAATTTCAAGGTCCAGCCGCAGATGGCGGACTGGAAGGTCTCCGACGACAAGCTGACCTACACCTTCACCCTGCGCGACGGCCTGAAATGGCATGACGGCACGCCCGTGACCGCCGAGGACTGCGTCGCCTCGCTGAAGCGCTGGGGCCGCAATGACGGCATGGGCCAGAAGCTGATGGACTTCACGGCGAGCCTGGAGGCGCCGGATGCCAAGACCATCGTGCTCAAGTTGAAGGAGCCCTACGGACTCGTCCTGGAGTCGATCGCCAAGCCGTCCTCGCTGGTGCCGTTCATGATGCCGAAGCGTCTCGCCGAGACGCCGCAGGGCCAGCAGATTCCCGAGCAGATCGGCTCGGGCCCGTTCAAATTCGTCAAGGCGGAATTCCAGCCGGGCGTGAAGGCGGTGTACGAGAAGAACACCGACTACGTGCCGCGCAAGGAGCCGGCGAGCTGGACGTCCGGCGGCAAGGTGGTGAAGGTCGACCGCGTCGAGTGGATCACGATGCCTGACGCGCAGACCGCTGTGAACGCGCTGCAGTCCGGCGACATCGACTTCATGGAGAACCTTCCCTACGACATGCTGCCGGTGCTGGAGTCGAACTCCGAGCTCAAGATCGACGTGCTGAACAAGTTCGGCTACCAGACGCTCGGCCGCATGAACTTCCTCAACCCGCCGTTCGACAACGTGAAGGTGCGCCGCGCGGCCTTCCTCGCCCTGAACCAGAAGGACGTGCTCGACGCGCTGGTCGGCAACGAGAAGTACCAGAAGGTCTGCGGCGCCGTGTTCGTGTGCGGCACGCCGCTCGAGACCGACGTCGGTGCCGAGACGCTGATCAAGGGCAACGGCATGGCCGAGGCCAAGAAGGCGCTCGCCGAGTCCGGCTATGACGGCACGCCGATCGCGATCATGGCGCCGGGCGACGTCACCACCTTGAAGGCGCAGCCCGTGGTGGCGGCGCAGCTGTTGCGCGAGGCCGGCTTCAAGGTCGACCTGCAGGCCACCGACTGGCAGACGGTGGTGACGCGGCGCGCCAGCCAGAAGCCCGTGAAGGAGGGCGGCTGGAACATGTTCTTCACCAACTGGGTCGGCGCCGACGTCGCCAATCCCGTGGCGAACGTCTCGGTCGGCGGCCGCGGCACCAAGGGCGGCTGGTTCGGCTGGGCCGAGGATGCCGACATCGAGAAGCTGCGCGACGCCTACGCGCGGTCGTCCTCGCTCGACGAGCAGAAGAAGATCGCCACCGAAATCCAGAAGCAGAACTACGAGAAGGTGATCTACATCCCGCTCGGACAATATCTGCTGCCGAGTGGCTGGCGCAAATCGCTGACCGGCGTGCTCGACGGCCCGGCGACGCCGGTGTTCTGGAATGTCGACAAGAGCGAGTAGGCGGCGGACGCACTCGTGACGCAAACAAAGACGCGGCGAAGTGGAGACTTCGCCGCGTCTCTTTTTTGTTCCTGCATTCGCCCGTGCGTTAGCGCCCTTCAGCAGTGCGGATCGCGCACGGCTTCGAGACCCTCGACCATCAAGGGTGGGCTGATCTGATCCTGGGACGGGTTCTTATCGGTGCGGATCGGCATGGCCGGATGTCGGCTGTCCCGCGGCTTGGTGACTTCATTCGGCATCATCAGGCTCCTTGCTGCTGCGCATAACGGACGAGGCGCAGCCGAGTTCCAGATGGCGGGACGCCATCGTCGGCAGTCACGATGTGTGCAGCCGCGTGATGCGGTGACCCATGCGTCCGTGGCGATTGACCTCCGATGGAACTGCTGCAAGTCTCCCTCGCCGAGACTGTTTGCTGAGCGTTTGCAGACGCGACGCAGGACGCCTCGTCAGGCCTTGATCGGTATCGGGGCCCTCGGATGGAAGCCCACGTCAAGAGAGATCGCATGTCACATACTCCGCGCCGGACCGCATCCGCGCTCGTTTCATGGTTCGTCGCCTCGGTCATGGCCGTGTCGATGGCGGGCGTGACGACCCAGGCCCTCGCCGCCGGCAAGAAGACGATCACGGCGGTGATGCATTCGGATCTGCGCGTCATCGATCCCGTGTTCACGCCGGCCTACATCACGCGCGACCACGGCTACATGGTATACGACACCCTGCTCGGGACCGACGCCAAGTTTCAGGTCCAGCCGCAGATGGCAGAGTGGACGGTCTCGGACGACAAGCTGACCTACACCTTCACCTTGCGCGACGGCCTGAAGTGGCACGACGGCGCGCCGGTCACCGCCGAAGATTGCGTCGCCTCGTTGAAGCGCTGGAGCCGCAACGACAGCATGGGCCAGAAGCTGATGGAGGCCACGGCCTCGCTCGAGGCCACCGATGCCAAGACCATCACCTTGAAGCTGAAGGAGCCGTACGGCCTGGTGCTGGAGTCGATCGGCAAGCCGTCCTCCTACGTACCGTTCATGATGCCGAAGCGTTTGGCCGAGACGCCCGCGAACCAGCAGATCTCGGAGCAGATCGGCTCCGGACCGTTCAAGTTCGTCAAGGCGGAATTCCAGCCGGGCGTGAAGGCGGTGTATGAGAAGAACACCGACTACGTGCCGCGCAAGGAGCCGCCGAGCTGGACGGCCGGCGGCAAGGTGGTGAAGGTCGACCGCGTCGAGTGGGTCTCGATGCCCGATGCGCAGACGGCCGTCAACGCGCTGCAGGCCGGCGACATCGACTTCATGGAATTCCCGCCGCTCGATCTCGAGCCGGTGCTATCAGCCAATCCCGATCTTTCGATGAACGTGCTGAACAAGTTCGGCTACCAGACCTTGGGACGCATGAACTTCCTGTTTCCGCCGTTCGACAATGTGAAGATCCGCCGTGCGGCGTTCCTGGCGCTGAACCAGAAGGATGTGCTCGACGCGCTCGTCGGTAACGCCAAGTACTACACGATCTGCGGCGCCGTGTTCGGCTGCGGCACGCCGCTCGAATCCGACATCGGCTCGGAGACGCTGGTGAAGGGCAACGGCATGGAGCAGGCCAAGAAGCTGCTGGCCGAGGCCGGCTATGACGGTACGCCCGTCGTGATCCTCGCGCCGGGCGATGCGATCACCCTGAAGGCGCAGCCGGTGGTCGCCGCGCAGCTGTTGCGCGAGGCCGGCTTCAAGGTCGATCTGCAGACGACGGACTGGCAGACCGTGGTGACGCGGCGTGCCAGCCAGAAGCCGCCCAAGGAGGGCGGCTGGAACATGTTCTTCACCAACTCGGTGATCGCCGACTCCGGCAATCCGATCGGCAGCACCTTCGTCGGCGCACGCGGCCAGAAGAGCCCGTTCGGCTGGCCCGACGATCCCAAGATGGAGGAGCTGCGCGACGCCTTCGCCAAGGCCACGAAGCCGGAGGACCAGAAGCGGATCGCCGCCCAGATTCAGCAGGAGGTCTACGACCAGGTGATCTACGTGCCGCTCGGCCAATGGTTCATGCCGAGCGCCTGGCGCAAATCGATCACCGGCGTCCTGGAAGGGCAGGCCGTGCCGGTGTTCTGGAACGTCGACAAGAGCGAGTGACGAGATGTCGGCCGCGGCCCGTAGCCGCAGCCCGGATGAGCGATAGCGACATCCGGGTTCAAACGCGCTGTGGAGGAGACCCGGATGTCGCTATCGCTCATCCGGGCTACACGACTGCCGACGGGGCCGGCTCTCTCGCCGTCATTCCGGGGCATCGCGCAGCGATGAGCCCGGAATCCATATCCACGCGCCGTCATGTGGCGAAGACAAGCGCCACTGCCATCTCACACCACACCCTGTCCTGTGGCTATGGATTCCGGGCTCGTGCTGCGCACGCCCCGGAATGACGCGAGGATGGAGTGACGTGACGTCGGCAGCAGCCTCGTAGCTATGAGGCCCTGATCTCGTCCAGCGCCGCCAACACCTCGCTGGAAGCGACCTCGACCCTGCCGATCTCGTTGAGCGCTTCATCGATGCGCCCTGAGCTGAACAGGCGCGCGGCTTCCTTGCCGTGGCGGTGCACCGCCTCGTGAGGGCGTTCGAGGTTGCGAAATGCCGGATCGCCGGCCAGACGCTGGCCGCCTTCGCCATAGTACCATTTGCCGAGCCGGCACGTGTGATGATCGGAGAGCTCGTCGGCGCGAAGTTGCAGCCGGCCGACCGACATGTCCACCAGCCGCTTCTTCCAGATCACGTGATCGGCCTTGGCCAATCTCACCACCTGGTTGTCGAGCGAGAGCTTGGCGATCTCGCCCAGCATCTTGCCGACCTTTGCGTCCGTCTTGCCCATGGTGTCCGCGAGCGACATCACCTCGTTGGCATTGGCGGTCGCGAGATCGGCGATGATGGTGATGCCCTGCGCGACCTCGTCGGTTGCGGCGGACTGCTCGGCGAGAATGCCGGAGATCTCATCCATCTTGGTGCTGACCACCGCGGTCCGGGTGCCGGCCTGATCGATCGCCTGCGCCAGATCGTTCATCTCGGACATGCCGACCTCGACCGCCTTGGCGCCGCCGGCCATGGCCTCGACGATGCCGCTCATCTCGGCTTGCAGCCGCTCGATACGACCCTTGATGTCCTCCGTCGCCTTGGTGGTCTGCTGCGACAGGTTCTTGACCTCGGCGGCGACCACCGCGAAGCCCCTGCCGAATTCGCCGGCGCGCGCCGCCTCGATGGTGGCATTGAGTGCCAGCAGGTTGGTCTGGTTGGCGATCGCGTCGATGGTGCCGACGATGGATCCGATCTCGGCGGAGGCGGCGCTGAGATCGGCGATCTTCGCCGAGGTGTCGCGCACGGAGCTGGCGATGCCGTTCATCGTCTGCAACGTCCGTTGTACCGCGGTCACGCTGTTCTCGACGGCCTGGCGCGTCGCGGCAGCCTCGGCAGCGGCTTCGGTCGACGTCGACCGGATGGTGTGCACGGAGGCCTGCATCTCCACCGATGCGGCAGCGAGACTCTGACAGCGTTCGGACTGATTGTTGGAGGCGCCGATCAGGCGCGCCGCGCTGATCGAGGCTTCGTTGCTGTTGATGCAGATGTCGACGACGGAATCGAGATCCTGGGACGCGCGGGCCGCGAGCGCGGTGCCGAGACGATGGATGGCCTCGATCAGTTGCGGCTTGAGCTGGGCGCGCAGCGCGGCAGCATCGACGCCTCCGATATCGCGATTGAGCTTGCCGTCCGCCCAGTCACCGAGGCACTGGGCCAGCGCGTCCTGGAAGGCGTCGTGTGCGGAGGTGTCGGACGCAAGCGGGGCGTCCGATGGTTCGTTCTTTCGGCGGAATCCCAGCATCGTGCCTCTCATTGATGGCGAGCCCCGGCCAGCCTGAGCGACGTCGCACAACCCGCCCGGACGCCGGCAACCGTTGGTTCCACCCTGGTTCGGTTATGGTTAATGGCGGGTTTCTCCTTGCAACCGGCGGTGGCGAGATCTGCAGGGATCGGGGCTCTCGCGTTCTCCGGCCTGCCGCCTTGACGTTTATGTAAGTAGTGGCTTACAGTAAGCCATGACTTACGGAACGACACTGAATGTGCTGGCGGACCCGACGCGGCGGGAGGTGTTCGAACGGCTGCGCGGTGGACCGCGGCCGGTCCATGCGATCGCGGCCGGGATGCCGGTGTCGCGGCCGGCGGTCTCGCAGCATCTGAAGGTGCTGAAGGATGCCGGGCTGGTCGAGGAGCGCAGCGAAGGCGTGCGCCGCATCTACGCGTTGCGCCGTGAGGGGTTGGCCGAGCTGCGCGACTGGCTCGACAGCTTCTGGGACGACGCGCTGCTCGCCTTCAAGATCGAGGCGGAGCGCACGCATCGGCAGACGAAAGGGGGGATCGATGAGTGAGGGGGCCGTGATCGCGCCGGTGCGGAAGCTCGTCCATGTCCGGGCGCCGATCGATCATGCGTTCGACGTGTTCACGCGCGGCCTGACGCGCTGGTGGCCGCATACGCATGGGGTCGGCCGCAAGCCGATCGAGAAGGTGATGCTGGAGCCGAAGCTCGGCGGCCGCTGGCTCGAGATCGCCGAGGACGGCACGGCGACCACGGTCGCGACCATCACGCTATGGGAGCCGCCGCATCGCTTCGTCATGCTGTGGCAGATCGATGCGCAGTGGAAGCCGGACGCGGCGATGCGCTCGGAGGTCGATGTGCAATTCGTTGCCGAGGGCCCGGACGTGACCCGCGTCGAGCTGCTGCACCACAAGTTCGAAACCATGGGCCGCGAGGCCGGCGCGTCGATGCGGCGGGATGTCGACGGCGGCTGGCCGGGGCTGCTGCAGCGCTTCGTAGCCGAGGCCGAGCGGCCGCCGGCGTCATCATGAGCAGTTCATCATCTGCGTGGGGGAGATCGTGATGTCCGAGTTCGTCGTCCATTCCGTGCCGGGGAGCCCGTTCGGGCGCAGCGTGCTGATCGCGCTGGAGGAGAAAGGCGCGCCGTATCGGCTCGCGGCGCTGGCGCCGGGCGACTCCAAGGGCGCGGCGCATCTGGCGCGTCATCCCTTCGGGCGCGTGCCGGTGCTCGCGCATGACGGCTTCGTGTTGTACGAGACCCAGGCGATCCTGCGCTATCTCGACCGCGTGCTGCCCGAGCCGGCCCTGACGCCCGCGGATATCAGGCAGGCCGCGCGCATGGACCAGGTGATGAACATCAGCGACTGGTACCTGTTCCAGGGCGTCTGCAACGTCATCATCTTCCAGCGCATCGTCGGCCCGCAATTCTTCGGGACGACCACCGACGAAGCCGCGATCGCGCGCGCGATGCCGCAGGCGAGAACCGTCATCACGGAGTTGTCGCGGCTGCTCGGCGAGCAGCCGTTCATGGTCGGCGATCATCTGTCGCTGGCCGATCTGCAGGCCGCGCCGCAGGCGAGCTTCCTGTCGTTGACGCCGGAATGGGCGGAGCTGACCGCCGGCCATCCCAACCTCGTCGCCTGGATCGAACGGCTGGAGGCGCGGCCGAGCTTCAAGTCCACCACCATGGTGGAGCTGACGGCGCGAGCGCAGGCGGCGTAGGCGCGTGGCGTCGATCATGCTTCGGGTGAGATCCAAAGCCCAAGCGAGCGATCGCGCCGCGACGGCCGTCGGGATGGATGCGCGACTTTCAGCCGCCTGATTAATCCAGGTTATATCGCTGCGGGCCGGTTCCATTTTAGCTGCGACGCAGGTCGAAGGGCCTCGGCATCCGCCGCACCCGATCGACCGCCACAGCGTCCCGATGACCGAATGACGAAGCCGGGTCGGCGGGACGGATTGGACACAAGCGCGCACCCCTTGATGCTGCGATCAGAACCCGATCTCCCCGGCTGCTGCGTCTCCTGCACCCACGTCGATTCCGGATTCTGTGCCGCGCTTTTCACGGCCTGCCGGGCGCAGTCGGCGCTGCCGCGGCTCCATCAGCAGTTCTTCACCGTCCGGGCCGGCCAGCAGATCAAATGCCAGAGCGAGGCGCGCGACGATGTGCTCGTGCTCTGCAGCGGCTGGGCATTCCGTTACATCCAGTTGTCGGATGGCGGCCGCCAGATCCTGCGCTTCCTGCTGCCGGGCGACATCTTCTCGCCGGCGGCGATCTTCGCCAAAGGCATGAGCTTCTCGGCCAAGGCATTGACCCAGGTCCAGGTCAGCCGGCTCGATGGCGAGGAGGTCCGCAAGCAGTGCCGCGCCGACGAGCTGGTCATGATGGAGGTGTTCCGCTCTCTCGGCGACAACGGCCGGGCCTCCTACGAGCTCATCACCGTGCTCGGCCAGCGTCCGGCCGAGCGTCGGATCGCGCATCTGCTGCTCAGCCTGATGCGGCGCGTCGCGGTGGACGGTGTGGTCCAGCATCACCGCTATCCGTTTCCCTTGAAGCAGCAGCACATCGCCGACGCCGTCGGCCTGACCTCGGTCCATGTCAGCCGCGTGCTGGCGCTGTTTCGCGATCGCAAGATCCTGACGATCTCGGAGGGCAGGCTGGAGGTCACCGATCTCGCCGAGCTCGAGCGGCTGGCGGCGTTGAACTGAGCCGGGCAGGGCGGCCGAGCGGGGCGTGCACAGGGCTGGTGCGGACGGTGGGACTCGAACCCACACGACGTTGCCATCGAGGGATTTTAAGTCCCTTGCGTCTACCCGTTCCGCCACGTCCGCCTGTTGATTGCGCTACCCTTTTTCGTCTGCCGCGGCAAGCGTTAGACGGGAACCGCCCAGTGTTAGACAAAACTCGTTCTGTTCTCGTTCACTTCGCCACGAAGTAGCCAGCGGCAACAGCGAGCGCCTGGAGCCCGATAGAAATCCCGGTGACGATGGCGGCTCTCTGATTTAGGCGAGATCCTTCAGCAAAAGTCCCCAGCACGCTGATCTGCTTTCCTGCCTTTTTTGCCCAAGGATGGTTCATGCCAAGGTAGTACCCGGGGACGTCTTTGGGATCGCCTTCACACACCACTACGACAGAGGCGCGGTACCAAAGATATGCCGCTGCGCCACCGGCGAGCACAGATAGCCAAGTGAGGGTCGTTTGTGCAGTCTCCCAGGTGAGCATTTTCCCTGCAATCTCCATAATCTATGTTCCTCAGCCGCACTACCCCAGCATTGCGAGTGAGCGTGATCTTATATGCCAATGGTAGAGAGCCTTGCCTCTGAAGGAGCCGTCATGGACATAAATGGCCTCTGGACCGCTCAGTTCGCAGCTCTCAGCGAAGGTGTGGGGGTGATGACCATCCAGGATGGCAATTTGTCGGGTGGCGACAGCGGCTACTACTACTATGGATCATATCAACAGGACGGAAATCGCGTCACGGGTAAGATTCGCGTGGTGCACTATGCCGGAGCGCTCAGTAGCGCTTTCGGTCCGCTGAGAGAGCTCGAGGTGAGCTTCGTCGGGCTTGCCGATGATGATCTGATCATGGCGCAGGGCCGGGCGCTTGGTCGTGGGGTGCCTCCCGTCCCGCTGGCAATCAGTCTACGGCGCGTCGCGAGGCCCGGAGATTTCAAATGAAGCTTTTTATTAGCTGGTCAGGGCAGTCGAGCCAACAAATCGCCAACGAGCTCCGAAAATGGTCTCCGTTAATTCTGCCTGCGGTCAAGCCGTTTATCACTACAACTGACATCGAGAAGGGAGCTCAATGGCAGGGGGTGATTCGAGACGAACTTGAGAAATCCAGCTTCGGCTTGGTTGTTCTCACGCGAGAAAACCTGGATTCTCAATGGATTGCGTTCGAGGCTGGTGCCCTGTCCAAGCACCTGTCTGGCCGGGGGGCGACCGTCCTCTTCGACATCGGGCATTCTGACGTCAAAGCGCCGCTAAGAATCTTCCAGGGAACGGTCTTTGGCGAACAGGATTTCCGGAAGCTTATTGGTGATATAAACGAGGCGGTCGAGCCCGAGCAACGCCGTTCCGACGACGAGTTGGATCAGCTCTTTCCAATGCTTTGGCCGAGTATCGAAAAGCCAGTTTAGCTTCTGCTAGAACAATCCTCGATGGCACAACCCGCGGCGGCCGCTGATCGACCACCGGACTACGCCGAACTGGCGCAGGAGATGATGGCGCTGTTGCGTCAACAAAATCTGGTGCTGGCCTCGCCGGAGAAATTCTTT
Source organism: Bradyrhizobium sp. HKCCYLRH3059 (assembly GCF_051168035.1). Taxonomy (NCBI): domain Bacteria; kingdom Pseudomonadati; phylum Pseudomonadota; class Alphaproteobacteria; order Hyphomicrobiales; family Nitrobacteraceae; genus Bradyrhizobium; species Bradyrhizobium sp. HKCCYLRH3059. The sequence goes on along the minus strand of NZ_JBNPUF010000002.1, from coordinate 358,693 downwards.
GCTCCTCTTGTCGATGAAATTACAGCAAGACTGACGTCACCCAGACGACGTGCCCCTCCGTCAGCTGATTACGAAACTATCCAAAGAGCTTTAGGAAGGTTACCCTCGGGCGAGATCGTGCGCACCTTGACCGAAGAAGAGCTAAGGGCGCGCGCCCGAGCGATCAGGGAGGAGCGCATGACCGTTGCACAGCGCCAGCGTGAACAGGAGGCTCTGATAGAGGAAGAGCTTCGGCTCGCGCGCATGAAAGCTGCTGAGATCTCGGAAGGCGGTGAGGCCGAAGGATCATAGCTTAAGCGCGGATCATTCTTCAGTTCCGTGTGAATACCCAGGCGATTAATCCATATTCTTCAATCGCTTGAACGCCCGGACTACATTGTCCTCCCGGGAGACGTGCCGAGTATAGTGGGTTCCCATCCGCTGCGACTTGTCGCCCAGCAGGTCGGCGATCTCCGCGTCCGTCGCGCCATTGCGCTTCCACCAGGCCGCGTAGGAGACGCGGAGGCCGTGCAGGGTGGTGCCGGCGCCGATCAGGCCCTCGCGCTCCTTCTCGCGCAGCCAATGGCTCACGGTGGCCTGCATGAGCTTCTCGGAGCTCCACGGCGGGCCGTCGCGGTGGCCTTCTGACGCCCGCGCCTCTTCCGAGACCTCTTCGTCACATCCGATCACCCCTCGACTGCCCTGGAAGACTTACACGCGCAGGTCGTTGTCGTGAAGTGCAATTCGGGTTTCGCGGGCGAGGTCGATGAGAGAAGCGCAGAACGTCAGCAGCGCAGCCATGAACAGCAGCGCCACGCCATATTCGTGGGCAACATCGAACAGGGCGCTGATGAAGGCAACGATGATGATGAGGGCGGTGAGGATCGCAGAAAGGATGGAGCAGAACAGCGACCTGTTCAGGAGCGAAGCCCGGTGCCGCAGCCGGGGAATATCCGTCTTGAGGTAAGCCTTTGAAGCATCATCATCGGTGATGCCGTGAAGGAACTGGGCCCGGTCGACCACACGGTTGATGCGGGAAATAAGAACCGAGATGAAGGACGCGACGGCTCCCAGCAGGAAAGCCGGGGCCGCCACGTTGCCGATGATCCGTGCCAGCTGGTCGATTGAAGGCGTTACCGGCACTAACTGGATTACACTGTCCATCTCCTCGCGCAGTCCTTGCAAGTTCTTCAGGTGTCGCGAACGCGCCGGATGGGCGGGATCTTGAACGTGCCATCCTTAAGGGCAGTCTTGGGCTGATAGACCCTGACGCTGAGATTGAAGGGCAGGCTCGGCGGACACGGAAGCCAATTCGTCTCCTTGTCGGCGCCTGGTGATTGCGCCTGGATGTAGATATCGAGCGAGCCGTCTGGATTGTATTTGATCGGCATCGCCGAAGTTATGCCGTAGCGGTTGATCGCGTTCCGAACATAGAAATTCTCGCGATAGGGCGAGACCGACCAGACCCCAGCTTCGGATGGGAATATCTCGTCCTTCTCCAGATGGAGAACATACTTCGCCGCGCCGTCCAGCACGTTGCCGTCGCCATCGACAAAGGCGGTTGGATAGACCGCATCGTCCGATGTCAGCGCCCCCAATCCAAACCAGGCGATGAATGCCCGCGTGGTGTAGTCGGTACCGAAGCGACCGATATTCAGCGCGCCCTGCCAGCCGTTGACGGTCGGCGCAGTGTAGGGGCCTGTTTCCAGCTTGTACCAGACCTCGGCCGGCGCCCGGTTGATCCCCCGCAGAACGGCCGGATCGAGCTTGGACGGTTCAAAGTCCTTGCCGACCTCGATCCCGATGCGCTTGAGCTTGTCGATAGTCTTGGCGTCGTCAGGGTAAGGCGGGTTGTCCTTCAACGCAGCGGCGAGGCGCTTGAAGAACATCTCGCCGGTCATGAGCCGCACCTGATCGTACGGCGTCGCCGTTGTATCGACACTGGTGTCGATCGGCACATCGGAGGGTGGCGTGTAGGACTTGCCCCAGGCGCTGAGCGGCGTCAGTTGCAATTCATCCTGCAGCTTGTTGATTGCAACGAACTCCTTGGGGCTGTCGCATGCGATCTGGACCAGAACGGATGCGTAGCGGGTCGTCGAACGGAACGTTTGCTTGATGCCATTGGGCGCAACACCGTTCCATTTGGGGCCGGCGATCAGGAAGTTTCCGGCGCCAGTTCCGGTCGTCCGACTGCCCGCCGAGGCGAAATCGTCGGTCCACATGTTGAGCGCCTGCATGATGATGTATCGCCCCTGAGTGTCGGGCTGAGAATAGACGAACGGCTCCTTGTCCAGGTCGATGAATGAAAACGCCCAGAGGGAGTTGACGCTGATGCGGACGCAGTCTTTGAAATCCGGATCGACATAAGTCCGCATCCTGCCGAACTGGTTGACAGGCGCTTTATACTGTTCGGACTTCGACGTGGCCGTCATCACCGCTCGGGTTGCGTCCATCATGACAAGCGGAAAGCCGTAGACATAGCATTCCAACGCAAGAACATACGCCAGTTCTTCCTCGACATCGCCCTTCAGGTCGCCGAGTGCGCGCAGCAGCGGGCCGGCCGCCTCGCTTCTTGTGGATGACAAGGCTGTGCCCAGCCCGGCACCGAGTGCGGTCGTGAGCAGGCAGCGGCGATCAAGCGAAATGCCTTCCTGTCCAGCAGATGAATTCATGAGCGATCTCCTTTTCATTAACGCGCCGCTCGACCCATATTTGACCTAAGCTCGAAACGTCCCGTCTTTCGGTCGCAAGCCGTGGAAGAGGGAGACCACCGCAGATGACGCCCGGAACATATCGGATTCTGAGAGTGGGGAGCTTTTGCTCCCCACTGCTTTGCTGGGAATGACCAGGCTAGTCGTTTGCTTTGGTCGCGGCCTTCTGCATGGCTTTGCGATCTTCCTCAGCCAACTGTTCCGGCTTGATGTTGTAGGTCAGTTTGTCGATCTTGCCGGTGAATCGGAATGGCAGCGTATAGCTATCATCGACCGCGGTGCGGGTATCGAGCCCAACGTCCATGGATTCATCGATCGCCATCATGAATGGAATCGTGTGTTCCATTTTTTGTTGCGACAGCACCCGGCCGTCAACCGAAAGGACACCGCTGCCGCCTTTGCCGAGTCCGGGTCCATCGTATTTGAAGTCGAAGACGATCTTGTGCTTACCCGGACTGAGCGCCTGGCCCAGCCAGTCATCGGCTCCAACGCCGCCCTCCCAGCTGTAACGTTTGAGATTGAGAAGATTGTAGACGAAGACCGGTTTGCCCTTGAGCAGGTAAAGGCCGTAGCCACCGAACCTCCCGCCCATCGTAGCGATCATCCCTTCGGCACCGCCACTGGGCACGGTGATCTCGGCTGTGATCGTGTAGTCCCTGTTCAGGAGGCTGGGAGCATTGGCAATCGGAATGTCAGCGTTCTCACCGACATAGGTGAACTCCGTTCGCCCTGCCGTCCCACTCGGCCGCGGCGTGAGAAGTCGCGGGAGCACCGAGTTATCCAGCGGAAACACCTGGTACCTGCTCGCCTCCGCCGCAAACACCGCCTGCAGTTCCTTGAGCTTCTCGGGATTCTTCGCCGCAAGGTCGTCCGCCTGCGAGAAGTCCTCGGCAAGGTTGTAGAGCTCCCACTTGTACTGCTCGACCGGCGGCAGCGCCTTCGTGCCGACAAGCCACGGCGGCTCGGGTGGTGTGGTCGCGGCGTACCAGCCTTCGTGGTAGATGCCGCGGTTGGCGAACATCTCGAAGTACTGGGTCGTGCGCTTCGACGGTGCGTTGGCATTTGCCTTGTCGAACGTGTACGCCATGCTAACGCCTTCAATGGGCTTCTGCTTGATGCCGTCGACCATGTCGGGCGCCTTGATGCCGGCCGCCTCAAGGATTGTGGGCACGATGTCGATCACGTGATGAAACTGGGGGCGAATGCCTCCGACATCGTTGATGTGGCCGGGCCACGAGATAGCCATACCCTGCCGCGTCCCACCGAAATGCGACGCGATCTGCTTGGTCCACTTGAAGGGCGTGTCGAACGCCCACGCCCACGGCACGGCCATGTGCGGATAGGTCTGGTCCGAACCCCAGGATTCGTAATATCGAAGATACTCGACCTCCGGCAAATCGAGCACGCCATTGGCGACCGTCAGCCAGTTTGGCGTACCCATCATCGAGCCTTCCGAACTCGTGCCGTTGTCGCCGTTGATGTAGATGATCAACGTGTTGTCGAGCTTGCCCATGTCTTCGACGGCCTGGATCACCCGGCCGATCTCATCGTCGACATAGGCGGTATAGGCCGCGAACACGTCGGCCTCGCGAATGACGATCTTTTTCTTCACCTCCGAGAGCGAATCCCACTTCGGCAAGACGTCCGGCCACGGCGTGAGCTGCGTGTTTGCGGGAATCACGCCCAATCGCTTCTGGTTGGCGAAGATCTGGTCTCGCAACTTCTCCCAGCCCTGGTCGAACAGGTGCATCTTGCTGATCTTGTCGATCCATTCCTTGGTTGGCTGGTGCGGGTCATGGGTCGCGCCAGGTACGTAGTAGACGAAGAACGGTTTCTCGGGCGCCGCGGCGTCAAGTTCCTTCATGTAACGGATCGCGTCGTCCGCCATGTCGGTGATCAGGTTGTAGCCCTTCTTCCCGACCCACGGGTAAACGGGGGTGTGGTCGCGGAACAGGTACGGCGTCCACTGGTCGGTCTCGCCACCCATGAAGCCGTAGAAGTACTGGAAGCCCATCCCGCTCGGCCATTGGTCGAACGGACCGGCCGCGCTGTATTGGAAGGACGGCGTGTTGTGGTTCTTGCCGAACCACGATGTGGCATATCCGTTGTCGCTCAGAATCCGGCCGATAGTCGCGTTCTCCGGACCGATGACCGAGTCATAGCCCGGATATCCAGTCGCCAGTTCACTGATCTGGCCGAAGCCGACCGAGTGATGGTTGCGACCGGTGATCAGAGCCGCTCGCGTCGGCGAGCAGAGCGCCGTCGAGTGGAATTGGGTGTAGCGCAGGCCATTCTTGGCGATGCGATCGAGCGTTGGCGTTGGGATCACCCCGCCGAATGTGCTCGGCACGCCATAACCGGAATCGTCGGTCATGATCAGCAGAACGTTCGGCGCACCTTTACGTGGCACGACCGTCGGAGGCCACCACGGCTTCGAGGTCTTCGCATCCTCCGTGATCGTGCCGCCGAATTTCGGCGGTGGCGGTGGAAGCTGGTCGCCCGGAATGGTGATGGTCGCGGCCGGGGAGCCGAGCGGCGGCGTAGTCGGTTGCGCTTGCTGTGCAAACGCGGGGGCGGATATCGCCGACGTCAAAAACAATATGGAAGCAATCGCACGAAAATTCATCGCAGGCCCTCCCCAAGAGGTGCGCGCAACCGCGCAGATGCTTGTGATCCTCTAGGACAGCGCAAGGAGCGACGTTGACGCAGATCAACCCACGCGCGAAGGCCCCTAGGGGCAGATGCGATCGCCTGGCTGTGCTAACCAGCGGGGCACGCTCATCTATTGTATTATTGTATGGACCTGCCGATGTCTCACGCCGGTCAGGCATCTGCAAAGAACCATCAAATATCGAAGAAATATTGAAAGAGCAGGACACGCGCACACGCTCGGCATCGTGCTGCACCGAACAAGTCGAATAACGGACCTTGAGCGAAATCAATGGGGAACATTTTCTGAGTCTCAAACCGTCAAGGGCAAGCTTTCCTGGTCTTCCTGGATCGACAGCGATACGCTATGCTCGCTTACAAGCTCAATCATCCCGTCGTCGGCGCCGCGCTCGCGATCACCTTGATTGCGGTTTCGTTGGTTTCTTGGCAGAAGCTTTCTGCGAAGCATCGGCTTGCGATCAAGAGCGATCGTCTCGAGTAGGGCAATCGTCTTGACCTGGGAGATGGCTGCGCGGAGACAGCGTGGCCCTATGGATGTAGCTGGCAACTGCCTCCTGAAAGACGAGAAACCAAAAGGCACTTTCCCAAGCGGCGACAGGGTTTGTCTTGGTTTCTCTCATGATCACGCGCGAGGCTGTCCTGTCTCTCAGAGCGCCGCGTGAATTTACCTAGGAACAAACAAGCAATTCTTTGCTAAGCGGCGGACCAGCGCGACACTGTGCTTCACTTGCAACATCCGGTTGCAAATTGTTCCCTGTCATCGTGACGGCTATCGCCCGGCGCAGTACGGCCTGTCATACTGTCAGCATCATGCTCGTCACTCACTATGAGCGAGGGTCGTGGTTCGGCAGGAGATTGCCATGAGAATGACGAGGGCGCTTGGCGCTATTGCATTTGCGACCATTGCATCAGTACCGACGATTGTCTCGGCAGATGAGAGCGGCATCAGCTTTTGGATTCCGGGCACATTCGGTAGCCTTGCCGCCACGCCTCAGCAGCCCGGTTGGTCGGCTGCGTCAATTTACTATCATACCTCAGTGTCTGCCGGCAGGGACGTGGCGCGCGCTCGTGAGATCCAGATCGGCCGTATTCCTGCGAATCTGACAGCTACCTTGAACGCAAACGTCAATGCGAACGTCGATCTTGGCCTGCTGAACGCGACCTACGTCTTCGCGACACCGGTTCTCGGTGGTCAGGCGTCTGCAAGCCTGATCGGAATCTACGGCGCAAATACAACCTCGCTCAATGGATTGGTGACGGGCTCGCTTTCAACACCGGGCGGCTCAATTCCGTTCTCGCGCTTTGATTCCGTCAGCGATTCCATCACTGGCTTCGGCGATTTGATCCCCCAATTCGCACTGCGCTGGAACGCGGGCGTCAACAACTACATGACCTACGTGATGGGTGACATCCCTGTCGGCGCTTACCAGTCCACGCGCCTCGCCAATATCGGGATCGGGCATGGGACGATCGATGCGGGCGGCGGCTACACCTATTTCAATCCACAGAGCGGACATGAGCTCTCCGGCGTGCTAGGCTTCACCTACAATTTCACAAATCCTGACACGCAGTATCAAAGCGGCGTCGACATGCACTTCGACTGGGGCGCTTCGCAATTCCTGAGCAAGCAGGTCCAGATCGGGCTGGTGGGCTACGTCTACAAGCAACTTGGCTGCGATAGCGGCTCCGGCGATCGCGTCGGCTGCTTCCGCTCGCAGGTCGCGGGTGTCGGCCCGCAGGTCGGGTTTATCTTCCCGGTTGGTGACATGCAAGGCTACCTCAACTTCAAGGCCTACAAGGAATTTGCCGCGGAAAACCGGCCTGACGGCTGGAACGCCTGGGTGACGTTTGTCATCTCGCCGGCAGCACCAACACCGACCGCGCCACCGAGGCGGATGATCACGAAATAAGGCTTTGATGAGCCGTGGCGGCCCAGCTCCCGCCCCGGCAATCGCCAGCTGACCTGCCCGGCTCTCCCCGGCGAACGCGCTGCGCCACCGCTAGCTACACCACCACCGGTGACACGACCTCGGATCCGGCACGGCTGGTTGTGGATGCACGAGGAGCGGGGACTGATGTGAAGATTGCGCCTGCTGGAGTCGAGCTGTTCGCATGAGAAATTGCCGCAGAACAGTCAACTCTTGCGGGTGTGGCGCTAGTTTGCAGCTTTGTGACTAATAACGACTAATCGTCATCTTTGCGGCATATGGTACCTCCAGCCCACGCAAGGGCGATCATTCGATCAGGGAGGCTATTTTGCATCGCTCTTCTATTCTGGTCCTCGTCGGTATCACTGCAAGCGCGGCGGCGTTTGCTCATGATCACCCCAGTCGGCTTCACGGGACCTATGCGATGACGGGCGCATCGGACTGTATCCAGAACTCGGCGTCGATCGGATTCGATTCGAACTTCTTGCCGAAGGGTCCGGTCGTGTTCTTCGCCACCACCGTCGACGGCGTCATGGTGTTTCGCGCCGACGGCACCGGCACGGTGAACAACCGGTCCTTCACGGTCGACGCCGGCGAAGGGACGACCAGCGATATCTCGTACCAGATCACCTACTCGATTGACCCCGGTGGCAAGCTGTCGGTCAAGGCGGTGCCAGGTACGTACAGCTCCACGACCCTGACCGGACCGAACGCCGGGTTGACGCAAGTCGTCGATGTTCCCGACACCAGCGGATTCATCGGCGAAGCAGCACGGGCCATCGTCCTCGCCCCGCCCGCGCCGACCGTCCTGACGGTCAGTCGTTCCAATGGCACCCAGTTTGCCCGGATCTGCAATGGATCTCTCATCATGACCCGCCTCAGCGACGACGACCGCTGATGTAAGGGCGAGCCATTGTTCGGATCGGGGAGGAAACCATATGCACCGCTTTCTTATTTTGGCCGCCGCTGCGACGGCAAGCACGGCCGCGTCTGCGAATGATCATGCAAGTCTACGCGGAACCTATGCGTTAGCTGGCAAATCGTTGTGCATCCGGAATCCGGCCGCTGTCGGATTCAATTCGAACTTCACGCCAAAGGGCGGCCCGCTGAAGCTCTTTTCCTTCACCGTCGAAGGCGTCATGGTGCTTCGCGCCGATGGCACCGGGATGATGGATGTCCAGGACTTCTCGGTGGACACCGGCGGAGGCGAGACCGGCGTTACCTCATACAAGTTCACCTACACGATCGCCTCCGATGAGAGAGTGTTGCTCAAGGCGGTGCCGGGCACGTACAGCCACACGATCCTGACCGGCCCGATCGCCGGGCTGACGCAAGTCGCCGACGTTGCAGATGCGACTGGGGTGATCAGCGAGGGCGCGCGGACCATCACATTCGCCCAGCCCGCGCCGATCGTCCAATTGGTCAGCCGTCCCGATGGCAACCGGTACGCGCAGATCTGCAATGGATCGCGCATCTATATTCGCATCGGTGATGCCGATCGCTGATCTCGCCAACGGCGGCGCTCTGTGGCCGGCGCCGCCGTCCCGCCCCGAAGCTTGTTTCTCTCGCTCGGGCGGCCTCCTCGTCGCTCCCTTGGGCGCGGCGAGATCGGGGCCGACCTGTCCCCGCCGCCCGCAGCAAGGGATAAGAGGGGATGGTGTCGAAACCGATTGACCGCCCGCACCGTGAAAGGGACCGGATCAAGGTGAAAAACCGTAAGCGTCCGGCAATGGCGTGCCTGATGAAGCTCCTGCTCAAGCCAGCGCGAGCGCCTTGGTAAAGCCTCAATCCGGCCGTCACCAGCTGCTTTGAGATGCCTTCGCGTTGAAGCGCTTTGCCAAGTCTGGGATCACGTGGTGCAAGACATGGACGAAGCGGCCGTTGTAAGGCACGGACCCATCACGAGAATCCGATTCGGATCCGCATCCCTTGCGGGCCGGTCGTTGGGCGAGGTGAGCGTGACGAATCCGAGGACCATCGCAGAGACGAATGCTGCCGCCGTTCGGGCCGATGTCCGCGGCCGATCGGCCCATGATCGAGCCCATGATCGAGCCAATGGCTCGACGCCGCTGCACGGTCGAGGCTGCGTGACCAGCGATCGGCTTCGCGTCGCGCTGGCTGCGGGACTGCTGGGGTTGGGATCGTTGCTGTCGGGCTGCGCCGGCATGAGCGACAGCGTGTCGACCGCCTTCGCGGATCCGGCCAAGTATGAGCTCTATGACTGCAAGCAGCTCGAGGCCGAGCGCAAGGCGCTGGCCGGGCGCGCAGCCGAGCTGCAGGGCCTGATGGCCAAGGCAGAGACCGGAGCCGGCGGCGCGGTGGTGGCCGAGGTCGCCTATCGCAACGACTATATCGCGATCCGTGGCCAGACCCAGTTCGCCGAAGAGGCCTGGCGCCGCAACAAGTGCCAGGAGACCCCGGCGCCGCAGCCGGCTGCTGCGAAATCCGGCAAGCCGGTCAAGCCGGCGCGTCCTGCGCGGCCGATGGCCTCCGGTGCGGGCACGCCGTCGACGCTGCCGCGGGACGGCTCGGTCTACTGAGACCGGGCTGCTTCGCCTACGGCCGCCAGTCGTAGATCCAGCTCTGCCGCGCCGACAGGCGCTGCGGGCCGAGCGCCTTGATGCTGAGGTCGCGGGCCAGCGCCAGCGGTCCGGTCATGTGATAGAGGCGGCCCTGGTTGCGTGCGGTGCGCTGCACCTGGCCGACGCGCGGGCGGCGCAGTCTGGCGTAGCGTTTCAGCGCAGCCGGGATCGCGCCCGGACCGTCCGGGCGCGCCTCGCTCAGGCACTTGGCGAGCACCACCGCGTCCTCGATCGCCATTCCCGCGCCCTGCGCTGCAAAGGGCAGCATGGCGTGCGCGGCGTCGCCCAGCAGCGCGACGCTGCCCTCGGTCCATTCGATGCCTTCGGGGACGCCGAACAGCGCCCATTTGCGCCAGCCGTCGACCGCATTGAGCAGCAGCCGCGCCGTCGCGGGCCAGCGCGGCGGCGCGAACGCCGCCTTCAGCTCGCTCGGATCACCCTCCGTGCTCCAGCCCGGCCGGTTCCAGGTCCCCGGCACCACCGCGACCACGTTGACCTGGCGGCCGGCCGAAATCGGATAGGCGACGAGATGGGCCTCGGGGCCCATCCAGAGCTGCACCCGCGCTGCCGTCAATTCGCGTGGCAATTGCCGGGCGTCGAGCGTGCCACGCCAGGCGATCAGGCCGGAGAACTCGGCGCGGACCTGCGGAAACAGGTGGTGCCGGACCGCCGACCACACGCCGTCGGCGCCGATCAGCGCCAGCGCCACGTCCTGGCGGCGCTCATTGCCGCGGCGATGCACCACGGTCAGACCCTTGGCGTGGGCGGCGACGTCCTCGAACTGGCAGCCGAGCCGCAGTTCGACGTCCGGATGCGCCATCACCTCCGCGGCCAGCGCCGCCTGCAGATCGGCGCGGTGGATCACCCAATAGGGCGCGCCAGCCGCCTGGCTCGCGGCCTCGCCGAGCGGCAGGCGGGCGATCTCGCCGCCGGCCCGCGCGCTCATGATGCTGACGGCGTCGGGCACCACGGCACGCGCGGTCAGCCGCGGCCCCAGGCCGAGATCGAGCAGGATACGGCTGGCGTTGGGCGAGAGCTGCAGGCCAGCGCCGACCTCCTCGAGCCGTTCGGCCTTCTCCAGCACGACGACGCGGAAGCCCTTGGTGGCGAGCGCGAGCGCAGCCGTCAGGCCGCCAATTCCGGCCCCCGCCACATAGACGGTACGCGATGCCACGACACGCCGATCAGGCGACGTCCTTCAGCACGCATTCCGGCGGCCGCGCCTCGCCGGCGGCGAGGTCCGGCGCATAGCGGTACAGCGTCGAGCAGTACGGGCAGATGATCTCTTTGTCGTTGCCGAGATCGAGGAACACGTGCGGATGATCGAACGGCGGATTGGCGCCCACGCACATGAACTCATGCGAGCCGATCTCGATGACGGGGACTCCGGCATCGTTGTTGAAATGCGGGACGATGTTATCGGCCATCGGTATCACCTCGCGTGGCAACGGGAGCGTATGCGGTCAGCACGACGGAGCAGGACGGGACTGAGGTCGCACGGCCGCGCGCGTCGAAAACGGCGCGACCATACTGAGCCTTAAGGCCAATTCCTAGTGCTGGGAACCCGCGTTTGGTGCAACGCACGCCGTTATGTTGTGGCCTGTGGATTCGACACAAACTCAGGGCCGCCGAGAAGCCCTTCTTTCGTCGGGGCCGTTGTGTCAGGCACAAAAATTATTATGTCTCTCCGCATCGTTCCCGCGAAAACGTGAAGGCGGCGTGATCTCGAAGCGAATCAAGCTGGGACTCGGTCTGGCGCTGGCCGGGCTCGCCGTGAGCGCCGCGGTCGGCGCTGCGATATGGCCGCACGCCTATGGGGCCGGAGCCATCGTCGTGGCGCAGGACGATCCGGCGAGGCTGTCGGAGCTTCAGATCGCGTTCGTTCTGCAGAACGATCCGGCGCGGATCATCAGCAATATCGAGGACGCGCTCGCCGCCGGCGATCCAGATCTCGCGGAGAGCTTCGTCGCGCTCGCGCGGGATCAGCAGGTGGTGCTCGACGAGGGGCTGGTGCAGCGCGTGAGCGATGCGGTGGCCGCCGAGAAGGCGCCGGCCAGCGTTGCCAAGCGGTTCGCGACCGGGCTCGTCACCGGCCAGGCCGACGACGTCGCGAGCCTGTCCGGCACGGTAGCCGGCGATCTCTTCGTGTTCGGCGACATCCGCGACGCGGTCCGCGAAGGCAAGCATCTGGTGATGGGCGAGGAGACCGACCGCCTGGTGCTGGGCCTGGCCACGGCCGGTCTTGCCGTCACCGCCGCAACCTATGCCTCGGCCGGCACCGCCGCGCCAGTGCGGGCCGGGCTGACGCTGGTGAAGGATGCGCGAAAGGTTGGCCGGCTCGGCGAGGGGCTCGCCGCCTGGGCGGGACGCTCCGCGCGCGAGGTGGTCGATGCGCCGCTGTTGCAGCAGGCGGTGGCCTCGGGCTCGGTGCTTCGTCCGGGCCAGACCGCGACCGCGATCCGGGCGGCGTTCCGCGCCGAGAAGGCCGGCGCGCTGGTGCGGCTCGCCAAGGATGTCGGCCGCATCACCGAAAAGGCCGGCACGCGCGGCGCACTGGATTCGCTCAAGCTCGCCGAAGGACCGAAGGACATCGCCCGCGCGGCCCGCCTGGCGGAGGCCAAGGGCGGGCAGACGCGGGCGATCCTGAAGCTGCTCGGCCGCGGCGCGCTGCTGCTGACCGCGGGGGCATTCAATCTCGCGCTCTGGCTGTTCGGCGCGCTGATGACGCTGCTCAGCTTCGTCGCATCGCTGAAGGCGATGACCGAGCGGGCCACCCAGGCCTGGCTCGACCGGAGCCGGCGGCGCCGCCTGCGCCGGATGCAGGCCGCGGCCGTCGCTCCCGAACTGGCCGCAACCGCGCCCTGCGGCTAGAGCATGATCCGGAAAAGTGGAAGCCGGTTTTCCGAAAAGATCATGCTCAAACAAAGGGATAAGATCATGATGCGATTCCGTGGAATCGCATCATGATCTAGACTTCGTCCGACCAGCTTCACTCCAGCGTTCCGGGATTCGCGACCGATGCCGAGCTTTCACAACGGCGCCGTTGAAATTGCCTTCATCGACGAGGGGGAGGGCGATCCGATCGTGCTCGTCCATGGCTTTGCCTCGAGCAAGAACGTCAACTGGGTCTATCCGGCCTGGATCTCCGAATTGCGCAAGGATGGCCGCCGGGTGATCGCGCTCGACAACCGCGGCCATGGCGATTCGGCCAAGCTGTACGACCCCACGCTGTATTCGATCGCGGAGATGGCGAGCGACGTCACGGCGCTGATGGATCATCTCGGCCTCGCCAGCGCCGACGTGATGGGCTACTCGCTCGGCGGCCGCATCGCCGCGCATATCGCGCTGACCGCGCCAGAGCGGCTGCGTTCGGCGATCTTCGGCGGCATCGGCATGGCGATGATCGAAGGCGGCGGTCCCGGCGAGAACGTCGCCGCCGCGCTCGAGGCGCCCTCGATCGATAACGTGACCGATCCCGTGGGCCGCACCTTCCGCGCCTTCGCCGACCAGACCCGCTCCGACCGCCTGGCGCTGGCCGCCTGCATGCGCGGCTCGCGCGGCCTGATCTCGCGCGACGACGCCCGCCGTATCGCCGTGCCGGTGCTGGTCGCGGTCGGCACGGCCGACGAGGTGTCGGGCTCGGGTCCGGCGCTCGGCGCGCTCATCCCCGGTGCCGAAGTGCTCGATATCCCCAATCGCGATCACATGCGCGCTGTCGGCGACAAGGTCTACAAGGCCGGGGTGATCGACTTTCTGTCACGGCGCTGAAGCCGTAGCCCGGGCGAGCGCAGCGACCCCGGGGTTCTCCGACACAGCGCGCGAGATCCCGCATGTCGCCGACGCCTTGCGGCGCCGGCTGTCGCTGATGCGGGCTACGGAGGCGTCATGCGGCGGAGCCGTCCACACGCTCGCCGCTGAACCACCTCGTCGCCGCGATCAGCGCGGTGAAGGTGGCGATCCACACCATCCGGGCGCCGTAGCGGTCATGCGGGCCGGAGATGACGCCGCAGATCACGGCATTGCCGAGCAGTGCCAGGGTCACGGTGATGGCGAGCAGGGCCACGTCGTCGCGTCGCCGGCGCCAGATCGCGTGCGCCGCGATCGCCGCCGCCGCCAGCATCGAGGCCAGCGCGACCGGCACGTGCAGCCAGTTGATGACGGCGAAACTGATCTCCCAGTGCTGCTGGTGTGCGGCGCGCATCTTCTTGACCTGCGAGGGGACGTAGCGCTCGATGATGCCATAGGTGTGCGGCAGCCAGCCGTTGGTGCCCTCGCCGGTCGCCACATGCACCAGCTGCTCGGCGGTGGCGACCGCGGCGGCCCTGGCCTGCCACAGCGGGTAGGCCGCGAGCGACCGCTTCACGATGAAGCCCATCTCGTCGTTCATGCCCTCGAAGCGGCCGAGCTTGTTGAACATGCTGTTGCCCCACAGGAAGTCGTCGGCGGTGGGCGGCAGCTCGTTGCGATAGGGGCAGAGCTTCAGCTTCTCGCGGGCGCAATGGTCCTTCAGATATTGCGCCACGATGCCGTCCTGGAGCATGCGGCCGAAGGCGACGCCGGTACCGCCCGGCGTCCACGCGAGCTGGCCGGACAGGGCAAAGTTGGCCGCGAGCAGCATCGCCGCACCCGCGACGATCGTCATGCTGGCCTGGATCAGGCCGGAGAGCGCGATCTGCCGGCGCAGCCAGGGATAGGCGATCCAGCCGGCGCAGCACAGGCCGAACAGCACGCCGAGCGTGGCGCTGTGGGTGGCGGAGGCGAAGGCGACGAAGCCGAACAGCGCGCACTTTTCCAGGACGGTGGTCCGGCGCGCCTGGGTGACCATGATGTAGAGCGCGAGCACCGACAGGCCGGCGAAGATGTCGGTCAGCAGCATGCTGGCGAGCCAGGGCAGGGCGGTGGTCAGGATCAGCAGCAGGCCGATCCAGAGCAGACGCAGCGGTTGGGCCAGTCCCAGCAGGCGCAAGGTGAGCTGCAGGATCCACAGCGTCGCCAGCGCCTGCAGGCCGAGATTGAGCCAGAAGCTCGAGCCCTCGCCCCAATGCAGATAAAGCCCGAACACGGTCGAGCGGCTCGGCACCAGATAGCCTTCGTACCAGCGCGCGAGATAGCCCCCGGTGTCCCACTGCAGCAGCGGGTAGCCGTTCCACAGCGCCGGCGCGACCAGGAAGAGCGGGATGACGATGACGGGGAGCCAGGCCAATCCGGCCTCGGTCGCGCGTTCGTCCAGGATCTGAGTGTTACTGATACCCGTGTCCCCCCGATCAGGAGCACCGTGGCCGAAGTATGGTCAGGGCGATATTCACTAGTAGACGCAGAGCGATGGATGGTAAAGCCGATCCCGTGATCGAACGGGGGGCCGCCGGCCTTCGATCCTCCGGGTGGTTCCTTTTTGCCGCAGCCACCGGTATCCGCCCCACCCGCCCTCCCGCAGGGTGCTCCAGGGGGCGGGAACGGATTGCTTCCCCGGTGATCGTCTTGATTTTGGGTTCCTGCTGCCCACCTTGAGCCGACGCGGTGCCGAATGGCATGGCGGCGCAACCGGGACGTCACCGGCGGGGCGTAACGGAAATGTCTCAATCCCGTGTTCTCTGGGAGGCAGGCTGGCTGGAATGGATCCCCGGCCTCGCGCAGCCCGCTGAGGACATCGTTCCATGCGCCGTGCTATAAGGCCCGCCCACTGAAACTGCGAGAAGCAGCCATGGCTATGCATCAGACCAATCCGCAGCAGGGCAGCAAGCTGGCGACGCTTGATCCGATATGGGATCGGATCCGCCACGAGGCAGAAGAGATCGTGCGTCGCGAGCCCGAGCTTGCGACCTTCATCTATTCAACCGTTCTGCACCACGGCCGTCTCGAGGATTCGGTCGTGCACCGGGTTGCCGATCGTCTCGATCATTCCGCGCTGTCGGGCGACCTGATCCGCCAGACCTTCGACGACGCGCTGCGCGACGAGCCGGACCTCGGCCATGCGTTTCGCGCCGATCTCGTCGCCGTCTACGATCGCGATCCCGCCACCACGCGCTTCATCGATCCGTTGCTCTACTTCAAGGGCTTTCACGCGCTGCAGACGCACCGGCTGGCGCATTGGCTGTACCGCAAGAGCCGCAAGGATTTCGCGTTCTATCTGCAGAGCCGGTCTTCGGCGGTGTTCCAGACCGACATCAATCCGGCGGCGCGCATCGGCCGCGGCATCTTCCTCGATCACGCCACCGGCTTCGTCTGCGGCGAAACGGCCATCATCGAGGACAACGTCTCGATTCTGCACGGCGTGACGCTCGGCGGCACCGGCAAGGAGAACGAGGATCGGCATCCCAAGATTCGTCACGGCGTGCTGATCGGCGCCGGCGCCAAGGTGCTCGGCAACATCGAAGTCGGTCATTGCGCGCGCATTGCCGCCGGCTCAGTCGTCGTGAAGCCGGTGCCGAACAACGTCACCGTCGCAGGCGTGCCGGCGAAGATCGTCGGCGAGGCCGGTTGTGCGGAGCCGTCGCGCACCATGGATCAGATGATCAACGCGATCGGGATCTGAGCCGCGAGCGCGTCGGCGACAGCGAAGTCAAGACCTTCTCATCCAGGGAATTTCGTGCCAACACATCGGCGTCTGTGGATTTGACGATCCGCCGTTTGTCTTGGCGGAATGAATGTGAGATCCACGGCGTCCCTTTCAGGTCGTTCGACATCGCCGGCTCGTCTTGCCTCGATCGATGGGCTGGAATGTCGAACTCATAAGGACACGGACGTTCGCGCTGCAACGTCCGCATCATCTGCAAACCTCGCTGTCGATTGGAGATCACCGTGGACGTTCAGGAAGTCAGGAAGCTCGACGCGTATCTGAAGCGCGTGTTCGGCAATCCCAAGATCCGTGTGGTGCCGCGGCCGAAGAAGGAAGACTCCGCCGAGGTCTATATCGGCGAAGAGTTCATCGGCGTGCTGTTCGTCGACGACGAGGACGACGACCGCTCGTTCCAGTTCCAGATGGCGATCCTGGAAGACGATCTGGTCGAGTAGTTGCCGGATGCAGCGGCCCGCATGAGCGCGAAGCGCATGCGGGGACGCTTGCGAAGATGGCGGCGTTGCCAGAACGAATCGTGGTGCAGGCGCGCCCAGGGGCGCGCTCGCGCGGGTTGAGAGAGCAGCTCCCGCAGACCGGCTCCAGCGTGCTTACGCACACGCTGTCAGCACGCAATCCGTCCGCGGATGAGCCCGGCTTCCATCCACGCCGTCATTCCGGGGCGCGCGAAGCGCGAGCCCGGAATCCATAGCCCCAGGACGGCGTGAGACGCGCGATGGTCGTGGCGCATGTGGTCGCCCCAACATCCGCTCGTGAGTATGGATTCCGGGCTCACGCTTCGCGTGCCCCGGAATGACGATCGGAGAGAGTTTGGCAGCTCTCACATTCGACGTCCGTGCGCGGGCTGCGCTCATCCGGGCCACGATTTCAACGATTGCCTACGACCTACTTCACCGCGTGCATCTGCGCAGTCAGCCGCTCCATCGCGCTCGCCACGTCCTGCCATTGCGACAGCCAGCTGCGGGGGTAGCGAAACACGAGATCCGCGCCCTCGACGCGGCGCTCGCTGAGGCACATGCCCGGCGTGGCGGCATCACGCGTGCAGCGGGCGACCAGCAAAGGCTGCTCGGCCGTGAACAGATCCTCCATGTCGTACGCTGTGCCCGCGCGGAAGCTTCGCATGCTCAATCCGTCCTGCACCGGCACGGCCGTCGGATTGAGATAGCGCGGATAGATCGTCTTCAGTCGCGTCTCGGGCGACATCGCGTCGTGATGCGCCGATATCGAGACGAAGATGCGATCGATCGGGTGCGGCGCCTGATCGATCTGGTCGGCGCTGACGTGATGCGGCGCCTCGGGCGGCGTGAGCGAGGGATATTCGAAGCCGAGATCGACGCGCTCCTGCGGCCCCGTATGGCGCTGGATCTTCACCCGGATGGCGGCCGTCGGCACGTTGAACACGGTGCCGCCGATGCTGACCGGCAGGCGCTCGGGTCCCTTGAAGGTGCCGGCGCGCCAGGTCGGCCAGAGCAGGTAGGCGACCAGCGCGATTGCCGCCGCCGCCAGCACGCAGCCCAGGATGATCGGCACGGCATGGCCATGTCCGTTCGAAGGGCGGGCACTGCGGACCGAAAACATCGTCATGGCGGGCAGGGGATCTCAAGGACCGAATCAGCGCCGACTATGCCATGGCGATGCGGCATTCTGCAGAAACTTACCTGCAGGGAGACGCGCACCGGCCGCGGCCGCCATTAACCCTTCCTTAAGGATAATGTGGCGGGCGCGGTCGCTTTTTGCCAAACCAGCATCGGTCAGTTCTGCAAGCGTGTGAGTGCGTACGATGTCGGCAGAGGCGTTCAATTCCCTGTTCTCGCTCCTCATCGGTTTCGCCTTGGCCGGCGCCTTGGCGAGCGGCTACCAGGCCTATGCCGAACGTCCGCCGGGATTCGAGCTGCTGCAGGAGGGCGTCACGCCCCGGCGGTTCGCCGCGGTGCCATTCCTGGTGTTCGCCGCGCCCTTCATCATCATGCGCAACACGCTGCGCGGCGCCCGCATCGAGCGCCGTCGCTTCGAGTTCGTGATGCTGGCGACCGTGATCGCCGGCTTCTGGAGCATGATGTGCGGCACCTTCGTGGTCATGACGCTGCGCGCCGCGGGCGTGCTGGCCTAGTTCCCGCGCCGGGCGCCGCAGCGGCGCTTGCTTGAAATCGCTCTGGGGGCTGTGCCAAGGTCGCCTGCGAACGGGAGACCTCGATGGCCATCTACGAACTCGACGGGCAGGCGCCCGAGCTGCCGGCGGACGGCAACTACTACATCGCCGACAATGCCACCGTGATCGGCCGGGTGAAGCTCGCCAAGGAGGTCACGGTCTGGTTCGGCGCGGTGATCCGCGGCGACAATGACTGGATCGAGATCGGCGAGAGCTCCAACATCCAGGACAACGCCACCTGTCACGTCGATCCTGGCTTCCCGCTGCGCGTCGGCCGCAACGTCACCGTCGGCCATAACGTGATCCTGCACGGCTGCACGGTCGAGGATGATGCCCTGATCGGCATGGGCTCGATCATCATGAATGGCGCGCATATCCGCCGTGGCAGCGTCGTTGGCGCCGGCGCCATCATCACCGAGGGCAAGGATTTTCCGGAATACTCGCTGATCATCGGCGCGCCCGCGCGTGTCGTGCGCACGCTGGAGCCGGCGCAGGTCGAGCGCATGGGCATCGCGGCCAAGGCCTATGTCGCCAAGGGACCGCGCTACACCAAGGGTCTGAAGAAGATCGGCTGACGTCACGGCCGATGGAGTCGGAGATTCTTCACGTCCCTTCGGACTCGCCTGCCTCCACTGCGCTGGCGACACGTTCGTGGCCGCTCGCCCACAGCGCATGCTGTTCGCTGCCGTCCTGATAGGGATTGGCCTCGGCCGGAATGTTCGCGCGCGCGGCGCGCTCGCCCTGTTCGAACGGATCGGGGTCGGTGCTCATGCTGACGTCCTGCTCCTCTGCTTCGGCTTGTGCTTCGACTGGTTTCTGGACTTGTCGTCGGGCTCGTTCTTGCGTTTGCGCGCAGGCTTGCCTGCGCCATCGCCATCCTCCGCAGCGCTCTTGCGCAGCGCGTCCTTCAGATCCGCCGGCACGCCGTGCTTTTCCAACAGGTCCATGAACGCCTCGTCGGCGAGGTCCTGCAGACTCAGCATCTGATCGCGGCCGAGCTGCTTGAGCTTGTCGAACGTGTCCTCGTCGAAGGCGATCAGCTTGCGCACGGCTCCTTGCTCTCCTCGCCCCATCAATCCTCTCCGATCAACATTCGTTCCGGAACGCGGTCCGTCCGGCTGGGTTGAAGTGTAAAGGGAGACGGTCCCATGGCCAGGTTTTCATTGGGCACCTTGATCGTGATTGCAGGCCTCGGCACGGCCACTGCGGTGTTCGCGCAAGGCGGTGGCGGCGGTGCGGGAGGCGCTGGCGGTGGAGCGAGCGCGGGTGGCGCGGCGAGCGCGGGAGCCGCCGGCATCGGCACGACCGGTACCGCTGCAGGATCAGGGAACGTCGCCGGTCTCGGCAACGCGCAGAACGAAGCCGGAAGCGGCAGCAATCCCTCGCGGCTGTCGCAACCGGGGGCGGCAGCTGCAAACGGGACTAACAGCCTCGGCACAGCGCAGTCGTCCGGCTCGGGCGCAAGCCGGGTGGGGTCGAGCAATTCCGGCGTCACGACCGGCGTGGGTCGTGGAGCGGGAGGCACCGCGGCGACGGGACCGAACCGCGCCAGTGATACCGATGAGCAGGTTCAGCAGGAGAACAAGACGGCCGACCGGAAGGTGAAGAGCATCTGCCGCGGTTGCTGAATATTGCCCGCGGCTCCGGACGTCACGTAACGACATCGAGATCGCGCAGATGTGAGCGGGGTTGCCCGCGCGCCGTTCCAAATCCGGCTTAGAGACATTCGATGGACAGTACCGAGTGCAATGACATTGTCATGCCGGTTGAATTTGGAGACGGATCGATGCGCAAGAGATTGATGGGATTGCTGGCGGGCGCCGTAATCGCGGCCGCAATGATTCCGGGCATGGCGTCGGCGCACGGGCCGGGCGGTTTCCATCATGGCTTCGGCCATCGTGGCTTTGGCCCGGGTTTTGGACTCGGGTTTGGCTTGGGTTTTGGTTATCCCGGCTACTACGGATACGGAGGCTATCCCTATTATTACCCGTACACCTACGAGGACCTCGGCGGCTGTTACGTCGCCCGCAAGCGTGTGCGGACAGCGCGCGGCTGGCGCTTCCGCAACGTCGAGGTGTGTGAATGAAGCTTGGGCGAGGCGACCGGCCGATCCGGTCACTTCGCCTTAACGACATCTCGTGACGATTTGTTGCCGCTCCGATCGGCGGAGCGGCGGCGGAGAAGTAGCTGGCGCAACGCTTGCATGGGATCCAGGCATGATCAACACACTCACATCCCCTGAACTCACGTTTGTCTTCATGGGCGTCGTCGTCAGCCTGGGCGCCGCGCTGGTCTGGATGGCCTGGGAGCTCGAGCAGGGCGGCAGGCAGCTGGCGAAGATCCGTCGCGACGATCGTCGCCTGCGCTAGCAGCCGACGGTCCGGCGCCCGCATGAACGCAAGCGACATGCGGCAAGCGACATGCGGGAAGCCTCGCGGGCGCAGTCTGACGGGTTCGCTCGCCCGGGCCGCGGCTGTCAGCTCAGCACGCCATATTTCTTGAACCACGCCTGCATCTGCGCCCAGCCGTCCTCGGCGGCGTCCTTGCGATAGCTGGGGCGATAATCGGCGTGGAAGCCATGCGGCGCGCCGGGATAGATCTTGAACTCAGCGGTCTTCTTGTTGTCGGCGAGCGCGGTCTTCATGGCTTCGACGCTGGCGACGGGAATGCCGGTGTCGGCTTCGCCGTAGAGGCCGAGCACGGGCGCCTTCATCTCGGGTGCGAGCTGCGTCGGGCTCTTCGGCCAGGCGGGATTGGGCGGATCGATCAGCGGGCCGTAGAACGCAACGCCCGCCTTCAGCGCCGAACTATGCGCCGCATATTCCCACACGGTGCGGCCGCCGCGGCAGAAGCCGACGATGCCGAGACGCGAGGTGTCGCCGCCCTGCGACTTGGCCCAGGCCACCGTCGCGTCGAGGTCCGACAGCAGCTCCGCGTCGGGCTTGGCATTCACGATCGGCAGCAGGTCCTTGATCTCGGTGATCTTGGTGAGGTCGGTCCCGCTGCGGAAGTAGTAGTCCGGCGCCACGGCGAGCGCGCCGAGCTTGGCGAGACGGCGCGTCACGTCCTTGATGTACTGATGCAGGCCGAAGATCTCCATCGCGACCAGCACGACGGGCGGATTGCTGGCGCTGGCGGGGCGCGCGAAATAGGCCGGCATGTCGCGGTCGCCGACCTTGATCTTCGCATCTCCGGCATTCAGGCCGCTGGTGTCGGTGGTAATGACCTCGGCCCGCACCGGGCCGGCAGCCAGCGTGTAGCCGGCCGTCACGGCAGCGGACGCGGTCATGAAGCCGCGGCGTGAGAAGGGGGCGACTTTTGTCAGCCCGATGACATCGGACGTCAGTGCTGGATCGGCGGACATGGGGGCTCCTCTGCGTCTTACGGGCGCATTGAGCCGAGAATTGACGGGGAAAAGCAAGTCACCAGCCGGAGAGCCGCGGCGTCGGATCCGTTCCGGGCGGTCGAACGCGCCGCCACAAAAAACAAGGCCGTCGGCGCAGTATGGCGCCAACGACCTTGCCAGCCCCGGATATTGAAATTGGCCCTGTGCCATCCTGAAATTGGCTCGCCATCCGGTGAAGGCAGGATGGCGTGACTCCCGGTTTCAATCTGTGAAGCACTTCACAGGATCCTGGGAATATTCGGCGGGCTTTCTACGAGCAGGCGTCGGGACCGGCCGTCTCAGGATCGGTTACGACGATGCCGATGGCCGCCGCGGCTGGCATGGGCGCGGGCGCGGATGCTGCGGTTGCGTGGAGCAGGCGCGGCCTGCTCCGAGCTCTGCGTGCTGGCGAACGACTGGCGCAGGCCATCGATGGAGTCCTTCAGGGTCGAGACCTGGTCCGACAGGCGCTTGGTGTCGGCCTGCTGGGCCGCGAGCAGGCGGCGCATGCTCTGCAACTGCTCCTGCATCATCTGCAACTGGTCGATCGATTCCTGCTGGGTGGCCTCCAGGCCCTTGGTCTTCTCCACCAACTGCTCGGACGCCTGCACCGTGCGCGCCTGCAACTGCCGCGTCACCGCGCCGCGCTCGGCTTCCGGCGCGCCGCCATAGGCACGCCACAACATGATGCCGCCGATGCCCGCGATCAGCACCACGAGCGTCGCGGCTGCGAGCGCGATCGGCTGGGCGCCCTTGACGGGGGCCGGGCTGAGCTTCTCGGGGTAGCGTCTGGTGTCGCGCGTCACCGGATTCATCACGAAACCACCCAAATTGAAAAAGCTTCGGATGCTCCTCCCGAAAACTGGGAGAGGCGAAAAACTCGAGCAGAGAACGCTGTCCGCCCAGCCCGCAAATCGTGCATCTGGCGAACGAACCAAGTCGTCAGCTTTTGATTAGGAAATCCGACAAAAGCGAGGCCTGCAAGCCCGAAATGGCGCGCCCGCCGCATGCACCACGCCGGTTCCGGGGCGCGGTCGCGACCAGCCGAAAACTGCGGCCGGACAAATGCTTACTGCGTTGCGCTGCAGTTCCGGCAGATCGTGAGCTTCTGCTTGAGGCGGGCCTCGTCGGCGAGGTCGGCCGCCTGTTCCTCCTCCCAGCTCATCCGGCCGCGATAGCCGGAGCTCGACTGCGCGGACATCACGTCGCCCCGCGAGTCGCCATGGCGCTTCGCGCCTTTGCGCGACGTGCCGATGTCCGGCTCCGTCACCATCTCGGTGTCGGCGTCGGAGGTGGCGACACGGCCGTCCCAGTCGGCCGCAGCGCTCGTCGGCTGCGCGGTAATCACCGCGGGCGTAGCGGCCATCGCCGGCGCGGCTGGGCCGGCCGCGGCCAACGGTCCCGAGCAGCCGGCGCCGGACATGCAGCAGTTCGCCAGGGTCAGGGCCGCGGCCAGCAAGGTCGCGCTTCGCAGGATCATCATCATGCCGACAACCTAAACCCGACGGTCGAGGGAAAACAAGGTTGGCCGGCCGTCGCCGCGCCCCGCCTGTGACATATCGTCAAAGCAAGGCCAAAAAAAGTTGCGGCCAGGCCTTGGGGGAGGCCTGGCCGCGCGCGAACCGGTCTGGGACGGGGAGGGGTGGGGATGTGACCGGGTCGCGTAACTCGAATTCGTGTCTCGCCTCTCTGATCAGCGCTTGCGGACGCCTTAGCGTTCTCTGGCGCTGGCGGTGGCCACTGCCGGGCGGCCGTCGCCGAGCGAGACCCAGACGTTGGGGTCGCTCTGCGACTGCCGCTTGACGAAGCGGTAGCCGGTCTCGGTCCAGGCGACGACGCTCTCGTTCTGATTGTCGAGCACGTACTCGCCCTTGTCGGTCTTCACGGTGAGGACGGCGTGTCCTTCACCCTTCTTGTCGCGCACCACCGTGATCAGCAGCGCCTCGCGGGGCCAGCCGGCATCGATCAGCAGCTTGCGCTTCAGCAGCACGTAATCCTCGCAGTCGCCGTAGCCGTCCGTCGGCAGCGACCATTTCTCGACCACGCCCCAATGGTCCATGTCGGTGATGGGCTTGACGTTCTCGTTGACCCAGCGATTGACCTTTAGCAGATCGCGCCAGGCGGTCTGGGACAGCACGATGTCGCGGGGCTGCGACGCGCCGCCGCGGCATTCCTCGGGCGCCTCGGTGCAGAACTCGACCCAGCCGATCGGCGCCCGTGCGGTGTCGCCCAGGCTCGCATAGAGCACCCGGTCATCACCGGCATGCGCCATCCCGCCCATCGCCATCAGGAAGGCTGCGACCGCCCACCCCGTTGCCTGTCCCGTCCGCTTGACCATTTTGGCCCCCGTTTTCGTTGGGACCATGTGTCTCACAAAGATTTTTCGCTGCCGCTAAATCGCCACGATGGATTTGACGCAAATCCAAGTAAAACAAAGGGCTTATTCGACTTTCACTTGAATCGAATCTAGCTAAAATTTGAATCATTCGCGGTTGAATCGAATGCGCTGCATTAAGCCGGGAACCGCTGCCGTTGCAGGGTCCCCTGCGCTTTTCCCGTCAACAATTAACTGCGCCGGATCACCTGTGCGCTGGCCGAACGCCACACGGCGCCCGTGGTGGCGGACGCCGTGTGCTCCGTGAAGTTGCGGGATTTCAGAGGCTTGCGGCTTTACCGCGCGGTAACGCTGTCTTCGAGCGTTTCGGCGAGCTGGGCGTGCGTGAACTCGATCGCGAAGCCGCCTTCGAGATTTCGCACCACGCGCGCCTGGACGCGGCCGAGCATGACCTGCGATTTCAGCGGCGGCCTGGTCTCGGCCGCAATCGCCGCGCCCGACAGCGACATGTCGATGATGCGGCAGGTCATCTTGGTGCCGTCCTCGAGCGTCAGCACCGCGATCGGGTTGCGCGGAATGATACGGTCGTGGCGGCGATCCTCCGGCAGATTGAGGATGTCGCGGTTGGCGAGCCAGGTCAGCTGCGCGGCGAGCTTGTCGCGCTTGCGCGCGGTGGCGCCGATCGTCATGGCGAAGCCATTGTCGATGATGCGGGTGATCTTGCCCTCGACGCGGCCGATATGGTCGAGATAGGCGATCACGCGGTCGCCGACATTGCCGATGCCGGGCGCGAGCAGCGCCAGCCCGCCCGGCGACATGTTGATCACCTGGCAGGGAAACTCGCGCCGGTCGGGCAGCATGTAGCGGCCGAGCAGGTGGACCTTGACCCGCTGGAAACGGCGGCGCTCCTCGGCGGCCGGAAGAGAGAGTTTTTTGTTCGGCAACGCCATGTTTCGCCACTCAAAGCCGGCTCTTAGCGTGCCGGATGATCCAGTGTTGAAACTAAGTCCTTCACGGTTAATTCAGCGTTACGTTGTGCTCCTGCAGCACTCTGCCGCGGGCCATGACGAGCTGATAGAATGGGCAGGCGCGACATCGCGCCAATGACGCCAACGGAGATGGGAGAGACGTTCATGCGGAGCTTGTTGGGAGCCGTCGTGGCGGTCGTGGTCTGCGTGGTGGCTGGATCGCCGCCGGCCGCGGCAGCCGAGATGAAGGTGACCCTGCTCGGGACAGGCACGCCGACGCCGCGGCTGTCGAGCTTCAGCGCCTCGACCCTGATCGAGGCCGGGCCTGAGCGGCTGCTGTTCGACCTCGGACGCGGCTCCACGATCCGCCTGTTCCAGAAGAGCATCCCGCTCGGCAGCATCACCGCGCATTTCCTCACCCATCTGCATTCCGATCACGTGGTGGGACTGCCGGACATGTGGCTGAGCGGCTGGATCGGCACGCCCTGGGCCTCGCGCAAGGGGCCGATGGTCGTGTTCGGACCGAAGGGGACAGTGGCGATGACGGAGAATCTCACCAAGGCCTTCTCCGAGGACATCCGCATCCGCATCGATGACGAGCACTATCCGCCGGAAGGCGTCGCCTTCGCCGCGGCCGACATTGGGCCCGGCGTCGTCTACGAGCGCAACGGCGTCAGGGTGAGCGCCATCGAGGTCAATCACGGCGAGAAGATCAAGCCGGCGCTCGGCTATGTCGTCGAATTCGACGGCAAGAAGGTCGTGCTGTCCGGCGACACCAAGCCCGATCCGCGGGTGGAGAAGGCGGCGGAGGGCGCCGATCTTCTGATCCACGAGGTGGCGGTGATCGATCCCGAACTGATCAAGACCTATCCGAACTATCGTGCGATCGAGGACCACCACACCTCGCCGGAGGAGGCCGGCAAGATCTTCACCGAGGCGAAGCCGAAGCTGGCGGTCTACTCGCACATCGTGTTCGCCACCGTGAAGCCGGTCCAGGACGTGCCCGAAGAGGCGCTGATCGCGCGCACGCGGACGAGCTATGAGGGCCCGCTCGTGGTCGGGCGCGATCTCACGTCGTTCGTCATCTCGGATCAGGTCGCCGCGTTTGCTCCCGACGGCAGTCCGATCACGCCGCTGACCGGCTCACATTGAGGAGGCGGGACGGCAGCCCAGTTCCCGTAGCCCGCATGAGCGCAGCGACATGCGGGGACGTCTGTCCGCCGGCGATTCACCGTCGGCGTGCGACAGCTTCGACGTGGGCACGCGATGTAAGGATGGTCTGTCCCGGATGTCGCTTTCGCCTGCGCCCTTCGGGCTCCGGCTGGCGCTCATCCGGACTATGAAATCGGCGCTGCACTCAGCGCAGTCCCTCATACACCATCAGGCCGCGGGCGAGCGCGAGCTTGCGCAACGCGCGCGGCACGATCGGCTCGGCGGGCGGATGGATGTAGCGCCATGACACCATCTCCAGCGGACCGAGCGCGCCTTGCGGCGTCTCAAACGGGGCGAGCAGGCCGGTCAGGCTGATCGGCTCATGCGCGCGGGTCGCGAACGGCAGCAGCAGCAGTTCGAAATGCGCGGTCGTGCGATCCGGCGCCTGCGCCGTCACGCCGGCGATCGCCGGCAGCGTCTCTTCGCAGACCACCGCGGTGATCTCCTCGATCTCGCGGCGGCTGGCGGGCGCGAACTGCGCCGGAAAGCTCCTGTCCTTGACGTCGCCGCCGAGCAGGGCGCACAGCCGCGTGCCGGCCATGCGGAACGGAAAGCCGCTGTCGGCATCGCAGGACAAGACGAAGATGTCGCCGAGCAGCTCGCGCACGGCCGACGGCTCGAAGTCGCAGCGCTCCGGCGCCTTGGCATGGCCGCGCCTGTCGTTCCAATAGGCGAAGAGCTCGCGATTGGACGGATGTTTCATCTCGGTGATCCCTCGCGCCCTCGACGTCACGGAGGACATTGCTGTCCCGCTTTCGTCCAGGCGCCTCCCTGGTTTGTTTTCGCAGGAGGGGTGGTGCAGCGTCCATGCCGATGGTGCGATCGTGCCGGCTTTCCCCCGGCCTTCCGCGCGTTAAGGTTAAATTAACGATGAGCTTGGCGGCCGCCGCGCGATCGTTAACAATGCGTTCATCAGATCGCGGCCGGAAGGTGGAAGGTCCGCCGCGATACGGTGAGTTACACGCAGGCGGCGTCAAACAAGTCTGGTCGTCGCGACGGGGCGGGGTGGGGAAAACGACCCCGGGCGCTCCGGACGCGGCAAAGGCCGGCAAGTCTCGGAGGGAGGGTTTTCTCAGAACCCTCCCTCTTTCTTTTGGCGGATCGGCTGTCCTTTCGCCTCCGCAGCCCGGGGCTGCACATCAACTCTGCCGCCATGCGCTTGCACAGGCCGGCCAAAGCCGCCTATCTGACGGATCTGTTCCTCTCGTCGAAGGCGTGCGTTCCGTTGGATTCCCCCTCGTCAGACCTCACGCAGGATCCGCCGCTCCAGCAGGCGCGGGAGCCGATCCTCAATCTGCCGGGCGCACTGACCGCCTACATCCTGCTGATCGCGGTGATCCATCTGCGTGTGCTGCTGCCGGACGAGTGGAACGGCTGGATCATCGACCTGTTCGCCTTCGTCCCGAAACGATACGACCAGACCCTGATGGACGGGGCGTTTCCCGGCGGCACGCCGGCCAAGATCTGGACCTTTTTCAGCTACTCGCTGCTGCACGCCAATCTGGCGCATATCGGTTTCAACGTGCTTTGGCTGCTGCCGTTCGGCAGCGCGCTCGCGCGCCGCTTCGGGGCGGTCCGGTTCTATCTGTTCATGGCGGTGACGGCGGCGGCCGGTGCGCTGGCGCATCTGCTCACGCACGAGCACGCGCTGGCGCCGATGATCGGCGCCTCGGCCTCGGTGTCCGGCACCATGGCGGCGGCGATGCGCTTTGCCTTCGTGAGCGGCAGCTTCCTGTCGTTCACCCGCGGCGATGCCGAGGCGGCGGCCAGGGTTCCGGCGCTGTCGCTGACGCGTGCGCTGCGCAATCCGCGGGTGCTCGGCTTTCTGGCAGTGTGGTTCGGCGTCAACATCGTGTTCGGCATTGGCGGCATCACGCCCGGCGCCGAGGGCGCCGACGTCGCCTGGCAGGCTCATATCGGCGGATTCATCGCCGGACTGATCCTGTTTGCGCTGTTCGATCCCACCCCGCATGTGCGTGACGATGCTGCGCCTGCGTTGCCATCCGACGTGGTCGACCGTTAGGTGCCGCGATCCTGCGCTTGCGAGCGCAGGTGATTTCATTCATCATTTGCGTCCACTGCAACCGGGGCACGATTCCGGATGAACGAAAGCAGGCGATTTGTGCCGCGCAGGCCAGCTTGCGGAGTGCAATGCAACCAAAGCGCGATCAGAAGGATTGGATCCGTTGCATTGCCAGACTGTTGATTGAAGACTCGCTTGACTGACGATCGCTGGAAGCATCGGCCGCAACGACGCCTCGCTCAAGAAGGCACACCGGCCCCTCAAGGAGACGAGCAATGACAGTACGTGCGATCCTCGACACCAAGGGCCATCAGGTCGAGAGCGTCGAGTCCCAGACTACACTCGCCGAAGCCGCCAAGCGGCTCGCCGACCGCAAGATCGGCGCGGTGCTGGTGATGTCGGGTTCCCGGATGGAGGGCATCCTCTCGGAGCGCGACATCGTCCGCGCGCTCGGCGAGCGCGGCGCCGCCGCGCTGACCGAGCCGGTGTCGAACGTGATGACGCGGCGGGTGGTGAGCTGCAAGCCTGCGGATACCGTCGCCTCGATCATGGAAATGATGACCAACGGCAAGTTCCGCCATCTGCCGGTGATCGAGGGCGGCGTCGTGGCCGGCCTGATCTCGATCGGCGACGTCGTGAAGTGGCGCGTCCAGGAATACGAGGCCGAGCAGGAAGCACTGCGCCAGTACATCAAGACGGCGTAGTCGCTCCGCCGCCGGTCGGCGTCACCGCGCCGATCGCTTCCTGGATGGAATCCAGCGCACGTTCGGCCGCCCTGGTGCCGAACGCGATGAGGTCGGCCGCGCGATGAAAGTCGAACCAGCCGATCTGGCCGACGCGCGGCGAGATCAGAAGGTCCGGCGGATCGCCCGCGAGGCGCGCGCGGGTGATGCGGTCCTGCATGATGTTGAAGGCGTCGACCATCACCGACGAGATGCCCGGCCGGCCGCCCTCGCCGAAGAACTGCCGCTTCACCGCGCGCTCCGGCGAGAACAGCCTGCGGAAGCGCCGCTTCGGCGGCGCGCTCTCCATCACTGTCTCCGGCACCTCGACCGGCTGGCCATGCGAGTAGATCGTCGTCGAATGCGTGAACACGTCGCTCGACAGGTTGGCGGCGATCACGATCTCGGCGCCGAGCGCGCGCGC
Source organism: Bradyrhizobium sp. HKCCYLRH3059 (assembly GCF_051168035.1). Classification (NCBI taxonomy): domain Bacteria; kingdom Pseudomonadati; phylum Pseudomonadota; class Alphaproteobacteria; order Hyphomicrobiales; family Nitrobacteraceae; genus Bradyrhizobium; species Bradyrhizobium sp. HKCCYLRH3059. The sequence goes on along the minus strand of NZ_JBNPUF010000002.1, from coordinate 329,031 downwards.
CGCCGACACCGGCACCGGATTGACCATGGCGCCGTCGACCAGCCAGCGGTCGCCGATCAGGACCGGCGCGAAGATGCCGGGCAGGGCGTAGGAGGCGCGCATCGCGTCGACGAGGCTGCCATGGGTCAGCCAGATCTCGTGCCCGGTGCGGATCTCCGTCGCCACCGTCGCCACCTTCATCGGCAGCTCCTCGATGGTGACGCGGCCGAGCGAGGCTTCGAGTTGGGCGGCGAGCTTCTCGCCGCCGATCAGGCCGGAGCCGTTGAGGCGGATGTCGAGATAGCCGAGGATGTTGCGCATCTGCAGGCTGCGCGCCCATTCCTCCAGCGTATCGAGCTGGCCGGCCGCATAGGCGCCGCCGACCACGGCGCCGATCGAGGTGCCGACCACGACATCGGGCACGATGCCGTGCGCCATCAGGGTCCGGATCACGCCGATATGGGCAAAACCGCGCGCCGCGCCGCCGCCAAGCGCAAGGCCGATGACCGGCTTGCGGATCGTGCCGAGACCGACATCGGAACCTTCGGTTCCGTTCGCACGGCGTCCTTTCAGAATGTCCAGCACCGAGATCTCCACGCCTACGCAAACTGTGTGCAACGAGTCGGCAACGGACTCATGACGCATGACAGCCTAGCACCAGCCTAGCAGAAGCATCCTTTATGCCGGGTCGACGGGAGCGCCGGATGCCGCTGATTTGAACTCTCCGCCGGAGAATGCGACCAAGTCGCGCGCTGCTTACGGGGTTCCTCCGGGACAGTTGAGTAGAGGCTTGAATTTGCCGCGTTTTTGTTCAAAAGCAAGACGATGACGACAGGTCGCGGGTTCACCAGATTCCGGCGCAGCGGGCGGCTATGGCTTGTGCTCGCCTTGTCGTGGCCGCTGACCGGGCTCGTGACGCCGCCGGCCGCGGCGCAACTGTTCAGCGACCGGCCACCGCCGATTCCGCCGGCTTCGGTGCCCGATCCCGGGGCGGCGGTGAGCCTGGCGCCACCCTCCGGCCCCGCCGCCGGTCCCATTCCGCCGCCGGCCCCGCAGGTGCTGCCGGGACCGCCCGTCGCCGCGATCCCACCCGGCGCGCCGGCTGCGATCCCGCCGGTTGCTGCTCCACCCGCCGCGGCTCCCAATCAGGGCGTGCTGTCGCTGTCGGCGCGGTTCGGAAAGGACCTGCCGAACATCAATGGCGGTCTGGTCTGGCGCGTGTTCGCCGACCGACCGGACGAATCCGGCGCCTTCAAGATGCTGCGCGAGGATCGCGGCCCGACGCCGAACATCGTGCTGCCGCCCGGCACCTATGTCGTGCATGTCGCGCTCGGCCTCGTCAGCGCGGTCCGGTCGGTGAACCTGAAGACGGAGACCGATCGCGAATCCTTCGTGCTGCCGGCCGGGGGCCTGCGCCTCGAGGGCAGGGTCGGCACCAGCAAGATCCCGCAGAACCAGATCTCGTTCGCCATCTACAAGGGCAGCCAGTTCGATGGCCGCGAGCGGGCGCCGCTGGTGCCGAACGTCGCCGCCGGCGACATGCTGATGCTGCCGGAGGGCACCTATTACATCGTCTCCAACTATGGCGACGCCAACTCGGTGGTGCGCTCCGACATCCGCGTCCAGGCTGGCAAGCTCACCGACGTCACGGTGACGCACCGCGCCGCGGTCATCACCTTGAAGCTCGTCTCCGACAAGGGCGGCGAGGCGCTCGCCAACACCGCCTGGTCGGTCATCAACCCCGGCGGCGACGTGATCAAGGAATCGATCGGCGCCTTCCCCAAGGTCGTGCTGTCCGAAGGCGACTACCGCGCCATCGCCAAGAACGAAGGCAAGGTGTTCGAGCGCTCCTTCAGCGTCGTCAACGGCGTCGACGGCGAGGTCGAGGTGCTCGCGCGCTGAGCGGCTCGCACGCGAAATGGCCCCGCAGAAGGACACCGACTCTCCCCGCTATCTATGAGAGCCAGTCTCCGGGAGAGCCGCATGCAGATATCCCACATCATCCGCCAGGCCATCGAGATCGGCGAGCGCAAGGGCTGGATCACGTTCGACGAGCTGAACGCACTTTGCCCGGGTAACACAGTCGAACCCGAGGACATCGAGCGGATCATGCGGGCGCTCAGCGACGCAGGCATCCGTCTCGAGGAGGACTGATGCAAGAACAGCGTTTTTGGCAGGAGCGCGCCTGACCACGGGTGTCGTCCCGGCGAACGCCGGACCCATACCGCGGATGCTATCGGGGGACGTCGCTGTCAGTGGTCCGCATCACCGCGGCCGGTGGCTATGGGTCCGGCTCAAGGCCGGGACGACAGCGGTGATTGTCGAAGCAGTGGTGCGCGACACGACTCGCTAAGTCGTGCACATCTGCCCGTCGGGTTACTTTGTCGCAGTTATTAGTTCTTGTGTCGTCGGGCAAATCAGGCGGATCTTTCCGCGCATCCCGCCTCGAGATGAGGGGCGTATCGCGGTCGTCACGAGACGCGAGGCGGGGAGCGGTGGGCGTGGTGGATTGCAGCGCGGGTTGCCCGCGCCGACGAACAATTCGCCACGCACGGTCAAGTCGCGCGGTCCTGATATCCCGATGCTGATGTCAACTCACGTTGAGGCTTCGCTTCGCGTGGGGATGGTGGCCAGAAAGCCCGGCGCACCAGGGAGAACGCGAAGCAGCCGTTCAGCCATCGCGCAGGGAGGGCCGGGTTTCCGGCTGACCTGTGGTACCTGCCGCCTGCATTTTTTTCGCAGGCGGGCCACGGGCCTCAGTCGAGGTCCGGCTCTCCCTGCGCCCTCTGTTCGAAGGGGGCGGTTCGATTAGCAAAACTCGGGCAGATATTGTCGCGAGATCGCAGGTTCACGTCCGCATCTATGCCGTATCCGTATCGACCTCGCCGTTGCGACATCGGCGACGAACGTGAAGCGATGCTGTCATAGTCGCTAATGCGCGATAACCATGGAACCACTTAAAACTGTCACAATCGCTGCGCGCGAGGCGCGAAGCCAATGCATTTACAGCTCGTTAAAGCCGTGTCTGCTTCAGATACCGTCGGGACCGACAGGGTGGCGATTGAGTGGGAATGATGCGTGCCGCGACGACCAAGGCGTTGACGACGATCAGCAGCGATCTGTTTGACGACATTCCGGTGCTCAGGCGCAAATGGCAGGCGGCATTGAAGCCGGGCCAGCGCCTGCCGCGCTACGAGGACGTCATGCTGGGCAGCCTCGGCCGTCTCGCCGATCATATCGCGGTGCTCAACAACGAGGACGGTGGCCTCCAGATTTCGCGCAGCGGCCGCTACGTCCAGCAATGGCTGCAGGACGAGCGCTGGGACGTCGCGGTCGAAGCCGTGTCGCCGGATTGCGCCACCGTGCTGGTGGAGGCGGCCAATTGCGCGCTCGTTAGCGGCCAGCCCTATCTCGCTCATGCGCATTGCGTCCGCGACGGCATGGTCCGCAGTTATGACGTGCTGGCGCTGCCGACCAACTCGCGGTGGGGCAGTACGCTGGTCGGGACCTACGTCAACGAGCGCGACGCGCAATATAATCTGCTCGATGCGATCTTCTCGACGACGGACGACGGCGTGGTCTCGCTCGCGACCATCCGCGACAGCGTCGGCATGCCCTGCGATTTCCAGGTGGTTCATCACAATCGCGCGGCGGCCGACCTGCTCAGGCTGCCGTCGGCGACGCTGCAATGGCATCGGCTGAAGCAGGGCGGCAACATGCTGTGCACGCCCGAGGTGATGGCGCGGCTGTTCGACGTCGTCACGCACGGGCGGAGCGACCAGTTCGAGCTCGACAGCGAGGCGCGCAGTCTCAGGCTCGGCGCCCACGCCTTTGGCGACATCATTTCATTGACCATTGCCGACGTGACCGCGCTGAAGCGGCGCGAGGCCTCGTTCCGGCTGCTGTTCGACGCCAACCCGGTGCCGATGTGCATCCTCGATGCGAAGACCGCGCAGATCCTCAATGTCAACGATGCGATGGTCGGGCACTATGGCTACGGCCGGGCGGATCTGCTGTGCATGAATGTCTGGGATCTCTGGCCGCCGGGCGAATGGGAAAGCCTCGATGACGCGCTGCTGCGGCTGGCCGACGGTGATCTGTTTCACCGCGACTGGCGCCATCGCAAGGCCGATGGCAGCGAGATCGAGGTGCTGACCTACGGCCGCGAGATCACCTTCGATGGCCGCGACGGCGTGCTGGTCGCGATCGTCGACATCACCGAGCGTCGTCGCGCCGAGGCGCGCATCGCCTACATGGCGCACCACGACGGGCTGACCGGCCTGCCGAACCGCGAATTCTTCCAGCAGCGCCTCGCGCAGGAGCTCGACGGCGCCGGGGCGGCCGACCGCCGCATCGCGGTGATGTGCATCGACCTCGATCTGTTCAAGACCGTCAACGACTCCTTCGGTCATCCGATGGGCGACCGGCTGCTGCAGGCGGTCGCGGGCCGCCTGACACAGCAGATGCATGGCGGCAAGCTGGCGGCGCGGCTGGGCGGCGACGAGTTCGCGGTGATCATCAGTCAGAGCTGCGGCGCCAGCGACGCCAGCGAGTGTGCCGCCCGCCTGATCGCGGCGCTCAGCGCGCCCTATGACATCGACGGCAACGAGCTCGTGATCGGTGCCTCCATCGGCATCGCGCTGTCGCCGGGCGACGGCGCGAGCTGCGAGGAGCTGATGAAGAACGCCGACATGGCGCTGTACCGCGCCAAACAGGACGGCGGCCGCGTGCATCGGTTCTTCGAAAAGGAGATGGACCGCCAGGCGCAGAAGCGCCGCGACATGGAGCACGATCTGCGCCGTGCCTTCGCCCAGGGCGAGTTCGAGCTGCACTACCAGCCGCTGGTCGACGTCGCGACCGGCGCGATCTCCGCATTCGAATGCCTGCTGCGCTGGCGTCATCCCGACAAGGGCATGATCTCGCCCGCCGATTTCATTCCCGTGGCCGAGGACATCGGCCTGATCGTGCCGCTCGGCGAGTGGGTTCTGCGCGAGGCCTGTCACGAGGCGGCGCGATGGCCCGACGGCATCAAGGTCGCGGTGAATCTCTCTGCGGTGCAGTTCCGCAGCCGCAACCTCGTGCAGGTCGTGGTCCAGGCGCTGGCGCAGTCGGCGCTGGCGCCGGAGCGGCTCGAGCTGGAGATCACCGAGTCTATCCTGCTGGCCGAGACCGAGGCCAATCTGGCGACGCTGCATCAGCTTCGCCAGCTCGGCATCCGCATCTCGATGGACGATTTCGGCACCGGCTATTCCAGCCTGAGCTATCTGCGCAGCTTCCCGTTCGACAAGATCAAGATCGACCGCTCCTTCGTGAAGGATCTCGCGCAGCGCTCCGACTGCCTCGCCATCGTCCGCGCCATCTCCGGCCTCGGCAAGAGCCTCAACATCATCACCACCGCCGAGGGTGTCGAGACATCGGATCAGCTCGAGTGGCTGCGCGCCGAGGGCTGCAACCAGGTCCAGGGCTTTCTGTTCAGCGCGGCCAAGCCGGCCTCGGAGATCGCGGGCCTGCTGGCGCAGTTCGGCGCGAGATCATCGCAGGCGGCGTGAGGATTAGAGGGAAGCGTACGGAATGTTGCACGCGGCTTCGGAGTGCCAATTAGTTGGGGGCTGAGGCATCTCCGCGCGTCATTGCGAGCGCAGCGAAGCAATCCGGACGGCTTCCGCGGAGGAATCCTGGATTGTTTGCGCTCGCAATGTTGGGCGGATGGAGCGTGGCGCGGCAATGAGCCGAGCGATCGCCGGGCGTCTGCTCCTGAAGGTCGCGCCGGTCCCGCGCGTGCCTTCGTCAGAACCGCGTCACGATGTCCGCGAGCGCCGGACGCGGCCGGTCCTCGCTCGGCTTGGCCGGCTTGCCGATGTGAATGAGCCCGGCGAGCTTCTCCTCCGTCTTGAGGCCGAGACCGTCCATCACGTCGCGGTCGAACATGAACCAGCCAGACAGCCAGCAGCCGCCATAGCCGAGTGCGGTGGCCGCGGTCAGGATGTTCATCGCGCTCGCGCCGGCGGAGAGCTCCTGCTCATAGGCCGGCACCTTGGGATGCGGCCGGGTGAAGCTGACGAGGCCGATCACCAGCGGCGCCTCCATGAGGCGATTCTTCTCGACCTCCAGCTCGGCGGCGCTCGCCTGCGGGTTCTTCCTGGCGAACACGGCCGCGATGACCTCGCCGGCGCGGCGGCGGCCGTCGCCCTCGAACACGATGAAGCGCCATGGCGCAAGCTTGCCGTGGTCTGGCACGCGGGCGCCGATGGTCAGAATGGTGTCGAGCTCGGCGGGCGAGGGGCCGGGGCCGCTCATCTCGCGCGGCTTCACGGAGCGGCGGGTCTTCAGCAGTTCAATCGCGTCGGTCACGTCGGTGGGTCTCGTTCGTTGCACGCGCGACAGATAGCATGGGCCTCCGCCTGCAACGAGACCACGGCACGGCGTTTTGATCGGTTCTACTGCACCCGGCGCTGCAGCCTTTGCGGGTTTCGGCGAAGACTTCGCGCGGGACGACGCGGATCGGGGCATATCCGATGCGGCCATCTGTCCTAAGCACGATATTCCCAGCGAATTGTCGAACCTTGGGCGGGCCGGTAAAAACATAGTGCTAAGAGATCCGCCGGGAGTTGCCTCGAGTGCAAGATCTGACGTGCCGATGACCGCACTGATTCCGTCACCTGACGCCGTCGCGCGGCTGCGCGGGACGGCTGGTTTCGCACGGGCGATGCGGGCGTCGACGGCATCGGCGATCAGGCTGTATCGGGGCGATCGCATCCTCAATGCGCTGCTGAGCGACCGGGCGCGGGCGCTGTTTCCGCACGTCGCGCTGTATCTGCATTTTGCCGAGCAGCGCGACGGCGAGCTCGGTCTCACCGTCGGCGCCATGAAGGAGATGTGTGCCAGGCTCGACCTGTGCAGCGGCGGCCGCTGCGAGGCCATGCTGGCGCTGATGCGGGCGACCGGGCTGGTGGCGTCGGCCTCGAATCTGGACCGCCGGCGGCGGCCGCTGGTCCCGACCGACAAGCTGATCGCGCTGCATCGCGAGCGCTGGGGCGTACAGTTCGACGCCATGAGCGCGGTGCTGCCGGCCGCCGTGGGTTACCGGGCTGCGTTGAACGATCCGGCCTTCGTGAAGAGCTTCGTGCTCGAGCTCGGCCGTCGCTTCATCGCCGGCGTCCGGATCCTCGACGGAGCGCCGGAGCTCGAGCCGTTTGCCGAACGGACCGCGGGCATGGTGATCCTGTTCAGCCTGGCCCAAGGCGCCGGGCCGGACCAGCCATTCCCGCCCGACGGCCCCGTGCCGTTCTCAATCAACGGTCTGGCGACCCGCTTTTCGGTGTCGCGCAAGCACGTGCTGACGCTGCTGCGAGACGCAGAGGAGAAGCGCCTGCTCATCCGCAGCACCGACGCCATCACCATTCTGCCGCTGGGGCGCGAGGCGATCGAGCGGATGCTCGCGACGATGTTTCTCTACATGGCCGAATGCGCCGACGTGGCGCTGCAGGCCGCGGGTCGAGACAGAGGTTCGGCGGATGCTGTCGCCAGTCTGTCGGCGTAGCCGCGTAGCCCGGATGAGCGCGCGCCGGAGCCCGTCAGGGCGACGGCGGGAGCGACATCCGGGATCTCACGCGCTGTCGCGGCGACACCGCATGTCGCTGCGCTCGTGCGGGCTACGCGCTACGACGTCACGCCGCCTCGCGCTGACGGCGCCGCACGTCCGGCGGCGTCGCCTCGTCGACCAGGGCGGCGATGGCCTCCGCGGTCGGCATCACGGTCTGGCCGTCGCGGCCGAGCCGGCGGACGGAGACTGAATGCGTCTCGGCCTCCTTCTTGCCGACGACGAGCAGGGCCGGGATCTTCTGCAGCGAGTGCTCGCGGACCTTGTAGTTGATCTTCTCGTTGCGCAGGTCGATCTCGCATCTGAGCCCGGCGCGGCGCAGCGCAGCCAGCACCTGCTTGGCGTATTCGTCGCCTTCCGAGGTGATGGTGGTGACGACGACCTGGGTCGGCGCCAGCCACAGCGGGAAGCTGCCGGCATAGTGCTCGATCAGGATGCCGATGAAGCGCTCCATCGAGCCGCAGATCGCGCGATGGACCATCACCGGCGCCTTCTTGGCGCCGTCGGCGTCGATGTAGAACGCACCGAACCGCTCCGGCAGGTTGAAGTCGACCTGCGTGGTGCCGCACTGCCAGTCGCGGCCGATGGCATCGCGCAACACATATTCGAACTTCGGCCCGTAGAACGCGCCTTCGCCTGGATTGATCTCGGTGCGGATGTGGTTGCTCTGCGCCTTGATCTCGTTCAGCACGGTCGCCATCACGCGCTCGGCGTGATCCCACATCTCGTCGGTGCCGACGCGCTTCTCCGGGCGGGTCGAGAGCTTCACCGTCAGTTCGCCCTCGAAGCCAAAATCCGAGTAGGTCGACAGAATCAGGTCGTTGATCTTCAGGCACTCGTCGGCGAGTTGGTCCTCGGTGCAGAACACATGCGCGTCGTCCTGGGTGAAGCCGCGCACGCGCATCAGGCCGTGCATCGCGCCGGAGGCCTCGTAGCGGTGCACGACGCCGAATTCGGCGAGCCGCAGCGGCAGGTCGCGGTAGCTCTTCAGGCCATGCTTGAAGATCTGCACGTGACCCGGACAGTTCATCGGCTTCAGCGCGAACCAGCGCTTGTCCTCGGCCTCGTCGCCGGCGGACTGCGCCGCGAACATGTTCTCGCGATACCAGTTCCAGTGGCCGGAGGTCTCCCACAGCGACTTGTCGAGGATCTGCGGCGCGTTCACCTCGTCATAGTCGCCGGCGAGGCGCCGGCGCATATAGGCGATCAGCGCCTGGAAGATGCTCCAGCCTTTCGGATGCCAGAACACGACGCCCGGGCCTTCCTCCTGGAAGTGGAACAGGTCCAGCTCGCGGCCGAGCTTGCGGTGGTCGCGCTTTTCGGCCTCCTCGATCTGCTTGAGGTAGGCGTCGAGCTGCTCCTGCTTGGCGAACGCCGTGCCGTAGATGCGGGTCAGCATCGGATTGTTGGAGTCACCGCGCCAATACGCGCCCGCCACCTTCATCAGCTTGAAGGCGTTGCCGATCTTGCCGGTCGAGGTCATGTGCGGACCGCGGCAGAGATCGAACCAGTCGCCCTGGTAGTAGATCTTGATCGGCTCCTCGCCGGGAATGGCGTCGACCAGCTCGACCTTGAAGGCCTCGCCCTTGTCGCGGAACACCTGCTTGGTCTTCGCGCGATCCCACACCTCCTTGGTGAAGGGTTTGTCGCGGCCGATGATCTCGCGCATTTTCTTCTCGATCGCGGCGAAGTCTTCGGGCGTGAACGGCTCGTTGCGGAAGAAGTCGTAGTAGAAGCCGTTCTCGATGACAGGGCCGATGGTGACCTGGGTGCCCGGCCACAGCGCCTGCACGGCCTCGGCCAGCACATGCGCGCAATCGTGCCGGATCAATTCCAGCGCGCGCGGATCGTCGCGGTCGACGAGCTCGAGCCTGGCGTCCTCATTGATCGGATCGTTGAGGTCGACGAGATCGCCGTTCAGCGCCATGGCGACGGTGCGCTTGGCGAGCGAGGGCGAGATGCCCTTGGCGATGTCGAAGCCGGTGGTGCCCCGGGGATATTCACGCCGGGCGCCGTCGGGGAAGCTGATGGTGATCTTCTCGACCGGGGCGGCGGGCTTCAGGTTGCTGAGGCTGTATTGGAAATTGGACTTTTGCTGGTCGGACTTGGAATCAGGCGATTTCGGATCGGACATGGGTCACTCCTTGAGCTCACTCCTGCGAACGAGCGCAGGTAAGCGGGAGCAAGGGGTATAGCAGGGGATTTTCAGGCTGCAACCGGGAGAGGGACGGGAAAACCGCCCAATTGCGGCTGGTGCGGCGATGCGGAGATTGCCGCCGCGGGCCGGTATGATACAACTTCAAGTGTTCGGGGCGTGGGGACGCGTTTGGCGATGGAGTCTGCAGGAGAGGCGCCGCTGTCTGTGTATCGGCGCGGCGGCATTCATGTTGGGGCCGCGCTGATCGTGTTCGTGTTGTCGAGCCTGTCGTCGTTCGCGGCCGTTCCGGCGATGCCAAAGCCGGCGACCCAGCCAAAGCCCGCGGCACATGCGAGGCCGGGTGCCCCGGCCAGGCCTGCAACGGAGTCCAGGCCGGCCGCGCGCCGCGCCGCGTCGCCGCGGGTCGCCGACGGCTCGACGCCGATTGCGTTCGCTCTCGTCAAGGGCTCCTCGGACGCCTGTGGACATGGCTGTGACAGCTGGATCGCCGCCGAAGGCAAGATCGACGGCGGCGCCGCGGCGCGCTTTCGCAAGTTCATGAAGCAGATCGGGGAGCGCAGACTGCCGATCTACTTCAATTCTCCAGGCGGCAATCTGCAGCAGGCGCTCGCCATCGGCGACATGCTGCGCGAGCGCAAGGCCGCCGTGCGGGTGGGACGCACCACCTTGCGCGAGTGCGGCTTCGAGCCTCAGGAGGGCGAAGCTTGTACCAAGCTGAAGCTGTCCGGGCGCGAGCTGCATGGCGAGGTCTGGACGCGGGGGGCGATGTGCAATTCGGCCTGTCCCTACATGCTGCTCGGCGCGCCCACGCGTGAGATCGCAGCGGATGCGACGCTCGCGGTGCATTCGCCGCGCGTCATCCTGAACTTCACCGGCGGCGTGCCGACCCGCGAGATGCGGGCGCAGGCGATGCAGCAGGCGATGGCGCGGGCCGACAAGATGGTGCTCGACTACATCACCAAGCTCGGCGCGGATCCCGCTCTGCTCACGGTGGCGCGGTCCGTCCCGTTCGAGAGCATGCGCATCCTGACGCGGGAGGAGATCGCGCGGTTTGCGCTCGACAGGCGGCAGCGGGTCGAAAGCCCCTGGATGTTCGAGACCGCCAGCCGTGGGATTGCCTACAAGACCATTCTCGCACGCAAGGACGGTGAGAGCACGTTCCAGACCACGCGCTTGCAGATGGTCTGCTTCGATCAGGACCGTTTCGAGCTCGACGTCGAGCGCATCGCGCCGGCCGGCTCGCCGCCGGGTCCGCTGGCGATGGCGAGCGGAGATATGCGGCTCAATTTCCTCTCGCCGCCGCGGCGGTCGGGCGATCGCGAGACCTGGGGCGTGTTCCTGAATGCAAGCCAGGTGAAAACGCTGTCCTTGATGCCGTCGGCCGAGCTGAGCGATTCCCTGTTGAATGTCGCGCGTCGCAATGTCTCGACATTTCCGGTGAGCAGCGAAGGCCTGCAATCTGCTCTGAAGATGCTGACCGAGAGCTGCCCGCCGTCCAGAGCCATCGCCCGTCCGACGAGTACGCCGGTTCCGTGGACGCAGATTCCCTCGCCGCAGGCCTCGGCGGCGCAGTCCGCCCCCGCGCCCTGACGAGAATGGCGGCCAGGACGAAGGAGGGAGGACGAGAGAAAGTCATGGGCGGCATGAGACATTTTCATGCAAATGCATGAAATTCTCTGCTATTGAGGCGCGATGACATCCACTTTCGCTTCCGGGCGCTTTGCGCCGACCGCGCTCATGCTCGGCAATCTCGTCACCGGCTGCTCGGTGCTCGCGCCCGCCGGCCTGCTGTCCGAGCTCGCCGCGGATCTCGCTGTCGGCGTTCAGACGGCGGGACTCCTGATCACCTTCGGCGCGGTGGTGCTCTGCATCTGCTCGCCCTTGACCGCCTGGCTGACGAGCCGCTTCGATCGCCGCCGTCTGCTCGCAGCGACGCTCATGGTCCTCACGCTCGGCAATCTCGCCTCGGCGTTTGCGCCCGATTATGCGAGCCTGCTGGTGCTGCGGCTCGTGATGCTCGCGGTCGGCGCGCTCTATACACCGCAGGCCGCCGGGACGGCGGCGCTGATCAGCCCGATCGAGAGACGCGGCAGCACCATCGCCTATGTCTTCCTGGGCTGGTCGCTGGCGGCCGCCGTGGGGCTGCCCATGATCACCTTCATCGGCAGTCATTCCGGTTGGCGGGCTGCCTATCTCGCCGTCGGTGCGGCCGGCGCGGTCAGCTTTGTTCTGCTGACATGGCGCCTGCCATCCGGCCTGAAGGGCGCGCCGGTTGCGTTGAAGACCTGGACCGAGCTCGGCCGTAACCGCCTGGTGGTTCTGCTGCTCCTGGTCACGACCCTGCAGATGTCGGGGCAGTTCGTGATCTTCACCTTCATGGGACCGCTGTTGAAGCGCCTGACTGGCGCGGACTCCAACCAGATCGGGCTGGTGTTCGCGATCTACGGCGCCTGCGGCTTTCTCGGCGTCGTCATCGCAACCCGGATCGTCGATGGCTGGGGGGCCTACCGGACATCGCTCTTGTTCACCTGCCTGATGTTCGCCGGTGTGTCGGCCTGGACGCTGGCGGCGGGCACCTACGGCCTCATGGCGGTGGCGGTCGCCATCTGGGGGTTGGGGTTTGCGTCCACCAATTCGATGCAGCAGGTTCGGCTGGTGGCAGCCGCGCCGCCGCTTGCCTCGGCGTCGGTGTCGCTCAACACCTCCGTGCTCTATATCGGCCAGGCCATCGGCTCCGCGATCGGCGGCAGTCTGTTTGCACGCGACCTGCTCGGAGCCACCGGCTACGTCGCACTGATGTTCCTGACCCTGGCGTTGCTGGCAATTCTGGCCAGCCGCCAGCGCGCGCGGACCCCGGTTCCGGCCTGAGCAGCGGGTTGGCGCTTGGCAAAGCCGGCCCGACCGGATTAAAGGCCGATGTCGTGGGGGGCTGCTGGGGCGTGGATTCTGCCACGGCCGGCGAGTAGCATCGACGGACGTCCTCGCGTGCCCACGGGTCGGATGAGAGAGATATGGCATGAAGAAGATGATGTTGAGCCTGGCCGCAGTGCTGCTGTGCACCCCTGCGCTGGCCCAGAGCGCGCCGATGGTCGGTGACCGTCCGCTGGTGCAGGTCAAGCCGAAGGGGACGAAGACCGCCGCCGCCGCGCCGGCCAAGCCGCAATCGGCGGCCGCCAAGCTCCAGGCCTGCCTGGAGATCGACGACGGAACCAAGGAGCGCCTGAACTGCTACGACGCCGTCATTCCGCCGGCAGCCAAGCCGAAGGCGATGAAGGCCAAGGTGGTCGGCGACTGCAAGTTCACCAAGGAAGAGGATGAGCGGCTCGCCTGCTTCAACGGCTTCGTCGAGAAGCTTCCGAAGTCCTGAGGCATTGCGGCAGCCTCTGTCTCAGCGGCTCGACACGCGGTTCGACATGTCCTGGGCTCCGGCCGCGATCCGGATCGGCGGCTGGGCGGCCGCCATCTTGACCAGCACATCCTTGATCGGGTTGCGGGTCCATGCCTGCGTGACGTAGTCGCGATGGGTGATGCCCTCGTCGGTCTCGACGAAGACGACGCTGCCCGGGCGCAGCGGCCGGTCCATGTCCTCGGAGACTTCGATGCCGCGATTGCGCAGCATCGCCATCAGTTCCTGATCATGCCGCGCAGTGTAGCGCGTGTAGGAGCTGATGAAAAAGCCGGAGCGGTTGCGCTCGACCCAGTTGGCGAACTTGTCGAGCTGGCCGTAGACCGCATCGAGCAACACGACGCCGCGCACGCGGTCGCCGATGCCGCCGACCTCGAGGCTCCAGGCCGTGGGAAGGAAGCCACCGCTGTAGCCGACGATCACGATGGGCATGCCGGCGAACGTCTTCGCGGCGGCCGGATTGCCGGTCAGGCGGGCGAGGCTGGCCGCAGCCTCGTCCATGAAGCGCTTGAAGCCGCCGGGCTGCCAGAACTTGCCGGCGCTCGAATCGGCGGCGTCGACGGCCATCTGCGGCGCGAGCAGCACCGCGTTGACGCCGGCCGCGGTGATCTGCTGCGGCACCAACTGGCGGTCGCGCACGTCGCGCTCCAGCGTGGCGCCGTTGCCGTGGAAGAACACGACGATCACGCCCGGCTTGCGCACATCGAATTGTTCGGGGACGTGCACCAGCACACGGCTGTCGTTGTAGGTCTGGTCCTGCCAGTAGACGCGGCCGGACAAGCTGCGGTGGCCGCGGCGCTCACCGTTGCTGACGTTCAGGAATGGCGCGTCGGATGCCGGATTGTTACCGAAATAGGGAAAGGCCGACGACTGCATGCTGACGAGGGTCGTCAGATCCTCACGCTGCCGCCGTTCTGACCGTTGCGGCTCCAGCGATGCGATCTGTGAGGGCGCCGGCTTCGGAGCGAAGTCGGAGGGCGTGTGAAGCCGGAAGCTCTCCTGCGCGGACGGGAAGCGGTCGCTGAATTCAGGTGCCGGAAAACGATCGTCGAAGGTCAGCCCCTGGGCCGTCGATGCGTTGGCGGCCAACGCCTCGGGATTGGGCGCCTTGCCGCAATGCGTGAAGGAAAGGCAGATTGCCAGCGCCGATGCCGCGCGCCACCAGAGGCACGAGCCCCTGCGCACAGACGTCACCACTTTCTCGTCTTCCCCGATCATCCGTCCCCAAAGACGCGTTCGAGCCGCAACACGGCTCTTCAACCAGCGGATTTCGTTCAACCTGCGCCGCCGAAATTGAGGTCGCGTTAAGGATCGTGTCCGGTCGACCCCGGGCGTACCGGGACACACCACGCGAACGTGTCGCGATTGTGGGACGGCCGGCGGCCCGATGCAATGCCGCAGCCCAGCCCGGCCGAAATCGGTTCAAAAATACCCTTGAAGAAGGTCATATTTAACGCCCGTTAACGATGTTTGAATGCTTCGGCGGGAACCTGGGCTGAGGCAGAGGAAGGGGCGCCGGGCGTCCCTCGACGAGATGGCTGCATCCGAGGCGGACGATCCCGGCCGGGGCCGGACAGACGGCGACCGGGTTCCATCCGTGTCCTTGCCGGTCGCGACCGCGATCGTCATCGCCGACATGATCGGAGTCGGCGTCTTCACCAGCCTCGGCTTCCAGGTCCGGGACATCCCGTCCGGCTTCTCCATTCTGGCGCTGTGGGCGGTCGGGGGACTGGTGTCGATCTGCGGGGCGCTGTCCTATGCCGAACTCGGCACGATGTTTCCGCGCTCGAGCGGCGAATACAATTTCCTCACACGGGCGTTCCATCCGGCGATCGGCTTCATGGCCGGGTGGGTCTCGGCGACGGTGGGCTTCGCGGCGCCGGTGGCGCTCGCGGCCATGGCGTTCGGCGAATATGGTCGGGCCGTCATCACCAGTGCTCCGCCGATGCTGCTCGCCACGGGTGCAGTCTGGCTCGTGACAGCGGTGCAGCTCGGCGGCATCAGGCAGTCGAGCCGCTTCCAGCTGTTGTCGACCATGCTGAAGCTCGCGCTCATCACCGCCTTTCTCATCGCAGGCTACACCATTGCCGCCCCGCAGTCGGTCACTTTCCTGCCGACCGCGGCCGATATCGGCCACGTGACGAGTGCGGCGTTCGCAACCGGACTGGTGTTCGTGATGTACGCGTTTTCCGGCTGGAACGCGGCGACCTACATCATCGGCGAACTGCATGCGCCGGAGCGGACCTTGCCGCGCGCGCTGCTGCTGGGCACGGTGATCGTTCTGGTACTCTACATCGCGCTCAACGCTGTTTTCCTGCGGGCTGCACCGATGGACGCGCTCGCAGGCCAGCTCCAGGTCGCGAGCATCGCGGGCAGTCATATCTTCGGCGAGACCGGCGGGCGCTTCGTGGCCGCGATGATCTGCGTCGGACTGGTTCCTTCCATTGCCGCGATGATGTGGATCGGCCCGCGCGTGCTGATGACGATGGGCGAGGACATTCCGGCGCTGTCGGTGTTTGCGCGGCGCTCGCGTAATGGGGCGCCGGCCTATGCCGTGCTGTTCCAGCTCACGGTCGCCACCCTGATGCTGTTCACGGAAAGCTTCGAGGCGGTGCTGGACGTCGTCCAGTTCTCGCTGTTGTCCTGCTCGCTTCTCGCTGTGCTCGGACTGATCAAGCTGCGCATCGCGCAGCCCGAACTCACGCGACCCTACCGCGCCTGGGGCTATCCGGTCACGCCGTTGATTTTCCTCAGCGTGACCTTCTTCATGATGTACTATCTCATCACAACGCGGCCCTTGCAGGCAGGGCTCGGCGCAGGCGCAATGGCGTCGGGATTGGTGATCTATTGGTTCGCTCACGCGCGATCGCGCCGTATCGCCGCAACGCTCGCATCGGGTTCGGATTGAAATGCTGTTGGTCTCGAGAGTCTGGTTCGCCGTCGCATGTCTGATCCTTGCCATGAGCTTCGAGGCTCGGGCTCTGACCACCACGCCGGACGATACGGCGCGGGTGCTGGCGGGCATGCCGCCAGCAGCGGGCTCGCCGCTCCTGCCCTTCGTGCAGGATCCGGCGTGGCGGCGCCACGCGGCGTTCTTCGACAACGCCTTCAATCAGCTCGAGCAGCGACAATTGTCGAAGATCAGGGCCTGGGCGGATGCCAATCTGGCCGCGCCGCGGCCGTCGATGTTCTATTTCTTCTCGGGGCCGGATTTTCTCTATGCCGATGCCTTTCATCCGAAGGCAACGACCTATGTCCTGGCGGCACTCGAGCCGACGGGCCCGATCCCGGACCTGACCAGATTGCCCCGAGGCAGCATCGGCCCGGCGCTGTCCTATGTCGAACGCTCGTTGCAATCGGTCCTGAGCTTCTCCTTCTTCATCACCAAGGACATGAAGGTCGACTTGCGCGAAGGCGAGCTCGAAGGGACCTTGCCGATCCTCTACGTCTTCCTGGCGCGCACCGGCAAGACGATCCGCGAGGCCAGTCTGATCTGGTTGGACGAGAACGGCGGATTGCACGGCAACGACGAGGCGCCGACGCGCAATGCGACCAAGGGCGCGCGCATCCTGTTTGCCGGCGCCGACGGGGTCGCCAAGACGCTCTACTACTTCTCCAGCGATCTCTCCGATTCCGGCGTGAAGGCGAGCGGGTTGCTCAAGTTCTGCGAGCCGCTGGGGCCGGGCGACAGTCTCCTGAAGAGCGCGTCCTATCTGTTGCATGAGAACGGCTTCGGGCGGGTCCGTAGCTGGCTGCTGAAGAACAGCGCCACCATCATCCAGGACGATTCCGGCATCCCGCTCGCAAGCTACGAAGCGCGGGCTTGGCGTTTCCTGCCGTTCGGACGCTACGCCGGGCCGATCGACAAGTTTCCGGACATGTATCAGAGGAGCTATGCGAAGCTGTTCGAGCGCGCGCAGCCGCTGGAGTTCGGGATCGGCTATCGCTGGCGCACGCGTGAATCGAATGTCCTGCTCGCGGTGAGATCGCCTCCGGCCGACGCGACAGTCTCGGCCGAAGCGAGCGTCCTTCCAGAGACGGATTACCAGCCGCCGCCGCGCGCCCGGCGCGTGCCGCGGGCGTCGGAGCCGGTTCCTCTCTATCCGCCGCCGCGGCGCGACGATTTCATCTTCTGGCCGAGATGGTAGGGGCGAATCTCACCAGTGCACGCTCTGGCTGGGCACGATGTAGGACGTCGTCGGCGGGGGCAGGGCGGTGCTGTCCGTGAGATAGCGCCAGGCACCGACAATGACGATCAACAAAGCGATGATGCAGAGCAGGTCCACCTGGCGTGCGTCATGATGGCCGGCATGATCGGGACCGACACTCTTGCGCGCTCGGTGGCTTCTGGGGCTGATTGTCCAGCGCATCGTTGTTTCCTCCCGAAGGAAGCGTCACATCAATGCCAGTCCAAGCGGCGCGGTTCCTGCTGACAGCGCCGTCGCATTGCAGAAGCATAGTCCTGGCGTGGGATTTCGCCAGCGCCATCTGCGAGGTCGATCGATCGATTCGGTGCTTGTTGCGCTGCACCTCAGTTCGGCCCGTTGACGCCGCGCCATCGCGCATAGCGCCAAGGCAGGTACCAGCGGGCGCGCGCAGGAGCCGTCGTTGGGACGTTGTCGATGCCGGAGGTGCCAAAGGGCTGGCAGCGCAGCAGCCGGGCGAGCGTCATCCAGCCGCCTGCCCAGAGCCCGAAGCGCTCGATGGCTTCATCAGCATAGACCGAGCACGTCGGCAGGTGCCGGCAATTGTAGCCGACCAGCGGCGACAATGTGTGGCGATAAAGCCAGATCAGCGCGTGAGCCGCGCGGCGCGGGAGTCGCCCCAGCAGCGACCCGATGTGCGCAGAATGGCAGCCGATGTCGGAGCATGAGTGCTTCATGAGCGAAATGCCAGATGGATGTGCGAGCTTCTGACCGGTTCCTCGGCAGGGAACCCTGCTCTCGTTCATTTGTGGTGATGTGATGCAACAATGGCCAGTTTTCAGCGGCGCCGCAGCACGCCGCAGCTGGACGGTCGGTGATTGCCCGGATACGTTTCCCGACAAGGATGTGACAGACTAATAACGGATTTGAGGCCAGCTTGTCAGGTCTTTCCGCAAGAAAACCGAGGAACTGCGTACCGAGCTATACGAGGGGGACGGATTGCGCGTGAGATTGCTGCGGTCGCATGAATTGCGCTGGATGCTACTCGGTGTGGCAGCGCTTGGTTTGGTGGTCGGTGGGGCGATCACCGTTATGTCCAACACGGCGCGCGCCGGCGGCGCGCTCGAAGAGCGCAAACTCCCGATGCGGTTCGGTTGGGTCGCCTGCGAGCCGAATTGCGGCTGGGTCAGCGCGGTCGGGATCGTTACCGGCGACACGCCGAAGGATTTCGAGGATTTCGCGAGGGATCGGGACCTGACGGGCGCCACCCTGGTGCTCGACTCCAGCGGTGGTTCGGTCAACGACGCCATAACCCTGGGTCGCCGGTTCCGTGGGCTGAAGATGCGCACCACGGTCGGCATGACCCAGCGTCCGAGCCGCGCGGGTGACCGGCCGCGCGTGGTGCCCGAGGCCTATTGCGAGTCGATGTGCGTGTTCCTGCTGCTGGCTGGAACCACGCGTTATGTTCCGGACACCGCCCATGTCCGCGTTCACCAGATCTGGATGGGAGACCGAGCGGACGACGCCAAGGCGGCGAGCTATACGGCGCAGGACCTGATGATCGTCGAGCGCGACATCGGGCGTCTCGCCAAATACACCTTCGACATGGGCGGAGCGGGCGATCTGCTGTCGCTGGCGCTGAACGTGCCGCCCTGGGAGGACCTGCATGAGCTGTCGCGCGCCGAGCTGCGCCTCACCAATATCGTGACCACGGATCTGGTCGCCGAGGTGCTGCCGCCAAAGGGGGCGGTGCCCGTCGCCGAGCTCGCGCCGAAGCCGCAGGCCAGGGACAAGCAGCAGGACCGCTTCCCGGCCGCGCTCGACAAGCAACTCTCCCGCACCGCCGAAGCGCTTCCGGCGGCGACGGTGGCGGCGACGCCGCCGCAATAGGCAGCGACGTCGCTGGCGAACCGGCGCCAGCGTCCGAAAGGGGCGACCGGTGCCGTCACCCTCGTGCGAGCTGGCTATGTGATTTCGACGTGCGGGGGAATGATGCCGCCTCAGCCCTGGGCCGCGGCCGGCTGCTCGCCGTTGGCTTTGGCCTCGATCTGGCCGATCGCGTCCACCACGGCATCGAACGTCAGCATCGTGGAGGCGTGGCGGGCCTTGTAGTCGCGCACCGGCTCGAGCAGGGCGATGTCGGCCCATTTGCCTTCCGGCGGCGCACCGTTCTCCTTCAGCATCCTTCTCACCGTCTCCCGCAGCTCGCGCAGCTCCGCGGCGCTGGAACCGATGACGTGGCGGGCCATGATCGAGGAGGAGGCCTGGCCGAGGGCGCAGGCCTTCACGTCGTGGGCGAAGTCGGTCACCACGGGCCCGTCCATCTTGAGGTCGACCTTGACGGTCGAGCCGCACAGCTTGGAATGGGCGGTGGCGGTGGCGTCCGGGTGGTCCAGCCGTCCGAGCCGCGGAATGTTGCCGGCCAGCTCGATGATGCGCTTGTTGTAGATGTCGTTCAGCATGTGCCTGACGTCCCGGAATTACCGGCGTGGCGGCCTTGGCGGCCGGGTTTCATCGCCCTATATTGCGAGTATATGGGAACGATTGGCAGGAATTCCAGCCACATCCACAGGCGTCCGGCGCGAGAGGCGCCAGCCTGCGTGTGGCACCTCTGCAGGTGACGCCCTCAAGGTGATGCTGTGCCGGTGACACTCCGGTCGGACCGCCGACCGGTCGAACGGAGTTGAGATGGACACTTTGATCAAGACGTTGCGCGCGAACAAGCCCGAGGGCAAGCCGTTAGACGCCAAGCTGACTGACCCCCGCGCTGCAGAGCTCGATCCTGCCGATTTTCTCGCCGCCGCCGTGCGGCCGGATCGGCCACGGCCGTCGCGCGCGGAAGCCGAGGCCGCGGTTTACACGCTCCTGAATTACATCGGCGAGGATCCGACCCGCGAGGGGCTGGTCGACACGCCGCGCCGGGTCGTCGAGGCCTATGATGAATTGTACCAGGGCTATCACCAGTGCCCGGCCGAGGTGCTCGACCGCACCTTCGGCGAGACCGCCGGCTATGACGACTTCGTGCTGATTCGCGACATCGAGTTCACGTCGCAATGCGAGCATCACATGATGCCCTTCTACGGCCGCGCGCATATCGCCTATACGCCGGTCGAGCGGGTGGTCGGCCTGTCCAAGCTGGCGCGCCTGACCGACATCTTCGCCCGCCGCCTGCAGACCCAGGAGCATCTCACCGCCCAGATCGCGGCTGCGATCGACGAGGTGCTGAAGCCGCGCGGAGTCGCCGTCATGATCGAGGCCGAGCACACCTGCATGTCGGTGCGGGGCGTCGCCAAGCACGGCGCCATCACCTTCACCAGCCGCTTCACCGGCATGTTCAGGGACAATCCGGCCGAGCAGTCGCGCTTCCTGTCCATGGTGCGGTCGCCGCAACGGTAAGCCTGCCAACCCGTTGAGCAGAGAGTTTCGTGTCTTCATCCTCAGTTGAGCGCGAGGAGGGCTTGGCCTTCCTGCCCAAGTTCGACGCGGCCGGCCTCGTCACCTGTGTGACGACCGATGCCGTGAGCGGCGACGTGCTGATGGTCGCCCACATGAACGAGGAGGCCCTGCGCAAGACGGTGGCGACCGGCGAAGCCTGGTATTTCAGCCGCTCGCGCAATGCGTTGTGGCGCAAGGGGGAGAGCTCGGGCCAGACCCAGCGCGTGGTCGAGATGCGCACCGATTGCGACCAGGACGCGGTCTGGCTGCGCGTCGAGCAGGCCGGCGCGGCGTGCCACACCGGCCGCCATTCCTGCTTCTATCGCAAGGTCGAGCGATCGGATGACGGCAGCGGTGCGCGGCTCGTCTTCGTCGATGCTGACCGGCTGTTCGATCCGGCCGAGGTCTATCGCAAGTAGGCCAGCGACCTGCCTCCGGGCCTGTCCGGTCGTTCATTGGCCCGGCCGGGCCCGGCGAATTAACTCGCCATTAACCATACCCGCCGCATTTTGCCGGACGTTTCCGGCGCGTTCGTCTGCCAGCGAATCTGCAAACAGCGGGTCTTCCCATGTCGGTCGACGCATCCAACTCCTCGTCAACCGGTTTCCTCGATGGCGTCCGGGCGAAGGTCGCAGGCGCGATCAAGCAGGCCGCTGACAGCGTCGGCACCAGCTTCGAATATCTGCTGTCGACCGCCAAGATGGAGTCCGACTTCAATCCGACCGCCGGCGCCTCGACGTCATCAGCGCGCGGGCTCTACCAGTTCATCGACCAGACCTGGCTCGGCACGGTGAAGGAAGCCGGCGCCGATCTCGGCTATGGCCAATATGCCGACGCAATCACCCGGACACCGTCGGGCGACTACACCGTCAGCGATCCCGCCATGCGGCAGGCGATCATGAAGCTGCGCGACGACCCGCAGGCGTCGTCCGCGATGGCGGCTGCGCTCACGCAATCGAACAGCTTCCAGCTCGCCGGCAAGATCGGCCGCCGGCCGACCGATGCCGAGCTCTACATGGCGCACTTCATGGGTGTCGGCGGCGCCGCGAAGCTGATCACCAGCACCCAGGAGACGCCGAATGCGTCGGCCGCGCGGATGTTTCCCAGCGCCGCCGCGGCCAACCGGCCGATCTTCTACGATCGCGACGGACAAGCCCGCAGCGTGTCCCAGGTCTATGCGGTCCTGAACACGCGCTATGCAGGCGCCGCCAATTCGTCGGCCACCCGGGGCGCGCTTGCACTCTATGGTGGGACGAATGTCGCGGCCAATGCGGCCGGCGGCGGCGCGCTGCCGACCACCGACACCGCAACCTTCCTGTCGATGTTTCCGGATGCGCGCGGCTCATCCCGGTCCGGCTCCTCGACGACGGCCGATGCGTCGGCGGTCAACCGGCCGGCAGATCCGATGTTTCGTTCGCTATTCCAGGTTGACGGCCAGTCGAGCCAGGCGGTCTCGCCGACCGTGCGCGAGCTATGGGGCCATTCATCGGTTGCCAGCGCGACCCCGTCGGAGAGCGGCAGTATCGATGCCAGCGGCAATGGTCAGCGCAGGCTCGACCTGTTCAGCGATCCGCACGGCACCTTCTCGGGCTGATGCACCGGCGAAGGCGGTCGCGCTCGTCGCTGAACCATTGATCAAAAAGAACTATTTTGAAGTCCCGCCGCGGCTCGCGCCGCTGGCGGCGGTCGCATTTCCCCCGTCGGATTACGGCCAAATGCGGCGTTGAGTGGTAACATAGTATGTAAACAACCTGCCGCCTTAACAAAACATCAACAAAACCAGCCACTTATGGTGAACGCTTTGTTAAGCGTCGTGGTTTATTTTCGGTGCTGTTGAGGCCCTCGTGGCCTTTGTCTGCAAGTTGCGTAAGCCGGAAAGACCATGATCGTTCGGCAGTTTCTCAGTTGGGTCAGAACCGCACCCGCCGGTGAGCGGGCAGAGGCCACCAGGGCGCTCGCGCGGGCGTGGCTGTTGTCGGATCTTTGCGATGAGGATCGCGGCGCCGCGGAGGGCGCGCTCCTCATGCTGCTGGACGATCCGTCGCCGCTGGTGCGGCAGGCGATGGCGGAGGTGTTCGCCCGCTCGGAGGAGGCGCCGGCCGCCATCGTCCAGGCGCTCGCCACGGACCAGGCTTCCGTGGCCGCCATCATCCTCGAACATTCGCCGCTCTTGATCGATGCCGACCTCGTCGACATCGTCGCGACCGGCAACTCCGACACGCAATGCGCGATCGCGCGCCGCGTCGGCCTGCCCGCGCCGGTGTGCGCCGCGATCGCCGAGGTCGGCAGCGCCGCCGCCGCGCTCGAGCTGATCGAGAATGCCTATGCCGAGCTCGCGCCGTTCTCCTGGGACCGCATCGTCGAGCGCCACGGCCACCTCGCCGCCATCCGCGAAGCGATGCTGGTGCTGGACGACCTGCCGGCCGCGACGCGCGCGGCGCTGGTCGACAAGCTGTCCGAGACGCTGGCGCAGTTCGTCGTCGCCAGGAACTGGCTCAGCGCCGACAGGGCAGGGCGCATCACCAATGAGGCGCGCGACCGCTCGACCATCACCATCGCGGCGCGCTCGCGCGGCGAGGAGCTGCGCGGGCTGGTCCAGCATCTGCGCGCAACCTCGCAACTCACCGCGGGCCTGATCCTGCGCGCGCTTCTCTCCGGCAACGTCGAATTGTTCGAGATCGCGCTATCGGAGCTCGCCGACATGCCGCGGGCGCGGGTGTCAGCGCTGCTCAACGATCGCGGTCGCGCCAGCCTGCAGGGGCTGCTGCGCAAGGCCGGCATTCCCGACACCACCTTCGACGCGTTCAGCATCGCGCTCGAGGTCTGCCGCGAGAACGGCTTTGCCGACACCCTGAGCGGAGCAGCGATCCTGCGTCGCAAGATGGTGGAGCGCGTGCTCACCCATTGCGCCACCGACCGCGACGCGGCCGCGCCGCTCTTGATCCTGCTGCGGCGCTTCGCCACCGAATCCGCACGCGACGAGGCCCGCGAGTTCTGCGACGAGGTGATGGCGGAGGATTTCGTCGCCGGGCTGGAGTTCGGACTGATCGCGGCCTAGCGCAGCTCGCCTGTTCGTCCGCGGATTCCTCAGCAGATCAAGGCCGACATCTCTCCGCCCGTCATTCCGGGGCGCGCGAAGCGCGAGCCCGGAATCCATAACCACAGGGCAACGTGCCGAGGCAAGCTGTCACCGCTCGCGCGCCTCACATTCCATTCTATGGCGATGGATTCCGGGCTCATCGCTGCGCGATGCCCCGAAATGACGCCAGGATGGATGGTGGCCAACGATCCTGCGATGGAATGAATGGATAGTGAGCGGCCAGCCGGCCTATGGCTGATCGCTCGGCACGAGGCTCGGCGCCAGGATCGCTTCGAGATGCTCAGGCCGGTTGCGGTTGACCTGGATCAGATAGTCGTCCGCCACGCGGCGCAGCCGGCGGCTCAATTCGCCTGCGACCGTCGCGCTGTCATACTTCGTATGATCATGCACGATCGCCTGGATGGCGTTGACGTGATGCTCGAACAGCTCGGCGGGGACCTTTTCGAGGTCGGGCGCGTGCTCGATGATCCGGCACAGGCTATCGGCAACCTCGGCAGCGGCGGGATAGCCGAAGGTCGCTGCGTCGCCCTTGATGTCGTGGGCGGCGCGAAACATCTCCTCGCAGGCGTCGTCGTCGAAGCCGGTCCTGAGCACTGCTGCATAGGCCTTGGTCAGACGATCGGCCTCGGTGTCCATCCACGATTTGAACTCGCCGGACAGCTCGGCCAGCGCGGCTTCCGCGCGTGCGATCGGATCGTCGAGATCCTTCTCCTCGGCGCGGCGCAGCACCTTCTTCAGCGGATTGGGCTGGGTGATGACGTGATGCGAGGCGTAGGTCTTGACCTGGACCGCCGGGGCCTTGTCTTTCGCCATCTCGATATCCCCTGATGATGCCGACCAACGCAAATCGACTCACTTCCCCGATTCATAGCCGAGGACCTTGGCGCGCTGGGCGCCGATCCCCCGATTGCGTTAACGCGGGCTCACTGCCGCGCCCCTAAACTGCGGAGCGCGCTTTATCCAGAAGTGACGGCTGCTGGAAGATCTCCGCCTCGCCGCCGATCCGGCGCTCCGGCCCGATATAGGCGGTGTTGGTGTTGCGGCGCCGGTCCGGGCCGAAATAGGTCTTGGTCTTGATGAAGGGCCGCGGATTGGCGACCACGTTGAGGATGCGCTGATACAGGCCCTTGGCCGAGATCGGCTTGGCGAGGAATTCCGTGACGCCGGCGTCGCGCGCGACGGTGACGCGGCGCTTCTCCGAATGTCCCGTCAGCATGATGATCGGCGCGTAGGGATTGCCCTTGGCTTCCGGCTGCCGGATCATCTGCGCGAGCTCGAGGCCGTCGAAGATCGGCATTGCCCAGTCGGTGATGACGATATCCGGCGAGAAATGAGTATACATCTCGAGTGCGGTCGCGCCGTCCTCGGCCTCGTTGACCTCGCGGGCGCCGAACGAATGCAGCAGCGTGCGCAGGATGCGGCGCATGTGCGGGTTGTCGTCGCAGACGAGAAAGCGCAGCTTGTTGAAGTCGATGCGGTACATTTGGCCGGCCCGAAGGGATCACCGGTGATGGCGGTATACCCGCATTAACCATACGGAGCCGCGGGTTAACAAAGCGTTGCGCAGGGCGGCCACGGAGCAAAAAGGCGCGGAAAACCGCCCGATGTCAGTAGCCGAACTGCTCGCTCAGGATCCGCTCTTCCAGGCTGTGGCCGGCGTCGAACAGCATCCGCATCGAGATCGTCTTGTCGGAGAGCACCTCGACCCGCTGGACGTTGCGGACCTCGTCATGGTCGGCCACCGCCGCGACCGGCCGCTTGTCGCCTTCGAGCACCTCGATGATCACATAGGCCGTGTTCGGCAGCAGGGCGCCGCGCCAGCGACGCGGCCGGAACGCGCTGATCGGCGTCAGCGCCAGCAGCGCGGCGTTGATCGGCAGGATCGGGCCCTGCACCGAGAGGTTATAGGCGGTGGAGCCTGCGGGCGTGGCGACGAGCACGCCGTCGGCGATCAGCTCCGGCATGCGCTCGCGCTCATCGATCAGGATGCGCAGCCGCGCCGTCTGTGCCGTCTGTCGGAACAGGTAGACCTCGTTGATGGCGTGGTGGATGTGAACGACGCCCGCGGCATCGGTCGCCCGCATCAGCAGCGGATGGATCACCGATTCCTGGGCCGCTTCGAGCCGTCCGTGCAGATCGATCGTGCTGAACTCGTTCATCAGGAAGCCGACCGTGCCGCGATGCATGCCGTAGATCGGCTTGCCCGAGCGCATGTGGTCGTGCAGCGTCTGCAGCATCAGGCCATCGCCGCCGAGCGCGACCACGACGTCCGCCAGGTCCGGATCGGAGTTGCCGTACAGCGCGGAGAGCTGCGTCAGGGCGGCCTGGGCTTCGGCACTCGGACTCGCGACGAAGGCGATCCGCTCATATCGCTTGGACGTGGTCATGCGTCGCAGGGCTCGCTGGTCAGTTGGCCGGTGACAGGCGCCGTGTCGTCTAGCCGACCTTGCCCGTGCTTGTCCATCGCGGCCGGTATCCTGGGGCAATGGGGCCGGGATGAGGCTGATATGGCCCGGACGTGCGCGCACGCACGGAAGTCATCGTGGCGTCATTTTTCCTGCAGGCTGCGCACGGGGTCCCAGGCCAGGGACCCGGTCGCCAAGCTTGCTTTCACGCGTTCGGCGAAGAAGTGGCTTGGCCGATCGCTCAGTGCGCTGTGCGCGAAGCAGTCGACCGCTTGCGGCAGCTCGCCGGCGCGCCAGTGCGCAAGGCCTGTGGCATAGCTGGTGAGGAGGGTCTGTTCCTCCGGCGTGAGCTCGGCTGCGCGGCCATGCAGCTCGTAGATCTTCAGTGACTGCTCGCGGCCCTTGACCCGGATGGTGTCGAGCTCGCGCCAGGCAAACTCGGTGCCGGCGAGCGCCACCGTGCTCTCCGAGGCGATGATCGTGGTGCCGTAGAATTTGTTGGCGCCCTCCAGCCGCGAGGCCACGTTCACGGCGTCGCTCATGACGGAGTAGTTGAAGCGGCGTTGCGAGCCGAAATTGCCGACCAGCGCGGCGCCGCTGTTGATGCCGATGCGCTGTGCCACCTTGATGCCCTGGAACGCCGTCGACGAATGGTTGAGCTCGGCGAGCTTCGCCTTGCAGTCGAGCGCCGCACGCGCCGCGCTGCGCGCATGGTCGGGATCGTCGAGCGGAGCGCCGAACACGGCGACCACGGAGTCGCCGATGTATTTGTCGACATAGCCGTCGTGGCTTTCGATGACGTCGGTCATGGCCGAGAGATATTCGTTGGTGAGCGCCATGAGCTGCTCCGGCGTCATCTGCTCGGCGAGGCGCGAGAAGCCCTCGATGTCGGAGAAGAACACGGTGACCTCGCGGGTCTCGCCGCCGAGCTGCGGCAGCCGGCGCGAGGCGAGCATGCGGTCGATCTCGTGCGGTGCGAGGTAATAGGCGAAGCTCTTCTGCAGCAGCCTGCGGTCCTTGTCGGTGACCATGAAACGATAGCCGGTGGTCGCAGCCAGCGCGAGCACACCGGCTGCGAGCGGCTCCGTCAAGGGCAGCCCGTAGGCATGGTCGAAGAGGATGGTGGCGAGCGCGGTGTAGAGCAGCGCGAGCCCTGCCAGGATTGCCGCTGCAGAGGCGGGGCGCAGCAATCGGGCGAGCAGCGCAGCCAGCAGGGCGATGGTTGCGGCGATGGCGAAGATCGCTGGGCGTCCGAGCTCGGTGACCGCGTCCTGCCGAACCAGATTGTTCACCGCCGTGGCGTGGATGTAGACGCCGGCAATGGTGCTGCGGGCGAACGTCTCGGAGATCCTGCGCTCGTCCAGAACGCAGCGCGGCCGCCGCGCGCCCTCGGCGCGGGTTGCGAAGCGCTTCGAGGTGAGCCGCCGATCCTCGATCCCGACGGTGCCGAGCAGGACGACCTTGCCGGCGAACTCGCGGCGAAAATAGTCCTTGTCGCCCTTGAGCGCGCAGGCGCGCAAGTCGGCAAACGAATAGGTCGGAATGTCCTGGGCGCCGCCGGCGAAATTCAGGGTCATGGTGCTCGGCACGCTGCCGGGCACCTCGTACGCACCGAGTGTGACGCCATCGGCGGCAATGACCGGCGCGGTGCCGGTTGCGCGCCCCGCCAATTCCAGCGCCATGCTCGGAACGGCCTTGCCGTCGACCGACAGCGTCAGCGGATGGCGGCGGACGACATCGTCGCTGTCGGTATAGGTGTTGAGCGGACGAAGGTTCTGCTGCTGACGCACCGCGATGCGCTGGCCGGGCGCGGGCAGGATCGGCGGCTCGGCAAAGATCTCGCCCAGCACCACCTTGCCGCCGGCGGCCGCGGCCGCGAGCGCACGCAGGAAGTCGCGATCGAAGCCGCGCGTCTTCTCGCCGAGAGTGCTGTCGCCGAGCGGAATCTCCGACTGCTCGATCGAAGTCTGGAACACGATGTCGAAACCGACCACCTTGGCGCCGCCGTCGAGGACGGCCGTCAGCACGCGCCCGATCTCGCCGGTCCAGGTCAACAGCGGCGCGCCCTTGAAGGGGGGCGCCTGATAGCTCTCCTCGTCGACCGCGATCACCACCGCCGGACTCGCTGCTGCATCGTGACGGTTGCCGAAGGTCTCGAAGCGCAGCCATGTCAGCGCATCCAGCGACAGGCCGCGGCCGCGCTCGAAGAGGGGCGACACGAACAGGCCCGCGCACGCCAGCGCGATGGCGATGACGGCAAGCGCGTCGCGCGTCCGGCGTCCGATCGCCACCGACGAGAGCCTTCGGTCTCAGTTGAACCGGATCAATCGCCCGACCGCAGGGCCGGGGCCCGCCTTGGCCTGTGCGTCGACCTTGAACACGATGCGCAAGTTGCTGAAGCTCGCGACATAGGTGCCGCCGGGCGTGAGCGGGTGACTGGTGCCGGCGAAATCGTAGAATCGTCCCTTGTATTGCCGGCCCGAGAGCTCGACCTGCTGGCGCTCGCCGGGCTGGTCGAGGCGTTCGACGGTCAGCGTGCCGCGCCCTTTGGCCTCGAAGATGGGTGACGCGCTGTAGATGATCGCCTGCGCCACCGGCGCGCTGTCCGGTCCAACGCTGCGCACGATCGTGGCCGCGACCTCGCTGGTCTCGCGCGAGGTGGCCTGTGCATGGCTGGCGTCGCAATTGACGATGTCGCTCTTGAGCGTCGCGCCGTCGACCGTGCTTTCGCCGGGGCCGACGGTGACACTGCCGGCGCCGTTGACCGTCTCGCGCCGGCACGATTTGAGGTAGCTCATCACCACGGCGCCATCCGGGCCGAGCTTGATCACCTGGCCGGGCGCGACATAGTCCATCAGCTCGGCGCCGGCCACATCACCCTGGACGTCCTCGACCAGCGCCGCCGGCGGACCGGCCCAGGCTGCCGGCGATCCGATCACGGCCGGTCCGGCGAGCCCGGAGAGGGCTGCGATGATGAGCGTCGGCAACTTCATGATGAACTCCGTGATCGCAATCGGCGGCGGCCTCTTGCCCCAAACCTGGGTGTCCCAGTGATGGGACGTCGGAGGCGATGGAGAGGTTCGAGCCCATAACACACCTGAGGGGAACAGGCACTGGTGCGGATGTGACTTGGATCACGGAAGAGTTGCTTGAGCTTGCTTCCAAGCCGCGGTTCATGCCCTTGCAGAGGTGGCGTGTTGCGCCAAGCGCCTAGGGGAGTGAGCTGATGGCAGGGATGAGATCATCCGTCGCGTGGCCGAGACTGATGGCTTTCGCCTTGACGGCACTGCTCGCCGGCCCGGCCCTGCACGCCGAGGATGCGCCACCGGCGGCGCACGACGCCGCAGCGCCGGGCTCGCATCGCACCGGCTCGGCCGGAAATCGCGCCGCGAGCCCGCCCGGCTCAGCATCGACCGCCGAGCAGCACAAGCTGCCGCCGGACTCTACCACGACACAGAAGCTCGAACTGCCCGGCCGCACGCTGTCGTTCACGGCGACTGCCGGTTCGATCCGCCTGTTCGACGACAAGAGCGAGCCGCAGGCCGACATCGCCTACACTTCGTATCAGCTCGATGGCGCCGACCGCGCCAGCCGCCCGGTGACCTTCTTCTTCAACGGCGGGCCGGGTGCCTCGTCCGCCTATCTGCAGCTCGGCAATGCCGGTCCGTGGCGGATCGGAATCGACGCGGCCAGCGTGACGCCGTCGTCGAAGCTGGAGCTGATGCCGAATGCAGACACCTGGCTCGACTTTACCGATCTGGTGTTCATTGATCCCGTCGGGACCGGCTACAGCCGTTTCGTCGCAACCGGCGACGAGGTGCGCAAACGGTTCTTCTCGGTCGACGGCGACGTGCGTTCGCTGTCGCTCGTGGTGCGTCGCTGGCTGGAGAAGCACGACCGTCTCGCATCGCCCAAATTCATCACGGCCGAGAGCTATGGCGGCATTCGCGGTCCGAAGATCGTCAACAACCTGCAGCATGACCAGGGCATCGGCATCAGCGGCCTGATCCTGCTGTCGCCGCTGATGGACTTTCGCGACTATTCCGGCTCGAGCCTGATGCAATATGTCGCGAGCCTGCCGAGCTATGCGGCCGTCGCGAAGCAGATGAAGGGGCCGGTGACCCGCGCCGATCTTGCCGATGTCGAGCGTTACGCCAGCGGCGACTTCCTGCTCGATCTCGTCAAGGGCGAGGCCGATACGGAAGCCACCAATCGGCTCGCCGACAGGGTCGCGACCCTGACCGGCATCGACCAGGTGGTCAGCCGCAGGCTGGCCGGCCGCTTCGACGTCTCGGAGTTTCGCCGTGAGTTCGACCGCAAGAACGGCCGCATCACCGGGCGCTATGACGGCTCGGTGCTGGGCATCGATCCCTATCCGGATTCGAGCCGCTCGCGCAGCTCCGATCCATCCGGGGACGTGCTCACCGCGCCGTTGACCAGCGCCGCGGTCGAGCTGACGACACGCAAGCTGAACTGGCACCCCGACGGCTCCTATGAGCTGTTGAGCGGGGCGGTGAACCGGTCATGGGATTTCGGAAAGGGCACCAACCCGCCGGAGTCCACCGGCGAACTCCGGCAGATTCTCGCGCTCGATCCCAAGCTCAAACTCCTGGTCGGCCACGGCCTGTTCGATCTCGCCACGCCATATTACGGCTCGAAGATCCTGCTCGACCAATTGCCGGCCTTCGCGCGGCCGCCGCGGGTCAAGCTCGTGGTCTATCCGGGCGGCCACATGTTCTATTCCCGCGACGATGCGCGCAAAGCCTTCCGCGGCGAGGCCGAGGCGTTGATGAAGGAGGGCAGGGAGGAGGCCCGATGAGTGCAGCGACACCCGGGCTATGAGTCTTTCTTGCGCCGGCCCTTGGGATATTTCCGCTCCATCTCGGCCTTCACCACGCGCTCCGGCCGCACCCGTGCGCCGGCGAGCCAGATCTCGCTGACGCCGGACTTGGTGCGCACGCGCCGCACCGCCTCACCATGGCTGGCATAGCCGGCCGCGTGCACGATGCGCCCGGTGTCGCGTCCGGTCACCTCGATGCGGGCGGCATCGAGGAACGGGTTGATGAATACCGGATTGGCGACCATGACCTTGTCACCAAACGGGACGAGATCGACGGCGCCCCACAGCGTCCACCAGCGGCCGGTCCAGTCGCGCGTCTTGCGCGACGGCGCGCCGTGGGTGGCGAAGGCCTGCAGGATGAACTTGACGCCATTGGCCCAGCCGGGTGCCCAGCCGTCGACGGCATTGGTCAGCACGGTGATCGTGATGTCGCGGGCGGGAATGACCGACGTCCGCGAGATGTAGCCCTGGAAGCCGCCGCCATGGCCGAACCAGTCGAAGCCGGCCGTTGTCCCGCTCATGAGCGCCAGGCCGTAATAGGCCTCTTCGACGTCCTGGGGCACGCGCCATTGCCGGCGCACCATCTCGCGCCGGCTCGCGACCGACAGCAGGCTCTTCTTCGCGTTCGGGGCAAGCTGGGCGAAGAAGCGGGCGGTGTCGGCCGCGGTCGCGACGATGCCCGCTGCCGGCATGATCGCGTTGGTCGGATTGTCGCCGGGAATCACGACGCGGCGGCCCACGGGGACGACGCGTGAATGGCCGCGCGCGAACGGGACACTCTTGCCGAGCAGCGTCATGTCGGGCGCGCTTTCTCGCAAGGCCAGGGGCGTCATGACCTCGCGCTGCAGCCAGGCCGGGTAGGGCTCGCCGGTGATCGCCTCGATGACCAGGCCGAGCAGGCCGTAGCCATGGTTGGAATATTTGAACCGGCTGTTGGGATCGATCGCCGGCGGCTGCTTCAGCTCGGCCAGCAGTTCGTCCTTGTCGAGATATGACCGGCCATCCGTGAACTGGCCGGAATCCTTGCCGTCACGGATCAGGCCTGCCGTGTGCGACAGCAGCTGGTTCAGTGTGGCCGCGGCGACATCCGGATGCAGATCCTCGACGTACTGTCCGACGGTGTCGTCGAGCTTCAACCGCTTCTGCTCGCGCAGGCGCATGATGGCGGCGGCGGTGAACGCCTTGGTGTGCGAAGCGATACGGAAGCGGTGCCGCGGCGTCAGCTTCTCGCCGCTGTCGAGATTGGCGTGCCCGAAGGCCGCCTCCAGCACGATCTCACCGCGATGGGCGATCGCAATAATGCAGCCGGGTTGCTCGGAGACCGCGACCTGAAAGGCCAGCCAATCCCTGATGTAATCGAGTGCTGCGCCAAGCCAGGACTCCACGAGGCAATCTCCCATTCAAAAATCTGATGAAAATCGTCTGCACGAGGTTTCATCCATAGCGGATCAACGACAGCGGACAAACGAAAATGGCGCAACCCTTTCGGGTTGCGCCACTGTCGAGATCGGAGCTGGTCCGATCGCGTCGTCAGTAGACGAGGCCGGTGCCCGGCTGCTTCTCGAGCGCGTCGGCCAGCGAGCGATATTCGGGGCTGTTGGTGCCGGCGAGCTGCGCGACCTTGTCGAGGTGGTACTTGGCCTGCTCGCGGTTGCCCTGTTCGAGCTGCCACAGGCCGTAGTACTGCCAGGTGCGCACGTGGTTCGGATCATCCGCCAGGGCCTGCTCGTAGTACTGCTTGGAGGCCTGGTAGTTGCCGAGCTTGCGGTAGGAGTAGCCGATCAGATTGGCAACGTCGGCGACGTCCTCGCGGTTCAGCGCCTTGAGCTGCTGGATCGCGGTGGCGTAGTCGCCGCGATCATAGATCGAGGTATAGGCCGTGCGATAGGCCGCCAGGAACTTCGGATCTTCGATGCTCGAGCTCTTGTCCTTCTTCTTCTTGCCCGAATCCGACGCCGGCGGCGACGACGGGGTATCGCTGCCCGCGGCATAGGCCTTCGACAGAAGCAGCGGCCCGGAGGCCACGGCCATCGAGAACAGAGCCAGCGTGGCAATCCTGAGCGCAGACTTTTTCATTCGTATCTCCCGAGTTGTCGATCCAACAGGTGACTGCGTACGGGGAAGAACTCCCGCAGCTGCGAAATATTCCCGGCCATTTGCGCGGATTTTGCGCCGCGATCGGTGCATTATACGGACGACATGATGACAGACCAGTCACCTCGATGACTATCCCTTCATGTCCATGAACCGAAAACAGCGCTTTACTTCAGGGTGGGTTCAGTGCCGGTTCCCTATCGTCGTCTCCATGATCACGAGCCCATCCAGACTGGATGGTGCCTCCAGATCTTCACATCACGGAGACGACCATGCTGAAGTCAATGTCTGTTGCGCTGCTCGCCGCGTCGATCCTGACTGCGCCCGCGTTCGCTGCTGGTGCTGCAAAAACCGATACGTCCGCGAAGTTCAGCCAGACCACTGGCACCGCGAAGACCGATGTGAGCAAGACCGATGCGGCCAAGACCAACGCCACCAAGCCGGGCGCGACGCAGGCCGGCGACAAGGCGAACGAGATGAAGCCCACCGTCGGCAAGACGAAGACCAAGCCGCATGCCTCGCTTGTCCGCCACAAGCATCGCCACGTGGCGCATCTCAGCCATCACAACAAGGTGAGCTTCAAGCGCGTGACGCCGGCGACCCGCCGCGGCTGATCTAGCCAAGGCCACGCAGAGCCGATCTGGTCGTTGACCGCCGGGGCGCGCCAGAGCGCTCCGGCGGCAGCGGCTTGACGAAGGCGTGAGCCGGGACGGATTTCCCGGCCTCTGGCTTTGAGCTAGAACGGCCCCGGGATTGGCTTTCAAGAGTTGGGCGCCTGGGGATGGGGAGAATGAGCTGGTGGCCGGCAACCGCGCTGGCGCTGCTGTTGGCGGGGTGCGCCAGCGGAGGTCCTGCCGCGTTCATGAGCGAGGACAATCGCGGCATCTCCTACACCGGCGATCGTGGTGTCGGCAGCCAGCCGTTTCCAGCCAACCACCGCAGCGAGATCCTGTCCTATCTCAGGACCTACCTGAACAATCCGGTCGGGGTGCGCGACGGCGTCATGGCGGAGCCGGTGCAACGGACGGTCGGTGGCCGGCTGCGCTATGTGAGCTGCCTCCGCTATGCGGCGCGCGAGTCCGACGGCAGCTACCGTCCGGCGCAGGAGCGCGCGGCGGTGTTCGTCGACGGCCGGTTCGACCGTCTGGTCGAGGATGCCGGCGAGCTCTGTGCCGGGTCGACTTACGCGCCATTCCCGGAGCTGGCCGGCCTCACGCGCTAGGCCGCGGCGTTTTCAGGTCCCGGCGTTTTCGAAGGATGGCCACGTCGTCGCAGCGCCTTGCCAAGCCGCTTGCCCGATCACAAATCAGGGATGGACCGAACGCTTTGTCGCCTCGCGGCGACCAAATATCGGGCGAGGCGTCAGCTTCACGAAATATTCGGGAAGCCTATGGAACAAAAGGCCTTTGTTGCCCTCTGGTGACACCGCAGCAGCAATCACAGCTGCGTCACCGCCACCGGGCAACCCAAATGCGGCCATGATGTTCGATAGATGTCGCAAACGAATAACGGGGACGTCCCATGAAGCGGTTTTTATTCAGTGCAGTGGCTTTGACCACATTGGCTGCCCCGGCTTTCGCCGCCGATATGCCTCCGCGCACCTACACCAAGGCACCGGTCTACACGCCGCCTCAGGCGATCTACAACTGGACCGGCTTCTATCTCGGTGGTCACCTCGGCGGCGCCTTCGCGGGCAATAACAGCCTGGAAGGCAACAACGGCCGCTTCCTGGGCGGCGTGCAGGGCGGCTTCGACTACCAGTTCGCCCCGAACTGGGTGCTCGGCATCGAAGCCCAGTACAGCTGGATGGATCGCAATACGACCAATTTCGGCTTCCCGGGGGCTGCGGTCGTGACCTCGACCGGCGCCAACCAGCTCGGCTCGGTCGCCGGCCGCCTCGGCTACACCTGGGGACCGGCATTGCTCTATGCCAAGGGCGGTTATGCCTGGCGGGACGGCAACAATCTCGGGGTGAGCGTCGCCGGCGTGCCGACGGGCTTCACCACGTCCGGCAATACCAAGGACGGCTACACCGTCGGCGCCGGCCTCGAATACATGTTCGCGCCGAACTGGTCGGCCAAGGCTGAATACCAGTACTACAATTTCGGCAATACGACCTTCACGGGTGGGCCGGCTCCGGTTGTGGGCAGCCGCTTCAACAGCGACGAGCATACGGTGAAGGTCGGCGTGAACTACCGCTTCGGCTGGGGCGGACCAGCCGCCAGCAAGTACTAAGCGAGATCGCCGAGCCCGTGACCGGCGGCGTTCGGCTGGAAGCGGATCACGCCTCAATTCCAACACGCCCGCGCCGTCTGGTGCGGGCGTGTTGCTGTCCGGTGGTTGGCTGGCGATGGTTTCGGGATCGCTCACGCAGTGCGAAAAAATTTTCAAACCTTCGTGAAACTTTCGCCATCAGTTGATATTATCGGTGCGCCGGTTTGATGGATCATCCCACATGCGTATCTTGGTGTCCGTGCTGTTGTTGTCGGCGGCTGTTTTGCCGTGCTCCGCCCAGACCGTTCTGAAGACCGAACCGTTGATGCTGGCCCCCTACGAGGTGGCGCTGGTGCAAACCGCGTCCTGCCCGTCGGGCAAGGTGCTGAAGGTGACCGGTGCGATCCGCGGTGTCAGCCGCAAGCGTGCCTGTGTCGCCCTTCCGGCCGAAACGGCATCGCTGGCGACGGCGACGCCCTGAGAACGGGCTTCATGGCGACCTTCCAGCGGGCAGCTCCGGCTGCCCGCTGATCGCGGGTCTGTCTGTCGAAAAATCCTTGATGAAGGCAAGTCGTCCGCGGGACCGGACTGGCATGAAGACGTGAATGTCTTCTGCCGGCGGCTTCCGTCCAGGCCCGCCGAGGCTCGGGGACAGCAGCGCACAGAGGCTATAAGTATCACCCGAGAAGTATCACCCGCGGCGCGCTTCCGCCGCAGCCGCTCAGGATGCGAACGGGATGTTGAACTCCTGCTCGGCTTCGGCACGGTTCTGCCAGGGATCTTCCTCGGGCTCGGCGGCGCAGGGCCGGATCTCGTAATCATTGTCGAGCTGCAGATGCGCGGTCGATCGCGCATTGATCATCACGTCCACCACCAGCCCGCTCTGCCGCGCCAGCCGCCAGACATCCCCCTCGGTCGGATAGGCCTTGCTCAACTTGGCGTCGTTGCAAAACAGCGCGTAGGGCATTCCAAACAGCTCCAGAGAAGCGAAGGATGAACCGAGAATGAACGGCACGTGCAGCGAGACACTGGCGCGCCTGGGGCAGGAAAGGGGCCTTTTCGGGCGGCCGAGTCGTAAACGAGTCCTAAATTTTTGAAAAAAGAATCCGTGGGACTCCGGGGCTAGAATCGCCAGATGGTTAAGCCCATGGGAACCGATCTCCACATCTTCTGCGGGCGGATCCAGCTGACGCTCGCCTTTGGGCTGCTGCTCGCCTTCGTCGCCAATGTGGCGCTGCTGTGCGCCTGGCTGTGAGCCGGCGCGGCGATTGCGGATATGTTTGTGTACCCTCGGCCATAGATCCCCGGCGCGGTCGCCTTTAGTCCTCAGGGAGGGCGCTCCGTCCGGCCGATGCTTTCAGGCGCGCGAGTGTCGCGCTGAAATATTCCTGACGCTCCCGATTGAAGCGCTCCTGATGGGCCCGGAAGCGCGCGACGCGGGCGCGAATCTCCGCCTGCATGTCGCGCTGCAGATCGAGCTGCGAGGCGATGCTGGTGAAGCGCTCCGCAGGGACCGGGCTCGGGGCGGCGAACGAAGCCTCGGACGCAATGGCGTCGGGCGCTCTCGGCCTTGCAGGCTCCCCCACGGCATTGGGGATTGCGACTTGCACGTTGCCGCCGCGACGTGCCTCGGCTTCAACGGTGTTGCCGATCACGTGCTCGACAGCGGCGTGCGTCGGGCGACCGGCCACGGCCTGCTGCGGTGTGATGGGGGTGCCGGCCGGAACGGTAGGCAGCTCGAACTGGGCGAAGTCGGCCGGCTTGCCGGTCACAGACTGCACGAAGGCCATGGTCTGCGCGATCAGCGCATCACGCTCTTCCTTCCACGTCATGACGCTTGTCCCCCGATGCCTCAATTGCAACAAAAGCGGCTGACGAAATCAAGTTGAAGACCAGTGACTTCTGGGGATAAGCAGGAGTTCTAGGTGAGATGTGACAACAATGTTGCCACAGTCTGAACTCGTTTCGTCCCCCACCCGCAAAAGGCGATACCGGCAATCCAATCCCGCACAGATGGTTCCTAAGCGGCGGTTTTTCCGGAGCTCTTCTTGACAGAGGAGCGCGGCTCGCCCCTATGGCCGAGCCGCCCCGGTCTTCGGGGCATCATCTGCTCGCAACCTTCGTGCACCGTCCGGGCACTTCGCAGACTTCGATGGACAACCCCTCACGCTCCGAGCGGTCGCGCAAGGCCGCGCTCACCGCCGCCCTCACCATCATCGCCCGCGATGGTCCGGGGCGGCTGACGCTCGACGCCATCGCCCGCGAGAGCGGGCTGAGCAAGGGCGGCCTGATGCACCAGTTTCCCAACAAGGAAGCGGTGCTCAAGGCTCTGCTGGAACAGCAATTCCTGCACTTCGACGAATTCGCCAGCAGGTACAGGGCTGGAGCCGGCAAAGCGGCTGATCAGCCCGAGCTCGCGACGCAGATCGCGATCTCGCGGGAGCTGATCGCCCAGCAATATTCGGTGGCGCAGGCCATGCTCGGGGCGCTCGCCCAAGAGCCGGGATTGCTGGCCGATGCCCGTGCCAAGGATGCCGAGAGAGTAGCCGAGATCCGCGGCGAGGCCGATGACGCTGATCTCGCGGTCCTGCGATGGGCGGCGGCACGTGGGCTTGCCTTGATGACGATGCTGCGCGTCTCGCCGCTGGAGCAGCCGGACCTGGACCGTCTGTTTGCCCGCCTGCTCGACGACCAACAATGGATTGCATTCCGGCAGGCCGGGACGACTGGGGAGCGATGACACGCTCGAGCTCGGCGCCATCTCCATCATTGGACGGTTCGATCTGAGCGAAGTCGGGCTGGCTTGCCGTCCGACTTCCGTGCGCCGATGCCTCCTGGAGGTCCCCTGCCGACCGCCTCGACGTGTGGAACAATTCTTTTCATTCGATTTGTATTTACAAACCGCCTGGTCGGTTTATTGGGGTGGCCATGTCGACGCGCCGGCAACGGCGCCGCAATCGTGGAGGAGGGGATGAGGAGTCGATTTCCGAAGTCTGGCTTCGCGCGATCGCCGCGAGCCTCTGTGCCGGATGCAACACGGTGACGCCGGTGGCCTATTCCGGGGTGGCGTCGGCGCGCTATCTGGCGCCCAACACATCCGATCCATCGGGCCGGGTGCCTTACCGCTACGGGGCTGCCACCGACTGGCGCAGCTACGACAAGGTGACGCTCGATCCGGTCGTGATCTATCGCGGCGCGGATCATCAGTTCGGCGACATGTCCGACCGGGACAAGGCTGCGCTCGCCGCCTACATGCAGCGGCGTTTCCTGGAAAGTCTCTCGGCGCGCTTCCAGATCGTCCATCAGCGGGGGCCGAATACGCTGCGCGTGCGGCTCACCCTGACCGGCGCCGTCGCCAACACGCCGGTGCTCGGCACCGCCTCGCGCTTCGATCTCGCGGGAGCCCTCTACAACGGCGTGCAGAGTGCACGCGACGGTGAGGGACTGCTGACCGGCTCGGTATTCTACGCGGCCGAGATCTTCGATGCCGCGAGCGGGCGACTGCTGAGCGCCTTCGTCAGCAAGCAATATCCCTCGCCCT
Organism: Bradyrhizobium sp. HKCCYLRH3059; assembly: GCF_051168035.1. NCBI lineage: Bacteria > Pseudomonadati > Pseudomonadota > Alphaproteobacteria > Hyphomicrobiales > Nitrobacteraceae > Bradyrhizobium > Bradyrhizobium sp. HKCCYLRH3059. The sequence continues at coordinate 290,114 of NZ_JBNPUF010000002.1, read as the reverse complement.
ACGACATCAAGGCCAGCGTTGGTGCGCTCGCGGCCGCCGAGGCCGGAATCGACAAGGGCGCCGAGGCCCTGGTCGCGCAGCCCCAGTGAGCGGGCCGTGCGAACGATCGCGTCGCGCGGGCAGATGGCCCCGCATCGGGGCGCCTTCGTGTGCGCGCTTTGGCATCGAGGGCACGGCCAGATCTCGGGCAGTCAGCGGCGACGTCAACCCGGCCGTACGAGCGCGTGGCTCGAGGCCATGGAGACAGTGAGGTCCCTGGACATGACATTGAGATTCGTTCTGCGCGTCGGCTTACGCATCGTCGTCGGCCTGCTGCTGTCGATGGCGGAGGGCCGCGGTCACGTCGCTCCCGTCGGCGATCCGTTCGGCACATGGTTGACCGAGGACGGCCGCGCCCGCGTCCGCGTCGAGCGCTGTGGCGCGATGGCCGACCGCGTCTGCGGCTACATCGTGTGGATGAAGGAGACGGCGGATGCCAAGGGGCAGCCGTTCCGCGACCGGCTGAATCCCGATCCGGCCAGGCGCGGCCGTCTGCTGCTGGGCCACCAGATGCTGCTCGGCCTGAAGCTGAACGCCGACGGCCGCCACAGCGGCGAGGTCTACAACGCCGAGGACGGCAAGACCTATGCCGTCTCGATCTGGCGCGAGGGCCCGAAGATGCTGGCGGTCAAGGGCTGTCTGCTCGGGCTGTTCTGCGCGACGCAAGGCTGGGTGCTGGTCACGGATCAGGTGCCCGGCCAACTCATCGGAGCGACCGGCGAGGGCGGCGGGCCGTTGCCGGATCCAGAGTGGACTGCGCCCAGGCCGCCGTCGGCGACCGGCATCGCCAAACCCGCGGTCAGGACGAGGGCGAATTGACGCCTAAAGCCGGTGACAGCCATTGCCGCAGCAAATCCCAACTTCACGGAAGCTGGTGCCGGCTGAGGGGATTGAACCCCCGACCTTCGGTTTACAAAACCGCTGCTCTACCGCTGAGCTAAGCCGGCGAATGCTGGTGGCGGAGATCTCGTCGTCAGTTTGCGACGAGGTCTCGCGAAGCGCGGTGTTCCTACCAGAGTTGATGCAGTCCGGCTACTCCCCGCGTGAGCGCCGCTTCTGCCATCAGCCCAGCAAAAAGGGCGGCCGTTGGGCCGCCCCTGTCGGAGCCGATCGTCGAAGCCGCTCCGGCTCGATCTTTACTGGCAGATGTGCATCAGCCCGTCGCTGCCCTTGAACATGGTGCCGGGGCGGCAGACCAGGCCGTTGCGGGTCGCGTAACTGTTCCAGTCGCCATAATAGCCGTTCGGGCCGCGATCATAGCTCGGTTGGCCGTAAGAGGGGCCGGGACTGTACGCATAGGCATCCGCGGTGCGGAACGGCGCGGTCGCGATGGCGCCGGCGGTTCCGATGGCTGCGCCTGCGATGCCGGCAGCGGTGCCGACCGCTCCAGCGGCGACGTCAGCCGGCCAGAAGCCGCTGTTGCGGCGATCGCTGTTGCGGCGATCCCAGCCGTTGTTGTTCCATCCGGTATCGGTGCGCTGCTGCATCATGGCCCCGTCCTGGCGGGCCATGTGCCGGTGCTGCATCATTCCTTCCTGCTGGTGGTTCATATGCCGGTGGTGCACGTCGCGCGCCATGGCCGGGCCGGCGAGCGCCGTTGCGAGTACCGCAGCCCCGAGAATAGCAAATCGTGTCATGGAATACTCCATCGTTGCGCCCCACCTGCTAAGCGCAAGCCGGCCCCGTCGTTCCCGCCGCGACGGGAATGTTTTGGAACGACATGAGGCCCGGTGCCTTCGGAGGCCGGAGCCGCGGTTGCGGTCCGGCTTGCTCCGACCCGAAGGCTGTTAGTCTTGCGGACAGGGCAGCGGGGTTGATGCTGGCAATATTGTCGCTCATCGGCTGATGATCAGCCATTAACCCTCGCACTCGAACCCCACCCGGGCTTTAACCCGGAATGGTGGCTCCCGCGTTAGTCTTACCAGCAGATTGATGTGCGCGTTTAACCCATCGGGGCGCGCGTTGCGGTATTGGTAGGATGACAACCGGGGCGTGAATTCATGCGTACTACAACGGCTCTTGTGATTCTGATTGGAGCGTCTTCCGCCGCGCTCGCCAGCGAAGGCTTCGAGATCGTCATTCCGCAGCGGCCCGGCGTGCCCGTCGTCATCAACGGCATCGATGCGTCCTACGCCGTCGTCGAAGGCCAGTACGGTCTTGGCAGGGGCAACTACATGCAGCCGACGATCTATGGCGGCCGGCCGGTCGAGCCCGAGCCATATGTTGGCCATTACTATCCAACCCTCGGAGCAAGGCCCGGCTATGGCCGGATGGAGATCGAGCCGCCGGCCGATCGCAAGCTGCCGAAGCCGGCCGAGAGCTATTCCCGCTCGTGGGGCGCCCAATCCCAGATGCAGCCGCCGGAGCCGGCGGTGCCGATGTATCCGCCTGCCGTCATCCTGGCTCCGCCCGATGGTGATCCTCGCGGCTATCCCAATCGGCCGCCGGCCTACCGCCGCTAGCCAGCAACTCACCATCGACAGCCAGACCAAGCAAGAACAGATCAACAGGAGAGAGTTATGCGTGGAGTAGTTTCAGGACTTGTCGCCATTGCCGGCCTCGCCGTCGCCGGCAGCGCGCCGGCCGCGGCCTGCGGCGCCACCGCCTGCGGCCCGTGCGGCTACGCCGCGCCGTGCGCGCCGCAGGTCACCTATCAGCCGACCGTGACGTACCAGCCCACGGTGACGTATCGGCCGCAATATTTCTATCAGCCCGGCTACACCTACACCTACGGCCATGGCTGCGGCGCCTGCGGCGCGAGCTATGAGCGGCTGCCCGAGCCGACCCGGCAGTATTACTATGTCAACCAGGGCCCGACCTACAGCGGTCCTGGCGCCTTCGCGCCGTATCCTGCCTATGAGGAGCAGGCGCTTCCGGTCTACAGCTATCATCACCGCCGCCACGCCTATCGCTGGGGCGCTTCGCCTTATTATCACGGGCAGCGCGTGCTGCGCCGCTATTACTGATCAGACGGACGTTCGTTCGCGCCAACGCCCGTGCGCCTCATGCGCGCGGGCGTTTCGTCATTTTGACATCAAGCCGAGCCGGCTCGCGCCGATATAGAGCGCGAGCACGGCGGCATTGGAGACGTTGAGGCTCTTGATCGCGCCGGGCATGTCGAGCCGCGCCACGACGCTGCAGGTCTCGCGCGTCAATTGCCGCAGGCCCTTGCCCTCGGCGCCCAGCACCAGTGCGAGCGGCTCGCGCAAGGCGACCGCCGCGATGTCCTCCTCGCCCGCGCTGTCCAGCCCCACCGTCTGAAAGCCGCGCTCGTTCAGCCGCGTCAGCGCGCGTGCGAGGTTCTGCACCGTGATGATCGGCACCAGCTCCAGGGCGCCCGATGCGGACTTGGCCAGTACACCGGTGGCCTCCGGACTGTGGCGGGCGGTGGTCACGATCGCCTTTACGCCGAACGCCGCTGCCGAGCGCAAGATCGCGCCGACATTGTGCGGGTCGGTGATCTGGTCGAGCACCAGGATCAGTCCCTCGGCCGCGAGCGTGTCGATGTCCGGCGAGGGCAGGGGCTCGGCCTCCGCCAACAGGCCCTGGTGCACGGCGTCCGGACCGAGCCGCTGGTCGATCTGGCTGGGGCGCACGATCTCGGGCGTCACCCGCGTCTCGATCCGCTCGTCGGCAAGCCGCCTGGCGGCGTTCTCGGTCAGGTAAAGCTTGCGAATCCGCCGCTTCGGATTGGCGAGCGCCAGGGTCACAGTGTGCCAGCCATAGAGAATGACGGGCGCATCCGAGTCCTGGTCGCGCTCCCGCCACGGCTGGGGGCGCTCGAATCCGCGCGGTTTGCCGGAGAATTTACCGCCCGGACGGCGAAAAGGGGGCTTTCGGTCGCGTTCGCTCATGGCCCGAGCTTCTGTCACGGCCTGCGGATTCTGGCAATTTGGCACCGCTGAGACGGGAAAATTCGTCGTCCCTTGGTTGACTTCGAGGGCCGGGTTCGATCATAAGGGCCCCGGCCGCGCGCGCCCGCTCCTTCGGGCCCCGCGGTCTTACCGTCTCCATGGCGCTGATGGTCCCGACGCTGCTGTTCCGCGGCCGGCCCGAATTGCCATCGATACGGGGGAGTGTCCCGAGTGGCAAAGGGAGCTGACTGTAAATCAGCCGCCTCATGGCTTCGCAGGTTCGAGTCCTGCCTCCCCCACCATTCACTGCCTCTCAGCTCCACGAGATTTTTCGAGGACAATGGACCCCATTGGCCATTGCTTCCCTGCAGACTATGCGTCGAAATATATGGGTCGCATCTGGGTCTGCCGGCCGGTCGTGATCTTCATTGGATCCTTCGTTGTTCGCGATCCCTGGGCGGCGATCGCTCACGGCTGTCGTGACGACGCGCCAGAACCCAGGCTTCCGACATCTGCGGGGCCGACGTGGCAATGGCGGGCGACTGATCGCCTGTTGCCGTTCCGCCGTCTCGGGTTGAGGGCCCCGGCTGCGACATCTCAGTTAATGCCGCGGAAGCGGTCCATATTGAAGATAAACACGAAAAACTCGACATTCTCTGACGCGAGATTTTTCTTTATGAAATAAATAGCTGACTTTAAATCACCGCCTCAGCCTCACGTCATCCCCACGACCTTGATTTCGCTTCAGATTCTGAAATCTTTGCCCTGAGGAATATGGCGGAGCGTAGCTATTCTGCCACAACCGGGCGGCTTTTCGCCGCAAATGTGGCGAGTCACATTGCGAGCCGATCTCGGGTTTGTTATCGGTTCCCTATGTTGAAGATCGTATATACACCCATTTTCATATGTGTTGTGGGAATGAGCTTTAGCCCGGCATTGGGCGCTGAGCCGTTCACCATCCAGGACGCCATCAACCAGGCGGTGAAGACCAATCCCGGTGTCGGAGAGGCCGCCGCCAATCGGCGGGCCACCGAAGCCGAGCTTCGCCAGTCCCAGGGGACGCTGCTGCCGCAGGTCCGGCTCGATGCGAGCGCCGGACCGGAGATGCTCAAGCAGTATGTCTCGCCGGCGCCGAGCAACAATGGCCGCTACCTGCGCGGCCGCGAGGCCGGCGTGGTGGTCCGTCAATTGCTGTTCGATGGCTTTTCCTCGATCAATGAAGTGTGGCGACAGGCCGCGCGGGTCGATGCCGCCGCGTACCGCGTGCTGGAGCGAACCGAACTGATTGGTCTCGATGCCGCCGAAGCCTATGTCGACGTGGTGCGCTACTCCAGGCTGGTCGCTCTGGCCGAGAAGAACCTCAAGGTTCATCTCGAACTGCGCAAGAACGTGCTGGCCCGTTTCCAGGGCGGCCGGGCCGGCGAGGGCGACACGCAGCAGGCCGAGGAACGGGTTGCGGCAGCGCAGGCCGTGCTCGAGGAATTCCGTCTCAGCCTCGAAGTGGCGCGCGCGAAGTACCGCAAGGTCGTCGGCGTCGAGCCTTATAACCTGCGTTTCCCCGGCCGGCTGTCCGACATGCCGCGGGACAAGGCGGAATCGCTCGACATCGCCTACAAGTTCAATCCGACCCTGCGCGCTGCCGCGGCGGATGTGACGGCCGCCAAGCGGGGATTCGATGCCACCACCGGCACCTTCCTGCCGACGCTTTCGCTCGAAGGCCGCGCGACGACCGGCAAGGAATCGATCACCTACAACAATCGTTACGACGAGGTCAGCGGCAAGGTCGTTGCATCCTGGGATATCTTCAACGGCGGCCAGAACAGCTGGCGCCGCGAAGAAGCCGCGCAGCGGATGATCCAGGAGCAGCAGAAGCATGCTCGTCTGCAGCGCGATGCGCTGGAGTCGATCGACAAGGCCTGGGCGGCCCGGATCATCACCGCCGATCGCGTCTCAGCTCTTGTCCGCGATGTCGAAGCGGCCCGCCGCACGTTCGTCGCCTACAACAAGGAGTATGAGCTCGGCCAGCGCACGCTGATCGATCTCTTGAACTCCCAGAACCAGTACTTCAACGCCAACGTGTCGCTGGTGTCGGCGCGCGGTGTGGTGGTGTTTGCCGACTATCAGCTGCTCGCCGCGATGGGCCAGATGCTGAACTACCTGAAGACCGGGCATCCGCCGGAGACCGAGCCGGTGGACACGCCGAGTGGCTTCATCGGCTACAGCCTGGCGCCCATTCGGCTGAGTGCGCCGGCGCCCGGACCGCAGCCGCTGAGCTCCGCCGGTCCGGTGCCGATGTTCGGCCTGCATGACGGTACGCCGAAGCATCCCGCGCCGATTACCTTTGGCGATCGGTGGGCCTCGAGCGATCCCGAGGATACGACGCTGTTCGTCGCGTCCGGAAAATACGGCGGATACGCTCAGAGCCCCAACGGGCACGCGCCGAAATAGGTGAGACTAACAAGAGCCGGTGCATGTCGCGCCGGCTTTTCACCATACGCATTTACTTTGCGCTGAGTTTGTCGCGAAACACCTGTAAAAATCTCAGAAAAGCCAAGTGCGGGCCAAAGAATTAGGCTAAGGCAAATTATTAGCAAGAAGCAATGGGTGCCGGTCCGCGTTGCTCGGTGGGCCAGATGGATTTCCGAGGCGTCGTTGAACATTCGTCCGACAAGGTTCGAGCTCGAAGAGACGGCGCACGTGATGCCCCAGATGAGCGCAGCCGCACCAGCAGCTGATCCTCTCAGTGACAGTCTGCTTTACCTCGCTGCTCATCACGGCCGCGCCCTGAGCCGCAGCGCGCTGCTGTCCGGATTGCCGCTCGACAGCGGCGTGCTCAGCATCGCGCTCTACGAGCGCGCCGCGCAGCGGGCCGGGCTCGAGGCGCAACTGGTCGAACGGCCGCTGAGCGATATTCCCGCGCTGGTGCTGCCCTGCGTGCTGATGTTTCACGACGGCACCACGCGCATCCTGCTGACGATCGACGAGGCCGCCGGCCGTCTCACCATCATCGATCCTTCGCGCCGCGAACAGCCGGCGATCGAGCGCTTCGAGGCGGTCGCGGCGCGGTATGTCGGCTTCGCCTATCTGGTGCGGCCCGCCACAATTGCCGATCCGCGCGTGGCGGCAGCCGGTGAAGTGCCGAAGACGCACTGGTTCTGGTCGGTGGTCAGCCGCTTCGGCGCCAATTACGGCCATGTCGCGATCGCCGCGTTCATCGTCAACATCCTGGCGCTGGCCGCGCCCCTGTTCACGATGAGCGTCTACGACCGCGTGATCCCGAACGGCGCGATCCCCTCGCTGGTCGCACTCGGCGTTGGCCTCATGCTGGCCATCGGATTCGACTTCCTGCTCAAGGTGGTGCGCAGCCGCATCATCGACATGACCGGAAAGAAGATCGACGTGGTGCTCGCCGCGAACATCTTCGAGCACGTGATGTCGCTGAAGATGGACAAGCGGCCGCCATCGGTCGGCATCCTCGCCAATCAGCTCCGCGACTTCGATTCGGTGCGCGAGTTCTTTACCTCCGGCACCGTGGTGTCGGCGACCGACATGCTGTTCGCGGTCGTGTTCATCATCGTGCTGTTCATCATCGCCGGTCCCATCGCCTGGATTCCGCTGCTGATGCTGCCGGTGATGATCGCCGTCGGGCTGCTGATCCAGCGGCCGCTCGAACGCGCGATGCGGCAGATGCAGGCGCAATCCGCCGCGCGTCACGGCATTCTCGTGGAATCGCTCAACGGGATGGAGACGGTCCGCGCGGTGGCCGGCGAGAGCCGGGTGCAGACGGTGTGGGAGCGTTCGGTGGCGGCGCAGGCGCGCTCCAGCGAGGACGTCCAGTTCTGGGCCTCGATGGCGATGACAGCGGCGAGCGTCGCGAGCCAGTTCTGCAGCCTGCTGCTGGTCGTCGTCGGCGTGTTCCTGATCCTCGACGGCAAGCTCTCGGTCGGCGCGCTGGTGGCGGCCAACATGCTGTCGGGTCGCGTGCTCGGTCCGATCGCAGGCATCGCCGGCCTGATGACGCGCTTCACCCAGACGACGTCGGCGTTGCGCTCGATCGACCGGCTGATGTCGCTGGACCGTGAGCGTCCGCCGGAGAAGATCTACGTCGCGCGCGAGATCAACCAGGGCCGCATCCAGTTCAAGAACGTCAGCTTCTCCTATCCGGGAAGCCAGACCAAGGCGCTCGACAACGTCTCCTTCGACATCAAGCCCGGCGAGAAGATCGGCATCATCGGTCGCGTCGGCTCGGGCAAGACCACGGTCGGTCGCCTCGCCACCGCGTTCTATCCGCCGACGGAAGGCAGCATCCTGATCGATGGGATCGACATCCAGCAATACGACCCGGCCGATCTGCGCGCCGGCATCGGCTTCGTGCTGCAGGATACCGACCTGTTCTACGGCAAGCTGCGCGACAACATCACGCTCGGCCGTCCGGCGGCGACCGATGAGGAGGTGCTGGAGGCCGCGCGGCTCGCCGGCGTCGAGACCTTCATCGCCGGTCATCCGCAGGGCTACGAGATGATGATCGCCGAAGGCGGCCGCAGCCTGTCGGGCGGGCAGAAGCAGGCGATCGGGCTCGCGCGCGTCCTGATCCGCAAGCCGCGCGTGCTGTTCCTCGACGAGCCGACCGCACATTTCGACGTCCGCAGCGAGGGCGAATTCCTCGAGCGCCTGAAGTCGCTGGCCAAAGGCGAGATGTCCATCATCGTCTCGACCCACCGACCGTCGTTGTTGTCGCTGGTCGACCGCATCCTGGTATTCGACTCCGGCAAGATCGTCGCCGACGGGCCGACCGCGCAGATCCTCACCATGCTGCGTCCGCAGCAGCCCGCGGCGGCGCCGGCCGCGAGCCACGCGGTGAAGCCGGTCCAGGGGACGAGGTGACATGGCGCACAGCGATTTCGCGTTCTCCAACGACATCAGGGCTGCCGTCGAGCTGCGCACGCCGAAGACGGCGCGGATGCTGCTGCTCGCCTCGCTCGGCCTGTTCTTCACCTTCCTGATCTGGGCGCATTTCGCCGTGCTCGACGAGGTCAAGCGCGGCAACGGCAAGGTCGTGCCGTCGCGCCAGACCCAGGTGGTGCAGTCGCTGGAAGGCGGCATCATCGCCGACCTCCTGGTGCAGGAAGGCGCGATCGTCGAGAAGGATCAGCCGCTGGCGCGCATCGAGGACACCAATTTCGCCTCGCAGTTCGGCGAGATCCGCGAGCGCCGCGGCGCGATGGCGGCCCGGGTGATCCGGCTCGCGGCGGAGACCGAGGGCCGCAGCCCGGTCGAGTTTCCCGACGACCTCGTCGCCGACGCCCCGCGCGCGGTGCAGACCGAGCGCGCGGTGTTCGACGCCCATGCACGCAAGCTCGCGCAGGACATCGACGTGGTGCAGCAGCAGGAACAGCAGAAGAGCAAGGAGATCGACGAGCTCAGGGCCACCGAGAAGCGCTTCTCGGAGACGCTGGCGCTGCTCAATCGCGAGCTGGGACTGACCCGCAAGCTGTTCGACCAGAAGGTGGTGCCGGAGATCGAGATGCTGCGCGCCGACCGCCAGGCGACCGACATGCGCGGCCAGCTCGCGGTGGTGCAGGCGAGCATCGTGAAGACCGAGGCGGCGGTGCAGGAGGCGCGCTCGCGCCGGCTCAACATCGTCACCGCCTTCCGCGCGCAGGCCGAAGACGATCTCGCGAAATCCCGCGGTGATCTCGCCGTGCTCGACGAGAACATCAAGTCGGCCCAGGACCGGGTGCGACGCACCGAGCTGCGCTCGCCGGTGCGCGGCATCGTCAACAAGCTCAACGTCACCACCATCGGCGCGGTGGTCGCGCCGGGCGCCAGCCTGATGGAGATCACGCCGCTCGACGATACGCTGCTGGTCGAGGGCCGCATCCGTCCGCAGGACATCGCCTTCATCCGTCCCAACCACGAGGCGGTGGTCAAGCTCAGCGCCTATGATTCATCTGTGTACGGCTCGTTGCACGGGCGCGTCGAGCGCATCAGTGCCGACACGATCACCGATGAGAAGGGCGACAAGAACGAGCGCGGCGAGACCTTCTATCGCGTGATGGTGCGCACCGAGAAGAACCATCTCGGCACCGCCCAGCAGCCGCTTCCGATCCTCCCAGGCATGGTCGCGACCGTGGAGATCCTGACGGGCAAGAAATCGGTGCTGGACTATCTCGTCAAGCCTGCCCGCATGCTGCGTGACGAGGCGCTGCGCGAGCGCTGAGCAGGCGTCCGCGCGAGCGCACCGAAACCCGGGTTCTCCACGAAAGCGCGTGTGACCCAGAATGCCGCTGCGCTCATCCGGGGCGCCCCGTGCGGCGGACAGCGTTGCCAAAATCTGAATCGTTCAAATGCGACGCGATTTGGTCGGCCGTGATTAGTCGCGTTCGCAGCTTGGCGGCGAACATCACCGCGGTTTAACCGGCCCGCAGCAGCGCCGGCCCTATCCCTGATCCGATAACAACCGGGACAGGGATCGACGCGATGACGTCGGCCGATGCCCCGGAGCATACGGGGCGTCACTGATGTTGCGGATCGATCGGGCGCGGGTTCTCCCGCGCGCGCTGGGGCTTGCGCTTGTGTTGTCGGTCGTAGCCGGTTGTGCCGGCGCTGCGTTTGCCGAGACTTCAAATCGTAGATCTCCGCAAGGCACTGCGGATGGCGCGCTGCCGGTACCACCGCCCGTCCGTTTCTTCACCATCAATGCCGTGCTTGCCAAGCATGACGGCCTGCGTCGCTCCGCCTCCGCTGCTGTGGAAGTCGCATCGACCGACCCGGCCGGGCCTGCGGGATCAGTCAGCGACGCTCCGCAGGGACCCGCGGTCGCGACTCCCAGCGACGAGCCGTTCGGCCTGATGACGTTCCGCGCACCCGAGGGTGTGCTGTGGGTGAAGTGGCGCGGCATTCAGGGGGCGATGGCGAGCGAGCGGATCTCGGTCGAACGTTGCAACCGCGATGACGCGCGCTGCTCGGCCTCGGAGCGCCTCTTCGTCGCGCTGACCCGGTCGGCGTCTGCGGCGAGCGACGGCCGCACGCGCGCGGAAATGATCAATCGTGGCGTCAACCACGCGGTGCGCTACGTCAGCGACGATCAGCAACACGGCCTGCCGGACGTCTGGAGTTCGCCACTGCAGACCTTGCGCAGTGGACTCGGTGACTGCGAAGACTACTCGATTGCCAAATACGCGCTGCTGCTAGCGGCGGGGACGCCCGAATCGGATCTCAAGCTGCTGCTGGTCCGAGACCTCGCCGTGCGGCAGGATCACGCCGTCGTCGCCGTGCGGCTCGACGGCAAATGGTCCGTGCTCGACAACCGGCGGGCCGCTCTGATGGAAGGCCGCGATCTGCAGTCCTTCATGCCGTTGTTTGCCATCGATCACCGCGGCGTCAGCCTGTTCGCTGCGCCCTATGCCGAGCGGCTGCACCACGAAAGCGAGAGCGACGTCACGCCGGCGGCGGAGGCCGACATCGGCGGCGGGAATCCGGGGCGGCCGCTGCTGCTCTGAATGTCGCAGGTGAACGGCTTGTAGCCGAGGTCATTTGCGGTCTTAATGCGCGCAGGGAAGCTGGCGAGCAGGGGGCTGCGGTGAATATCAAGCAAGTCATGGTTTGCGGGGCATTGGCCTTGTCGGCGATCGGTGGATTCATCGGCGGTGCACAGGCTCACGCGGTGATGCTGCCGGGCGCTGCGTTTTCGATCGCCTGCGAGAATGGCGGCAGCTACGTGCTGCGCTCTCGTCCCGTGCTCGCGCCGGGCGAGATCGTTACCGCGCAACTCTACCTCCATCCTCACCGTGCGATTCCGGTCCGTCTCGTCCCGATGGGCGACGGCTATCGCTATGCGGGCCGCGGCGTGTGGCTCGATGGCATCGGTGACCAGGCATTGTTGTATTTCCGCAAATACGAACCGGTGGCCTGCGTGGTCAGTCGCATCTGAGGCAATCTGCCGCGACTTCGACGCTCCTCAAGAATAGTTCCTGCCTTTCGCAAATAATTCGCGAGAGGCCGGTTCCATTTCGGCCGTTTCATGGCGGCAAGCTTTTATTCCCAACAGCGTGCGTGTTGTTCCCCAAGTATTGTGTGATCGAATAACTGCCAATTAGCAGTAATTCTCCCGGCCCTGCCTCCATTTATTCTTGTCGTTCCGCCCCTGCCGCGCGGGGGACGGAAGCATAGGCACAGCCTTGTTTCCCTTCATAAATGCCGCTGCACTTGACTGCATTTACCCAAAGTCCCTAAAGTCCGATTAACAAGAACCGGTAATATTGACCCGTATTCTCGTTTAATAATAGTTTAACGATTAGAAATGGGGCGCCACCAAAACGCCCCATATTTGGAGGTTTTGGCGCATGAATGCTCCTGTCCTGCTGGCCCAGTTGACCGGCACGTCCACGCAGCCATCCAGCGCCTCGGCCAAGCACCTCAAGATCGGGAAACCGCCGGGCAACCAAGCCGTTACGATTCATCTCGACGGCCAGAGCCAGATCGATTTCAGCGATATCGCCAGCGAGCGGCTGACCTTCGTCAAGATCGGCGACCGCCTGATCATCCTGTTCGACAATCAGTCGACGGTCTCGATCGACCCGGTTTTCGACGCCAACGGCGCCCCGCTGAAGGACGTCAGCTTCGAAGTCGGCCCCGACCGAATCATCAATGGCGATCAGTTCGCCGAGTTGTTTCCGATCACCACCGACCAGTCGGTGCTGCCCGCCGCGGGTACGCCCGGTGCGCCCGGCGTGCCTGCCGGCGCGAATTTCGGGACGTTCAAGGTCGACCCGCTGACCGTCGGCACGCCGCTCGGGCTGCTGGGACCCGAGGACTCCACCACCAAATTCGGCGACAACCCGGTCACGCCGAATCCGACGCCAATCGCCGGCGTTGCCGACAGCGTGGTGCTCAACGAGGACGGCCTGTCCGAAGGCCGGCCCGGCGGCAGCGGCGACATTGGCGGCGCGGTGACGAGCTTCACCGGTTCGCTGAACGTCGACTTCGGCACCGACGTGATCGGCCGCGCCTTTGCGTTCGCGGCGTCACAGCCTGGTCTTGCCGGGCTGACGTCCGGCGGCCAGGAGGTGCATTTTGCGATCACCACCGTCAACGGCCAGCCGGAGCTGATCGGTTATATCGGCAGCGATCCCTCGATCGTCGCCAACCAGGTCTTCACCGTCACGCTCGACGCCAACTCGACGATCGCGGGGACCTACACGGTCACGCTGCTGCAGCCGCTCGATCATCCGGTCTTCGGCACCGAAGACACGCTGAATCTCACCATCAACGTCATCGCCATCGACGGCAGCGGCGACACCGCGCCGGTGACGATCGTGATCGGCGTCAACGACGATTCGCCGGTCGCCGGCACCGTCGAGGCGATCAATGTCGCCGAGCACACCGGCGGCGGAAGCGAAGGCGGCGGCGAGAGCGAGCTCTTCGGCAAGGTCGTGGGCGGCGACGGCTTCGAGCCGACCACCGCGAGCGTGGACCTCAACATCGGCTGGGGCGCCGACAACGGCAACAGCAAGGTCGATGGCGGCTCCAACGGCACCGTGGTCGACGGCGACCGCTCGCTGGTGTTCGATGCGTCCGAGATCGCGACCTTGCAGGCGCTGGGCCTGACCTCGAACGGCGAGGCCATCTCCTACACGCTGTCGGCCAACGGCACCGAGATCATCGCGACCGCAGGCGAGGGTGAGGGCGCACGCACCATCTTCACCGTGTCGCTGTCCGACACCGGCTCCGGCAGCGCCACCTTCACGCTGTCCGACAATATCGACCACAACGGCGCCAACGACGCCTCGCTGCCGCTGACCTTCAAGGTGGTTGCGACCGACGCCGACGGCGACCCCGTCAACAGCGCCTTCACCGTCAACGTCGCGGATGACGGCCCGAGCTTCGGCGAGAAGCCGAGCTATTCGGTGGTCGACGAAGACGGGCTCGGCAATGCCGGCAACAGCTACGCCGACGGCCATGATGCCTATGGCGAAGACCTGACGGTCACGGATACGCTCGGAATCCGCTGGGGCTCCGACGACGCCAACAACAATGTCGACGGCGGCATCAACGGAACGCCGGTCAATGGCGACCGCGCCGTCACCTTCGCCGCGAACGTGGCGGCCTCGCTCGAGGCAAAGGATCTGACCTCAGACGGCTTTGCCCTGCGCTACGAGGTGTCGGGGAACGGCACCGTGCTGACCGCCTATCGCTATGATGCCGCGCACGAGACCTATGTCGACGCCAACGGCAAGCCGCTGGAAGGCGAGGGCCTGTCGGGCGCCGTGGTGTTCACGGTGTCGCTGTCAGACCAGGGCCATGGCTCCTATACCTTCGCGCTGTCGGGCAACCTGGATCACCCGGTGCACGGCACCGAGGATGACATCACCCTCAACATCGGCTTCGTCGCGACCGATTCCGATGGCGATGCCATCACTGATACCTTCACGGTGAAGGTCAATGACGACGCACCGAGCTTCGGCGAGAAGCCGAGCTATTCGGTGGTCGACGAGGACGGCCTCGGCAACGCCGGCAACAGCTACAAGGACGACGGCGACGCCTATGGCGAAGACCTGAAGGTCACCGATACGCTCGGCATTCGCTGGGGCGCCGACAGCGCCAACAGCCATGTCGATGGCGGCATCGATGGCGCGCCGGTCAACGGCGACCGCGCCGTGACCTTCGCGGCCGACGTGGTGGCGACGCTCGACGCCCAGAATCTCACCTCGAACGGCTTCGGTCTCACCTACGTCGTGTCCGAGAACGGCACGCTGCTGACCGCCTATCGCTATGACGCCGAGCACGAGACCTATGTCGGCGCAGACGGCAAGCCGACGGATTCGGCCCACGCGACGGTGTTCACCGTGGCGCTGTCCGATCAGGATCACGGCTCCTATACGTTCGAGCTGAAAGGCAATCTCGATCACCCGGTGCACGGCACCGAGGACGACATCACGCTCAACATCGGCTTCGTCGCCACCGATTCCGACGGTGACGCAGTCACCGACAGCTTCACCCTGAAGGTCAACGACGACGCGCCGGTGTTCGGCGATGCGCCGAGCGCTGGCGTGGTCGACGAGGACGGACTCGGCAATGCCGGCGACAGCTATGCGCAAGGCAGCGACGTCGCCGGCGCCGATCTCACGGTGACCAAGACGCTCGCGATCCTGTGGGGTGCCGATAGCGCCAACAGCCATGTCGACGGCGGCATCGATGGCGCCCCGGTCAAGGGTGATCGCGCCGTCACTTTCGCCGCCGACACCGTTCCCTCGCTCGAGGAACTGGGGCTGACGTCGAACGGGATTGCGCTGAGCTATCAGGTCTCCGAGAACGGCACGCTGCTGACCGCCTATCGCTACGACGCCGCCCACGAGACCTATGTCGACGCGAACGGCAAGCCGACGGAGGACCTCGCCAGCGCCACGGTGTTCACCGTCTCGCTGTCGGATCAGGACCAGGGCTCCTACACGTTCAATCTCACCGGCAATCTCGATCATTCGGTCCACGGCAGCGAGGATAATCAAGGGCTGTATTTCGGCTTCGTCGCCACCGATTCCGACGGCGACGCAATCCACGGCAGCTTCAATGTCGAGGTCAACGACGACGCTCCGGTGTTTGGAGAGCGCGTCAGCTACTCCGTGGTCGACGAGGATGGTCTCGGCAATCCCGGCAACTCCTATTCGGACGGCAAGGACGCAGCCGGCGCCAATCTGACGGTGACCGATTTCCTCGGCATCCGTTGGGGCGCCGACAGTGCCAACAGCCATGTCGACGGCGGCATCAACGGTACGCCGGTCAATGGCGACCGCGCCGTCACCTTTGCCTCCGACGTGATCTCGACGCTCACCGGCCAGCATCTGACGTCGAACGGCGTCGCGCTGACCTACACCGTGTCCCCCGACGGCACGCTGCTGACCGCTTACCGCTACGATGAAGCGCATCACACCTACGTCGACGGCGAGGGCCATGCCACCGGTGATCCGGCCAAGGCTGCGGTGTTCACGGTGTCGCTGTCCGACCAGGGGCAGGGGTCCTACAGCTTCACGCTGATCGACAATATCGATCATCCGGCCCACAACACCGAGGACGACGTCACGCTCACCCTCGGCTTCGTCGCCACGGATTCGGATGGCGATGCGGTCTCCGACACCTTCACGGTCAAGATCAACGACGACGCGCCGGTGCTGAACCGGGAGATTGCGACCGGCGTGGTCGATGAGGACGGGCTCCCGACCGGGCTCGCGGGCGGGTCTGGCGACGTCCCCGGCCAGAACACCGTCGCAACGGGCGATCTCGGCATCTCCTGGGGCAGCGACAGCGCCAACAATCTCGGCAATGTCGGGATCACCGGTGCGTCCCCGGTGAACGGCGACCGCGCCGTCACCTTCGCGTCCGACGCCACCACCACGCTCGCCGCGCAGCACCTGACCTCGAACGGCGTCGCGTTGACCTACGACGTCAGCGAAGGCGGCACGTTGATCACGGCCTACCGCTTCGATGGACAGCATTACATCGACGGCAACGGCAACTGGACCGGCAACAAGGCCAATGCCGCCGTGTTCACAGTGAAGCTGTCCGACCTCGATTCCGGATCCTACAGCTTCACGCTGCTCGACAATCTCGACCACCCGGTGCCCAACACCGAGGACAGCATCGCGCTGACATTGAAATACGTCGCCACGGATTCCGACGGCGACCAGGTCAGCGGCACGTTCAAGGTCAGCGTCAACGACGACAGCCCGGAGGCGCATACCGGGACGGCCAAGAGCATCAGCGAAGCTGATCTCAACGCTGGCGGTGGCGATTGCGGCCCCGATTTCGGCGGTCACGATGGCGGCAGCCGCGATCCCCAGGTGACCGGCGCGCTCAACATCAAATGGGGTGCCGACAACAACGACAGCGGCGCCGCCGATCGCTCGGTTCGCTTCGCCAATACGTCCAACGCCGCCGACGACGTCCATGTGACCAACGGCAGCGACGTCGGCCTCAGTGGCCTGACGTCGGACGGTCAGCAGGTGAAATACGCCTTCGATCATGGCGCGCTGGTCGGCTACACCGGCAACAGCCTCAATTCCGGTCAGCGCGTGTTCGAGGTTTCGCTCGATGACGACGGCACCGGCACCTACACCTTCAAGCTGCTCGGCAATCTCGATCATCCGGCCGGGCAGGAGAGCAACGTCGTCAAGCTGACCTTCGATTACACCGCGACCGATTCCGACGGCGATTCGAGCAGCAGCACGTTCACCGTCACCGTGGTCGACGACGTCCCGACGATCGGACACGCCGAGAGCGAGACCGTCAGCGAAGCCAACCTGCCGACCGATCTCTATGACGTCCTGTTCCCGGATTCGCCGTACTCGACGGTGCAGACCGGCCGTCTCGCGATTTCCTGGGGCGCCGACGACAATGATTCCGGCGCGACCAACAACCGCTCGGTGGCGTTCTTCAACACGACCGCACCGGACGGGCTGACGTCGAACGGCTATGCGGTCAGCTATGTGGTCTCGTCCGACGGCACCACGCTGAGCGCGGTCACCACCGATCACCGCACCGTTTTCACCGTCACGCTGAGCGATGACGGCGACGGCAGCTACAAGTTCACGCTGCTCGACAACCTCGATCATGGCAAGTCGGGCACCGACAGCCTGGCGCTGAGCTTCGGCTTCAAGGCCACCGATTCCGACGGCGACAGCGCCGCGAGCAGCTTCACGGTGGCGGTGACGGACGACGTGCCGACCGTCGGCTGCGCCGAGGACGAGACCGTCAGCGAGGCCAGCCTGCCGACCGACGGCTACGACACCAGCCATCCGGATGCATCGAACTCGACGGTCCAGACCGGCCGCCTCGACATCTCCTGGGGCGCCGACGACAACAATACGGGTGTCGGGCACAACCGCGCGGTGGCCTTCACGACCGCCGCCGGCGCCACGGGCCTGACCTCCGACGGCTCGGCGATCAGCTACACGATCTCCGGCGACGGCACCTTGCTGACGGCGGTCACCGCGGATCACCGCACCGTCTTCACCATCCAGTTGTCCGACAGCGGCGATGGAAGCTACAAGTTCACGCTGTACGACAACATCGACCACCCGGCGTCCGGCCAGAACGATGACAGCCTGCCGCTGACGTTCGGCTTCAAGGCCACCGATTCCGACGGCGACAGCGTCACCAGCAGCTTCAAGGTCACGGTGCTCGACACCGCGCCGGTGGCGGCGGCCGGCGATGCCAGGACCGTCGACGAGGACGATCTGCCGGGCGGCACCGATGTCTCCAAGGAGCCGACCGCGATCAGCGGCGACCTCAACATCAGCTGGGGCTCCGACGACAGCAACAAGACCTCGGGCGGCGGGCTCGGCGACCGCTCGGTCAGCTTCCGCTACACGAGCGCAGGCGCGAATGTCGACGCCGAGGACAGCGCAGGCCGCAATCTGGCGCTGACGTCGGACGGCCAGACGGTGAAGTACAGCTTCGAGAATGGCGTGCTGGTCGGCTACACCGGCAGCGATCTCGCCCACGGCACCCGCGTGTTCGAAGTGTCGCTGAGCGACCAGAACGACGGCTCCTACAGCTTCAAGCTGCTCGGCACCCTCGATCATCCCGCCGGCAGCGGCGAGAACATCGTCAAGCTGTCCTTCAGCTTCACGGCGACCGATGGCGACGGCGACACGTCCAGCAACAGCTTCACCGTCTCGGTCAAGGACGACGTGCCGGTGCTCGGTTCGCCGACCGCAGCGACGGTGACCGAGAACACCACCGGATCCGCCGGGGCGGAGGTGTTCCAGACCCAGACCGCGGCCAGTGTCGCGCTCAACATCAATTGGGGCGCGGACGACAACAATTCGGGCGCGGCCAATCGCAGCGTCGCGTTCGATAGCGCGATCCATACCGGCGACGTGGTCAAGACCACCGGCGCAGGCAGCCCGACGCTGACGTCGAACGGCACGGCGGTGCAGTTCATCCGCGTGTCGGACACCGAGATCTGGGGCGTCGCCAACGACAATGGCGGCCAGCTCACGACGAACGACCGCAAGGTGTTCCACATCACGCTGTCCGACGACGGCTCCGGCAGCTACACCTTCGAGCTCCTGGACAATGTCGATCACGTCGGCTCGGGCCAGACCAATGCACTGTCGCTGAAGCTCGGCTTCACCGCGACCGATGCCGATGGCGATACCGCCTCCGGCGGCAACTTCACTGTCACCATCAATGACGACAACGGCCGGCCCGCGATCGGCACGGCTGATGCCGGGACCGTCGACGAGGATGGGCTTTCCGGCGGCAACACCGGAGCGGCCACCGGCGACGTCGCCGGTGCCAATGTCACGGCCAACGGCTCGTTGGCGATCTCCTGGGGCGCCGACGACAACAACAGCGGCAGCGTGAACCGCGCGGTCGCGTTCAGCGGCATCACCAACGGCCAGAACGCCACTTCGGACGCGGGCTCGCTGACGGTCGAGGGCGTCCAGGTCAAGCTCTGGGTCGTCGGCAATACGGTCTATGGCTACACCGGCAGCAATCCGACCAACGGCAACCCGCCGTCGGTGGCCAGCCAGGTGTTCAAGGTCTCGCTCGATGATTCCGGTGCAGGCAGCTACAGCTTCACGCTGCTGAAGCACGTCGATCATCCGGCCGGCCAGAACGAGAACGACGTCAAGCTGACCTTCGGCTTCACCGCCACCGATGCGGATGGCGACAGCGCCAGCTCGTCATTCGCCGTGACGATCGACGACGACACCCCCGTCGCGACCGCGACGGTGTTGAGAGCGGCGGTCTACGAGAGCGAGCTGCCGAACGGAACGGTAGTGACCGCGACCGGCAACCATGGCGGCGACCTCAACGGCAACGATTCCTACTTCACCGGTAATCTGAGCTCGCTGGTGTCGTTCGGCGCCGACAGGCCCGGCACCTATACGGTCGAGAAGACCAACCTCGCGCCCGAGCTGCTGTCGCTGACGTCGGGCGGCGTGGTGCTGACCTACAGCATCGGGGTCGACAACACGCTGATCGCCAAGGCTGGCAGCGTCACGATCTTCGAGTTCCAGGTCGATGCCAACACCGGCCAGTATTCGTTCCGTCTGAAGGGCGCGCTGGACCATGTCGGCACCGGCCATGACAACACGCTGACGCTCGACCTGTCGACGGCGGTGACCGCCACCGATTCCGACGGCGATTCCGTTGCGCTGCACGATCAGATCATCATCACCGTCAACGATGACAGCCCGCAGTCGCAGGACGTCGACACCGTCGCGATCTCGGAGGCAGCCGGCAGCGTCTCGACCGGCGCGGTCGATCTGCGCATCACCTATGGAGCCGATGGCGACAGCTCCGGTCCGTCGGTGACGTTCCTCGGCGCGTCGCCAGTGCGCGCCTACGATGCGGCCAACCACCAGCTCTCCGGGCTGACCTCGCTCGGCTTCGGTCTGACCTACGTCATGTCGGCCGATCACACCACGCTGACCGCCTATCGCATGAGCGGTGGCAGCTACATCGGCCAGAATGGTCTGGTGACGGGCAACGCGGCTGATGCTGCCGTGTTCACGGTGACGCTGTCGGAGGCTGGCACCGGCTCCTACAATTTCACCTTGCTGCAGCCGCTCGATCACCCCGCGCCGATCGGGACCTCGAGCGCCGCCGACCAGTATCTCGACATCAATTTCGCCTTCGCGGTCGAGGATCGCGACCACGACGTCTTCACCAACAATTTCACTGTCCGGGTCGATGCTGCCGGCACGGTGACGACGACTCGCTATGACGCGCCGAACTCGCCTGTGTTCGTCAATCTCGGCGACAGCTCGGCGACGGTCCTCGGCGAGACGGTCGGGGCTCACAGCGTGACCGACCGCGCCGCGGTGACCGACAAGGTGGTCGGCACCGACAAGCTCGGCGGCGTGACCGAGGCCCACGGCTCAAATGGCGACGACATTCTGGTCGGCGGCAACGGCGTGGGCGGCGATGTCCTGTATGGCGGCGCCGGCAACGACATCATCATCGGCGGAGGAGGTGGCGACCGGCTGTTCGGCGGCGCCGGCAACGACACCTTCCTCTACACGGTGGGCGACGGCAGCGACGTCATCGACGGCGGCTCGGAGTCTGGCACGACCTTTCCGAACTACGACGTGCTCGCGATCACGGGCGATGGAAATGCGCGCAATTTCACCATCGGCAAGACCTCGACCGGCACCGAGATCAATCCGACGCTGAACGATCCCTCCGCCAGCAACGCCACCGACATTCTGGTGCGCTATGACGGTCCGAACGGAGCGACCATCCGCGCCGACGAGATCGAGCGCATCACGATCACCGGCGGCACTGCCAGCGACACGGTGACGATCACCGATATCAGCGGCACCGCGATCGCGCCGTCGACCATCGTGTTCAACGGTGGCTCCGGCAACGACACGCTGGATCTCTTCCGGTTTGCCGGCAACACCAGCGTTGTGTCCGACGGCGGGTCTGACACCGACACCGTGAAGTTCGGCTTCAAGTTCGCCGAGGCGACCTACACCAAGGTGTTCGCCACCGACGGCGTGACGCTGATCGGCGTGCAGGTCACCCACAACGGCCTGACCGATACGTTCACGAACTATGAGAGCTTTGCCTTCACCGACGGCACGCGCACGCTGACCGGCGTCTTCAACACGCCGCCGGTGGCTCATGACGACGCGGTGCAAGCGAGCGAGGACAGCCCGCTCACGGTCAACGCGCTGCTCAGCCTGCTCAACAACGACACCGACGTCGACAACAACACCTTGACCGTCAGCGGCGTGTCGAACGCGACGCACGGCACCGTTTCGCTCTCCAACGGCAATCCGGTGTTCACGCCGGACAAGAACTTCTCGGGCGTTGCCGGCTTCGATTACACGGTCAGCGACGGCGATGGCGGGACCGCGACCGCGCATGTCACGGTCGACGTCGCACCGAAGGCGGACGCGCTGACGCTGGGCTTCATGGATCTCGGCCCGGCCTCGGGTGCCGAGGACACCACGATCAACCTGAAGCTCATCAGTGCCGCCGTCACCGACACCGACGGCTCCGAAAGCCTGCGGCTGCTTATTACAGGTTATCCGGCCGGCGCGACCTTCTCGGTCGGCCATGCCGGAACCGGCGCTGACGCCGGCAAGTGGGTGATCGACAGCGCCGCCGCGATCGCCGCGTTCGACAGCCATCCGCTGCAGATCACGCCGCCCGCGAATTACAACGGCACGTTCTCGCTGTCGGTGGTCGCGGAGGTTACCGACCAGGCTACGTTGTCGGACGGCAACGTCCACACCGACGTCGTCAACACCGCACTGCAGACGATCGATGTCACGGTGACCCCGGTCAACGACGCGCCGCAGATCCATGCGCCGACGCAGGTGACGACGAACGAGGATACGCCATTCGCCTTCACCGGCGCGAACGCGTTCTCCTTCTCCGATGCGGACGGCGATGTCGTCGAGTCCGTGAGGTTCGACATCTCCGGCGGCACGTTCGCGATACCGTCTCTCGGCGTCTACAACGCCAGCCAGACGCTCTCGATGAGCGGGTTCAAGATCAGCGACCTGAACACCTATCTGGCGTCGGCGGTGTTCACGCCATCAGCCGACAACGACGCGACGGGATCGGTCACGATCACCATCAACGACAACGGCAATGTCGGCGGCGGCAATCTGAGCGCGACGCAGACGATCACGATCAACATCAACCCGATCGAGGATGCTCCCACGGCCGTAGATGACACGGCCAGCGTGAACGAGGACACGACGCTGACCGTGTCCAATCCGGTGCAGGGCGTTCTGCACAACGACCGCGACCCGGATACGGGCGACACGCTGAGCGTGGTGGCGGGTGACTTCACGACGGCCAAGGGCGGCACGATCCATTTCAATGCCGACGGCACCTATGTCTACAAGCCCAAGGCCGACTTCTATGGCGCGGATACCGTGGATTACACGGTGCGTGATGCGGCCGGACAGACGGACACCGGCACGCTGACGATCAACGTGGCGCCCGTCAACGATGCGCCGGAGATCCATGCCCCGACGCATGTGACGGCCAACGAAGGCGCCTCGTTCGCTTTCACCGGAGCGAACGCGATCACCTTCTCCGACGCGGACGGCGATGTCGTCGAGTCCGTGAGGTTCGACATCTCCGGCGGCACGTTGTCCATTCCGTCGCTCGGCGTCTTCAACGCTGAACAGACGCTCTCGATGAGCGGGTTCAAGATCAGCGATCTGAACACCTATCTGGCCTCTGCCGTCTTCACCCCGAACAGCGACCATCCGGGGTCGGTCACGATCACCATCAACGACAACGGCAATGTCGGCGGCGGCAATCTGAGTGCCACCCAGACCGTCAGCGTCGAGGTCATCCCCGCCAACCACCCGCCGGTGGCGAACTCCGACACCCATGCGGTGCTGGAGGATGGCAGCCTCAACATCTCGGCGGCGAACGGCGTCATCCGCGGCTCGACCGGCGGCTCGGTGGCCGACAGCGACGTCGACAACCCCGTCAGCTCGCTCGTCGTGTCCGGCGTCGTGGCTGGCACCGGCAGCGTGACGCAGGGGGCGGGCGTCGGCACCTCGATCGAGGGCGCCTACGGCCATCTGACGCTGAATTCGGACGGCTCCTACACCTATGTCGCCGACAAGGCCGATGCGCTGGCGGCGGGCGTGCCCGCGGTGGACACCTTCACCTATACCGACAAGGATCCGTCGGGCGCGGTGTCGAACACCGCGACGCTCAAGATCACGGTCACCGGCGTCAACGACGCGGCCGTGATCAGCGGTGACGCCACCGGCACCGTCGCCGAGGAGGGCGGCATCGCCAACAGCCAGAGCAGCCCGCTCTACGGCATCGCCCGCGGCGACCTCAATGCGACCGACGTCGACGGGCACAACGATGTGTGGCAGGCGACGTCCTCGAACACGGCCAACGGCTACGGCTGGTACGACATCGGCAGCGATGGCAGGTGGACCTACGGCATCTATAACAACGACCCGAGAATCCAGGCGCTGAAGGAAGGCGAGACCACGCTGACCGACAGCTTCACCGTCTACACCGAGGACGGCACCGCCAAGACGGTGACGATCCAGATCATCGGCAACAATGACGCGCCGACCCTGCAGAACGCGCTGGCGGACCGCAGCTCGGCCGAAGATCAGCCGTTCAGCTTCACCATCCCGTCGAACACGTTTGCCGATGTCGATGGCCGCTTCGATGGCACCGCGAACCCGCTGACGCTGTCGGCGAACCTCAGCGACGGCAGCAACCTGCCGGCGTGGTTGCACTTCGACGCCACGACCGGCACCTTCAGCGGCACCCCGCCGGCCAATTTCGCAGGCACGGTCAACGTCACGGTCTACGCCAGCGACGGCGAATATGCCGTCTCGGACGCCTTCACGCTGACCATCACGCCGGTCAATGACGGCGCTGCGAGCGTGACGGTGTCGGGCACGGCGACGCAAGGTCAGACGCTGACCGCCAATCTCGGCAGCGATCCGGATGGTGCCGCGTCGAACGTCGTCTATCACTGGCTGCGCGACGGCGCCGTCATCAACGGCGCGACGGGCTCGACCTACACGCTGGGCTCCAACGACGTCGGCCACAAGATCTCGGCCAACGTCACCTACACCGACGGCCAGGGCTTTGCCGAGAACGTGACCAGCGGCCAGACCGGCTCGGTCACGGCGCCGAACCACGCGCCGACCTTCGGGGCGGGAACGACCACGGCAAGCGTCACGGAGGACGCCTCCTATGCGGCGCCGAGCGGCAACCTGATCCAGAACGGCTCGTTCGGCTACTACAACGGCAACTTCTACACGCTGGATGCGTGGACGGTCGGGGGCGCCCATGCCGTCACCGTCGTGGGCGGCCGCACGGACGGCGGCTCGGCCGATTTCTACGGCGCATCGAGCTCGATGAGCCAGACCATCAGCACCGTCGTCGGCGTGACCTATACCGTCGACTTCTACGTGATGACCTACGGCACGGCCGTGACATCAGCCGTTGATGGAACAACCCTTCTGACGACGAGCGCCTGGAACTTTGGCTGGACGGAGCAGACCTACCAGTTCACCGCGACCTCGACGTCGACCACCATCAAGTTCGCGAGCGGCGGCGGCGCCGTCATCGACGACATCTCGGTGCAGCCCAGCACGGTCGTGACACCGGGAGTGGAGCAGGCGTCCGGCGCGATCGCCTTCACCGACGTGGACGGCGATGCCCAGACCGTGACCTACACGACACCGGCCGGCAGCAACTACTACGGCTCGTTCAGCGCCACGGTCGACAATACCGGCCACAAGGTGAACTGGACGTTCGCCGTCAATGACGCCGACATCCAGTCGCTGCGCGCCAGCGACCATATCGATCAGACCTATACGGTGAAGATCGATGACGGTCACGGCGGGACGACGATGCAGACCGTCACCGTTACGGTGAACGGCGTCAACGATGCGGCGTCGATCGCGGGCATGGCAAGCGGTGCGGTCAAGGAGGACGGCACGCTGACGGCAGGCGGGACCCTGACGGTCACCGACGTCGATAGCGGAGAAGCCCAGTTCCAGACGCCGGCTTCGCTGGCGGGGACGTATGGCACCTTCATCTTCAATGCGGTGACAGGCGACTGGGGCTATACGCTGAACAATTCGGCTGCCAACGTGCAGGCGCTCAACAATGGCGACGTCAAGCATGACACGCTGACGGTGAAGTCGGTCGACGGCACGGCCAGCCAGGTCATCGACGTGACCATCAGCGGCACGAATGAGCCCGCGCCGCTGGCCGTGGTGGACACCACGAGCGCCGACGGACGCTATGCGCTGTCGAAGAACAGCGACTCGCCGAACGTGGTCAGCCTGGACGCGGCGACGCTGTTCTCGGGCGGAATGGGGACGGTCACCTACACCTACAGCCTCGTCTACAGCTCGACCGGCGACGACAGCTGGATCCACCGGACCGGCAATCAGTTCACCGGAGATCCGAGCAACAACGACGCGGGCCTGTATGTCTACAAGGTCACGGCCACCGACTCGGTATCGTCCGTATCGACCTATCTGGCCTTCAATGCGCTCGACAATGGTGCGCTCAACCTCACCATCAACTCGCTGTCGGACAAGTCGTGGGTGGTCGGTTCAGCCCCGTGGCTGTCCGGCTACAGCGCCAACGACGGCGACGCGATCACCGCCACGGTCGACAACCCGCTCGAGGCCAATGCCAACAACGGCTACGACGTGATGATCGGGTCGAGCGGCGGCAACAACTTCAACGGCGGTGCCGACGACGACGGCATCTACGGCCTCGGCGGCAACGACACGCTGCTCGGCGGCGCCGGCAACGACTACATCAACGGCGGCGCCGGCAACGACTCCATCCGGGGCGGCAGCGGCAACGACGTCACCATCGGCGGCTCCGGCAACGACACCTTCTATTGGGGCGTCAACGACGGCGTCGACACCGTCGACGGCGGCATCGGCACCGACACGTTCGTCATCGAGGGGACGTCGTCCCAGGATCTGATCTATGTCACGGTTGCCGGCGGCGTGATCACCGACGTCAACGGAACCAAGCTCAGCAATATCGAGGCCGTGACCGCCGATCTCGGCAGCAGCAGCAGCGATACCCTGACCTACATCACCAGCGAGGACGTGACGGTCAATCTCGGCGCCGGCACGGCCACCGGCTTCAGCTCGATCGCCAATATCGAGCGCGTGACCGGCGGCTCGGGCGACGACATCCTTATCGGCAGCAGTGCTGTCAACGCGATCAATGGCGGCGATGGCGACGACATCATCCGCGGCGGCGGCGGCAACGACACCATCGATGGCGGGGCAGGGATCGACCTGCTCGACTTCTCGGATGCGACGGCCGGCATCACCTTCACGCTGACGCAGAGCAGCAGCAACACTACCGGCCCGACCTTGTCCGGGATCGGCCAGGACACCTACAAGAACATGGAAGGCGTCATCGGCTCGGCCTATGACGACGTCATCAACGGTTCCTCGAGCAACGACGTCCTGATCGGCGGCGCCGGCTCGGATAAGCTGACCGGCAATGGCGGATCGGACACGTTCAAGTGGAACGCCGGTGATCTCGCCGGCGGCGGGCTCGACACCATCCTGGACTTCCAGACCGGCACATCCGGCGACGTCATCGACCTCTCGGGCCTCTTGGCCAGCGTGTCCGGCAACCATGCCGACGCGGTGCGCTTCGTCGACAGCGGCGGGCACACCAGCCTGGCCTCCGCCAACGGCAGCGGCGTGCTGAACAACGGCGACCTGACGCTGCAGATCAACGCCGGCTCCGGCTGGACCAACGTCGCGACGATCAAGGACACCGGCGGCAACCTCACGGCCGGCGACGACGTGATCAAGATGATCATCGACAACAGCCACGCCCAGACGCAGGTCCACGTCTGATCCGGTCGGCTTGGAACAGCAGAAGCAAAGGGCCGCCCATGAGGCGGCCCTTTTTCATGGCTGGAGGCGGCGGCGCGCCGATGCGCTTCGGCTCAGATCTTCTGCCCTGCCGGCCCGACGCCGACGTTGATCATGATCCGCTGCACTTCGGTGCGGCCCTGCGGGAACTTGACCTCGAGCGTCACCGTGTCGGTGCCGGCGAAGTCGGCCTTCGACTGATAGAAGGCGATGAAGCCCGGCACTTCCAGGGCGAGGCACTGCTTGTAGTTGGTGGCGCTGACCTTGCCGCGCTTGATCGTGACGGTGCCGTTGCCGGGCGGCGACACAAGGCGGATGGCGGGAAGGGGCCCGGATGAGCAGTCGGGCTGGACGTTGAGATAGATGCCGACCTGGATCGGCTTGCCGGCGACGCCCTTGGCGTTGCGCTCGACCGTGGTCTGAGCGGGACCGGGCGCGGGAGCAGGCGTCTGAGCTTGCGCCGAGGCTGCGGTGGCCGCCGCCAGCAGCGCCGCGACGGCTATTCCCGCGAACGCTCCCCGCCATTCTCCTCGCAACAGGTTCATCACCGTCCTCAGCCCCGCATTGTCCCTCAGCGTCGCCAGATTGCCGTATTCGAGCTGATCGTTCAACGGATTGCCGAACTTGCGGCCGACTTCAGCAAACTTCCTTCACGTCCGCCATAGCATCGCCCGCGCGGTGTCATCGGATGGGTCCGATGACGTCATGACTGTTTCCCGCTGTTGCCATCCGTGTCTGCGCAACTCGTCCGCCTCGAGGAATGCGCGGAGTGGACGACATTGGAACGCAGTCATCGGGCTGACATCGATGCCCTTCGGGCGATCGCTGTCGTCATCGTCATTCTCTTCCATCTGAGGATCACCGGCTTCGAGGCCGGCTATGCCGGCGTCGACATCTTCTTCGTCATCTCCGGCTATCTCATCACTGGGCAGATCCTGCGCGATGTCGCCGCGCGGCGCTTCTCGCTGTCGGACTTCTATCTGCGGCGGGCACGGCGCATCCTGCCGGCGCTGGTTGTGACCATTGCGGCCACGTTCGCGGTCGGCTGGCTGTTCCTGTCGCCGGAAGCCCTGCGCCAGCTCGCCAAGGAGGCGACACACGGCCTGCTCTCGATCGCAAACATCCAATATTGGCGCGAGGCCAGCGCCTATTTCGCGCCGAGCGCGGATCAGTTGCCGCTGCTGCACCTGTGGTCGCTGTCGGCGGAGGTTCAATTCTACGCGCTGGCGCCGCTGCTGCTGATGTGGCTCGGCACGCGCCGGCATGTGTTCGGTGCCATTGCCGCGATCGGGTTGTTGTCCCTTGCCGCGGCCACACTCTGGTCATCGCGCGATCCGGACGCCGTGTTCTTCCTGACGCCGTTCCGGGTGTTCGAATTCGCCCTCGGCGCGCTCGCCATTCCGCTCGAGGCCCGGCTGGCAGCGTCGCCGCGCGCACGCTCTCTCGCCGCCGCCTGCGGCGACGTTCTGTTGTTCGGCAGCCTTCTCCTCATCGGCTGCTATCAATTCCAGGCAGGCGTCGCCGCGCTGCTGCCCTGCATCGCCACAGCCGTCATCATCGCGGCCAATGCCCCGACGTCGCTGGTGATGGCTCGCCCGGTTCGCGCCGTCGGCGCTGCGTCCTATTCGCTCTATCTCGTGCACTGGCCCGTGATCTTCTTCGTCCGCTTCATCTTCGGCGATGCGGCGCAGACCGCGGCGGGACTGGCGGCGCAGCTCGCGCTGATGGCGGTGCTGACCACGCTGATGTTCGTCATCGTCGAGCGGCCGCTGCGGCGGCTGCCGTGGCCGAGGGGCGCGCAGGTGGCGAGCTTTGCGACCGTGCTCATCGTCGGTGCCGCGCTCACCCATGTGACGTTCCGCGCCAATGGCGTCGTGTCGCGGCTGCCCGACGATCAGCTCGCGCTGTTCCAGCTGCAGGGCTTCGGCCTCAACAAATGCGGTCGCACCGTCGGCCGTCTGTGCGCGTTCGGCGATCTCGAGGGCACGCGCGGCGTCGAGCTGCTCGGCGATTCCTATGTCCAGCAATATGTCGCCGCGCTCGATGCGACGCTGAAGGCGCGCGGGATGATCGGGCACGTGTCCACCATGAGCGGATGTCCCACCCTCGCGGGGCTCACCGCCGAGGGACCTCGCGCCCAGGTCTGCGCCGAGCTGCGCGACAGCGAGCTGCCGCGGATCCGGCAGTCGCAGGCCGATTTCGTCGTGATCGGGCAGGCGTGGCAGCATTATCTCGACCTCGGCGAAGGGCCGGCAGCGCGGGGCCGCAACGCCGCGGTCGCCGGTCATCTCGCCGAGACCATCCGTCTGCTCGACCGGCCCGGCCGGCATTTCCTCGTCGTCGGCGGCCAGGTCCGTCCGGTGAATTGCGCCTTCGATCAGTTGCGCATGCTGCCGGGGCCGCGCTGGCACGCGCCCGCCAAGCCGTGCGATGCCGTGCCGAAGAGCGAGGCGATCGCGACCAACCGCGTCATCGACGCCGTCCTGTCGGAGGCGATCAGGCCGCTCGCCAAGGTGACGCTGCTCAGGCCCTCGGAGGTCTATTGCGACCGGGATTGCCCGGTCGTGGAGGGGGGCGTGTGGTTGTTCCAGGATGCCGGTCATTTCACCGTGGCAGGGGCCCAGCGGATGGGCGAGCGCGCTGCGCCGGTGTTCGCGAGTTTCTTGTCGGACGATTAGGTGGCGCTATTCGCTGTCGGCTCCGGCGCTTGCGGCTGCGGCCAATGCCGGCGACGCCGCGACGATCCGTGCGCCTGCGAGCTCCGAGCCCTGCGCCGTGAGGTGACCATCGTCCCAGGCGAGCGGCGCGCCGTCGGAGGTCTGGAGCACGCAATCTCCCGCCGGACACAGCAGCGCGAGCGGCGACACGTATTCGGTCTGCGCCACGTTCGCCAGCAGCGTGCGCATGAAGTCGTCGACCTCGCCGAGCAGATCCAGCATGTGCCCGTCGGTCCCGACGCCAAAGCGCTTCGCCGCGATGAGCAAATGCGGCAGCGGACGATCGAATTGCGGGCTCGGCCCGACCACCACCACCTTGCTGCCGGTGTCCGCAATCGCGTTGATCGTGGCGAGCAGGCTGGCCTGTGCGGCCGGCGTCATCGCGGTGCGTGTCCAATTGCCCGACAGCACGACGATGTCGGGCGTGAGCTCGCGCACCAGCCGAGGCAGCCGGCGGTTGAAATCCATGCAGGCGGCGGACTGGCCCGCTTCGGCGTGAGGGACGCATTGCGCAAGGCTGGCGCGCAGCAGCGAGGCCTGGGGCAGGGCTCGCGTCAGGCCATGGGTGAGGTGAGCGGCGTGGCTGTCGCCCCACACCAGGATGCGCGGGCGCTGCCCTTTGGCAAGGCATGACGGCTGCAACGCCGCGAACGTCTGGCCCGGATCGAGGAAGCAGGTGCCGCTCTCGTAGGCGGACTTATGATCGTAGCTGATGAATTCCGCCAGCGCCCGCTCCTGCGGCGAGAAGCGGGCGGGAAAGCCGGCAAGTCCGATGATCGAGAGCGAGGCCAGCAGCACGACCGATGCGCTCGCGACCAGCGCGCGCGCGGCGATCGGCGACTGCGCACGCCTCGCCGGCTGCTCGATCAGATGGAAGCTCGTCAGCGCCAGCACGGTGCAGGCTCCGAGCAGCGCCAACTTGTCCGCGATCGAGCTCGGCGGACCCCAGACCGCCGTCGCCAGCGAGACGACGGGCCAGTGCCAGAGATAGAGCGAGTAGGACCACAGCCCGATTGTGATCATCGGTTTGACCGCGGTCAGCACGGCCTTGCTCGGGGGCGGATTGGCCCAGATCACGGCGGCGGCGCCGAGGCACGGCAGCAGCGCGGCCGTGCCGGGATAGGGCGTGTGCGGCGAGAACAGGTTGACGGCGGCGCCGAGCGCGATCCAGCCCAGTGCGGCCGCCGTGATCCTGAGCCATTGGCTTTGCGGCGCCGGCAGGGCTTCCACGGCCAGCAGCGCGCCGAGCGCGAGCTCCCAGACCCGGGCCGGCAACAGAAAGAACGCGGCGGCGGGCTGCAGCCCGGTCTGGATCACGCAGAGCAGGAACGAGGTCGCGCAGACCGTGGCGAAGCTCGCAAGCATCAGCGACCGCCGCAGCGCGAAGGCGGCGAGCGCCAGCGTCGGAAACAGCAGATAATACTGCTCCTCCACCCCGAGCGACCAGGTGTGCAGCAGCGGCTTGGTGATGGCGGCGGCGTCGAAATAGCCCTGCTGCGACCACAGCAGGATGTTGGAGCAGAAGACGAGGACGGCCAGCGCCTGCTGCGCCACGGACACCGCATCCCGCGGCAACAGGATCACGCTGGCGCCGAGCAGGGTCACGCACAGCATCGCGAAGGCGGCGGGCAGGATGCGCCGGGCACGGCGCCGGTAGAAAGCGGCGAACGAGAATGTTCCGCTCCGCACCTCCGCATGAATGATCCGCGTGATCAGGAAGCCCGAGATGACGAAGAACATGTCGACGCCGACATAGCCGCTGCGAAACGGCGAGATGTCGTAGTGGAACGCGATCACCGAGATCACTGCGAAGCCGCGCAGGCAGTCGATGTCGGGACGATAGTCGGTTGCGCTCAAGGGGGCTGTCCGGACGCTCGCATCTGGCGGCGGCCGTCAATCCCCGACGGTCACTGCACGCAGGCGACCCTGGTAGGCTCCGATTGCAACCGCATTGAGGGATTCCTGCGGCACCGTTGGTCGTGCAGACAGGACACAATGCCATCGAATTGACACCGCAGCGGGAATCCGCGGCTTGCCTTCACAGACTTGCCTCAATGGCGTGATGGCCTTGTCGGAGTTCATGCGTCGAGCGAGCGTGTCATGCGTACATTGGGGCGGAAGGCCGGCCGGGCCGGATTGTTATGCGGCGTTGTTCTATTTCAGGTTGCGGCTGGCGTTTCGCTTGCGCGAAGCGCCGAGCCGGGCGGCTCCTCACCATCCGCAGGCGAGGTGGCCAAGGATCAGGGCAAGGAGAGCGGGCCGTTCGGCGGATGCGAGCCGATCGGGTTGACGGCATCGGGCGAGCTGGTGTTCCCGCTGGAATGCAAGAAGCTGATCAAGAAGCCGGCCGGGGCGCCGGTCGCCGAGGACAAGACCCCAGCCGACGACAAGACCGCGTCGGTCAATCCCGCGCCGTCCGTTCCGAGCCAGGCGGCCAGCGCCGACATTTCGGCCGGTCCCGAGGTCAAGCCTGCCGCGGCTGCGGAGGCGGTTGCGACGACACCCGCCGCGTCGGCTGAGCCGAAGCAGGCCGCAGTTGCGGACACGCAGGATGCGGCTCAGAAGGTCGCCGTAGCAGAGCCAGTCGCCGGCAAGCCCTCCCTGACCAAGCCGTCCGTGAAATCGCCATCGGCGCTGGCGCCAGCGAACAAGCCGCCCTCTGCCAAGCCGTCCTCTGCCAAGACGGCCGCGGCCAATCCGCCTGGGACGACGCCATCGCCAGCCGGCGCCTCATCGGGCAAGCCGTCGTCCGGCAAGGCGGCCCAGGCGCAGGCCGTTGTGGTCGCCGCCAGGGATGCAGCGGTCAAGGATGCCGGGAGGACATCGCGCATGGTCGCCAGCCGGCCGATGATCGTGATCGCGAGGCCCGCCACCGCAACCACGGCCTCGGCCCGGCTGCAGGCGGAGGGCAGGCCGCGACTGCGCACCGCGGGACTGCCGGCCTGCGTCCAATTCCGCAGCTATAATCCGGCGACGCACAGCTATCGCGGCTTCGATGGCCACATCTATGCCTGCCGGTGAGGGCTGACGCTCGAGGGCCGGTTTAGTCTGGAGGGTGGCGAGTGACGTGACAGCCTGCCGCCCAAGGGCGGCAGCGAAGTCGGGCGGCGCGGCGCCGGAGCTGCTATAGAAGGTGAGTCCTCATCTCTGTTCCTCGCCGCGGTTGCTTCCGATTCGACATGGCAGAGCCTCAGTCCGACCTGTTCGAGATGCGCCGGCTGGAATCGCTCTCCAACACCATCTTCGGTGTTGCGATGACGCTTCTCGCCTACGACCTGCCGAAGCCCAATTTCGCGCATATGCCGGGTTGGATCGACCTGGTGCATACCTATTCCGGGCGGCTTGCCGGGCTGGTCCTCAGCTTCATCATCGCCGGCGTGTTCTGGATCAGCCACCACCGGCGGCTGGCCCGGCAGCCGTTCGCGGGCCGGCCCGTGGTCATCCTGAATCTGTTCTTCCTGTTGTCGATCGTGCTGCTGCCGGTCACCAATGGGCTCTACGGCGGCTACCGGCTGAGCAGCGCGGTGGCCGTCCTCTATGGCCTGCATCTGACGATCATTGCGTCGCTGAACGCCGCGCTGTGGTGGCTCGCGCTTCCAAGCGGCCGCCATGCCGAGATCGCCGGCGCGATCTTTCCCGTCATCGTGTTCGTGCCGGGCATCGTGATCGCAGCGCTTGCACCGGAGTATGTGCAGTATTTCTGGATGCTCGGCTTCGGCGGCTTCCTGGCGCGGCGGTTCGTCCGCAGCCCGGCGCCGTCGGCCGGCGAGCAGGCGGAGTTGCCATAAAAAAAGACGCGGCGGGCCGTGAGACCCGCCGCGCTTCCGTTCTTGAACTCGCTGGTCCAGGGCCGAGACCGCCCCGTTGCCGAGCCGCGATGGCGCAATCCGCTGACGAATCACGCCCTCAAACGTCGCTCATGAAGAGCCGCTCAGCGGGCGATCCCAGCGAGGTGACAGCGCTTGGTGAAAGACACTGGATCACCTCCTTTCGTTGTTGATGGTAACGCCAATATAGGACGGTCCGGGCGGCGAGGGTAGGGGGGCCGATTACGGAACCGGGCCGCTGCGGGCGTGCCGCGCCGCAGTCTCGATGTCGCGCGCTGCGATCGCTTCGGGCCGTTCCGTCAGGCCGGATCCGGCACCCATCCGCTTCGAAACCTCGCCCCGAAGAGGTTGAGACCCGCCGCGGACCATGTTAGGGAACGCCCAATGCGGGTGTAGCTCAATGGTAGAGCAGCAGCCTTCCAAGCTGAATACGAGGGTTCGATTCCCTTCACCCGCTCCAACGATTTCAGGCACTTGTCGCGCCGTCAGCTTTCCATTCGGACAAGCAGGCTGATGCTCATTCGGACAAATGTCCTTCCTTTGTTCGAGCTGCCCGCCGCTTTTTGGCGCCGTTGACGATCTGCCGCGTCGTGCGCTTGGTGTACTTTGGCAGCACCTTCACCGTCGTGTGCCGGCCCTGTGCCAGCATCTCGCGGTCAGTCAGTTCGGCGTCGCCACCTTCAGTAAAGCCGCCATGCCGGAACGATGTGAACGACAAATCATCGCGAAGGCCAGCAGCACGGATGACTTCTTTGACCTTGCGGCTCACGTGCGTGAAATCCGGCTGATCCGGCTTCGGCCATGTCGGCCATGGTCCGCGCTCGCCCCAATCCCGGCGCAGCATTAGGCCGCCGATGCGGTCGCGTTTGATGGCGTCGAGCTCCGCCATCAACTCGGGATAAACCGGTGCACCTGCATCGTCGAACAGCGGTATCCAGCCCTTCTGCCTAGTCTTCTCATCGATGATGCGGACCATATTCGGGCGCCCTTTCGGGCGATAATGCGACACGTCGAAAGTCGCAAAGATGTCTGTCTCGCGCTGGAGCCATTCCCAGCCGATCAGGGCAGCGGTCGCCAGCGACGGAAGCCCAAGCTCGACGGCCTTTGTACGGAAGGCGACCAGCTCCTCGTACGCCGCAGTCGGCGTCTCACGATTGGATGACCGAAGTCCCATCTGCGAGAATGGATTGACCAATGGCAGCCTGCCCGGGTGCCGGCGCGCGACCACGTTCCACGCGCGGCGGCATGACTTCATCGCGTGGTTGACCGTAGTGCGACGCTCGCGTTCGTTCACGTTTCCCACAGCGTCGGTGATCTTGAGGATCAACTTTTCATAGAGGTCGTCGGTCAGTGCCGTATCGATTGCGGTGAGGCGCTTCTCGCCCAGTCGCTTGCCATCTTTCAGGACGTAGCCGCCGACAAGCTTGAATCCGACCTCGTGATTTCGCTTGGACTTAGGATCGAGCTTGGCGTAGCGGCGATCAGAGCGGTATTCGGCAAACATCCAATCGAGCGTTCCGACCGCATGGGGAGGCGACGCTGCCAAGGCCTTGCCGCCGGTCCGCCACGCGTCGAAGTCGGGCAAGAGCACTGCTTCGGCGCGCAAAATCGCCGCTTTATAGTCGGTGCCGAGCCGTTCGCTATGCACAGTGCAACCTGCCTTCTTGGCCCACGACGGCACGTGGAAGAAGTAGCCTCAGCCGCCACTTTTGCGCGGCTTACGTTCAACATAGCGAGGTAGGGGTAGGGCACTGCGCGGCGGCTTCATAGCAGTTTTCTAATATCCTCAGACGCCTGTTCGTCGGGGTTTTGAGCGGCCTTCAATTCCGGCCTGCTCAGCTTAACGGCGGCAACGCTGCCATCAGAATGGTAGAACAGATGGGCAGCAAGTCCATATTTTGCTACGTACTTGCACACGCTCGCTTCGGGGTTCGCTTCGGCGCCTTTCTGGACATATGCACAGTCAACCTTCAGTCGAAGCTCATTCTGGAGACCGATTCAGAATCGAGCGTCAGATCGCCGCTCTCTCCTGCGCTTCTTCCAAATGGCTTCTTTAATTCTGGCTATCGACCCAACCTTCGACCACGCGCGCCACCTGTAGATTCGCTTCTTCTGGACTCATCTACAAGGACAATTTGCGGGCTTCAGTCTGTGGTCTTCGCGTACCCGCCAATCAAAGCAGGTCGGAGGACTTGTTCATCTGGAAATACTGCAATTTGCGATGCCTAAGCAAAATAGTCGTCGAAGGCACATCGTACAATTGGATGCTGCGGCAAGCAAAAAGGAAGGATCACCGACATTTTTCGCATTCGGCAATCTTGTCGATTTTCACCCTGCCGAATTTGCAGAACCTTCAGCAAGAGCCCCGCGGGGCGGTGCCGTTTGGCTGCCGAATTTATTGTTGCTTGTTCACCAAAGGTCGAACCTGCAACCAGACCATTATGAGCGGGAGGAGATTGAATAGGTTTATTGATTTTGCAGCATTTTTGCTCAATGTTGATAGCGCCTGTCGCGGTTTGTTCAGTTCGTTTCTGGTGCGAAAACTGGTGCGGCCGCGTTCGGAGGCATCGCCCTTTAAGGCAAGGCGGTTCGATAGGGGGAAGGGCAACGGCAAGCCGCTTGCCTTACACGCCGCTTCGATGAAGAGCCGAGCGGCTCAGGCGTACCAGCAAATTCGCTCGATAGCCGTACCCAATTGGGTTCGGTCGGCCTCAATTGAGCTCGGACACCGTCCTTCTCGAGCGATTTTCTGCGTTCCTTCAGCCCGATCCGAGATTGCAGTCCGGGTAGCCGTACCATGATGTAATATTTGCGCGCGCTGGTGTTTTATGGCCAAGCATCGCCGGCAAACAGCCCATCCAAAACGTGGATGGTCGGCTTTTGTCCACCATGAGTATTCCGGAAGTCACGACGAGCCATCCGCCGAAGTTAAAAGTCGGAGTTATGCTTGAAACTGTAAAGTCCGCGATCGATATCGACGTAGACGCCGCGCAAAACTCAGAAGACCGTCAACCCGATCCTCGTGTCGGCGATCTCGGGCGCAATTTTATGGCACTGATTTTCTGCACCGTGGAAATGCTTCCCAATAACCAGCAGTTCTTTGGAGGCGTCTTTTCAAATTTGCGAGTTGGTAAGGCGCGCCTCGCGACCGCTTGAGCAGTCGTTCCCCTTAAGCAGCCCGCAGCGCCTGGCGGAAAGCGTTTGCGCCGGATGCATGGCGACGGGGCCGTCATTGACCGTGTATCTCAGTTGCGCATGGCGATGGCGTGCCGCTACACCGCGAACCCCGCCCCGCCCCACGCGTCTCGGTCGCGGCGACCTCAGAAGCGCGCCAATTTGCAGGGCGCGAAGCGGCTTCCTCAGTCGGTCCTGGTTACATACTCGACCGGGAGATGCTTGAACGGCTTGCGGTGCTCACGCGATACGGCCCCGCCAATGATGATCCTGGAAAACGCATGGAGGTCGGCGAAGAAGGCCGGCTTCAGGCTGTCGAGCTTGCTCGCATCGGCGACCAGAATGCTTTCGATCGCCGTTGCGATGGCCGCCTGCTTGACCGCCGTCTCATGAAAGTTCGAGCAGCTCGCGCCCCTATTCGCATGTACGCCGCCCGCCGAGATGAAGGCCTTGTTGATGCCGAGCTTGCGCAAATAGGACTGGCCTTCCTCCGATGAGAAGGATTGCGACGAGGGATGATAGAGCCCGCCCATCAGCATCAGCTGCGTGGCGGGACGTCGCGCCACCAGCGCCGCCACGTTCATCGAATAGCAGATCACCGAGAGGGACATCGTCGAACGCAGTGTAGCGAATCATAGCGAGGAAACGGATCAGTGTAGCAAGGGTGCCGCCGGCGACAGATCGGGAGGGCTCCGCAGTTTTGATAGTTGGAGACTGAGGGCTTGGTCCGCGCTCTGTTCCGGGACGCAGGGGCTAGCCGAAGGCCTGACTGACGACGCCGTAGATCTTCGGCTGGTCGTTGCCGCGCAGGAAGGCACCCTTCACGTCGTTCCGCAGCGACATCGTGGTGACGGCATCGAAGAGAGCGAGCCCCGACCGCGCGAGAAAGTCGCGGAACTCTCCTGTCGCTCGATGAGTGTCGAGCCTGAGGAACTGGCCTTCGTGAGCTGCCACGTGCGGCGCCAACACGGCGATCGCGTCGCTGTCGCAGGATGCGACCACCGGCCCCGCGACATGTCCGCGTCCGAACCGCCGGCACATCGCGAACGTCTCCAGCCGCCCCGCGCGAAACAGCCCAAAGCTGCGCGACTGGTGAAACAGTCCGGTCATCAGCCCGGCTCGCCGGACGCCATAAGCAGCCGCGTCGAGTTCGATCAGCGCCGGCAGGTCTGCCTCCATCAGCACGCGAATATTTCCCGCTTCGGCCGGCGCCGCGTCCGAGGCAATCGCCTCACCCTGACACTGAAACAGAGTCTGCTCACGCTTGAAATCGAGAGATCGGTAGAGGCGATAGGCGGCGCGCGTGGCGTTGAGGCGCAGCGTCCGACCGCCGCATTCGGCCATCACCCGATGCATCAGCCATTGCCCGGTGCCAAGGGCCTGCAGCCGCGGCGAGGTGATGACCATCCCAACCGCAGCAAAGCCGTCGCTGTAGGGAAACCACATGGCGGATCCGAGGGCCCGACCGATCTCATCGAGCGCGACGACGCCGCGGCCGATGCTGCGCATGAATTGCCAATCCTCCTCCCGATGGGGCCATTGGACGGCGATCGACAAGGCGAGCAACTGCGCGAGGTCGACGCTGTCGATGTCGGCGAGGCGCATCTCGAACACGTCGACGATTCGCGATTCGACGTCCGGATTGTCCATGCACGCTGTCCCTGTCTTCGTTCCGCCCGCCACGCGTCACCCAGCCTCGATGAGGTCGAGAGCGACCATGCTGTCGTCACCTCCGCATATTGAGGCGCCTGCGGGCGAACTTCGCAACATTCTTCTCAATCCTGCCCTGTATTCGGCACGTAACGCAGGCCGCGACCGCCATGATCGGAGGCGCGACGAGCCAGATCGGCCGCTGGGATGACCGCATGACCTTCCTGTTCAACTCCGATGGCACGCGCGGCGCGATCTTTCGCGAGGTGCTTGCGCGTGAGATTCCGGATCTTCCGTTCGAAATCGATCCGGCGCAGGTCGATGCCGATGAAGTCCGCTACATGATCACCTGGCTGGTGCCGCCGGACCTCGGCGCCTATCGCAATATCGAGATCCTGTTCTCGATCGGCGCCGGCATCGATCAGTTCAGCGCCGCGTCGGTGCCGGCGAGCGTCAAGATCGTCCGCATGGTCGAGGACGGCATCGTGAGGATGATGCAGGAATACGTGACACTGGCCGTGCTGGCGCTGCACCGGAATTGGACCGTCTATTTCGATCAGCAGCGGCAGCAGCTCTGGCGCGCTATCCCGCAGCCGCAGGCACATGTGCGGCGCATCGGCGTGCTCGGCCTCGGGCTGCTCGGCCGCGCGGTGCTGGAGCGGCTCAAGCCGTTCGGCTTTCCGCTCTCGGGCTGGAGCCGCAGCCGGCACGCGATCGACGGCGTGACTACGTACCATGGCGCCGACGGCCTCGATGCGCTGCTCGCGGTGACAGACATCTTGGTCTGCCTGCTGCCGCTGACGGAGGAGACGCGCGGCCTGCTCAATGCCGAACTGCTCGCCAAGCTCCCGCGAGGCGCTTCGCTGGTGCAGACCGGCCGCGGCGCGCAGCTCGACCAGGCGGCGTTGCTCGGAGCACTTGACTCCGGGCATCTCGCGGACGCCGTGCTTGATGTGACCGATCCCGAGCCGCTGCCGACGGATCACCCGTTGTGGCGGCATCCGCGCGTCCTGATCACGCCGCATGTCGCCAGCGTCACGCAGCCGGAAGCAGCGGCGCTCGCGGTCGCCGCGAACATCAAGCGACACCGCGCCGGGCTCGATCCGGTCGGCCTCGTCGACCGCAGCCGCGGCTACTGATCGCGGTCGCGCCGTCACGGCTCAGCGGATCCAGTCCAGGGTCTTGTAATACGCGCCGACGAACGGCAGGAACCAGGGCTTGCCGTAATGGCCTGGCACGACCGGCCAGCCGGCGTCCTTCATCGGATTGCGGTCGGGCCGGCCGAGCATCGCATCGGCCATGATCATGCCGAGATGGGTCGAGAGCTGCGCGCCGTGACCCGAATAGCCCATCGCGTACCACAGCCCGTCCTGGCGACCGGCGCGCGGATAACGGTCGGCGGTCATGTCGACGAGGCCGCCCCAGCAATAGTCGATGTCGATGCCGGCAAGCCGCGGGAACATCCGCTCCATCGCCGCGCGCAGGATCGCGCCGCTCCTCGCATCGGACTGCTGATCCGATGTCGCCGAGAAGCGCGCGCGGCCGCCGAAGATCAGGCGATTGTCCGGCGACAGGCGGAAGTAGTTGCCGATGTTCATGGAGGTGACGTAGGTGCGGTGGCCCGGCAGCACCGAGGCCGCCTCGGCCTCCGTCAGCGGCCGCGTCGCGATGATGAAGCTGCCGACGGCAATGATGCGGCGGCGGAAATAGCTGAAGCTCGGCGGCGTGGTGGCGCCGGTGGCGAGCAGCACCTGCTCGGCGCTCACCGTCCCCTTGGCCGTGGTGAGGCGAAAGCGCTTGGTGTCCTGCACCCGTTCAGTGACGGCGGCTTGCTCGACAATGACGGCGCCGCGGCGGCTCGCGGCAGAGGCGAGGCCCGCGGCGAAGCGGCCCATGTGCATCATCGCGCTCTTCTTGAACAGCATGCCGCCGTGAAAGGGCGAGCCGATCTCGGATTTCAGCTCGGCCGGCGAGAGCAGCGCCGTGTCGGGATCGACCTCGCGGTGGATCGCTTCGAAGTTCGTCGCGATCCCCGCGAAATGGCCAGGCTTGGACGCCAGCTTGAGCTTGCCGGAGCGGCGGAAACCGCAAGCGATGTCTTCTTCCGCGATCAGGCGCTCGAGCGTGTCGATCGACTCGTCGAACGCTTTGTAGAGCGCGATCGCGCGCTGGGTGCCGAGCTCGGCCTTCGCGGCCGGATAGCTGTGCGCCAGCCCGTTGTTGAGATGCCCGCCATTGCGTCCCGACGCGCCCGAGCCGACCTGATCGGCTTCGAGCACGATCACCTTGGCGCCGGCCTTGGCGAGCTGCAGTGCCGCGCCGAGCCCGGTGAAGCCGCCGCCGATCACCGCGACGTCGTAATGCCCCTCCACGGGCCCGCTATGGCCGCCGGAAAATGCGGTCGCCGTGTCGCGCCAGTAGGAGACATATTTCATCGCGGGCACTCTGCTTACAGGCCGAACACGCCGGGCAGCTCGGAAATGGTCTTGATCTCGGTGTAGCCGTAATAGGGATTGGCCGGCTCGTGGCCGCGGTTGACCCAGACCTTGTTGGTGATGCCGAGATCGTGCGCGGTCATCAGGTCGTAGCGGAATGAGGAGGAGCAGTGCGTGATGTCCTCGGGGCCGCAGCCGAGCATGTCGAACATGTATTCGAAGGCGCGCATCCGCGGTTTGTAGGCCTGCGCCTGTTCCGCCGTGAACACGGCATGGAACGGCGCGCCGAGCCTGACGACGTTCGAGGGGATCTGCACGTTCATGGCGTTGGAGAGGATGACCAGCGGGATCTCCTTGGCCACCTTGGCGAGACCCGCCGGTACGTCCGGATGTGGACCCCAGGTCGGCACGCGCTGATACACCATCTCGGCATCCTCGGGCTTGAAGGGGATGCCGATCTTGCTGCAGCTGCGCGTCAGGGCGTTGCTGACGACCTCGGCATAGGGCTTCCACGCGCCGAGGACTTCATCGAGGCGGTAGGCCGAGAAGACCTTCACGAACTCCGTCATCGCCGACTCGGAGAGCTGTGCGCTGTAGAGATCGCGTGCGGCCTCGGCCATCTCGAAATTGATCAGCGTGCCGTGGCAGTCGAAGGTCACGTATTTCGGTCGAAAGCGGCTCATGGATCCTCATGCCGGTCGTGGTCTCGACGTCCGATGATAGGCCGCCCCGCCAGCATAAGATGCGGCTTTGCCCCGGTTCGGCGGCGGAAGATGTTGTCGGCATCATCGCCTTCAGACGATCTGCCGGGGGCCGCTCGCCCAGACTCCGGTGCAGATGGGAGTGCATGACATGACGTCCGACGCCGCGAGCTTCAGAGCTTTCAGCGGGGAGCACCTGGATGCAGCGACGCGGCTGTCGCAGCAGGTCCGCTGGCCGCATCGTCGCGAGGACTGGCAGATGGCGCTTGCGCTGAGCAAGGGCTGCGTGGCGGTCGCGGCGGACGGTCGCGTGATCGGCACCGTGCTGATGACGCCGTATGGCCAGGATGCCGGGACCATCAACATGGTCATTGTCGACGAGGCGGAGCGGGGGAAGGGGCTCGGACGGTGCCTGATGCAGCAGGCGATGGCGCTCGCCGGTGAGCGGCGGTTGCAGCTCGTCGCGACAGAAGATGGACTGCAGCTCTATGAGAAGCTCGGCTTCCGCCGCAGCGGTGAGATCGTGCAGCATCAGGGACATCTCGCGGAAGCTGTCGCGCAGCCCGACGCCGTGCGTGCGGCCACGCCCGACGACATCGCCGTCATCACGGCACTCGACATCGCGGCCTTTGGCGCGGATCGCCGCGACCTGATAGCCCATATCGCATCCATCGGAGAGTTCGCGGTGTTGGAGCGCCAGGGCCGTGCGGCGGGGTTCGCCGCGCTGCGTCACTTCGGCCGCGGTCTCGTGATTGGCCCCGTGGTCGCTTTCAGTAGCGAGGACGCCAAGTCGCTCGTCGCGCATTTCCTCGCTGGGCGACAGGGCAAGTTCATCCGCGTCGACACCGGCAGCGAGACGGGACTCGCACCATGGCTGGGCGGCTTGGGCCTCGATCATGTCGGCGGCGGCATCGTCATGCATGGGCCGGCCGCTGGTCACACGAGGCGGCGCGCCCCGACATCATTTGCCTTGGCCAGCCAGGCGTTCGGCTGAACCGGAGATCATCATGCTCAGCAACTCGCTCATCGAACTCGATCGCGCCCATCTGGTGCATCCGGTCGCGTCCTATCGCGGACACGAGGCCGCCGGCGCGCGGGTCCTGAAATCCGCCAAGGGTGCGATCGTGACCGATGCCTCGGGCCATCAACTGGTCGACGGCTTCGCCGGGCTGTGGTGCGTCAATGCCGGCTATGGCCATGAGAGCATCGTCGAGGCGGCGGCGAGGCAGATGCGCGAGCTGCCTTATGCCACCGGCTATTTCAGCCTCGCCTCGGAGCCGGCCATCCGGCTCGCGGCCGCGCTCGCCGAGCGCGCGCCGGGTGATCTCAACCACGTCTATTTCACGCTTGGCGGCTCGGACGCCGTCGACAGCACGGTCCGCTTCATCCATTACTATTGGCACGCGAGGGGGCAGCCGCAGCGCGATCAGTTCATCACGCTGCAGCAGGGCTATCACGGCTCGTCGACGGTCGGTGCAGGACTCACGGCGCTGCCGGCCTTCCACGCCAATTTCGGCGTGCCACTGAACTGGCAGCACAAGATCCCGTCGCACTATTCGTACCGCAACCCCGTTGGCAGCGATCCCGATGCCGTCATCGCGGCCTCGCTCGCGGCCCTCGAAGCCAAGATTGCCGAGGTCGGCGGTCCCGAACGGGTGGCCGCGTTCTATGCCGAGCCGATCCAGGGCTCGGGCGGCGTGCTGGTGCCGCCGGACGGCTGGATGAAGGCGATGCGCGAGCGCTGCCGGCAGCACGGCATCCTGTTCGTCGCCGACGAGGTGATCACCGGCTTCGGTCGTACCGGACCGCTGTTCGCCTGCACAGATGACGACATCGTCCCGGACTTCATGACCGTCGCGAAGGGTCTGACCTCCGGCTACGTCCCAATGGGCGCGGTGCTGATGTCCGATCATGTCTATGGCGTTATTGCCGATG
Organism: Bradyrhizobium sp. HKCCYLRH3059; assembly: GCF_051168035.1. Lineage (NCBI taxonomy): Bacteria > Pseudomonadati > Pseudomonadota > Alphaproteobacteria > Hyphomicrobiales > Nitrobacteraceae > Bradyrhizobium > Bradyrhizobium sp. HKCCYLRH3059. Next base: position 246,386 of record NZ_JBNPUF010000002.1, on the reverse strand, counting down.
GCGCAGGTTCTTCGGCCGTGGGGCACGGCTATACCTATTCGGCGCATCCGGTGAGCGCGGCGGTCGGCCTTGCCGTGCTTGATCTCTATGAGAATGGCTTGCTGGAGAATGGCCGGCGGGCGGGTGCGCGGCTGATGGCGGGCCTGCGCGCGCTGCAGGACCATCCGTTGGTGGGCGAGGTGCGCGGCCGTGGCCTGCTGGCGGCCATCGAGCTCGTGATCGACAAGGAGAAGAAGACGCCGCTGCCGGCGAGCGCCGAGCCGTCGCGCCGCATCTTCGATCGCGCCTGGGCCAACGGCCTCGTCATCCGTGCCTTCCCGACAGGGGTGCTCGGCTACGCGCCGCCGCTGTGCTGCAGCGACGCGGACATCGATGCCATCCTCGAACGCACCGCACGGACGCTGGATCAGACCCTGGCCGATCCGGACGTCCGCGAGGCCATGGCGTGAAGGTGGGCACGGGCATATCGGTGCGTGTGCAGCAGGGCCGATATGTCGGCGGCTCCTCCTATTCGCAATTTTCTGCCGTCGGGTCCTCGCAATTCGGAAGTTTTCGCCGGAACCCGGCTTCACACTAGGACCGATGACGCGGAAGGGCCTCACAGAATGACCAAGCTCGATCTTGCTCAATTCAGGTACCTAACCTTCGACGTAGTCGGCACGCTGATCGACTTCGAAAGCGGGATCGTCTCGAGCCTCGGCGAGATCGCGGCGGAAGCAAACAAGGCAATCGACGGTGAGCAGGCGCTGAGCCTGTACCGCGCGGCACGCTACGCGGCGGACGCCGACCGCTTTCCGGATGATCTCGTCCGGGTCTATGACATCATCGCACCACAACTCGATCTGCCCAGGCAGACCGCGCTCGGCGAGCGCTTCCGCGACTCCGCCGCACGCTGGAAGGCCTTCCCGGACAGCGCCGCCGCCATGGCGCGTCTCGCCCGGCGCTACAAGCTGATCGCGATGACCAATGCGCGGCGCTGGGCACTGGATCATTTCGAGCGCGAGCTGGGCTCGCCGTTCTACGCGAGCTTCACGGTCGACGACACCGGGACGGAGAAGCCGGATCCCGCCTTCTTCACTCAGGTGTTCGATTTCATCGAACGTGACGGCGGCTCGACGTCACAGATCCTGCATGTGGCGCAGAGCCAGTATCACGACATCGGCATCTCCCGGCAGCTCGGCGTCATCAATTGCTGGATCGAGCGGCGCCACGACAAGCAGGGCTATGGCGGCACCATCGCGCCGGCGTCCTTCACCAAGCCGGATTTCCACTTCCATTCGATGGCCGAGCTGGCCGACGCGGTGGACCAGGTGCCTGCCAAATGATGTGCGACTGACGATTTTCATTCTGCCGGATCGAACAGGGGACGGATGACATGAGCAAAGGGATCACCAACTGGACTCCGAGTGACGATGTGCTGGTCGAGGCGGCAATCCGGCGCGGCGCCTCGCGCCGGGATCTCCTGAAGATGATGCTCGCCAATGGCGTCGCGCTCGCTGCCGGCAGCACCATGCTCGGTCGCGCCGAGCGCGCATTCGCGGCCACGCCGAAGAAGGGCGGCTCGATCAAGGCGGCTGGCTGGTCCACCTCGACGGCCGACACGCTCGATCCGGCCAAGGCGTCTTTCTCGACCGACTATGTGCGCTGCTGCTCGTTCTACAATCGGCTCACCACGCTCGATAAGAGCGGCGCGGCGCAGATGGAGCTCGCCGAATCCGTCGAGTCCCAGGATGCGCAGACCTGGACCGTGAAGCTCAAGAAGGGCGTCATCTTCCACGACGGCAAGCCGCTGACGGCCGACGACGTCGTGTTCTCGCTGAAGCGGCATCTCGACAAGGCGACAGGCTCCAAGGTCGCCAAGATCGCGGCGCAGATGACCGGCTTCAAGGCGGTCGACAAGACCACCGTCGAGATCGCGCTGGCGAGCCCCAACGCCGACCTGCCGATGATCCTGGCGCTGCATCACTTCATGATCGTCGCTGACGGCACCACCGATTTCTCCAAGGGCAACGGCACCGGCGCTTTCGTCCGCGAGGCGTTCGAGCCGGGCGTCCGCTCCATCGGCGTACGCAACAAGAACTATTTCAAGGACGGCCCCTATCTCGATCAGATCGAGTTCATCGCGATCACGGAGGAGAACGCGCGCGTCAACGCGCTGCTCTCCGGCGACATCCAGCTCGCCGCCAGCATCAACCCGCGCTCGCTCCGGCTGATCGAGGGCAAGGAGGGGATCGCGCTGTCGAAATCGACGACCGGCAACTACACCGACCTCAACATCCGTCTCGACATGGCGCCGGGCAACAAGAAGGACTTCATCGACGGCATGAAGCACCTGGTGAACCGCGAGCAGATCGTCAAGTCGGTGCTGCGTGGCTTCGGCGTCGTCGGCAACGACCAGCCGGTCTCGCCGGCGAATTTCTTCCACAACCCCGACCTCAAGCCCAAGCCGTTCGATCCGGACAAGGCAAAATCGCTGTTCCAGAAGGCCGGCGTGCTCGGCACGTCGATCCCGGTCGTGACCTCGGAAGCGGCGAACTCGGCGATCGAGATGGCCATGGTGATCCAGGCCTCGGCGGCGGCGATCGGCCTGACGCTGGACGTGCAGCGCGTTCCCTCGGACGGCTATTGGGACAATTACTGGCTGAAGGCGCCGGTCCATTTCGGCAACATCAATCCGCGCCCGACGCCGGACATCCTGTTCTCGCTGCTCTATGCCTCCGAGGCGCCGTGGAACGAGAGCCGCTTCAAGTCCGAGAGGTTCGACAAGATGATGCTCGAGGCGCGCGGCCTGCTCGACCAGGCCAAGCGCAAGCAGATGTATGCCGAGATGCAGGCGATGATCGCGGAGGAGGCGGGCACCATCATTCCGGCGTACATCTCCAATATCGATGCCACCTCGTCGAGACTGAAGGGCTTGGAGCCCAGCCCGCTCGGCGGCATGATGGGATATGCCTTCGCCGAGTATGTCTGGCTCGATTCGTGAATGTTGTCTGAGTCGCGTGGCGCCGGTCACTCGGGTCGGCGCCGCGATGACCATGATCTGATCAGGCTCGCGGACCCAAAGTTTGAAACATCGGATCGCATCCCTCATCCTGGCCCGGCTGGCGATCGCGCTGGTCACCGCGATCATTGTCTCATTCGCCGTCTTCTTCGCCACCGCGATGCTGCCGGGCGACACCGCGACCATCTTGCTCGGCCAGGCCGCGACCCCCGAGGCGGTCGAGGGGCTGCGCAAGGCGATGCATCTCGATGATCCCGCCATTTTCCGTTTCCTGCGCTGGCTGGCCGGCGTCGTGCAGGGCGATCTCGGCGTGTCATATGCCAACAACATGCCAGTCGCGAAGCTGATCGGCGGGCGCCTCGTCAACACCCTCAAGCTCGCCGGCCTCACCGCGACCGTCGCGGTTCCGCTGGCGCTGACTCTCGGCATCACCGCGGCGATGCTGCGCAACACGCTGTATGATCGCTGTCTGACCATCGCCGTCATCGGCATCGTGTCGGTGCCGGAGTTCATGATCGCGACCCTCGCTGTGCTTTTGTTCGCTGTCTATCTTAATTGGCTGCCGGCGGTGTCCTTCATCAGCGAGATCCGCACCGCCTCTGATTTCGCCCGCGCCTATGCGATGCCGGTCGTGACGTTAACCATAGTGATCTCGGCGCAGATGATCCGGATGAGCCGGGCGGCCGTGATCGAGACCTTGAACACGCCCTATGTCGAGATGGCGCTCTTGAAGGGCGCCTCGCGCAGCCGTCTGGTGCTCCGCCATGCGCTGCCCAATGCGCTGGGCCCGATCGTGAATGCGGTGGCCTTGTCATTGTCCTATCTCCTGGGTGGCGTCATCATCATCGAGACCGTCTTCAACTATCCCGGCATCGCCAAGCTGATGGTCGACGCGGTGTCGACCCGCGACCTGCCGCTGATCCAGAGCTGCGCCATCATCTTCTGCTTCGGCTTCCTGCTGCTGACCACCACGGCCGACATCATCGCCATCCTGTCCAATCCGAGGCTGCGATGACGAGCGCCGCGAAATCCGCCTCGCGAACCCCGCGCTTCGGTTACCGCATCAACGCTGTCGGGGTTGCCGGGGCGCTGATCGTGGCGTTCTGGATCGTGGTGGCGTTCGTCGCGCCCTCCATCATTCCGCATCCGATCGGCGACATCGTCGACACCGATTATTTCGGCCCCATGAGCCGCGAGCTGTGGCTGGGCTCCGACTATCTCGGACGCGACATGACCTCGCGCATCCTGATGGGCGCGCGCTATACGCTCGGCATTTCGGTGGCCTCCGTGATCATCGCCGGCGTGTCGGGCGTCACGCTCGGCATGATTGCGGCGATCACCGGCGGGGTCGTCGACATGGTGCTGAGCCGGCTGCTCGACGCGTTGAGCTCGATTCCGAGCAAGCTGTTCAGCCTCGTCGTCGTCGCCGCGGTGGGCTCGTCGATCCCGGTGCTGATCCTGACCATGGCAGTGATCTACATTCCCGGCGCCTACCGCTTCGCCCGCGCGCTCGCGGTCAACATCAACACCATGGATTTCGTCACGGTGGCCCGGATCCGCGGCGAGAGCCTGTTCTATTTGATCCGCGCCGAGATCCTGCCCAATATCATCGGCCCGGTGCTGGTCGATCTTGGCTTGCGCTTCGTGTTCATCGTGCTGCTGCTGTCCGGAATGTCCTTTCTCGGCCTGGGCGTGCGGCCGCCTTATGCCGATTGGGGCGCGCTGGTGCGCGAGAACATCGGCGGGCTGCCCTATGCCGCGCCGGCCGTGATCTTCCCGTCGCTGGCGATCGCAAGCCTCACCATCGCCGTCAATCTCCTGATCGACAATCTGCCGACCAAGATCCGCGACCGGGGGGCGTCGTAGATGACGAGCCTGGTGCAGATCCGCGATCTTCGCGTCGAGGCGACCACCGATTCCGGCCGCACCATCGAGATCATCAGGGGCGTCGATCTCGACATCGCCGAAGGCGAGATCGTCGCGCTGATCGGCGAGAGCGGCTCCGGCAAGACCACCATCGCGATGAGCCTGATGGGCTATGCGCGGGCCGGCTGCCAGATCGTCGGCGGCTCGGTCACGCTCGATGGCGTCGACATGGTGACACTCTCGGAGAAGGACAAGGCGGCCGTGCGCGGCGCCAAGATCGCCTATGTGCCGCAGAGCGCCGCCGCGGCGTTCAATCCGGCAATCCGCATCATGGATCAGGTGATCGAGGTCGTGCGCATCCACGGCGTGATGCCGGTGGAGGAGGCGCGCAGCAAGGCCGCGGCGCTGTTCCGTGCGCTGTCGCTGCCCAACCCCGACACGATCGGCGAGCGCTATCCGCACCAGGTGTCCGGCGGCCAGCTGCAGCGGCTCGCCGCGGCGATGGCGCTGATCGCGAGCCCGAAGGTGCTGATCTTCGACGAGCCGACCACGGCGCTCGACGTCACCACCCAGGTCGAGGTGCTGCGCGCGTTCAAGTCGGTGATCTCCGCGCATCGCATCGCCGGCATCTACGTGTCGCATGATCTCGCCGTCGTCGCCCAGATCGCCGACCGCATCGTCGTGCTGCGCAATGGCGAGGTGCAGGAGAGCGGGACGACCGCCGACATTCTCGAGCGCGCGCAGCACCCCTATACGCGCCAGCTGCTCGCCGCCATCGCGCCGCATCATGAACCGCGAGCGGAGGCGTCCGCGGCGGCCGAGGCATTGCTCGAAGTGCACGAGGTGTCGGTCGGCTACGGTCCGCTGCGCTCGGACGGCCTGCCCGCGATCGTGGCCGTCGAGAACGTCAGCCTGCGCGTCGCGCGCGGACGCAATCTCGGCATCATCGGCGAATCCGGCTGCGGCAAGTCGACGCTCGCCCGTGCCATCGCCGGCATCCTGCCGCCGTTTGCGGGCGGCGTCGTGTTCGACGGCCGCGAGCTCGGGCGCAGCGCGCGCAGCCGCGATGCGGACCAGCTCCGCCAGGTGCAGATCGTGTTCCAGCATGCCGACACGGCGCTGAACCCGGCGCATACGGTCGAGGACATTCTGGGGCGGCCGCTGACATTCTATCACGGCATGCAGCGCCAGCATCGCAGCGCCCGCATCGATCAGCTGCTCGACATGGTGAAGCTGCCCCGCAGCCTACGGCTGCGCCGTCCGGGCGAGCTCTCGGGGGGACAGAAGCAGCGCGTCAACTTCGCCCGCGCGCTGGCCGCCGATCCCAAGCTCATCATCTGCGACGAGATCACCTCCGCGCTCGACACCGTCGTCGCCGCGGCGGTCATCGATCTGCTCAAGGAGCTGCAGCGCGAGCTCGATCTCGCTTATGTCTTCATCAGCCATGATCTGTCGGTGGTCGAGGCGATCTGCGACGACATCGTCGTGATGTATCGCGGCCGCAAGATCGAGCAGATCACGCCCGAGGCCATGGCGCGGCCGGAGCATCCCTACACGAAGCTCCTGCTGTCGTCGGTGCCGAAGCTCGATCCCGCCTGGCTCGACAATCTCCGCCAGGATCCCGAGCAGGTCCGCGAATACTGCCAGCGCTGACCGCGCGGCTACATCTGGAACAGGCTGGTCAGCGGCAGATAGGGCTTGACGATCGGCGACTTCAGCACGACGAAGCTGAAGTACTTCTCGATTCCGATGTCCATGTCGGTCAATCGCTCCATGATGGTCTGGTACTCGCCGATCCCCGCGGTGACGAACTTCATCATGTAGTCGTAGCCGCCGGAGACGAGGTGGCACTCGATCAGCTGGTCGATCTTCTCGACCGCGGCGAGAAAGCGGGCGAAGTCGATCTGGCGGTGGTTCTTCAGGGTGACCTCGGTGAACACGGTCAATGTCTGGCCGAGCTTGGAGGCGCAGATCTGCGCCGAGTAGCCCTCGATATAGCCTTCCGCCTGCAGCTTCTTCACCCGCATCAGGCAGGGGCTCGGTGACAGATTGACCAGCTCGGCCAGCTCCACATTGGTGACGCGGCCGTTCTTCTGCAGTTCATGCAGGATCTTGATGTCGATGCGATCGAGCTTCATGAAGCCGTGGTCCCGTGTGGCGCGAGGTCGGGTCCCCATTACAGCAGAAAATTCTGCGCTTGGCCCAACGAAATGTCCGTAAAGCAAGAATGGGGCCGTATCCGCCGGGATTATGCGATGCAAAACAATACGCCGGCGCTGCGCCGGCCGGCAGAATGATATGCCGTCCCGGCCGCGAATCCGGCGCCCGTGCGGCCTGATACCGCTCTAACCTGTCCAAGCCTACAGCCGGAGAGACCGCATGCCCGCACCGCTGGTGCACGTCGAGACATCGCCAACGCTGCCCGCGCGTGCAGATGCCGTGGTCATCGGCGGCGGCATCGTCGGCGTGTTCACGGCCTATTACCTCGCGCGGCGCGGGCTCGCGGTGGCGCTGATCGAGAAGGGCCGCATCGGCGCCGAGCAGTCCAGCCGCAATTGGGGCTGGTGCCGGCAGCAGAACCGCGATGCGCGCGAGCTGCCGATGGCGACGCTGAGCCTCGATCTGTGGGAGCGCTTCGCGGCCGAGAGCGGCGAGGCGACCGGCTTCTCGCGCTGCGGCCTGTTCTATCTCAGCAATGACGAGGCGGAGCTCGCCGGCTGGGCGCGCTGGGGCGAGTTCGCCAAATCCGCCGGCGTCACCACGCACATGCTCGATAGCCGTCAGGCCACGGAGCGCGGCGCTGCCACCGGGCGCAGCTGGAAGGGCGGCGTGTTCTCGCCGACCGACGGCACCGCCAGCCCCGCCGATGCCGCGCCCGCGGTGGCGCGCGCGATCCTGAAGCAGGGCGGCTCGGTGCACCAGATGTGCGCCGTGCGCGGCGTCGAGACCAGCGGCGGCCGGCTGTCGGCCGTGATCACCGAGCGTGGCACCATCCGCACGCCGGTCGCGGTGCTCGCCGCCGGCGCCTGGGCTTCGTCGTTCTGCCATCAGCTCGGTGTCGCACTGCCGATGGCCTCGATCCGCGCCTCGGCGCTCGCTCTGTCGCCGTCGGCGGAGCCGCTGCCCCCGGCGCTGCACACCGCCGCCGTCTCGATCACCCGGCGCGGCGACGGCGGCCATACCCTCGCGATCAGCGGCCGCGGCCGCGTCGATCCTACACTTCAGCAGCTGCGCTTCGCGCCGCACTTCCTGCCGATGTTCGCCAGGCGCTGGCGCAGCCTGCTGCCCGGCGGGCTCGAAGGCCTGCGCGCCGGCCACGAGACGGTCGGCCGCTGGCGGCTCGACGCGCCGACGCCGATGGAGCTGACCCGCATCCTCGATCCCCGGCCGGACCAGGCCACCATCCGCCTGACCCGGGCGCGCGCGGTCGAGCTGCTGCCGGCCTTGAAGCAGAGCCGCGTCACGGCGGCGTGGGCGAGCTACATCGATTCCACGCCCGACGGCGTGCCTGCGATCGGCGAGCTCGCCGCGCTGCCCGGCCTGATCGTCGCCGCCGGCTTCAGTGGCCACGGCTTCGGCATCGGGCCAGGTGCGGGCCATCTCATCGCCGATCTCGTGACCTCCGCCAAACCGATCGTCGATCCCAGGCCCTACGCTCCCGTGCGTTTCGCCCGGCATGAGTCCAAGGCGGTCGCAGACTTCTGAAGGTTACGTCTCCGGGACGTCAAGCCCCCGACTGCGCCAGACCGTTCGGTTCGCCGAATTCACCGGTTCGCCGCTCGGCGGCCCTTCGGTCTGCGGCTGACTTCGTCCAGTCCGTTTGGGGCCTGCTCTTGGAAGGCGTTGCAGAACAATGATGCCTTTTCCCCCAAACGAGTTCTCAACTCTCTGATTTTGTTGGTATTCGCTGACCATGCCCCTGGGGCTTAATCCAGTTTGAAGTTCGTTCTGGCCCAACGAGGACCAGAGCATGAAGCGCGGCCGCTTTACGGAAGAACAGATCATTGGGATTTTGAAGGAGCACGAGGCTGGCGTTCCGGTCGCCGATCTCTGCCGCAAGCATGGCGTGAGCGGCGCGAGCATCTACAAGTGGAAGGCCAAGTTCGGCGGAATGGACGTCTCGGAGGCCAAGCGGCTGAAGACGCTGGAGGACGAGAATGGCGCTGGTGGCCGACACTTCACTCTCGGGCGCCCCGGTCGCCCGGGAGCTGGACCGGCTGGTCGCCGAGCGCGGCAAGCCCAAGATGGTGGTGAGCGACAACGGCAGCGAGCTCACGAGCAATGCCATCCTGACATGGACCGATCAGAGCCGTGTCGCCTGGCACTACATCGCGCCGGGCAAACCCATGCAGAACGCCTTCATCGAGAGCTTCAACGGTCGCCTGCGGGATGAACTGCTGAACGAGACGCTGTTCACCTCGCTTGCTCAGGCCCGCGTCGCGCTCCGATGCTGGCGGACCGACTATAACGACGCTCGGCCGCACTCCCAGCTCGGATGGAAGACGCCATCCGAGTTCGCCGCCACCTGCAATCCGCGTCGGGATCTGGCGCTGCGCTATGCCGAGAGCTCCGCGCCAGCTCCCGCCGCTACGACCGCCCAGATGGGCACATCAAACCGCCCGAACGAACTCAGATCTGGATAAAACTTGGGGGCAAGGTCACTGCGGACGAGTCTGATGTTTTGGTAGCAAACGAAACCCGGCTCGCCTCAAAAATTCATCGCGCCGGATTTTCGGTCAAGGTTTGGTCGTAAAGTGAATTCGTCGGGTGGTTGACTGTTTGGCGGCCCGAACTGTGACCTCCTGCTTGCCAGCCGTCATCACCGCAGCATCAACGCCAGCCAGCATGACGCCGCATTCGATTTGGCCTGGTCGCTACTGACTCCACGTCAGCCCTTTAGCTGGTAGCCACTCTTCCCAATCCGGAGGCAGCTGGGAATAGCTCGCTTGTTTTCTGTAGCTCCCAACGACGGGTTTCAGGTTGTCGCAGGAGCAGAACCTGTCGACGACAGCCTCCTTGATGGCATGAGCGGCTCTATTTCCCAGTCTGGCTTCTTCGCTGCGGAACTTTCTCCAAAGCAAGACTTCGATGAACTCATGGACGAGAACGCTGTTGAAATCCAATCCCTTCATTTCCGGATAGCTTACGACTAATCGCGGCGCCATCGATGCGCCATTGTGCGACCCGCCCGGACCAAACTTGGTGACATGGACGCGCACGACCTTTGGCAACTGACGCGTAAGCTGCGCAACGAAATCGGAAGCAAATCGATCCTCCACCCGCCGCCATGACTGCACGACGCGCTCCAGACTGGCGCCCGGCAAGTCGTGACGCACGATCGCGTCGCGCAGTCTCTCATCTGAAAACTGAGCTATACCTTGCGCGATCTCCGCTTTGAGCGCATCTGGCCAAGTCACATCATATTTTTCGGCGCGAAAGAATTCGAGATTTCCAAGTTGGAAGCGGACGTGGGAGACCTCGTCTTCGATCGTTGAAGAAAAGCGAAACTCCATGATGGCTACCTTCATGAAACGCCAGTTGAACGACCGTCGACCGGAGCCGCCATGCCCCGATGCAAGGGTTCAATTCCCTATATTTCGAAGATTTCCAGCTCCGAGAAGCCGTTGCAGCGGCGGTCACATTGGCCGAATCGCCTAGTCGCACGAGACGCGATTACCCATCCGCCGGCACGTCCTGCCATCACTGAAATAGGTCGTGCTTCCGACCGTGTGCGACGACGTGCCATCGCTGTAGTAGGTGTGGTTGCCGATCTGCTGCGAGCTGCTGCCGTCGTTGTTGTAGGTGAAGCGCCCGATCTGCTGGGACGAGGAGCCGTCGCTCCAATAGGTGTTTTTGCCGATCCGCTGTCCCGACGTCCCGTCGTCGCACAGGATCTGGTTGCCGATGAGCTGGCAGGTCTCGGCCTGAGCTGCTGTCGCCGCCCACAGGCCGAACGCGATCGCGAGAGCGTGGCGCATGAAGTCGATTCCCTAAATTACAATATCCAATCGCAACCCACGCGCGAGCGCAACGGAAAACGATCCGTGATGATCTGTGCGGATCAACGTCCGGCGCCGCGCGTCCTGGTCTTGCCGGCGGCTCCGCCGACCCGGAACGCCCGCATCTGGCCGCTGAGAAAGCGCAGCAGATGGCTGGCGGCATGCGGCAGCTCGCGGCCGCGCCGGGTGATGACGCAGGCTTCGCTCGAGGCCAGCAGGCGGTTGTCCACCGGCACGGCGGCGAGGGAGCCGTCGGCAAGATCGGCGGCGATCGCGAAGGCCGGCAGGAGCGTCAGGCCGAGGCCGCTCCTGACGAAGTGGCGGAGCACGTTGATGGAGCTGGTGGTGAGCTTCGGCGACAGGGCGATGCGCTCGGCGGCCTCCGCCATTGCCACGACCTGACGCGTGCCGTAGCTCGGATGCATCAGTCCGAGGGGGTGATCGGCGAGCTCGCGCAAGCGCAAGGGACGGCCGAGCCGCGCGAGCGCATGATCCGGCGGCATGATCGCGCAGAGCGGCTGCCGGCTCGCGGTCGCGATCCGGATGCGCGGATCGGCTGATGGGTTGAACACCAGGCCGATGTGATGGCGATCCTCGGCGACGGCATTGACGACCTCGTTGGTGCCGGCCAGATCGAACGCCATGGTGAGGTTGGGATGGCGTTGCCAGAACTGGCCGAGCGGGCCGGACATCAGGTCGCTGACGAAACCCTCGCCGAGCACGATGTCGACATGGCCGCGTTTGAGCCCCTGCAATTCGCGCAGCTTGGCGACGGTGTCGGCCTGATCGGCCTGCCATTGCCGGAAGCGCTCGACCAGCAGCGCGCCGGCCTCGGTGGCGCGGATGCCGCGGCTGAGGCGCTCGAGCAAAGTGAGGCCGAGCTCCTTTTCCAGCAGCGCGATCTGCCGGCTGATCACCGACGCGTTGACGTCGAGCGCTTCGGCGGCGGCGCGCACCGAGCCGAGGCGGATCGCCTCGTGCAGATAGTGCAGGCGGTGGTGATCGAGCAGGGCGGACATGGCTTTGGAAGCTGTTGACCTGAGGTCAACACTAGCGGCGGGCGGCGCTGATGTCTGCCCCGGAATCGTGCGGCTACGCTGGCGAGGCAAATCTGGGCAGGAGGCCACGTGACCGCGATCGGCATCATCGGACTTGGCAACATGGGGCGCGGCATCGCGCTGACGCTGAAGGGCGCGGGCTTTGCCGTCACGGGCTACGACACGCTGGCCGCGACGCGCGCGGCGCTGGCGGCCGAGGGCATTGTGGTTGTCGACGGCATCGGCAGCGTGATCGCCGCCGCCGACATCGTGATCCTGTCGCTGCCGACCGCCGGCATCGTCGCCGATGTCGTGGAAGGCGCCGGCGGCATCCTCGCGCATGCCAGGGCCGGCGTCGTCATCGTCGACACCTCGACCTCGCATCCCGAGACCTCGCGCCGGCTCGCAGCCCTTCTCAAGGCGCGCGGCATGGGCTTCGTCGATGCGCCGGTCAGCGGCGGGCCGAAGGGCGCGGCGACCGGCACCATGACCATGGTGATCGGCGCCGACGGCGATGATCTCGCGCGCGTGCTGCCGGTGCTGGAGCGCGTGAGCGCCAAGCGCGTCCATGTCGGCGGCGTCGGCGCCGGCAACGTCGCCAAGATCGTCAACAATCTGCTCTGCGCCGCGCATCTGCTGACCGCCGCGGAGGCGCTACGCATCGCCGATGCGGCGGGCGTTGATGCAGTGCGGCTGCTCGAAGGGCTCAATGCCGGCTCCGGCCGCTCCGGCGTCACGATCGTCAACGTGCCCAACTGGATTCTCAACGGCGCCTTCGATTCCGGTTTCACCATGCAGCTGATGCGCAAGGACGTCAGGCTCGCGGCGCAGCTCATCGGGGAGCTCGGACTGTCGCTGCCGATGGCCACCGACACCGCGCGCATCTGGGCGGACAGCGCCGCCAGCATCGCCGACACTGATGATTTCAACCGCATCGTCGAGCTACAGCTCGGTCCGATGGCGAAGCCGTGAGCGTGCCGCCATGACCCATTTCATCGATCCCCGCCTGCGCGCCGCCACGCTGCCGTTCTGGCCTGACTTGGAGGCCGTTGGCTCCCATGTCGGCGGTGACCTGATCGTCGGCGATGGCGCGACGGTCTCGGTGAATGATCCCGCCACCGGCAGATTGCTGTTCACCTATGCCGATGCCGGTGCCGACGTGGCGGCCAAGGCGGCTGCTGCTGCGGGGGCGGGGCAGGCGGAATGGGTGAAGCTGACCGCCGCGGGCCGCGGCCGCGTGATGCAGGCGGTGGCGCGGGCGATCCTCGCCGCGGCCGAGCCGCTGGCGCATCTGGAAGCGCTGTCCGCCGGCAAGCCGATCCGCGACACCAGGGGCGAGGTCGCCAAGGTCGCGGAGATGTTCGAGTACTATGCCGGCTGGGCCGACAAATTCCACGGCGACGTCATCCCGGTGCCGTCGAGCCATCTCAACTACACGCGTCGCGAGCCGATGGGCGTGGTGCTGCAGATCACGCCGTGGAATGCGCCGATCTTCACCGCGGGCTGGCAGATCGCGCCGGCGATCAGCATGGGCAACGCCGTGCTGCTCAAGCCCTCGGAGCTGACGCCGCTGACCTCGCTGGCGCTGGCAGGCATCGCCGAACGCGCGGGCTTGCCGAAGGGCGTCGTCAACGTGCTCGCCGGTTTCGGCCACACCACGGGGCAGGCGGCGCTGGCGCAGCCCGCGGTCAGGAAGGTGGTGTTCGTCGGCTCGGTACCGACCGGGCGGCTGATCGGCGAGGCTGCGGCGCGCAGGCTGTTGCCGTCGGTGCTCGAGCTCGGCGGCAAGTCCGCCAACATCGTGTTCGCCGATGCCGATCTCGAACGCGCCGCCGTCGGCGCGCAGGCCGCGATCTTCGGCGGCGCCGGACAGAGCTGCGTCGCCGGCTCCAGGCTGCTGGTGCAGAGCGCGGTCTATGACCGCTTCGTCGATCTGGTCGCAAAAGGTGCAGCGAAGATCAGATGCGGCGATCCGCTGTCGGCGGACACCGAGATCGGTCCGATCAACAACGCCAGGCAATATGATCACGTGCTGTCGTTGATCCGGGAAGGCGCGGCGGAGGGGGCGGAGATCGTCGCTGGCGCAAATGGCGTGGCGCAGGACGGCGGATATTTCGTCAAGCCGACCGTGCTCAAGAACGTCACCAACGCCATGGGTATCGCGCGCAAGGAGGTGTTTGGTCCGGTCGTCGCCGTGATCCGCTTCGACACCGAGGCGGAGGCGATCGCGATCGCCAATGACAGCGAGTTCGGCCTCGCGGGCGCGGTGTGGACCAGGGATGTCGCGCGCGCGCATCGCGTCGCAGCACAGGTCAAGGCCGGGACGTTCTGGATCAACGCCTACAAGACCATCAACGTCGCCTCGCCGTTCGGCGGCTACAACAACAGCGGCCATGGCCGCTCCTCCGGCATCGAGGCGCTGTACGAATACACGCAGGTGAAGAGCGTGTGGGTCGAGACCGCGGCCGAGCCGGCCGTGGCGTTCGGCTACGCGCCGGGCTTGCGCGACTGAGCGGGCATGGCATGATCGGTGCAAGAGCTGCGCGCCACGGAACGACCACTTAGTTCCGAAATAAGGAACGGAAACATGCCGCGCTTCGTCAACGTCGCCATTGGTCAGCTCGGCCCGATTGCCAAGAGCGAAACACGGACCGCGGTGGTTGCGCGACTGATGGCGTTGATGCGGCAGGCGCACGCCAATGGCTGCGACCTGATCGTTTATCCCGAGCTCGCGCTGACGACGTTCTTCCCGCGCTGGTACATGGCCGATCAGGCCGAGATCGACCTCTATTTCGAGCGCGAGATGCCGGGGCCGGAAACGCAGGCCTTGTTCGCGCTCGCGAAGGAGCTGCGCATCGGCTTCTGCCTGGGCTATGCCGAGCTGGCGCTCGAGGGCGGCATCGTGCACCGCTACAATACCGCCATTCTCGTCGACAAGACCGGCGCGATCGTCTCGAAATACCGCAAGGTGCATCTGCCGGGACATGCCGAGCACGAGCCGTGGCGCAAGTTCCAGCACCTGGAGAAGCGCTATTTCGAGCCCGGCAAGCGCTTCGGCGTCTCCAGCGCCTTCGGTGGCGTCATCGGCATGGCGATCTGCAACGACCGCCGCTGGCCGGAGACCTATCGCGTGATGGGACTGCAGGGCGTCGAGATGGTGCTGATCGGCTACAACACGCCGGTGCACAATCCGCCCGCGCCGGAGCATGACGATCTCTCGCTGTTCCACAACCGCCTCGTGATGCAGTCCGGTGCCTATCAGAACGGCACCTGGGTCATCGGCGTCGCCAAGGGGGGCATCGAGGAGGGCATCGACCACATCGCCGGCAGCTGCATCATCGCACCCTCCGGCGAGATCGTCGCGGCCTGTGCCACCAAGGGCGATGAGATCGCGCTGGCGCGCTGTGACCTCGATTTGTGCAGATCCTACAAGCAGACGGTCTTCAACTTCGACGTCCATCGCCAGCCGCAGGCTTACGGCATGATCGTCGAGCGCAAGGGCGAGACGCTGATGGCCGACGGCTCGCCCGTCACAAAGCAGGCGTGACGCACGATGTTGCTGCACGGCACTTTCCGTAGCCCGCATGAGCGAAAGCGACATGCGGGTTCGCATGAACTGTGCCGGAGAACCCGGAGTCGCTGCGCTCGCCCGGGCTACGCAAATGCTTGCGCCCCGTGCCTCATTTGCGTTCAAATGAATGCACTCCACGTGCATGGCATGGGCCTTGCTTACAAATTCGGCAATTGAACTTGGCGTGTTGCATCAGGAGAGAACATGGATCGCAGGACGGTATTGAAGGGATTGGCGGGCGCGGGTGGTCTGGCGCTGACGGGGATTGCGGCGCCGGCGATCGCACAAGGCGCTGCCGCACGCACCTTGCGTTTTGTGCCACAGGCCAATCTCGCCAATTTCGATCCGATCTGGGGCACGCAATATGTCGTGCGCAACGCGGCCGCGATGGTGTGGGACACGCTGTACGGCATCGACGACCAGTTCGTGCCGCAGCGCCAGATGGTGGAATCCGAGCAGGTGTCCGACGACGGCCTGACCTGGACCTTCAAGCTGCGCGCGGGACTGAAATTCCATGACGGCGAGCCGGTGCTCGCCAAGGACGTCGTCGCCAGCCTCACGCGCTGGTCGGCGCGCGATCCGATGGGCCTGATGCTGAAGGCGCTGCAGAACGAACTGACGGCCGTCGACGACAAGACCTTCAAATGGGTGTTGAAGCAGCCCTATCCGAAGATGCTGTTCGCGCTCGGCAAGGGCAATGCGCCCTGCGCCTTCATCATGCCCGAGCGCATTGCGCAGACCGACCCGTTCAAGCAGATGTCGGAATATGTCGGCTCTGGCCCGTTCAAATTCGTCAAGGGCGAGTGGGTGCCGGGCGCCAAGGCCGTGTTCGAGAAGTTCACCGACTACGTGCCGCGCCAGGAGAAGCCGGTGTGGCTCGCCGGCGGCAAGCAGGTGCTGGTCGATCGCGTCGAATGGGTGATCATGCCGGATCCTGCGACCGCGGCTGCCGCGCTGCAGAACGGTGAGGTCGACTGGTGGGAGAACCCGATCACCGATCTCGTGCCGGTGCTGAAGGGCAACAAGAACATCGGCGTCGACATCGGCGATCCCCTCGGCAATGTCGGCTCGTTCCGCATGAACCACCTGCATGCGCCGTTCAACAACGTGAAGGCGCGCCAGGCGATCCTCATGGCGATGAGCCAGGAAGATTATATGCGCGCGCTGGTCGGCGACGACAACGCGCTGTGGAAGCCGCTGCCCGGCTTCTTCACGCCGGACACGCCGCTCTATACCGAGGCGGGCGGCGACATCCTCAAAGGCAAACGCGATTTCGCGGCGGCCAAGAAGCTGCTTGAGGAGGCCGGCTATAAGGGTGAGCCGATCACCTGCGTCGTCGCGCAGGACCAGCCGATCACCAAGGCATTCGGCGACGTTACCGCCGATCTCCTCAAGAAGCTCGGCATGACCGTCGACTTCGTCGCCACCGATTGGGGCACCGTCGGCGCCCGCCGCGCGCAGAAGACGCCGCCTTCGCAAGGCGGCTGGCACATGTTCCACACCTGGCACGCAGGTGCCGATTGCATCAACCCGGCCGCCTACACCGCGCTACGGGCCAATGGTGACAAGGCCTGGTTCGGCTGGCCGACCAGCGAGCCGGTGGAAAAGGAGATCACCAACTGGTTCAACGCCAAGTCGCTCGACGAGGAGAAGGCGGTCGCCGGCCGCATCAACAAGGCGGCGATCGACGACGTGGTGTTCGCACCCACCGGGTTCTTCCTCGGCTATACTGCTTGGCGCAAGAATGTCTCGGGCGTGACCAAGGGGCCGATCCCCTTGTTCTGGGGCGTGTCGAAGACCGCATAGGGCGAAAGACCTCCCATGCTCACCTATGCGCTCCGCCGAGTCCTGTCGACGCTGCCGGTGATGGCGATCGTCGCGCTGTTCGTCTTCAGCCTGCTCTACATCGCGCCGGGTGATCCGGCCGTTGTGATCGCAGGCGACCAGGCGAGCCCGGCCGACGTCGAGCGTATCAGAGCCAATCTCGGACTGGACCAGCCATTCCTGGTCCAGTTCGGCAGCTGGGTTTGGCGTCTGCTGCACTTCGATCTGGGCACCTCGATCTTCACCAACCTGCCGGTGTCGGCATTGATTGCCCAGCGTATCGAGCCGACGCTGTCGCTGATGATGGTCACCCTGGTCCTCACGATCATCATCGCCGTGCCGCTCGGTGTCATCGCGGCCTGGAAGGCGGGCACCTGGATCGATCGGATCATCATGGCCTTCGCCGTGTTCGGTTTCTCGGTCCCGGTGTTCGTGGTCGGCTACATCCTGGCCTACGTCTTCGCGCTGAAGTTCGATTGGCTTCCGGTGCAGGGCTACACGCCGCTGGCCCAAGGGTTCTGGCCGTGGCTGCAGAACCTGATCCTGCCGTCGGTCGCGCTCGGCTGCGTCTACATCGCGCTGATCGCGCGCATCACCCGCGCCGCGATGCTCGAGGTGCTGCAGCAGGACTACATCCGCACCGCGCGCGCCAAGGGCCTGGGGCAGGACGGCATCCTGTTCATTCATGCGCTGAAGAATGCCGCGGTGCCGATCGTCACCGTCGTCGGCATCGGCATCGCGCTCCTGATCGGCGGCGCCGTCGTCACCGAGAGCGTGTTCGCCATTCCGGGCCTTGGCCGGCTCACCATCGATGCCATCCTGCGCCGTGACTATCCGGTCATCCAGGGCATCGTGCTCTTGTTCAGCTTCGTCTACGTGCTCGTCAATCTCCTGATCGACGTCACCTACACCCTGGTCGACCCGAGGATCCGCTATTGACCGCCACCTCCATATCGCCGCCGCCAGGCCTCGTCCTCGCGCCTGTTCTGCCCGACCTGATGGTCGCGCCGAAGATCCGGCGCGGCGCCATCGGCTTCCTGCGCAACCATCCGACGGTTGCGATCGGCGGCGCGCTCCTGCTGCTGCTCGTCATCATCGGCGTGTTCGCGCCATTCCTCTTCACCGTCGATCCCACCGCGATCGCGCCGGCCAAGCGCACGCGGCTGCCGTCGGCGGATTTCTGGTTCGGCACCGATGCGCTCGGCCGCGACATCTATTCCCGCGTGCTCTATGGCACCCGCGTCTCGCTGACGGTCGGCCTCGCGGTGGCGCTCGGCGCCTCCCTGATCGGCCTTACCATTGGTCTCGTCGCCGGCTTCCTGCGCTGGGCCGATGGCGTCCTGATGCGCTGCATGGACGGGCTGATGTCGATACCGCCGATCCTGCTCGCGGTGGCGCTGATGGCGCTGACGCGCGGCAGCGTCGGCAACGTCATCCTC
Source organism: Bradyrhizobium sp. HKCCYLRH3059 (assembly GCF_051168035.1). Classification (NCBI taxonomy): domain Bacteria; kingdom Pseudomonadati; phylum Pseudomonadota; class Alphaproteobacteria; order Hyphomicrobiales; family Nitrobacteraceae; genus Bradyrhizobium; species Bradyrhizobium sp. HKCCYLRH3059. Next base: position 227,649 of record NZ_JBNPUF010000002.1, on the reverse strand, counting down.
GCCATCACCATTGCCGAGATCCCGCGCGTCGCGCGGCTGGTGCGCGGTGTCGTCCTGAGCTTGCGAGAGCAGCCCTATGTCGATGGCGCGGTCGCCTCGGGCACGCGCACGCCGATGGTGATCCTGCGCCACATCCTGCCCAACACCATGGCGCCGATGCTGGTGCAGGCGACCTACATCTGCGCCAGCGCGATGATCACCGAGGCGATCCTGTCCTTCATCGGCGCCGGCACGCCGCCGACCATCCCGTCCTGGGGCAACATCATGGCCGAAGGCCGCGCGCTGTGGCAGGTCAAGCCCTTCATCGTGTTCTTCCCCGCCGCGTTCCTCTCGGTGACCGTGCTCGCCGTCAACCTTGTCGGCGACGGCCTCCGCGACGCGCTCGACCCGCGCATGGCGAAGAGCCCATGAGCAGCGCAGTCAGAGATCGCCGGGAGCTCAAATGATGCCGCTGCTCGAGGTCGAGAATCTCCAGGTCCATTTCCGCACACCGACCGGCATCAACCGTGCCGTCGATGGCGTCTCCTTCCACGTCAACCCCGGCGAGACGCTCGCCATCGTCGGCGAATCCGGCTGCGGCAAGTCGGTGACGTCAATGTCGATGATGCGGCTGATCCCGGAGCCGCCGGGCAAGATCGCGGGCTCGATCAAGCTCGAGGGCAGGGACATTCTTAAGCTCTCCGACCGCGAGATGCGTCAGCTCCGCGGCAACGACATCTCGATGATCTTCCAGGAGCCGATGACGAGCCTCAACCCGGTGCTGACGGTCGGCCGCCAGATCGGCGAGACCCTGCGGTTGCATCAGGGGCTCGATCAGGCGCAGGCCGAGGCGCGCGCGGTGGAGATGTTGACGCTGGTCGGCATCCCCGAGCCGGCACGCCGCGTGCGCGAATATCCGCACCAGCTCTCCGGCGGTATGCGCCAGCGCGTGATGATCGCGATGGCGCTGGCCTGCAACCCGAAGCTCCTGATCGCGGACGAGCCGACCACCGCGCTCGACGTCACCATCCAGGCGCAGATCCTCAAGCTGATGCTGGAGCTGAAGCAGCGCGTCGGCGCCGCGATCATCCTGATTACCCACGATCTCGGCGTCGTGGCCGAGGTCGCCGAGCGCGTGATGGTGATGTATGCCGGCCGCAAGGTCGAGGAAGCGCCGGTCAGGGAGCTGTTCCGCTCGCCGCGCCATCCCTATACGCAGGGCCTGCTCGGCGCGCTGCCCAAGCTCGGCTCGTCGCTGTCGGGCGAGACCAGGCGTCTCGCGGAAATTCCCGGCCAGGTGCCGGACCTCAAGCAGCGCATCGAGGGCTGCGTGTTCGCCGGCCGCTGCGCGCTTGCCACCGACGTCTGCCGCCAATATGCGCCGGGGCTGGAGCAGAAGGCCAAGCATCACATCGCCGCCTGCCATTTCGCTGCCAAGGAGCAGGCCGCCGCATGACCATGCCGCTGCTCCAGGTCAACGACCTCAAGAAGCATTTCCCGATCCGCAGCGGCCTGTTTGGGCGAGCCAAGAGCCGGGTGCACGCCGTCGACGGCGTGTCGTTCGAGATCGCGCGCGGCGAGACGTTGTCGCTGGTCGGCGAATCCGGCTGCGGCAAGTCCACCGTCGGCCGCGCCATCCTGCGCCTGTTCGACATCACGGCCGGCCAGATCGTGCTCGACGGCACGCGGATCGACGATCTCGGCCCGGGCAGCCTGCGCGACATGCGCCGCCGCGTGCAGGTCGTGTTCCAGGACCCGTTCTCCAGCCTCAACCCGCGCATGCGGATCCGCGACATCCTGGCTGAGCCGATCAACAATTTCGGCCTCGCCAAGACTGCGGCCGAGCGCGATGCGCGCATTGCCGAGCTGATGGAGATCGTCCGGCTGCCGCGCGACGCCGTGAACCGCCGCCCGCACGAATTCTCCGGCGGCCAGCGCCAGCGCATCGGCATTGCGCGGGCGCTCGCCGCCAAGCCCGACCTGATCGTCTGCGACGAGGCGGTCTCCGCGCTCGACGTCTCCGTCAAGGCGCAGATCGTCAACCTCCTGCAGGACCTGCAGCGCGAATTCGGCCTCGCGCTGCTGTTCATCAGCCACGACCTCGCCATCGTCGAGCACATGACGCACCGCGTCGCCGTGATGTATCTCGGCCGCATCGTCGAGCTCGCCCCCAGACGGCAGATCTTTGCGTCCCCCGGCCATCCCTACACCAGGGCGCTTCTCTCAGCCGTCCCAATTCCCGAACCCGGCGCCGAGCGCACCCCGATCATTCTCAAGGGCGACGTTCCCAGCCCCGTCAACCCGCCCAAGGGCTGCCGCTTCAACACCCGCTGCCCTCTCGCATTCGACCGCTGCCGAATGGAGGCGCCCGAGCTGCGTCTGAAGGGCGAGGACCAGTGGGTGGCGTGCCATCTGGAGAATGCGTAGTTGTAGTAGCGTAGGGTGGGCAAAGGCGCTACGCGGCGAAAGCCGCGAAGCGACCTGCCCACTGCGCCCGGTGCGAATGACAGCTTGACGCACGAGACTGCCGCGCCAATCCTCATTGCGAGCGCAGCTCGCAATGAGGGAGGAGAGATGGTGCGTTTCTCGCGCGGATATGGGCGCAGCGCGTAGCCCGCATGAGCGACAGCCGGCGCGCGGGACGCGTGTCGGCGCCAGCGGTCTTGCGTGCCGTGTCGGCGAACCCGGATGTTGCTGCGCTCGTCCGGGCTAGGTGGCGACCGAACGAAACTTCGACGGCATGCGGCATCGCTGCGCCGCGCGTCGTCGCTGCAGATCATGTCTTGAGGAATGGTACCGCAGCCGCGCCCGGTTGCGACCAGGCGTCGGCTCACCGGGGCACGGCCTCGCCCGCTTCAGGCTGCGGGCGACCGATTGAATTTCGTCCAATAGAACGTCGCAAAGCGCGATCTGCGACAGCAGGGCGGCCTCTGTCGATTGGTGCGACGTCGGCCGATCGAGGTGTAGCTTTGCTGTGCGGATTCTGCTTAGCGATTTCAATACCGAATGATTGGACAGGTCGCCGCCTCGAATATCGGTCATTTTGCCTGCACCACCACTACACGAGATCTGTCGCATCAGGACCAATTTGGTTCAAAACAATCGGTATGCCGCGAAGGGGGCCGCGAGCGGACAGCGCGACCTTGCGGGTCCCTCCGGCGTCTGCAAAGCAGCGCCCACGGACATCAATCGGCGGTTTACAGTTGGTTCCGAAATTGAAACTTGGCACGTTGAGTTGACGCTTTGCCTGCCTGATTGGCAACTTATCGCTCTTGGTCGAGCGATTGGCGACCTGCTGATGACCTATTGCAGCCGTGCCAGACTGGAAGACGCTCGCTGTGCCCGGCGAGGGGATGACCTGGTGCACCGCCACTGAACTGGTAATGCCTACAAGATAACTAAGAGAATGCAACGTGACCGTCTTGATCAGCATGATTGGACTCACTTCATCTCGCCTCATATCGACAGGCGTGTGGACGTTGCCAGGTTCGCGTTGTGACAAGGGCATAAGTTCATCGCTTCGGTGACCTGCTTCGCAAGATCGAGAATCTCAAGCGCCGAGCGTCGCCGGTTAGGTGTGTTGGTGTTCCGAACATTATCGTCTCCCCAAAATGCCGCGGGTCTCGGCTCGCTCGGTCACGTTCAACCCTGTCTGTCGCTGCGAGGATGCGCTTAGCGAGTCTTGATTTCGTGGTGGAGTTTTGCCCGGCCTTGGGCAGGGGATCACCGCCTCGTCCAGCACGGAACTCATGAGTTCCACTTCGCCGGGATGCCGGTTCCCGTGCCGCCACGTTCATCTCCTCTCTTACGGTCGCACTCTACAGAACCTGCTGCCTGCTCATCTCAACGAGATTGAAGCGCGTCGCGCGGCGATTTTGAAGTTATTCTCAAGTCCAAACTCTGCAAACGTTGCTCAGAATTAGCCGCAACACTAGCCAGTTACCTGCTCAAGTTAACATGTGAGAAGTCGGGAACATGATCGAGCTGCGGCGCCTGGCCGCCTCCCGCGTGACGGGAGTTTCTCGGAGTTGACTTGGATCAGTCCGGAGGACGTACTCTTCAGTATTCAAGCGAGCCGTGAGCGAGGACAGACCGATGAACTTGGACCGATCCGTGAGCCTATTGAGCCGGGCTCCCGTCATTCGTACGGACGATCCGGAGGCGATGGAGCACGCGTTGCGTACGGTCTACGGGGCAACTGGCTTCGCAGTCACCAAGGCAGATGGCTTCCAGGGGGTGGGCAACTACCTTCAGCTTGCGAATATCGGCCTTGGCTTTTGTGCCTATGGCGGGGCGAGGGCGGTCGTCAAGTTCCCGGAAAGCGACTACGCGCGCCTGCAAATTGGCCTCAAAGGCAGCGCTTTGACCGTTCTGAATCGCACGGCGATCGCGATAACCGAGCGGCAGTCCTGCATAGTTGCGCCTGGCGAACCCAACAGGATTGTGTTCGAGCCAGGTTATGAGCAGCTCATTCTTCGAATAAGCGCGAGGGCGTTGGAGCAGACATTGACGACGCTGCTCGGTGCAAAGCCAGCCGGTGTCCTCAAGTTTGATCCCATAGCGGCTGCGGTGCAGCCGAACGCTCTGGTCTTGCGCGATCTGGCGATGTTCCTCGCTCATCAGCTGGATGCGACGGCGACAGAGCTGCCGCGCGCGGTGCTGGCCGAACTGGAGCAGGCTCTCATCGTTTCCTTCCTGTCGGCTCACCGCCACAATTTCAGCGAGCTGTTGGAGAGAGCCGAAAAGGATGTCGTGCCGCGGATCGTCCGGCTGGCCGAGGAGTATATCGAGGCCTCTTGGGACCGCGCCATCACGATCGAGGCGCTGGCGTCGCAGACAGGCGTCAGCATCCGCGCGCTCTATACTGCGTTCAAGAAGAGCCGCGGATACTCGCCGATGGCGTTTGCGAAAACGGTGCGATTGCGACGGGCAAAGCAGATGCTCTCGGGGGCAGATCAGCGCACCTCCGTCTCTGCAGTCGCCTACAATTGCGGCTTCGGAAATCTCGGACACTTCGCAAGAGACTATCGCGAGATGTTCGGTGAGCTTCCATCCGAAACTCTGTTGCGCTCGCGACGAGCCGCCTAGCTCGCCTTACAGAAGCGTCGGTCAGGCCAGTCCCAATAGCGCTTGGGCAGCGGCGAAGCAAAGCGCGGGTCGCCAACTCAAGCTGAGAGCCAATCATGATGACGCCGTCCGACTGCGGCGAGGCGCCAAGAAGCGGGTCAGGTCTTTCGAATATTCTCGTCTCGTAGAAAGCGCCGCGCTTTTCAACTTGTTCGGGTCACGTTCACCTGACGTCGCTGCTGGATATACGCGTAGCGAGCTTCAACTTCATGGCGGATATTCTCTCGGGGGTAGGCGGGAGGGTTGCCGCGTCGTCCAGCGCAGACCTCAGATGAGGCCAAGTAGTAATCTGGAAGGAAATTGAAGCGCGTCGATGAAGAAGATGGAACTGCGACACCTCGCCGCTGACCGGTGTTTTCCCGGAGTATCAGTTCGGTCAAACCGAGGTACCATCTTCCGATGAACCTAGATCAATCCGTAAGCCTGCTGAGCCGCGCTCCCGTCATTCGTACAGACGATCCGGAGGCGATGGAGCACGCGTTGCGTACCGTCTACGGGGCAACTGGCTTCACAGTCACCAAGCCAGATGGCTTCCTGGGGGTGGGCAACTACCTTCGGCTTGCGAATATCGGCCTTGGCTTTTGTTCATATGACGGGGGAACGTCGGTCGTTAAGTTCCCGGAGGGCGACTTCGCGCGCCTGCAAATTGGCCTCAAAGGCAGAGCTTTGACCGTTCTAAATCGCACGGCGATCGCGATAACTGAGCGGCAGGCCTGTATAATTCCGCCGGGTGAACCGATCAGGATTGTGTTCGAGCCAGGTTATGCGCAGCTCATTCTTCGAATAAGTACGGGGGCGCTGGAAAGGTCGTTGACGACGCTCCTGGGCGCAAAGCCGGCTGGCGTCCTCAGGTTTGATCCCATGGCGGCTGCGGTGCAGCCGAACGCTCTGGTTTTGCGCGATCTGACGATGTTCCTCGCTCATCAGCTGGATGCGACGGCTACAGAGCTGCCACGCGCGGTGCTGGCCGAACTGGAGCAGGCTCTCATCGTTTCCTTCCTGTCGGCTCACCGCCACAATTTCAGCGAGCTGTTGGAGAGAGACGAAAAGGACGTCGCGCCGCGGATCGTTCGGCTGACCGAAGAGTATATCGAGGCCTCTTGTGGGCGCGCCATCACGATCGAGGAGCTGGCATCGCAGACAGGCGTCAGCATCCGCGCGCTGTATGCGGCGTTTAAAAAAAGCCGCGGATACTCTCCGACGACGTTTGCAAAAACGGTGCGATTGCGACAGGCAAAACAGATGCTCTCGGGGGCAGATCAGCGCACCTCCGTCTCTGCAGTCGCCTTCAATTGCGGCTTCGGAAATCTCGGACACTTCGCAAGAGACTATCGCGAGATGTTCGGTGAGCTTCCATCCGACACTCTGTCGCGCGGGCGGCGAGCCGCCTAGCTCGCCTGACAGAGGCGCCGGGCAGGACCATTCCAAAGAGCGCCGGGGCCAGCAACGCGCGGTGGGCGGTTGTGCCCGGCGAAGCTTGCTGATGATGTCCAGTATTCGCAGCCAGGCTGGGCCACCGTGCTGGGTCTGGAGGCAAAGCGACCGAACTGCGACATTACGGGCGACGTGTCATAGTCATGCGCTCGGCGGCGGACATGCTGCAGGGCGGGTCAAGGCGTGCACGCGGCCATTCGCCGCTAGCGACATGCCATGGCGATTCACGCACCTCCCGCTCGGCGATGGGGGGCAGCTGCACCCCCGCTTGCCTGGCCTGCGATTGAAGGCTCCGCAGGCTGCGACCGGCCTGCCACACCAATACAGCCAATCGTCCATATGCCGTGCCGTCGCCGGGCGCGTGCATTGTCAGGAGCCCTTATGGCGATTAAAGATTCCGACCCAGACCGCGTCGGCACCGCTAGCCTTCCCGCGCGGTCGCGCATTCGATGAGGCCGCCATGCATCTTGCCCATGATCCCACAGCGCCGGTGGCGGCAGGGATCAGCTTCGACCAGTTCCTGGCCGTCGACATCCGCATCGGCACCATCGTCGCGGCCGAGCCCTATCCGGAGGCGCGCAAACCGTCGCTGAAGCTGACCATCGATTTCGGGCCCGGCATCGGCACCAGGCGCTCCAGCGCCCAGATCGCCACGCTCTACGATCCGGCCACCCTGGTCGGCCGCCAGGTGGCCGGCGTCGTCAACTTCCCGCCGCGCCAGATCGGCAAGTTCATGTCCGAGGTGCTGACGCTCGGCTTTCCCGATGAACAGGGCAACGTCGTGCTGTTCCAGCCCGACAAGCGCGTGCCGAACGGCGCGCGGCTGTTCTGACGCGCGGAGAGCCGACCGCCATGGATATGCTGCTCGAACCTGTTACGCTGCCGCCGTTTCCCGAAGGCCTCAGGATTTCGCTCAGGCAGATGCATCTTCTCCAGGCTCCCATGGGCGGCACCCTGGTGACCGGCGGCGCCACCTTCCGCGTGTTCGCGCCGCATGCCAAGGCGGTCTACGTCTCCGGCCCGTTCAACGACTGGGCGCAGGACGCGAGCTGCCGGCTGGCGCCGATCGGCAACGGCCATTGGGCGATCTTCGTGCCGTCTCTGAAGGACGGCGACGCCTATATGTACTTCGTTGAGGGTGAAGGCAGCTCCGGCTACAAGCGCGATCCGCATGCACGGCTGCTCACGGTCGATCCGCCGTTTCCGCAGGCGCATTCGGTGCTGCGCAATCCGCACGCCTTTCCCTGGCACGACACCGACTACACGCCGCCGCCCAACAACGAGCTCGTGATCTATCAGCTCCATGTCGGCACCTTCGACATGAAGGCGGGCAATCCCGACGGCTGCTTCTTCGACGTGATCGAGCGCGTGCCGCATCTGGCGAAGCTCGGCGTCAACGCGATCGAGCTGCTGCCGGTGCAGGAATTCCCCACCATGTTCAGCATGGGTTACAACGGCACCGACCTGTTCAGCCCGGAGAGCGAGTACGGGGAGGCAGAAGACGCGCATCTCGCGGCCTACTTCAAACGCACCAACGAGATCCTCGTCGCAGCCGGCGCGACACCTTACGCCGATATCGGCGTGGTGCGTCACTGTGACGACCAGCTCCGCGCGCTGATCGACGTCTGCCATGTCCATGGCGTCGCCGTGCTGTTCGACGTCGTCTACAACCACGCCGGCGGCGGTTTTGACGAGAGCAGCATCTGGTTCTTCGACCGTCAGGCCTATGGCGATCCCAATCGCAGCCTGTATTTCACCGATCAGGGCTGGGCGGGCGGCCAGGTGTTCGCCTACTGGAACGCCGACGTGCGGCGGTATCTCGTCGACAACGCCGTGATGTTCTATCGCGAGTATCACGCCGACGGCCTGCGTTTCGACGAGGTCAGCGTGATGGACCGCTTCGGTGGCTGGGCGACCTGCCAGCAGCTCACCGAAGCGCTGCGCGCGGAGAAGCCGGATGCGATCCAGATCGCGGAATACTGGCCGGTGAACCCGTGGGTGGTGAGGGACATCGCGCATGGCGGCGCCGGCTTCGATGCGACCTGGAGCGACGGATTGCGGCTCGCGGTGCGCGGCGCCGTCGCGAGCGCGGCCGGCGGCGCGGGCGCCGTCGTCCCGATGCAGCCGATCGCCGCGGCGATCGCCGATCTCAGCCTCGACAAGCGCTGGCGCGCGGTCAACTCGATCGAGAACCACGACATCGTCTATGCGGGCCGCGAGCCGCGCATCCCGCGCCTCGCCGATCCCGTCGACAGCCGCTGCTGGTATGCGCGCAGCCGCAGCCGCGTCGCCACGGGCCTGTTGCTGACCGCGCCGGGCATCCCGATGCTGTTCATGGGCCAGGAACTGTTCGAGGACAAACCATGGAGCGACACGCCGAACCCCGACACGACGATCAGTTGGGGGCTGCTCGACGGCGAGGACAAGATCACCGCTGATGCGATCCGCTTCACGCGCGAGCTGATCGCGATCCGCCGCACCCATCCGGCGCTGACCGCGGAGGGATGCGCCATCGTCCACGTCCATGACGGCAACCGCGTGCTCGCCTTCCACCGCTGGGACGGCCAGGGCGACGACGTGATGGTGATCGTCAGCCTCAGCGAGACGCCATGGCGCGACTACGCGATCGGCTTTCCGGCCGCGGGGCAGTGGAAGGAGGTATTCAACAGCGACGTCTATGACAACTGGGTCAATCCGGATGTGGTTGGTAACAATGGCTCGGTCACCGCAGGCGGCCCGCCGCTGCACGGCCAGCGCAGCTCGGCTGACGTGACGATTCCGGCGAATGGCGTGCTGGTGTTCGCGAGGGAGTGACGGACGCGTAGCCCGGATGAGCGCAGCGATATCCGCGGTCCCACGACTGTTGCGATGATCCCGGATGTCGCTGCGCTCATCCGGCCTACGAGCTTCGCCGTGTGGCTACACGATCAACCGCCCCTGGCGCTCCGCGATCCCGATCACCGCTTCCGTGCCCGCATTGAAATCGAGGTGATCCGCCTCGATGCCGTCGGAGAAAATGACGCCGTTCTCGGGCATCAGCGAGCGCAGGCGCAGTGTTTCGGCGCCGTTCAGTCCTCCGCAGACCAGGGATGTCTGTGACGTCTTGCTCGGGAACGGCTCGCGCACGGCAAAGCGCAAGCTCCGGGCGTCCCAGGGCAGGGCGGTGTAGTCGCCGCCCGTCGTGGGGCTGCCGAAGTTGCGGGCGATCGCCAGCGCGCCGGTGACGATGCTCTTGAACCACGCAGTCGAGCCGAGTCCGGTCGCGACGATCAGGCCGCTGGAGGACTGCCGCTCCTGATGCTCGCGGGTCGCGATCTCGTAGCGGGCCGAGACATGCGTGCGCGCGCCGATGAAGAGGTCGTTGACCGCATGGAGCACCTGGCCGTCGGCGAGGCTCGCGCGCGCCATGGTCACCGTCTTGGCCGCGCGCCGGTCGGCAGCAACCTCCGGCAGCAGGTTCGCGAGATCGGCCGGCGCGAACGGCAGCAGCACGCCGTCATGCCGGGCCGCGTCCGGGTTCAGGCCGAGCAGCGGCTGGCCGTCGAGATATTTCATGGTGTTGGCGACGAGCCCGTCGGGGCCGAGCGCCGCGACGATGTCGGCGGGGCCGAAGATGAAGTTCGGCAGGAAGCCGCGGTCGACGATCTGGTAGCGGCCCCAGCGCTCCAGCGTCTGGACGCTGGTCAAGCGCGCGGCCTGGTAGGCCGCGTGCTCGCGTTCGTAGTCGGAGAAGTCGGCGCCGAGATGCTCGACATAGAAGCGGGCCTGGTCCGCGGTGAGGAATCTGGTGATCAGCTCCTCGAGCCGCGTTCTCCTGACAACCAGCACCACCTTGCGGTCATTGCCGGACACGGGCGGCCTCCGCGGGCTTCTGCAGCAGGCTGTTCAACAGCTCCGGCGAGACGTTCAGCTGCCCGATCTTCTCGGCCTTTTCGGCGAGGCCCGAGAACGCCTGCGCGATCAACTGGCCGGGTTGCATGCCGGTGGCGGCGAGCGCCTGGATCACGCGGGTGTCGACGCCCTCGAAGATCTTCATCAGCGCGCCGACGCGATAGGCTTCGGCAGCCGCCAAAGTGCGGGTGTTCGCCGCATTCAGCGACACGAAATCCTTCCGCCTGGCCTCCAGCCCGATATCGGCGACCATGCCGGCCTCGCGCAGCTGGTTCTTCTTCGCGGCGACGCTGGCCTCGGCATCCATCTGCGTCTCGCGGATCGAGCGCTTCTTCTGCTCGACCGCGATCTCCGTGTCGAGCTCGCTCTCGCGGATCGCCCGCTCGCGCTCGACGGCGAAATTGCGCCGCGCGAAGATGGCTTCGTCCGCGGTCCTCAGGATCGCCTCGCGCGCCTCGGCCTCCAGCGCCTTGGCGGTCTCCGGCGTCGGCTTCACCGCGCGCACGGCGACGCCGAGGATCTCCAGGCCCAGCGCCTCGATGTCGGCGCGCCGCTTCAATCCGGCCGCAATCGTCTCGGCGATGCGGTCGGAGGCACGCAACGCCTCTTTCAGGGTCATGTCCTTGACCGCCTGCTGCGCCAGCACCTCGACCGCGCCGAGCACGCGCTGCGGCAGCTCCTCCGAGTCATCGGACTCGTAGGTCTTGCCGTCGCGCTTGAGCGTGAAGTTGAGCATCGCCGCCGCCTTCCTCGGCTCGCCGATGCGGTAGGTCACCTGGCCCTGGATCGTCAGCGTCTGAAAGTCGCGGGCGATCTGCTGGAAGATGAAGGCGGCGTCGCGGCTGCCGATGGGGATCGCGACCAGGGAAGTGGCGGGCCCGTAATAGAAGGTGGAGAGCCCGGCACCTTCCTCGACCACGCTGCCGGCGCGGTACTTGAGGAGATAGGTGGTGGGTTGGGCCTTGATGAAGCGTAAGCCGAACATGGCGGCCTCCTGACGTTCAATGGCATAAGTGTGTCACGCCAACTTAGTAAGTTGGACAGTACAACTAAGTGTGCTAGTGTCAAGGGACAAATTCGGGGGCGGACGGTATGGCAGCACGGCAGGGGCAGGGCGGCGGAGCGGCTGCGAGAGCGGGCGGACTGGATTTTCCGCGGCCGCTGACCACGGTGGACATCGTCATCTTCACGATCCGGCTGGAGGCGCTGCACGTGCTGCTGGTGCGGCGCGGCCACGGCGAGGGAGAGCCGTTCCCGGACGCGTTTGCGCTCCCGGGCGGCTTCGTCGATGTCGACAAGGATCGCGATCTCGAAGCCTGCGCGCGGCGCAAGCTTGCCGAGAAGACCGGCGTCATCAGCACCTATCTGGAGCAGCTCGGCAGCTGGGGCAGTGCGCACCGTGACCCGCGCGGCTGGTCGGCGACGCACGCGTATTTTGCGCTGATCCCGGCGTCAGCGGCGGAGGCCGCGCTCGCGGCCGATGCGCAATGGTTTCCGCTCGCGGGCATGAGCGTGAAGCCGAATCTCGCGTTCGATCATGCCGAGATCCTGCAGGCCGCCGTGCGGCGGCTGCGCAACAAGGTCGAGTACACCTCGCTGCCGGCCTATCTGATGCCGGAGGAGTTCACCTTGCCCGAGCTGCAGCGGACTTACGAGATCGTGCTCGATCGTCCGCTGGAAAAGAGCGCCTTTCGCACCCGCATGCTCTCGGCCGACCTCATCGAGCCGATCGCCAAGATGCGCAAGGGGCCAAACCGGCCGGCGCAGCTCTATCGGCTGAAGGCGGCGGCGGCGCCGGTGTATTTCGCCAGAACGTTCAACGCGCCGGATTGACGGCGTGTCGCCTCTTCCAGCCCCGCATGAGCGAAGCAACATGCGGGTCTCACGCGGAGTCTCGGAGAACCCGGATGTCGCTGCGCTCATCCGGGCCAAACGGCTCCATCTCTCGCCGGTCAGGCCGAGAAATCCACCACCAGCGACTTGCTGGTCGAGCTCGACGAGCTGGTGCCGCTGGCGCTGTACGAGGAGGTCGTGCTGCTGTTCGAGCTCTGCAGCGCCTCGAGCAGCTTCTTCAACAGCTCCTCGACCTGGGATGAGGACGATGAAGACGACGAGGAGGAGGTGCTCGACGTGGTGTCGGTGCTGGAGTCATCGCTCGGCGGGGCCGGCGGCGGGCCGCCGGCGCCACCCGCGCCGCCCGGACCGCCGGAGAAGGCGTTGGCAAATACGTTCTTCAGCTCGGTCGCCTGGTCCGAGGTCAGCTTGCCGCTGTCGACCTCGCTCTGGATGAGATCGTCGATCTTCGACTGCATCTCCTTGGGCGACGGCGGCGCGCTGGAGCTCGACGATGACGACGAGCTGCCGCTCTGCAATGCGGAATCGATGTCGTCGAGCGCCGAGGACAGCGCAGTCTGGTCGGCGGAGCTGACCTTGCCGGCCGAGACTTCCTTGGTGAGTTCCTGCTTGAGCAGGTCGAGCGGCGAATATCCGCTCATGGAGGATGCAGAGATCGACGTCATGGCGTGCTCCGGGGTGCGACATCAAACCTGCGCCCAGGTGCGACCGGAACGCTTAACAGCTCCTTGTTCCGTGTTTCTGGATGTGTCCCGCCGCAGGCTGCACACAAAACGAAGCAAGAAAGTCAGCATGGCTGCGTAGCCCGGATGAGCGCAGCGACATCCGGGTTCGGCACGAGCGCGGGTGGAGACCCCGGATATCGCTGCGCGCATCCGGGCGACGGTCCGCGGCAAGGCGGCATGCCGCCAGCGCAGTGCTCCGGCGCGGGAAATGGTGTATCCGCGGGTGACAGGCGGGGCTCTCGCTCGGGATGTCCGCCACAAGGAATAAAGCCCCCGGAGGAACTCCATGTCGGCCCTGCCGCTTTCTGGCATCAAGATTCTCGATCTGACCCGCGTGCTGGCCGGACCGCTGTCCGCGCAGATGCTGGCCGATCTCGGCGCCGAGGTGATCAAGATCGAGCGGCCCGGCACCGGCGACGATGCGCGCGCGTTCGGTCCGCCCTACCTCAGGGACCCCGATGGCAAGGCCAACAACAACAATTCCTTCTACATCTGCGCCAACCGCAACAAGAAGTCCGTCACGGTCAACATCGCCTCGCCGGAGGGGCAGGAGATCATCCGCGCGCTCGCCAAGGACTGCGACGTGTTCATGGAGAACTACAAGGTCGGCGATCTCAAGCGCTATGGCCTGGACTATGAGGCGATCCGCGCCGTCAATCCCGAGGTGATCTATTGCTCGGTCACCGGCTTCGGCCAGACCGGGCCGTATGCACCGCGGGCGGGCTACGATGCGATCTTCCAGGCCATGGGCGGGCTGATGAGCGTGACCGGCCACATGGACGGCGAACCGGGGGCGGGGCCGATGAAGGTCGGTCCCTCGATCGTCGACTACATGACCGGCATGAACACCTCGATCGGCATCCTCTCCGCGCTGTATCACCGCGACGTCAATGGCGGCGGCGGCCAGCACATCGACGTCTGCCTGTTCGACACCGTGATCGCCTCGCTGTCGCACTATGCCCAGATCTTCCTGATCAACGGCAAGTCGCCGCCGCGCCGCGGCACCTGGGGCAATGGCGGCATGCCGGCCGGCGTGTTCCGCTGCACCGACGGCGAATTGATGCTGGTGGTCGGCAATGACGCGCAGTTCGCGCGCACCTGCGCGGTGTTAGGGGCGCCAGAACTGGCGACCGACCCGAAATTCGTCAGGAACAACGACCGCGTCGTCAACGGCAAGGAGATCATGGCGATCTTTGCCGGCCTGTTCCTGAAGAACTCGGTGGCGCATTGGCTGGAGGAGCTGGAGAAGGCGGGCGTGCCGTGCGGGCCGGTCAACGATTTTGCGCACGTGTTCGCCGATCCGCATGTCCGCTCGCGCGGCATGGAGGTGAAGGTCGAACACCCGTTCGAGCCGCATCTGTCCCTGATCCGCAACGCGCTGACCTTCTCCGGTACCCCGATCACCGAGTATCGCGCGCCGCCGCTGCTCGGCGAGCATACGCAGGACGTGCTGTCGGGGCTCGGCTACGACGCGGCGAAGATCGCGGCGCTGAAGCAGCAGGGCGTGGTGTAGCTCCTCCGGATCCCCGCTCTCTCCGTTTGTCATTCCGGGGCGCGCGTAAGCGCGAGCCCGGAATCCATAGCCACAAGCGGTCATGGTAGAGCGAGCTGGACGTGGCCGCTGTCTCCGAACGACTGCTGTTCGTGGTTATGGATTCCGGGCTCATTCGCGCTGTTTCAAGATGGCTTCGCCATCTTGCGCGCGAATGCCCCGGAATGACAGCGGGAATGGAGCAGGCGGACGCGCGGCTATCGCGTGCGGTGATGCCTATGCCGCTTCGATTTGGGGCGGTGATAGCGCGGCTCTGCCACGTATGGGGCAGGCGGCGGCGTGCCGAGCTGCTGCCGGGATTCCTGCAAGCGGCGCTGATAGCCGGGCGAGTTCATGATGCTGGCGGCGGCGCCGCGCGCCAGCGCCGGCTCGCTCGCCATCATCATGGCGAGCGCACTGGCCGCAGCGGCCAGGATCAATCGCGAACGGACCGTCATCGGGCGAGTTCCATTGTCATTGGTGGCGACGTCATCTGTGGCGATCGGCGCTCAGCGCGCTGCAATCCTGGCCTTCGACTTTGCCGTCTGATCGCGCGTGGTCAAGCCGAGCACGGCGCCGCGCACCACCCGCGCGATCACATCCTCGACATCGTCGAGGTCGCATCGGCCGTCGGAGAGCTTGGTGAGGCGCTCGCTCTCGCGGATGGTGTGATGCGCCATGGCGAGCGCAAAATGCAGGCCCCAGAACAGATCGACCTCGGAGCTGTCGGGCAGGGCGCGCTGCATTGCGCCGGCGAATTTGCGCAAATGGTCGATTTCCTTGGTCTTGATGCGGCGAATTGGCGGCACCGATTCGATCGAGGCGCGGATCATGAACTGCGCCACCGCCGAGCGTTGGTTCTCAGGGCCAAGGCAGCCGCGCAGGATCGGGCCCACGAGGGCGCGCAGGATGTCGGAGATGTCGGCGCGACCGCCGCCCGCATCCTCGGCTTCACGCAATTCGCGCAGGCGCTCGCGGTTGAGCGCGATCGAGCGGGTCACGAACAGTTCGGCGATCAGCTCGTCCTTGGAGCCGAAATGATAGTTCACCGCGGCGAGATTGACGTTCGCCTCCGCCACGATGTCGCGCAAGGTCACGTCGGAGAAGCCGCGTTCGGCATAGAGCCGCTCGGCGGCGATCAGGATCGCAGTCCGGGTCTGGTCGGTCGCCATGCTCGTCCTCCCGAACGATGAAGCGGGGTGGGAGTTGCGTTTCAAACAATTGTATGAAACTATTGTTTGAGACGGCCGCAATGTCAATCACGGTTCTTCCGTGGGGCGACATTTCGGCGCTGCAGCGACGGTTCGCGCGGTCGTGTCGCGCAAGATCACACTTGCACGGACGCCGTGGGCGGGCCGACACTGCGGCCAAAGTTTCAGAGGAAACACCCAAGGAGAGTCCCATGGACTTCACGATGTCGGCGAAGCAGCAGGAATGGCTGGAGCGCGTGCGCAGCTTCATGACCAAGCATGTCCGCCCGGCGGTGCCGATCTACAAGCAGCAGGACGCCGAGGGCGACCGCTGGAAGGTGATCCCGATCCTGGAGGACCTCAAGGCCAAGGCGAAGGCGGAAGGCCTCTGGAACATGTTCATGCCGCCGTCGCCGCATGAGGACGACGAGTTCCGCGGCGCCGGCCTCACCAATCTCGAATATGCGCTGCTGTCCGAGGAAATGGGCCGCATCTCCTGGGCGTCCGAGGTGTTCAACTGCTCGGCGCCCGACACCGGCAACATGGAAGTGTTCATCCGCTACGGCACCAAGGAGCAGAAGCGCAAATGGCTGCGCCCGCTGATGGACGGCGAGATCCGCTCGGCCTTCCTGATGACGGAGCCGGCGGTGGCCTCGTCGGATGCCACCAACATCGAGACGCGGATCGTGCGTGACGGCGATCATTACGTCATCAACGGCCGCAAATGGTGGTCGTCGGGCGTCGGCGATCCCCGCTGCAAGATTGCGATCCTGATGGGCAAGACCGATCCGTCGGCCGCCAAGCATCAGCAGCAGTCGCAGATCCTGGTGCCGCTCGACACCCCCGGCATCAAGGTCGAGAAGATGCTGCCGGTGTTCGGCTTCGACGACGCGCCGCACGGCCACGCCCAGGTGCTGCTCGAGAACGTCCGCGTTCCTGCGGAAAACATTCTGCTCGGCGAGGGCCGCGGCTTCGAGATCGCGCAGGGCCGTCTCGGTCCGGGCCGCATCCATCACTGCATGCGCACCATCGGCAAGGCCGAGGAGTCGCTGGAGAAGATGGTGCGCCGGCTGATGACGCGCCAGGCCTTCGGCAAGAAGATCATCGAGCATTCGGTGTGGGAGCAGCGCATCGGCGAGGCCCGGACCAACATCGAGATGTGCCGGCTATTGTGCCTCAAGGCGGCCGACATGATGGACAAGGTCGGCAACAAGACCGCACAGGGCGAGATCGCGATGATCAAGGTCGCTGCCCCCAACATGGCGCTGAAGATCATCGACGACGCCATCCAGGCGTTCGGCGGCGCCGGCGTGTCGGATGATGCGGGTCTCGCCAAGGACTACGCCAACATTCGCACGCTCCGTCTTGCCGACGGCCCGGACGAGGTGCACAACCGTGCCATTGCCCGGCTCGAGATGAAGAAATACGCCAACGAGCCGCGGCATTGAGCGTCGACTTCTAGGGTGGGCAAAGCGTCCGTCGCCGCGCAGAGCGCGGGGGCGGATGCGTGCCCACCCACTTTCGAGTTCAAAGCAACATGGTGGGCACGCTTCGCTTTGCCCACCCTACGAATTCTAATGCCGAGCGGTGACTCACCACTTGCGTCATTCCGGGGCGACGCGCAGCGTCGAACCCGGAATCCAGAGATGGGTCCGCCAAGATAGAGATTCCGGGTTCAGCCCTGCGGGCTGCCCCGGAATGACGAACACGTGAGAAGGGAGCCTCGTCGTGGCCGACGGCGTCAAGAAGGACGAAGAATTCTCCGGCACCAAGCCGGTCGAGGAGCGGCATCGTTTCGACGAGGCCAAGCTCGCGGCCTGGATGGCCGAGCATGTCGAAGGCTATCAGGGCCCGCTGACCGTGCTGCAGTTCAAGGGCGGCCAGTCGAACCCGACCTATCGTCTGAACACGCCGGCGCGTTCCTACGTGCTCAGGCGAAAGCCGTTCGGCAAGCTGCTGCCGTCGGCGCACGCAGTCGATCGCGAATTCCGCGTCATCGCCGCGCTCGGCAAGCAGGGCTTTCCGGTCGCCAAGGCCTATGCGCTGTGCAACGACGACAGCGTCATCGGCGCTGCCTTCTACATCATGTCGATGGAGGAGGGCCGGGTGTTCTGGGATCCGACCCTGCCGCATGTCGCAGCGCCCGAGCGGCGCGCGATCTTCACCAGCAAGATCGAAACCTTGGCCAGGCTGCACAGCTATGATCCGGCGGCGATCGGCCTTGCCGACTTCGGCAAGCCCGGCAACTACTTTGCCCGCCAGGTCGACCGCTGGACCAAGCAATATCGCGCCTCCGAGACCGAGCATCTGCCGGAAATGGAGAAGCTGATCGAGTGGCTGCCGCGCACCTTGCCGGCGCAGCAGCGCGTCTCGATCGTGCATGGCGACTACCGGCTCGACAACATGATCTTCCACGCGACCGAGCCGCGCGTCATCGCGGTGCTCGACTGGGAGCTGTCGACGCTTGGTGATCCCATGGCGGACTTCACCTATTTGCTGATGCAGTGGATCATGCCGGGCCTCGACGGCGTCGACCTGAAAGCGCTGAACATCCCGACCATGGAAGAGGCGGCGGAGATCTATCGTGGGGTCACCGGCACCGAGCTGCCCGATCTCAACTGGTACTTCGCCTACAATCTGTTCCGGCTCGCCGGCATCCTGCAGGGCATCATCGGCCGCATCCGCGACGGCACCGCCGCCAACGACAAGGCGATCGAGTCGGTCAAGCGCATGGTGCCCATGACCAAGCAGGCCTGGTCCTATGCGCAGAAGGCGGGGGCGGTGTAGTCTCCTGTAGCCCCGGATGAGCGAAGCGACATCCGGGGTCTCACGCGCTGCGGCGATGAACCCGGATGTCGTTTCCGCCCATCCGGGCTACGAATTCCGCGCGCCGGCTAGGGCCAATCACCGCCCACCGCCGCCACCGCCGCCACCACCACCGCCGCCACCGGCCGTGGTCATCGCGCCGCTGTAGCGCGGATCGGTCTGCTTCATGTAGATCGGCGAGGTGTCGCGGCTCTGACGGCGCATGGCTTGCTGCACCTGGACCTCGGTGCCGCAGGCTGTCCAGGAGACGAGCTCACAGCCCGGCCACTGGAATTCACGGGCGCTTGCGTTCGTCACCGGCGAGCCAGCCGCCGTGGCGGCCATCAGGGTGAGCAGCGCGAGCTTCGATAGTCTCGACATGTTAACCATCCTTCGTTTCGGCGAGGCCGGAATGGTCCGCTTGCGAGGTTCGACGGCGGCTCGGAGAAGGGGGTTCGAGGACGTGGGCGTAAAAAATCGCCGGTCATTAGGGGGGCATGCTTGAACCCGAGCGTGGCTCATGGCGACGCGATGGTCTTGCCGCCACGCTCCATGGACACGGGTTGGTCCGCGCGGCGCATTGACCTGACTGACGGGAGCTTGACCACGACGGGCGCGCGCAGTTAGGAAACGGTCGTCGCAGGCCATCTCGCAAGAATGTCCCGCGAGCGGAGCTTTGCTGCCATGTCGCCGGTTTCGATTCGCCCGGATCTCGAGGTCGATCCCGCAACCGCCGATGCGATGCTTGCGCGCGCGGAGATCGACGCGCGGGTCGCTTCGGTGTCGCTGTTGCATGGTGGGGAGATCAGTGCCGTGTATGCGCTGGCTCTGCAAGGCAGCCAGCCGTCGCTGGTGCTGAAGATCTATCCTGACAGCATGAGCTGGAAGATGCGCAAGGAGGCGCGCCTGCTCGATCTGGTCCGGGACCGCCTGCCGGTGCCGGCGCCGCGGCTGCGCGCGGCGGACGCCTCGCGCGAGCTGATCGGCCTGGACTACGTGGTCATGAGCCGGCTCGACGGCGATCCGCTCGGTCCTCTCGAACAAGCGCTGTCCGCGCCGGAGCGGCGTGAGGCTTTCGAGCAGCTCGGTCGATTGTCGCGTGCCTTTCACGACATTGCGATGGATGCGTTTGGCTACATCGGCGCCGACGGCATCATGTCGGGCCATGCCGACAATCGTAGCTATCTCACCTCCCAGTTCGAACGCAAACTGGGCGAATTCCGCAGCCGCGGCGGGCCGGCTGATCTCGCCGCGCGCATCGCGCGCCAGGTGGCCGACGCGAGTGATCTGTTCGCCGCCTGCGGCGCGCCGGTGCTGTGTCACAATGATCTTCATCCCGGGAACGTGCTTGCGCGCGTCACCGGGGGCCGGGTCGAGCTCACCGGTGCGGTCGATTTCGAGGGCGCGCTGGCCGGCGACCCGCTCAAGGATGTCGCCAAGGCGATCTACTATCTCTCGCCGGAGCAGCGCGAGGCGTTTCTGGGCGGCTATGGTCCGATGAGCCGAACGAAGATCGAGCCGACGCTCGCGATCTATCGTCTGCTGTTCTCGCTGGAGCTGTGGTGCTGGTATCGGCAGTTTGGGGCGGCCGAAAAGCTCGCGCCGCTCATCGAGGACCTCGACCGCCTTGTGAGCGGCTAGAGCATGATCCGGAAAAGTGGAAACCGGTTTTCCGAAAGGATCATGCTCAAACAAAAAGAGATGAGATCATGATGCGTTTCCTTGGAAGCGCATCGTGATCCAGGTCCGTTCGGCCAACGCTTGCCCGTCGGGCAAATCGGCATGTGCGAGCGTGGCGTTGTCGGCCCCGCGCAGGCTGCGGTTATGACTGCAATCATCGTCGCCGATGAAGAAAGTTCGCGAGCGCGGTCAATGTGATGGTCTCGTCCAGTCCGGAAGGCTAAAAGATTTTGCTTTCGCTTTTTCGGAATTTATGATCTGATGCGCCCATCCCGTCCCACCGAAGGGGCGTTGCGCGCGATCGTCACGACACGCGGGGCGGGGAGCGGTGGCCGCGATCATGTCGCAGCGTGTCCGGAGGGATGCGCGGACGAACGGCATGGCGCGGACGTGAAGTCGCAGCGTGCTGGCACCCCGATGCTGGTGCTACGTCGCGACGGCGCTTGCGCGCCGCGCGGGCAATGGTGGCCAGAAAGCCCGGCGCACCAGGCAGACTGCGTATAAGCGTGAAGACCATCGCGCAGGGAAGGCCGGGCGTTTTCCGGCTGCACCTGTGGTACCTGCCGCCTGCATTTTTTTACGCAGGCGGGCCGCAGGCGTCAGCCGACGCCTGGCCTTCCCTGCGCCCTTCGATGGAAGGGCGGTGAAATTCAGGATCACTCGGGCGCGGGGGCGTCGCGAGATCGCTCACGCATGTCGATGAGTTCGACAGCGAGCGATTTGTGGGGCGCGATGCCGGCAGTCCCAAGCTCGTCATGCCCGGGCTTGTCCCGCCTGCGCGGCCGAAGCCGCTTCGGCGCGGCGAAGGCCCGGGCATCCACGTCGCTCCTCGCGTGCCGACCGACGTGGATGGCCGGGACAGGCCCGGCCATGACGGATGACAGAGGAGAGGCGATGTCGACACCAGTGCGAGGGGCGACAGCGCTAGATCGGTTTTCCCGCGTACGGCATCGACGCCGTGAGGCCGCCGTCGACCGGGAAAGCCTGGCCGTTGACGTAGGAGGCCTCGTCGCTGGCGAGGAACAGGGCCATGGCGGCGATCTCATGCGGCTGGCCGGCGCGCTTCAGCGGATTGAGCTGGCCGATCTTGCCCTCGGTGCCGCGCTCCTTGGCGCCGTCGAAGATCGGCTTGGTCATGCCGGTCTCGATCAGGCCGGGACACACCGCGTTGATGCGCACGCCAGTGCCGGAGAGGGAGTACGCCGTGGTCTGCACCAGGCTGATGACGCCGGCCTTGCTCGCCGCGTAGGGATGGCCCGAGGCGCCGGATTTCAGGCCCGCGACGGAGGCCGTGCAGACGATCGCGCCGCGCTGTTGCCGCACCATGTGCGGCATCGCGTATTTCACCGCGAGGAACGGGCCGATCAGGTTGATGCGCAGGATCTCCTGCCAGTGCTCGACGGTCTGCTCGGCGATCGGGATCAAGCCGCCGGAGATGCCGGCATTGGCCCAGATCACGTCGAGCTTGCCGTAGGTCGCCACGGCGCGGTCGATGAAGCCCGAGACATCGGCCTCGGAGCCGGCGTCGGCGAGCACGGCTTCGGCAATGCCGCCCTGCTGCTTGACCATCTCGACCGTCTCCTTGACGGCCTCGCTGCGATCGACCGCGATCAGTCGCGCGCCTTCTTTCGTGAACATCAAGGATGCGGCGCGGCCGATGCCGCTGCCGGCGCCGGTGATGATGACGGATTTGCCTTCGAGGCGGCCCATGTTTCCTCCTGCTTCAATTGTGATCAGTTGCGTGCCGCGCAACGGAATTCAAACGCCGTTTCAAACGTGCTGAGATCGCCAAGCGGCTTGAGACGATCTGGGCCTTCACGTACAGCGGGAGACGAGCGGAGGGAAGGGTTTGAGCGATGTCGGCTGATGGAACGAAACCTTCTGTCGTCACCACGCGCTGGTGGTGGGTGCGTCACGCGCCGGTGCGCAGCGACGGCGGCAACATCTACGGCCAGTCGGACATCGCCTGCGATACCTCCGATCGCGAGGTGTTCGAGGCGGTCGCGAAAATCCTGCCGCGCCGCGCGGTGTGGTATGCGAGCAATCTGATGCGCACGCATCAGACGGCGGAGGCGATCTGGGCCGCCGGATTCCCGCGTCCCGCAGCAATGATCAGGGAGGCCGCTTTTGCCGAGCAGCATCTCGGGCAATGGCAGGGCATGAACCGCGCCGCGTTCCTGGCCAGCCGTCCCGCGGGCAGCCACTGGTTCGCCGACATCGATGAGCCGGCGCCGGGCGGCGAGAGCTACATGGATCTGTACACCCGCGTGACAGCGGCGATTGCGCGCATCACGGTTTCGGAAGCCGGCCGCGACGTCATCGCCGTCGGCCATGGCGGCACCATCAAGGCGGCTGTTGGCCTGGCGCTCGGCGGCCTGGTCGAGAAGGGGCTCGCCTTCGACATCGACAATTGCTCGGTGACCCGGCTCGACCACATCGTGGCCGGCGAGACGAGTACATGGCGGCTGCCGATGGTCAATCAGCAGCCCTGGATCGCGGACGCCGCGCACCGCGCGATGCACCAGCCGGCCGGGCCGGAGGTGACGACGAGCAAGCTGGCGTGAAACGAGATAGTGAGTTGCTATGCGCGTCGTTCAAAAATCTCGCCCGCACGGGCAGTGCACCCTCTTCCCTTGTGGGAGAGGGCGCAGTCACTGGCACCGCGGAAAAGTCTCGTGGACGTCGCCGTGCCAATTTCGAAACCGACAACAGCCAAATAAGTAGGAGGAACTCCCCATGACCCTGTTCGACATGACCGGCAAGGTCGCCGTCATCACCGGATCCACGCGTGGCATCGGGCTCGCCATTGCCGAGCGCATGGCCGAGCACGGCGCCAAGGTGGTGATCTCCTCGCGCAAGGCCGATGTCTGCGACCAGGTGGCGCGCGAGATCAATGACCGCTTCGGTGCAGGCACGGCGGCGGCAGTCGCCGCCAACATCTCCAGCAAGGAGAACCTGCAGAACCTCGTCGACGAGGCCAACCGCATCTACGGCAAGATCGACGTGCTGGTCTGCAACGCGGCGTCGAATCCTTACTACGGGCCGCTCGCCGGCATCTCCGACGATCAGTTCCGCAAGATCCTCGACAACAACATCGTCGCCAACAACTGGCTGATCAGCATGGTCGTGCCGCAGATGATCGCGCGCAAGGACGGCTCGATCATCATCGTGTCGTCGATCGGCGGCCTGAAGGGCTCGACCATCCTCGGTGCCTACGCGATCTCCAAGGCTGCCGACATGCAGCTCGCGCGCAACCTCGCCTGCGAATACGGCCCGCACAATGTGCGCGTGAACTGCATCGCGCCCGGCCTGATCAAGACCGATTTCGCCAAAGCGCTGTGGGACAATCCGGAGAACCTCAAGGCCTCGACCGCGCGCTCGCCGCTGCTCCGCATCGGCATCCCCGACGAGATCGCCGGCGCCGCGGTCTTCCTGGGCTCCGCCGCGGGCAACTTCATGACCGGCCAGACCATGGTGATCGACGGCGGCGCGACGATCAGTTGAGGGGGACATACGGGTGTGGTGCGCGGTGATGCCGCCACACTCTCAACTGTCGTCCCGCGAACGCTAGGCGTTCGCCGGGACGACAGCATTTGCTGCGCGCCGCCCTCATTCCACCGCCGCGTACACCACGTCGCGCACCAGCGTGCGCAGGTAGTCGCGCTGCCCGGGGGCCTGCGCCATGAACACGCAGAACAGCTCCTCCTTCGGATCGATCCAGAAGAACGTGCCGGCGATGCCGCTCCAGAAGAAGGTGCCGGGCGAGCCGGGGAAGGGCGCGATGCCGGCCTCGCGGCGCACCGCGAAGCCGAGGCCGAAGCCGTGACCGGGCGCCAGCAGCGTGCCGACCGTCTTCACGTGCGGACCGAGATGGTCGGAGGCCATCAGCTCGAGCGTCTTGCGGCCGACCAGCCGGGTGCCGTCGAGGCTGCCCTTGCTGAGCAGCATCGCGCAGAACCGGGCGTAGTCCATCGTGGTCGCCACCAACCCGCCGCCGCCGGATTCCATCAGCGGCTGCTCGGTCATCTTGAACAGGTTGACCGCCTCGCCGGTCCACGGGTCCTTGGCGAACGGCTCGGCCAGCCGGCCAGCATTCGCCTCGGCGGTGGAGAAGCCCGTCTCCTTCATGCCGAGCGGCTCGAGGATGCGCTCGGAAAGGAAGGGGCCGAGCGTCTGGCCCGAGACGACCTCGATGATGCGCCCGAGGATGTCGGTCGAGCGGCTATAGTTGAACTCGGCGCCCGGCTGGCAGATCAGCGGCAGGCCGGCGACGATCGTCGCGTGCTCGGCATTGGTGATCTTGCGGCTGCGCACCCGCGATTGCTGGTAGAGCTGGTGCACCGGCCCGGTGCCGGTGTGCTCATACGTCAAGCCCGAGGTGTGGCGCAGCAGGTCCTGGACCGTCATCGGCTGGGCGACCGGGACCAGCTCCAGCTTGCCGCCGGTCTCGACGCCCACTTTCTGCTCGCCGAATTCCGGGATGAACTTGGCGACCGGATCGGACAGCAACAGCTCGCCGTCCTCGACCAGCATCATGATCCCGAGCGAGACGATCGGCTTGGTCATCGAGAAGATGCGGAAGATCGAATCCGGCCGCATCGGCGTGTCGGCGTCGGGCGCTTGCCGGCCGATGGCGTCGAACCAGCCGATCCGGCCGCGGCGGCCGACCAGCAGGGTGGCTCCGGGGATGGTTCCCTTGTCGGCCTCGCGCTTGAACGCATCCGAAGCTCGCTGCAGCCGGGCCGCGGAGAGGCCGAGCGCCTCCGGCCGGTCATCGGGCAGCGGCGGGCTCAGGGAGCGCAGCGCAGAGAAGGGCACGCTGGATGCTGCAGTCGGCGGGGTCATGGGCTCTCCCTGAAGGCGCGTTGTCGGCTTGCATCAAGTCTGGCGCGGAAGTTGTGGTCTGACCAGTCGATTTGCCCCATTGCACCCTTGCATTCGGGGGGAGGTCTATGCTTCAAAGCGCGCGAACCGGCGACACTGTCCCGGCTCGCTAGGAGTGTAGCTCAATTGGTAGAGCACCGGTCTCCAAAACCGGGGGTTGGGAGTTCGAGCCTCTCCACTCCTGCCAGCGAGATCAAGCACTTAAGCCAAAAATCGACGAGACAGGTGAGGCCGGGGCCCGCAACGCGCGAGCCCCGAATGCATTTCAGCAACCCCTTATTGTTTCACATAAGGACAGTTGCCGTCCTTCATCGGCCGGAACACCTGGTCGCCGGCCACCTCGGCCAGCACCTTGTAATAGTCCCACGGGCCCTTCGACTCCTCGGGCTTCTTCACCTCGAACAGGAACATCGAGTGCACCATGCGGCCGTCCTCGCGCAGGATGCCGTTGTCGGTGAAGGCGTCACGCACCGGGGTCTCGCGCATCTTGGCGAGCACCGGCTTGGTGTCGCGGGTGCCGGCGGCCTTGACGGCATTGAGATAGTGCAGGGTGGCGCTGTAGGTCGCGGCCTGGTTCATGGTCGGCATCCGCTTCATGCGCTCGAAGAACGTCTTGCCGAAGGCGCGGGTGCGGTCGTTGAGGTCCCAGTAATAGGCCTCGGTGATGATCAGGCCCTGCGCCAGCTTCAGGCCGAGGCTGTGGATGTCGGAGATGAACATCACGATGCCGGCGAGGTTCTGGCCGCCGGCGACGATGCCGAATTCGGCGGCCTGCTTGATGGTGTTGATGGTGTCGCCACCGCCGTTGGCCATGCCGATGATCTTGGCCTTACTGGCCTGCGCCTGCAGCAGGAAGGACGAGAAGTCCTGATTGTTGAGAGGATGCCGGGCGCTGCCGACCACCGTGCCGCCGGCGGCGCGCACGACGTCGCCGGTGTCGCGCTCGATCGAATGGCCGAACAGATAGTCGGCGGTGATGAAGAACCAGGTGTTGCCGCCGTTCTTGACGATCGCGCTGCCGACCGTGTGCGCGTTTCCATAAGTGTCGTAGGTCCAGTGCACGGTGTAGGGCGAGCAGGACTTGCCGGTGATGTCGGAGCTCG
Organism: Bradyrhizobium sp. HKCCYLRH3059; assembly: GCF_051168035.1. Taxonomy (NCBI): domain Bacteria; kingdom Pseudomonadati; phylum Pseudomonadota; class Alphaproteobacteria; order Hyphomicrobiales; family Nitrobacteraceae; genus Bradyrhizobium; species Bradyrhizobium sp. HKCCYLRH3059. The sequence continues at coordinate 201,446 of NZ_JBNPUF010000002.1, read as the reverse complement.
CGGCATCCGTCACGATCATCAGCTTCTCGAACTGCTTCGACATCTCCATGCCGGCCAGCGCGGTGGCCGAGGTCGGCATGTCGATCACCATGTCGACGGCCTCGTTCTCGTACCATTTGCGCACGATCGCGGCGGCGATGTCGGCCTTGTTCTGCGGATCGGCGCTGATGACCTCGATCGGCTTGCCGAACATGCTGCCGCCGAACGCCTCGACCGCGAGCTTGGTCGCCTCGAGATTGCCCTGGCCGCCGATGTCCGAATAGACCGACGAGAAGTCGCTGAGCACGCCGATCTTGAGCGGGGCTTGGGCCTGGGCACAGGCAGGGACGGCGGTGAGGGCGAGAGCGGCAAGACCGAGAGCAGCAAGGCTGACGGCGGCAAGGCGCGTCCGTCCCTTGCGCGGGGCAAAGGTCATGGGTTTCCTCCGGATTGTTCTCGTGCGGACGAGAATGAGCGGGCGCCGCAGGTCCGGCAAGAGCAGGAACCGCTCCACCGCGGGCATTTCGTCGCGGCAACTGCTCAACCTGCCGTGGTGCGGAAATGGCCTGCCGCGACACGAAAAACCGCGTTGTTGCGAGCCTGGCGGGGGCCTGCCACGGGAATGACCGCCGACGCCCGGCATGCCCATATCTTGACCTTTGACCGGCCGGACAGTAGATATCTTGGCAACCTGCAGCCGGCCCGCGATAAAAGCGGATATCCGGCGCGGCTTTTCACTCCCCGAACAAGCGAGCCCGTGGATTCGGCTCATCTCTCCGACAAGAGGGTGGGCCAAGGACGGCTGTTCGGTTTTCCCAGTCAACTCTTCAATCGTCCGATGACGGACGCGGACCCCTGACGATGGCTACCAGCCCGTTCAAATTCCTGCAGGAAGTGCGCTCGGAGACCGCCAAGGTCTCGTGGCCGAGCCGTCGCGAGGTCACCATCACCACGATCATGGTGTTCGTGATGGTGGCGCTGGCCTCGGTGTTCTTCTTCGCCGCCGATCAGATCATCCGTTATCTCATCACCCTCGTGCTGGGCATCCACTGATGGCAACCGCAACGCAAAGCTCCGACAAGCGCTGGTACATCGTCCACGCCTATTCGAACTTCGAGAAGAAGGTCGCGGAGTCGATCCGCGAGCAGGCCAAGCAGCGCAATCTCGAGGACCTGTTCGAGCAGGTGCTGGTGCCGATCGAGAAGGTCACCGAGGTGCGCCGCGGCCGCAAGATCGACGCCGAGCGCAAGTTCTTCCCCGGCTACGTGCTGGTGAAGATGAAGCTGACCGACGAGGCGTTCCACCTGATCAAGAACACGCCCAAGGTGACCGGCTTCCTCGGCGCCGAGAACAAGCCGATGCCGATCTCCGAAGGCGAGGCGATGCGCATCCTGAACCAGATGCAGGAAGGCGTGGAGCGGCCGAAATCCTCGGTGTCGTTCGAGATCGGCGAGAACGTCCGCGTCGCCGACGGCCCGTTCGCCTCGTTCTCCGGCGTGGTCGAGGAAATCGACGAGGCCCGCTCGCGCGTCAAGGTCGCGGTGTCGATCTTCGGCCGTGCGACGCCGGTCGAACTGGAATTCAACCAGGTCGAGAAGATCGTCGGTTAAGGGCCGGGCTGCCGGCTCTCTCGGCGTCCCGGGCTTTCCTTTTCGTCCGATCTCGTGTATCGGGCGCGCTTCGCTCCCCGAACGGGGGGCGATTTCGTTCGTGGGAGGCGTGACCGGCTTTGCCAGCCGGGCCAAGCGCGCCGGACCACGGTCCCAAACCTCGCCTGACGGGTTTTGTCGCCCCAAGGCGTTGCGTTCGCATCAGGCAGAATCGCGAACGCATTGGAGAGTCATAATGGCAAAGAAAGTAACCGGTTACCTGAAGCTTCAGGTTCCGGCCGGCGCGGCCAATCCGTCGCCGCCGATCGGTCCGGCGCTCGGTCAGCGCGGTCTCAACATCATGGAGTTCTGCAAGGCGTTCAACGCCCAGACCCAGAAGGAAGAGAAGAACACCCCGATCCCGGTGGTCATCACCATCTATGCGGACCGGTCCTTCACCTTCGAGATGAAGACCCCGCCGATGTCCTACTTCCTCAAGCAGGCCGCCAAGATCCAGTCGGGCTCCAAGGCCCCGGGTCGCGACAAGGCCGGCAAGGTGACCAAGGCGCAGGTGCGCGAGATCGCCGAGAAGAAGATGAAGGACCTGAATTGCGACTCGATCGAGTCGGCCATGAAGATGGTCGAGGGCTCCGCCCGCTCGATGGGTCTGGAAGTTGCGGGGTAAGGCGCCATGGCACTCGGAAAGCGTTTGAAGAAGGCCCGCGAGGGCATCGATCGCACCAAGCTCTACCCGCTTGCTGACGCGATCAAGATGATCAAGGAGCGGGCCGTGTCGAAGTTCGACGAGACCATCGAGGTCTCGATCAACCTCGGCGTCGATCCGCGCCACGCCGACCAGATGGTCCGTGGCGTCGTCACGCTGCCGAACGGCACCGGCCGTACGCTCCGCGTCGGCGTGTTCGCCCGCGGCGCGAAGGCCGAGGAAGCCAAGGCCGCCGGCGCCGACGTGGTCGGCGCGGAGGACCTGGTCGAGAAGGTGCAGAACGGCAATATCGACTTCGACCGCTGTATCGCCACCCCCGACATGATGCCGCTGGTCGGCCGTCTCGGTAAGGTGCTCGGTCCGCGCGGCATGATGCCGAATCCGAAGATCGGCACCGTAACCATGGACGTCACTGGCGCCGTCAAGGGCGCCAAGGGCGGCTCGGTCGAGTTCCGCGTCGAGAAGGCCGGCATCATCCAGGCCGGCGTCGGCAAGGCCTCGTTCGCCGAGGACAAGCTGGTCGAGAACATCAAGGCGCTGGCGGATGCGGTGGTGAAGGCCAAGCCGGCCGGCGCCAAGGGCACCTACGTCCAGCGCGTCGCCGTGTCTTCGACGATGGGCCCGGGCGTCAAGGTCGAGCCGGGCACCTTGCTCGCGTAACACCTTCGGACATCGTCAGCATTCAGTGGGGCGGGATCGGCAATCGATCCCGCCCTTCGCATTTCCGCACCCCAAGTGAGCGGCACGCCCGCTGCAAAATTGCAGCCGGGCCGGCGCAAAACACAACGAGGCTCAGCCCCGGGCGCCTTCGGATGTCCGGGCCTCGGATCGCATGCTGGGCCTCGCAGCCGCCAGCAGCTTGCCGATCTCGGGCTTGCAGGCGCCGCAATTGGTCCCGGCCTTCAGACGTTGGCCGACGGCCTCGACGCTCCCTGCGCCGTTCTGGATCGCCGACGAGATCTGGTTACGACCAATGCCGAAACAGGAGCAGATGACCGCACCGATGTCGTCGGCGGCCGCCAATGGCTGGCCCGCGAGCAGGGCGTTGCGGGCGTTCGGTGACAGCCGCTGCTCGGCAAACAGGCCGATCAGCCACGACCGCGATCCCAGCCGCTGGTCGGGCGCGACGAAGACGCAGCCCTGCAGCCGGCCATCCGATACGCCTGCGTAGCGGAACCGGCCGGCGGCCGGGTCGCGATACGCAATCCAATCGATCTCCGTTCCGGCGATCCCAAGCTGTTCGGCGGCCCACTCGCGCCAACTCGCAGGCCGCTGGTCGAAGGCAAGCTCGAGCCGGAAACACGCTCCGACCTTGCCCTGCACCCAGTACTCGCATGGCGGACGGCGGATCTCCTGCCGGCTCAGGATGAAGACGTGCCAGTTCGGCGCATAGGGCTCCGCCTTCACCGGCGTATGCTTGGACTCGGGCTGACCCGACAGCGGATCAGTCGCGGGATTGACCAGCGCGTTGACACGGCCAGCGCCGGCGAACTCCTCGTTCCAATGCATCGGAACGAACACGCAGCCCCGCCGCTGCTCGGTCGAGATCGCGACGCGCGCCACCATCTTGCCCCAGGGGCTCGTAAGCCGCACCAGCGCCTCGTTCTCCAGACCGGCCAGGCGCGCATCCTCCGGGTGGAATTCGGCGCAAGGCTCGAAGATGTGCGCGAGCAGCCGCGCGGATTTTCCCGTCCGCGTCATGGTGTGCCACTGGTCGCGAATGCGCCCGGTGTTCAGGACCAGCGGATAGTCCCGGCTGGTGGCGTTCCGCGCCGGTCGCGGCGTGACTGCCACGAAACGGGCTCTGCGATCCCCGGTGAAGAATTGCCGGTTCTCGAACATCCGCGCCGTGCCGGTCGGAAAGTCCCGCGTCACGGGCCACTGGATCGGCGCCAGCGCCTCATAGGCGCGGCCGTCGAGCGTGCTCAGGGCCGAGATGTCGAAATCGCGCGTGCCATTGTTCTCGAAGCCGGACAGTGCCGCGTGCTCGCGAAAGATCTCGGCGGCGCTGCCATAGTCGAAACCGGCAAACCCCATCCGCTGCGCGACGTCGCAGATGATGCGCCAATCGGCACGCGCCGAGCCTGGTGCGGGCAGGAACGCCCGCTGCCGCGAGATCCGGCGCTCCGAATTGGTCACCGTGCCGTCCTTCTCGCCCCAGGCGAGCGCGGGCAGCAGGACATCGGCATGCCGGTTGGTGTCGGTGTCGCGCATGCAATCGGACGCGACCACGAACGCGCAGTGATCCAGCGCGGCACGAACCCGATCGGCGTCGGGAAGGCTGACCACGGGGTTGGTCGACATGATCCAGACTGCCTTGATGCGGCCATCGGCAATCGCATCGAACATTTCGACCGCCTTCAGCCCCGCTTTTGGCGCGACCACCGGTGACCGCCAGAATCGCTTCACCAGCTCGCGGTGCTCGGCATTCTCGATATCGAGATGCGCGGCGAGCTGGTTGGCGAGGCCGCCCACCTCGCGGCCCCCCATCGCGTTGGGCTGGCCGGTCAGCGAGAACGGTCCCATGCCGGGACGGCCGATACGGCCAGTCAGGAGATGGCAGTTGATGATCGCATTGACCTTGTCGACCCCGCTGCTCGACTGATTGACGCCCTGGGAATAGAGCGTGACAACGCGTTCCGTCTTCGCGAACCATGAAAAGAACAGCTCGACCGCGCCCTCGCTCAGCCCGCAGGCCGCCGCGGTCTCGGCGACTGTCTGCCGGCCGGCGACCTGCAGCGCCGATTCAACGCCGCTGGTGACCTCACTGACAAAGCCGTCGTCCGCATAGCCGCCGCGTGCGAGATAGGCGAGCAGGCCGTTGAACAACACCGCGTCACTTCCGGAACGCAGCGGCAAATGCAGGTCGGCGCCTTCGCAGGTCGCGGTCCTCCGCGGATCGACAACGACGATATGGCAGCCGGGATTGTGCTCCTTGGCCGCCAGCATGCGCTGGTGCAGCACCGGATGGCACCACGCGGCGTTGGAGCCGACCAGGACCAGCAGGCCGGCCTGCTCAAGGTCCTCGTAGCAGCCCGGAACGGTGTCGCTGCCGAACGCGCGCTTGTGGCCCGCGACGCTCGACGCCATGCACAGGCGCGAATTGGTGTCGATGTTCGCCGTCCCGACGAAGCCCTTGGCGAGCTTGTTGACGACGTAATAGTCCTCGGTCAGCAACTGCCCCGAAACATAGAATGCGACGGCATCCGGTCCATGGTCGCGGATGATTTCGGTGAAACGGCTCGCGACGAGGTCGAGCGCCTCATCCCAGCCGGCTGCCCGTCCGTTCACGACCGGCTCGAGCAGACGTCCCCCGAGATCGATCGTTTCCGCCAGCGCCGATCCCTTGCCACACAGCCGGCCGAGATTGGCGGGATGCTGCGGATCGCCTCGGACGCTGATGGTCCCTGAGCCGTCCCGATCGGCGACGACGCCGCAACCGACGCCGCAATAGGGGCATGTCGTCCTGACGCTCATGCGATACCGTTCAGGCCGCGGCCGTCTGCTGCAGGGACAGCCATACCACGCCATCCTCGACTTTCGCGGGATAGGATGGCGTGCAGCCCTGGTCGGGTGCCACGGCCTGTCCGGTCGCGAGCTCGATGACGAAATTGTGCAGCGGGCAGGTCACACGGCGGTTGTGGACGATGCCCTGCGACAAGGGGCCTTGCTTGTGCGGACAGCGATCGTCCAGCGCAAAGACTTCGTCACCATCGGTGCGGAAGACCGCGATGTTGCCGCGCGGCGTGCGCACGACGCGCGAGCCGAGCGGGGGAATGTCGTCGAGCGGGCCGACTTGAAACCAGGTGGTCATGCGAGCTCCAATTCGGCCATCGGCGTAAACTCGTTGCGATCGACGCCGCGACGGGCGCGCGCCGCCCATGGATCGCTCTGCGAGAATTGCTGCGAATAGGCGAAGCGTTCAAACAGCGCCTTGCGGTTCTTGACGTCCTCGACCACCTGCTTGTGGATGTTGTCGAAGCCGACGCGGTCGCACCATTTGTACATCCGTTCCAGGTACCAGCCCTGTTCACGATAGAGCTGGGTCAGCGCGACGATGATCTCGAGCGCCTCGTCCTCGGTCGCCGTCTTGGTCAGGAATTCCGTGCCCTTGATGTGCAGGCCGGCGGCGCCCGCAAAATGGATCTCGTAGCCTGAATCGACGCAGATCACTCCGACATCTTTGCAGGTCGATTCCGCGCAGTTGCGCGGGCAACCGGAGACGGCGAGCTTCACCTTCGCGGGCGTCCATGATCCCCACATGAACTTCTCGATCTTGATGCCGAGGCCGGTGGAGTCCTGGGTGCCGAAGCGGCACCATTCCGACCCGACGCAGGTCTTCACGGTGCGCAGACCCTTGGCGTAGGCGTGGCCGGAGACCATACCCGCATCGTTGAGATCGGCCCATACCGCCGGCAAATCTTCCTTCTTGACGCCGAGCAGATCGATACGCTGTCCGCCGGTCACCTTGACGGTCGGGATGTTGAACTTGTCGGCGACGTCGGCGATCGCGCGCAATTCGCCGGGCGTGGTCACGCCGCCCCACATCCGCGGCACCACGGAGTAGGTGCCGTCCTTCTGGATGTTGGCGTGAACGCGCTCGTTGATGAAGCGGGATTGCTGGTCGTCGCGATACTCGCCGGGCCAGGTCGCGAGCAGATAGTAGTTCAAGGCGGGTCGGCAGGAATGGCAGCCGTTCGGCGTCTTCCAGTCCATGAATCGCATGACAGCGGGGATCGACTTCAGTTGCTGTTCGATGATGACGCGCCGGACGTCGTCATGGCTGTGGTCGGTGCAGGTGCAGACCGGCTTCACCTTGGGCGCCGCCGAGTAGTCGCCGCCGAGCGTGAACGCCAGCACCTGCTCGACCAGGCCGGTGCACGAGCCGCATGAGGACGACGCCTTGGTATGGGCGCGCACGTCGTCGAGCGTGAACAGCTTCTTTTCGCTGATCGCCTTGACGATCGCGCCCTTGCAGACTCCGTTGCAGCCGCAGATTTCGGCCTCGTCGCTCATGGCGGCAACCGAGTTCTGTCCGCCGTGGCCACCGTCGCCGAGATGCGCCGAGCCGAACACCAGACGTTCGCGCATGTGGGAGACATCGGTGCCGTCGCGCATGTGCTGGAAATACCAGGGCCCGTCGATGGTGTCGCCGTACAGCACGGTGCCCACGATCTTCTTGTCGCGCAGGATGATCCGCTTGTAGACGCCGCGATTGGCATCCTGCAGGACGATCTCCTCCTTGTCGGGTCCCGGCGCGAAGTCGCCGGCAGAGAACAGGTCGATGCCCGTGACTTTCAGCTTGGTCGAGACCACTGACCCGTCGTAGGTGGCGAATCCCTTCATCGCCAGATGATTGGCGCAGACCTTCGCCTGGTCGAACAGCGGCGCCACCAGACCATAGGTCTGACGGCGGTGCTGCACGCATTCGCCGACGGCGTAGATGCGACCGTCATAGGTCTGCATCGTATCGGAGACCACGATGCCTCGCTCGCAGTACAGCCCGGCCTTCTTTGCCAGTTCGATATTGGGACGGATGCCCACGGCCATCACCACGAGATCGGCCGCGACCTCGGTGCCGTCGGTGAAGCGGACGCCGGTGACGTGCGTTTCGCCGAGGATGGCCTGCGTCTGCGCCGGCATCTTGAACTCCAGCCCGCGCTCCTCCAGCGATTTGCGCAGCATGCCGCCGGCGACCGGGTCGAGCTGGCGCTCCATCAACGTGTCGAGAAGATGCACGACCGTGACCTTCATGCCGCGCTTCATCAGACCATTGGCGGCTTCGAGGCCGAGCAGGCCGCCGCCGATCACGACCGCGTGGCGATGTCGCGTCGAGGCTTCGACCATGTGCTCGACGTCCTTGATGTCGCGGAAGCCGATGACGCCGGGCAGGGCGGCGCCGGGGACCGGAAGAACGATCGGGCTCGAGCCGGTCGCGATCAGCAACCGATCATAAGGATAGCGTTCGCCAGTTTCGGTGACCACCTCGCAGCTCCGGCGGTCGATCATCGTGACCGTCTCGCCCTTGCGCAGGGTGATCTGGTTGTCCTCGTACCACTGCTCCGTGTTCAGCATGATGTCGTCGACGGTCTTCTCGCCCGCGAGCACCGGCGACAGCAGGATGCGGTTGTAGTTGCCGTAGGGCTCGGCGCCGAAGACGCTGATGTCGTAGAGATCAGGCGCCCGTTCCAGCAGTGCCTCCACCGTGCGAATGCCGGCCATGCCGTTGCCGATCACCACCAGTTTCTGCTTGATCGTCTTGTCGAGCATGGTCTGCCTTTCGAATGCCAGCGACATCCAGCGGCGACGCGAACGGGCATCGGCCCATCGGTCGCTGTGGTCATGTTTGAATTTTGGGGGAGGCCCAACTGCGGGCAGAGCTGATCGTCGCCAATGACGGTCGCGAGCCAACTAATTCAAATCTCGTGCCATTCGGGTCGTCGCCGGAAATCGCGGTAATTCAAGGGTTGAGCCGCCGCTTGCGCGCGCCGCTGGCGACACCTGCGCTCAAATAGTAGCCGCGGCAGATCAGATTATGTGCATCCTCGATGGAGGCCCTTCCGTTCGAGTACCGATCGCGTCGGCTTCGGCGGGCGCTCAAAAAGCCATCAGTGTGCGCGCGGTGCAGGCGGGCTCTGCGTTCATGTTGAGCATCAGCGATCCGTAGAACTGCGGCTTCGAAGTCCCAAGCGCCGGTACGGGTTGAGAAAAACGTGAATCACCAAAGTTGGTGCGAAACTTGCTGAAAGGCGGGCAGGACCGGGCGTATCTCAACGACGAGACCGCCGCTCAACTCACCCGACAATTTGTCCCCTTTACGCAGCTCCTGCCGAGCCTGCTCGCGCGCGCCTGCGTCACGAGGTTTGAGACCATGAAGCTCGACGACTTCAAGAAGGCCGGTCATTGGCCGACACTGCTGGCTGCTTTCCTCTATTTCGACATCAGCTTCATGGCCTGGGTCGCACTCGGACCGCTGATCGTCTATGTCGCCCGCGACATGAATCTTGCGGTCAACGAAAAGTTCACGCTGGTCGCGATCCCCGTGCTGGCAGGCGCGCTGCTGCGTGTTCCCATGGGCATTCTGGCCGACATCATCGGCGCCAAGCGCACGGGCGTGATCGCGCAGCTGGTGGTCATGACGGCGACCGCCTGCGTTGCCTATTTCGGACTCCCCAGCAAGCTGGCCGTCGAGCTGTTCGGCGTCGTGCTCGGCATCGGCGGCGCCTCGTTCGCCGTCGCGCTGCCTCAGGCCAGCCGCTGGTATCCGCCGCAGTATCAGGGCATCGTGATGGGGATCGCAGGGGCCGGAAACATGGGCGTCGTGCTCGACACGCTGCTCGCGCCGACCATCGCCGAACATTGGGGCTGGCAGGCCGTTTTCGGGGTGCTGCTCATCCCGATGGTCATGGTCCTGATCTACTACATCGTCGCCGCGAAGGATGCGCCCGGTGAACGCAAGCCGGTCTCGCTCAAGGCCTATGGCGGCCTGCTGCGCGATCCCGACAGCCGCTGGTTCATGTTCTTCTACTTCATCACCTTCGGCGGCTTCGTCGGCCTCGCCAACGCCCTGCCGCTGTACTTCTCGGTGCAGTATCATGTCTCCGGAGTGGCGGCCGGATTGCTGGTGGCGCTGATCGTCGCTTTCGGCTCCGGCTTCCGTCCGGTGGGCGGTCTCATTGCGGACCGGATCGGTGGCATCCGGTCGCTCTCGATCCTGTTTGGCATTGTGGTCGCCGCCTATGTCGTGATCGCCTTCATGCCGGAAGGGCCGGCTGCGCCGACCCAGGCGGGCTGGGAGCTCATGAACATGCCACGCATTGCGTGGATTTCGGTGCTGTTGTTCTCGGTCGGCGTGCTCGCGCTCGGGATGGGCAACGGCGCGGTGTTCCAGCTCATTCCGCTGCGCTTCCGCCACGAGATCGGCCTGATGACCGGTCTCGTCGGCTGCGCAGGCGGCATCGGCGGATTCTTCCTCGCCCAGGCGCTCGGCACGGCCAAGGGAATGACCGGCGGATTCGGCGCCGGCTTCCTGTTCTTTGGTTTGCTGGCATTGCTCGGCTTCGTCGGACTTGCCATGGTCAAGGTCCGTTGGCGCACCACGTGGGGCGCCGTTTCCGGCGCGCGCGTCTGACCCGACGCGCCGTCGCTCCATAGGCAAGGTGTTCAGGCGTGGCCGGCGCGCATCGCAATCTTCAGGTTCGCGTCGGCTTCGCTAGCGAGACCGGCAAGCGACCGAACAATGAGGATTACGTCGGCGCCCGCCTTGGCCTGCAGGGGGCGACGGATCGCGATATCGTCGCCGCCGTCGCCGACGGCGTCGGCGGCCACAAGGGTGGGCGCGAGGCGGCGGAGCTCGCCGTCCGCGGCTTCATCGATGCCTATCATTCTCTGCCCGAGACGGCGGGCGTGCGAAGCCGAGCCGCGCGTGCGCTGGAAGCCATCAATAGCTGGATCCATGCGCAGGGCCGCGTCGACCCCGAGTTGCATGGAATGAGCTGCGCCTTCTCCGCGGTGGTGCTGTCGCGGCGAACCTGCCACGTCGTCCACGTCGGGGACACGCGCGTCTACCGCCTGAGCGAAGGGCGCCTCGAGCGTCTGACGACCGACCATGTCGCGGGCCGCGCTGACCTTGCCCACGTCCTCAACCGGGGCATCGGTTTCGAGCAGTTCGCCCGCTTCGACTACACGACGCTCGGCATGCGTCAGCACGACCGGTTTCTGATCTGCAGCGACGGCATCCACGGCATCCTGCCGGATTCGCGCCTTCAGGAGATCCTCGCCGAGCGCACGCCCCCGGACGATTCCGCGCGCGGGATCGTCGCCGCCGCGCTCGCGGCCGGCAGCAATGACAATTCGACGGCGCTGGTGCTCGACGTCGTCGATCTTCCGCCCGCTGACCGCGACGAGCTCACCGGTTCGATCTCGTCCCTGCCGATCGGCGAGCTGCCTTCGCCCGGTGACGTGATCGACGGATTCCGGCTTGGCGAACTCCTGTCCGATGGCCGCTACTCCCGGCTGTTCAAGGCGATCGACGCGGGGCAGGGTGACAGGGAGGTCGTCCTGAAATTTCCGCATCCGCGCGTCGCGAGCGAAGGTTCGTTCCGCCTGGCGTTCATTCGCGAAGCCTGGGTCGCCGCGCGTGTGCGCAGCATCTGGATCGGCGAGATCATCGAGCTTCCCGTCGAGCGCCAGACCCGGCTCTATTCGGCAATGCCATTCTACGCGGGGGAGACGCTCGAGCAGCGTCTGAACCGGCCGCCCCGATTGTCGCTTGCGGAGGGCACCGCGATCGCGACCAAGCTCGTGCGCGCGGTGGTGGCGTTGCACCGGGCCGGCATCATCCATCGCGACATCAAGCCGGACAACGTGATCCTGCTCGAGAACGGCGGCTTGCGCCTGATCGATCTCGGGGTCGCGCGCGTGCCGCGGTTCGAGGACTTTCCGGCCGAGGATATTCCGGGGACCCCGAGCTACATGGCGCCGGAGCTGTTCGCCGGTAAGCCGGGTGACGAAGCGTCCGACCTGTTCGCCCTCGGCGTCACCGTCTACCGCATGTTCACGCGCTCTTATCCGTTCGGCGAGATCGAGCCGTTCTCGCGCCCGCGCTTCGGCAAACCGGTGCCGATTTCACGCTACCGGCCGGAACTGCCGGCCTGGCTCGACGCCGTGATCGGAAAGGCGTTGAACGTCGATCCTGCACAGCGTTACGGTGATGCCATCGAATTCGCCCACGAGTTGGAGAACGGTGCGTCATGGGCGGGTCCGGCGATCGCCAAGCGTCGCTCGCTTCACGACCGCAATCCGCTGTTGTTCTGGAGGATGCTCTGCGCGCTTCAATTCATCATCATCATCATTCTGCTGAGCCTGCTGACGCGACACTGAGTGGCGACGTGCGACCGCCCGAATAGGTAATCCCGATGCCCGAGAAGGTCCTGATCTATTCCCGCCTGCCGAAGTCGCTGACCCAGCGCTTCGCCGATCGCTTCGAGCTGCTCGACAGCGGCGGCAAGCCGGCGCACGAGGTGTTTCCGGCGGACGAGGTCGCGCGGATCCGGGCGCTGATCACGGCCGGCGGCACGCCGCTGGGGGCTGCCGACATGGACAGGCTCCCGGCGCTCGGGGCCATCGTCTGCTATGGCACCGGTTACGACGGCGTCGACCTGAAGGCGGCCGCGGCGCGTAACGTCGCCGTCGGCCACAGCCCGGGCGCCAATGCCGCGGCGGTCGCGGACGTCGCTGTGATGCTGATGCTGGCGAGCACGCGGCGGCTGACGGTGGCAGACGCCTATGTCCGCGACGGGGGCTGGGCGTCCGCAAAACCGTCGCCGCTGATGAAGCCGCCGCCGAGCCTCGTCGGCTGCAAGGTCGGCGTCTACGGCATGGGCGAGATCGGCCGCAAGATCGCCGCCCGGGTCGCGGCGTTCGAGACTGAGGTCGGCTATTTCAACCGCACCCGCTACGACGATCTGCCGTATCAGTACCTCCCGAGCCTCGATGCGCTCGCCGAATGGTGCACCGTGCTGATGATCGCGGTCCGTGCCAGCGCCGAGACCACGCACGTCATCAACGCTGAGCTGCTGAAGAAGCTCGGTCCCGACGGCCATGTCGTCAACATCTCGCGCGGTTCCGTCATCGACGAGCGGGCGCTGCTGGCGGCGCTGAAGGACGGCACCATCGCTGGCGCCGGTCTCGACGTGTTCGAGACCGAGCCGCATGCGCCGGATGAGCTGACCACGCTGCCAAACGTGGCGGTGACCCCGCATATCGGTGGCAACACCAGGGAGTCGCACGTCGCCATGCAGGCCTGCGTGGTCGCCAACCTCGCGGCGTTCTTTGCAGGCGAGACGTTGCCCTATCAGGTGAAGTAGCTGTCTCGCCTTGCGGGACCGCGGTAGCGTAATCGTGAGCGATTTTGCATCGGCTATAGAACGTTCCGTCCCCGCGCAGAAATTTTTCGATGCACTGCACATCTCTGTGAGTTGCGAACCATTATCGAATGCTTCTAACTCTTGCTCTTCGAACGATGGATAGCGAGGGCGGCAATGGCGGCGTTCACATTGAAGATCAACGGGCGCGAGCATCAGGTCGATGTCGATCCCGGAACTCCCTTGCTCTGGGCCATCCGTGACAATGTCGGGCTGACCGGTACGAAGTATGGCTGCGGCGTCGCGCAGTGTGGCGCCTGCACCGTCCATGTCGATGGCCAGACCGTGCGCTCCTGCTCGTTGCCCGTCTCGGCGGTCGGAAAAAGCGAGGTGACCACGATCGAGGGGCTGACCAGCAAGGAAGCCGTCGCCGTGCAGAAGGCCTGGGCGGCGCACGATGTGCCGCAATGCGGCTACTGCCAATCGGGGCAGGTCATGAGCGCCGCTGCGCTGCTCGGTCTTAACCCCAAGCCGACCGATCAGGACATCGACCTGGCAATGAACGGCAACATCTGCCGCTGTGCGACCTATGTCCGCATCCGCGCCGCGATCCATTCCGCGGCCAAGTCGCTGGAGGGTTGACCATGAATGCACATGTGAAGCCCGCTGCCTCAACCGCATTGTCCCGGCGTTCGCTGCTGAAAGCAGGCGCAGGTCTGGTGCTTGCCACGTATCTCGCCCGCAGCGGTGTCGCTTACGCGCAGGATGGCGCCGCGGCCAAGTCCGTCAACATCGCGCCGAACACGTTTCTGGTGATCGGCCAGGACGACACTGTCACCGTTCTCTGCAAGCACATCGAGTTCGGGCAGGGCCCGTTCACCGGCATGGCCACGCTGGTGGCCGAGGAGCTCGATGCCGATTGGTCGCAGATGCGCGCCGATCATGCGCCCTCGAATCCGGTGCTCTACAAAAACCTGCTGTTCGGGGTGCAGGGTACCGGCGGCTCCAGCGCAATCGCCAATTCCTACGAGCAGATGCGCAAGGTCGGCGCCGCCGCGCGCGCGATGCTGGTGGCCGCGGCCGCCGACGAATGGAAGGTCCCGGCCGAGGAGATCACGGTCGAGAAGGGCCTCATCAAGCATCCGTCCGGCAAGCAGAGCGGCTTCGGCGCGCTGGCCGCCAAGGCGATGCAGCAGCCGGTGCCGGCGAACCCGCAGCTCAAGGATCCCTCCGCCTTCAAGCTGATCGGCAAGGAAGGCGCGGTGACCCGGCTCGACAGCGTGGCGAAGTCGAACGGCTCGGCCGAGTACACGCTCGACATCAAGGATCCGGGGACGTTGACCGTTCTGGTGGCGCGCTCGCCGCGGTTCGGCGGCACGGTGGCGTCGTTCGACGCGTCGGCGGCCAAGGCCGTGTCGGGAGTGGTCGACGTCAAGGAGGTGCCGAACGGTGTAGCCGTCTATGCCGAGGGGTTCTGGCCGGCGAAGACGGCACGTGACCTTCTCAAGATCACCTGGGACGACAGCAAGGCGGAGACGCGCGGCACGGCGCAACTGCTGGAGGAGTTTCGCGCCCGTGCGAAGAAGCAGGGCGCCCTGGTGAAGCAGGAGGGCGACGTTGACGCCGAGATCGCCAAGGGCGGCAAGCTGATCGAGACCGAGTTCGTCTTTCCCTATCTGGCCCATGCGCCGATGGAGCCAATCAACGCCTTCATTCACTGGAAGGGCGATACCGCCTCGGCGCGCTATGGCAGCCAGTTTCCGACGCCTGATCACGCCGTGATCGCGCAGGTGCTTGGGCTCGACATCGCCAAAGTCGATCTCAAGACGATTCTCGCCGGCGGCAGCTTCGGCCGGCGGGCGCAGCAGTCGACCCACGTCGCCATGGAGCTGGCGCAGGTCGCCAAGGCGATCGGGCCGGGACGTCCGGTCAAGCTGGTGTGGACCCGTGAGGATGACATGCGCGGCGGCTACTACCGACCATTCAGCCTGCACCGAATGCGCGGTGTGGTCCGCGACGGCAAGATCGTGGCGTGGTCGGATACGATCGTCGGGCAGTCGATCATGAAGGGCTCGCCGTTTGAGGCGATGACCATGAAGAACGGCCTCGATTCGACGGCCTATGAGGGCTCCAACGAGATCCCTTACCAGGTGCCGAATTTCCGCTGCGACCTGCATCAGGTCGATGTCGGCGTGCCCGTGCTGTGGTGGCGCTCGGTCGGCCACACCCATACTGGCTACGCCGTCGAGGCGTTCGTCGATCAGTTGCTCGAAGCCGCCGGCCAGGATCCTGTGGAGGGACGACTGGCGATGATGGCCGACAAGCCGCGTCACGCCGGTGTGCTCAAGGCGGTCGCCGAGCTCGCGGACTGGAAGGGCGCCAAGCTCGAGGCGGGCCGCGCCCGCGGCGTTGCCGTGGTCGAGAGCTTCAACACCTACGTCGCCCAGGTGGTCGAGCTGTCGATGGGGGCCGACGGACCGGTCGTGCACAAGGTGTGGTGCGCTGTCGACTGCGGCGTCGCAGTCAATCCCGACATCATCCGCGCCCAGATGGAGGGCGGCATCGGCTTTGCGCTCGGCCACATCCTCTATGCGCAGCAGCCGCTCGACGAGGGACGACCGGTGTCGGGCAATTTCGACACCTACCGCTCGCTGCGCATCCACGAGATGCCGCAGATCGAGGTTGCGATCGTGCCGTCGACCGAGAAACCTTCGGGAGTCGGCGAGCCCGGCGTGCCGCCGCTGGGACCTGCCGTCGCCAACGCCATGGCCAGGCTGGGTCTGCCGCGCCCGACCCAACTGCCGATCCGGCCGGGAGACACCGCATGAGCCTGTTCAGAACGGCGACGATGGCGCTGCTCGCTGGCAGCCTGGCTGCGGTTGCGATCGTAGCCCTGCCGGCACTGCGGCGCGCCGATGCGGCGCCCGAGGCCACGCACGTCGCCGGCGGGCTCAAGCCGGTGGCGGACTTCGCCAGGATCAAGAGCAAGGACGAGCGCGCCGTGGCGCTGTTCGAAGAGGCCGGCAAGGTGCTGCAGTCGCCGCGATGCATGAACTGCCACCCGGCCGGCGACCGGCCGACCCAGACCGATAGGATGATTCCGCATCAGCCGCTGGTGGTCCGCGGCGAGGCTGGCATGGGTGCGCCCGGCGGGCTCGCCTGCACGACCTGCCACCACGAGGCCAATTTCGACGCGGCGCGCGTGCCCGGTAATCCCAAGTGGCAGCTGGCCCCGATCGAGATGGCTTGGCAGGGCAAGTCGCTCGGCCAGATCTGCGCACAGATCAAGGATCCAAATCGCAACGGCGGCAAGACCATGGCGCAGCTGATTCACCATATGGCTGAGGATGAGCTGGTCGGCTGGGGCTGGAATCCGGGAGCTGGGCGGACCCCGGCCCCGGGAACCCAGAAGCAGTTCGGCGAGCTGATCAAGGCCTGGGCCGACGCCGGAGCGGCCTGTCCGAAGGGCTGAGGCGGGATTGTGCCCCTGCGCGTGCAATGCCCCGTGGCCCTGATGAGCGCTGCCGACATCCGGGGTTTCCGGCAGAGCACGTGAGACCCCGCATGTCGCTATCGCCGACGCGCGTCCCGCGCGCCGGCTGTCGCTCATCCGGGCGACGGGGCTCCCACCCGGCTCCACGGCATGGCCCAACTGGTGCGATTTTTGCTCTTGGGGTCTTGGCAAGTCGCAATGGACCCGTTAAAGAACCGGCTTCCAGGCGGGCCGGCTGTTGCTGGCGCGCCTGTGCGCGCATTCCGAAAGTTGAGAGGAGCCAGCATTCCTTTTGAGGATATCCGTTTGGATTTCTCGGAAGGAAGAAGGATCTTTCTGCTCTCGAATGCCGCAGGGGAGGTCGGTTCGCCGATCACTCCGAATCCTGTCCGAGACTGCAGGCGCCGGCGCGGAAATCCAGTTTCCTCAATGGCTTAATCATCCAGCCTGCATAGACGGGTGAAGACCGGATTTCGGCATGTCCACTGCCTTTGTCGTGGTGGCATGCAGGTTTGGTTCGAACCTCGACACTCCGCGGGCTCTCAGGGCTTTCGGAAGGGCAGGCTATTCATCGCCGTTTTGCCTTTCGTGTCCTCGGGTTCTTCCGTCCGGAGGTCAGGTTTGGTGGGATGGCGGGTGCAACCCGGCGGTCCCGCTTTCGGGCGAAGGCCGCCAACCGGAGAGAGCTTGCTGTGGAACGAGCGGCAAAAAAAGAGGCGGTCGAGCAGCTGCACGAGGTCTTCAAGACCACGGGCGTTGCCGTCGTCGCTCACTATTCCGGCCTCACCGTGGCTCAGATGCAGAACCTGCGCAAGCAGATGAAGCAGGCTGGCGCATCGGTGAAGGTCTCGAAGAACCGTCTCGCCAAAATTGCTCTTGAAGGCACGGACGTCGTCGGCATCGGTCCCCTGTTGAAGGGGCCGACCGTGATCGCAACTTCGAACGATCCTGTCGCGGCGCCCAAGGTTGCCATCGAATTCGCCAAGGCGAACGAAAAGTTCGTCATTCTCGGCGGCTCGATGGGCTCAACCGTCCTGAATGTCGACAGCGTGAAGGCTCTGGCCTCGCTGCCGTCGCTGGACGAACTGCGCGGCAAGCTCGTCGGCCTGATCCAGGCTCCGGCGACCAAGCTGGCCCAGCTCGCCAACGCTCCCGCGGCCAAGGTCGCGCGCGTCATTCAGGCTCATGCCTCAAAGGGCGAAGCGGCCTGACGCCCTTCGCAAACACTCACAACCTGGTTTCGAACCGAACCACACTAAAGGACTACATCAATGGCTGACCTGCAGAAGATCGTCGACGACCTCTCGGCCCTCACCGTTCTCGAGGCTGCTGAGCTCGCGAAGCTCCTGGAAGAGAAGTGGGGCGTGTCCGCCGCGGCCGCCGTGGCCGTCGCCGCTCCGGGCGCTGGTGGCGCCGCTGCCGCTCCGGCGGAAGAGAAGACCGAGTTCACCGTTGTCCTGGCTTCGGCCGGCGACAAGAAGATCGAGGTCATCAAGGAAGTCCGCGCCATCACCGGCCTGGGCCTGAAGGAAGCCAAGGACCTGGTCGAGGGCGCTCCGAAGCCGGTCAAGGAAGGCGTCAACAAGGACGAGGCCGAGAAGATCAAGGCTCAGCTCGAGAAGGCCGGCGCCAAGATCGAGCTCAAGTAATCGCTTCGATTGCGCGAACGAAGTCCCCGGGCTGCCATGGGCGGGTCCGGGGGCTTTCGACAGATTATGATGACCGGGTGGTAACATCGCCCGGTCATCATGTGGACAAGGAGTTTTGCAGGGGTATTGGGCGCGGCTCGGAATCACTGCAAAAGGCGTGCAACGGAACCGTCCGTTGTGGGCCGAACACGGAAAAGTGTGGAGATTTAGGGGCTTCGCTCTCGAATCTCGATTATTGTCAACCCATATTGGGTCGGCAGCACGAAAAGCCGGTTGATCGGTGGAGTGGCGTCTCCGTCCGTAAGCCGTTGGGAGATAGGCAATTTCGGGCTTTTGCAGTCCGTGACGAGATGGTTGTGACGAGCGGGTGCGTCCTCGCGCCTCGCGCGTCGTTTTGCGTTTTGCTGGTCTGAAGAACAGATCTGGGACATTTCCGTTCCGGCTCTGGGCCTCAGATCCTCGAAATGGATCGAAATTCAACCCGAAGGGGCGGTGGCAGCCGCTGTTTCGGAAGGTTCGCCCCTCCGGGCGACGAAATGAGAGGCCACGATGGCGCAGCAGACATTCACCGGTCGCAAACGCGTTCGCAAGTTCTTTGGACACATCAAGGAAGTCGCGGAGATGCCGAACCTCATCGAGGTTCAGAAGGCGTCCTACGACCAGTTCCTGATGGTGGACGAGCCCACGGGTGGCCGGCCGGATGAGGGCCTGCAGGCGGTGTTCCGCTCGGTATTCCCGATCTCCGACTTCTCCGGCACCTCGATGCTGGAGTTCGTCCGCTACGAGTTCGAGCCGCCGAAATATGACGTCGACGAGTGCCGTCAGCGCGGCATGACCTTCGCTGCGCCGCTCAAGGTGACCTTGCGCCTCATCGTGTTCGATATCGACGAGGAGACCGGCGCGAAGTCGGTCAAGGACATCAAGGAGCAGGACGTGTACATGGGCGACATTCCGCTCATGACCATGAACGGCACCTTCATCGTCAACGGCACCGAGCGCGTCATCGTCTCGCAGATGCACCGTTCGCCGGGCGTGTTCTTCGACCACGACAAGGGCAAGACCCACTCGTCGGGCAAGCTGCTGTTCGCCGCCCGCGTCATCCCGTATCGCGGCTCCTGGCTCGACATCGAGTTCGACGCCAAGGACATCGTGTTCGCGCGCATCGACCGTCGCCGCAAGCTGCCGGTGACGTCGCTGATGTTCGCGCTCGGTCTCGATGGCGAGCAGATCCTGTCGACCTTCTACAAGAAGCTGATCTACAAGCGCATCAAGGAAGGCTGGCGCGTTCCGTTCGACGCCAACCGCTTCCGCGGCTATTCGACCGTCAACGACCTGATCGACGCCGACACCGGCAAGGTCGTGCTCGAGGCCGGCAAGAAGCTCACCGTTCGCGCCGCCCGCCAGCTCCAGGAGAAGGGGCTGAAGGCGCTGCGCATGTCGGACGAGGAGCTGCTCGGCAACTACATCGCCGAGGATCTCGTCAATCCGAAGACCGGCGAGATCTATGCCGAGGCCGGCGAGGAGATCACCGACAAGCTGTTCAAGGTGCTGAACGAGCAGGGCTACAAGGACCTGCCGCTGCTCGACATCGACCACGTCAATGTCGGCCCCTACATCCGCAACACGCTGTCGGCCGACAAGAACATGACGCGTGAGGACGCGCTGTTCGACATCTACCGCGTGATGCGTCCGGGCGAGCCGCCGACGCTCGATTCGGCGCAGGCGATGTTCCAGTCGCTGTTCTTCGATGCCGAGCGCTACGACCTCTCCGCGGTCGGCCGCGTCAAGATGAACATGCGCCTCGAGCTCGATGCGCCGGACACCCAGCGCACTCTGCGCAAGGAAGACATCCTGGCGGTCATCAAGACCCTGGTCGACCTGCGCGACGGCAAGGGCGAGATCGACGACATCGACCATCTCGGCAATCGCCGCGTCCGCTCGGTCGGCGAGCTGATGGAGAACCAGTACCGCATCGGTCTCTTGCGCATGGAGCGCGCCATCAAGGAGCGCATGTCGAGCGTCGACATCGACACCGTGATGCCGCAGGACCTGATCAACGCCAAGCCTGCCGCGGCCGCGGTGCGCGAGTTCTTCGGCTCGTCGCAGCTGTCGCAGTTCATGGACCAGACCAACCCGCTGTCGGAGATCACCCACAAGCGCCGCCTGTCGGCGCTTGGACCGGGCGGTCTGACGCGCGAGCGCGCCGGCTTCGAGGTGCGCGACGTGCATCCGACGCATTACGGCCGCATCTGCCCGATCGAGACGCCGGAAGGTCCGAACATCGGCCTGATCAACTCGCTGGCGACGTTCGCCCGCGTCAACAAGTATGGCTTCGTCGAGACGCCGTACCGCAAGGTCAAGGACGGCCGCGTCACCGACGAGGTGGTGTATCTGTCCGCCATGGAGGAGGGGCGCTACCGCGTCGCGCAGGCCAACGTGCCGCTCGATGCCAAGGGCCGCTTCACCGAGGACCTCGTGGTCTGCCGTCATGCCGGCGAAGTCGTGCCGATGACGCCCGACAAGGTCGACTACATGGACGTGTCGCCGAAGCAGCTGGTTTCGGTTGCCGCGGCCTTGATCCCGTTCCTCGAGAACGACGACGCCAACCGCGCGCTGATGGGCTCGAACATGCAGCGCCAGGCGGTGCCGCTGGTTCGCGCCGAGGCGCCGTTCGTCGGCACCGGCATGGAAGGCGTGGTTGCCCGTGACTCGGGCGCCGCGATCGCGGCGCGCCGCTCGGGCGTGATCGACCAGATCGACGCCACCCGCGTCGTCATCCGCGCCACGGAAGATCTCGATCCGACCAAGTCGGGCGTCGATATCTACCGGCTGATGAAGTACCAGCGCTCGAACCAGTCGACCTGTATCAACCAGCGTCCGCTGGTGAAGGTCGGCGACATCGTCAAGAAGGGCGACATCATCGCTGACGGTCCGTCGACCGATCTCGGCGAGCTCGCGCTCGGCCGCAACGTGCTGGTCGCGTTCATGCCGTGGAACGGCTACAACTTCGAGGACTCCATCCTGCTCTCCGAGCGGATCGTGAAGGAGGACGTCTTCACCTCGATCCACATCGAGGAATTCGAGGTGATGGCCCGCGACACCAAGCTGGGTCCGGAGGAAATCACGCGCGACATTCCGAACGTGTCGGAAGAGGCGCTGAAGAACCTCGACGAAGCCGGCATCGTCTATATCGGCGCGGAGGTGCGCGCCGGCGACATCCTGGTCGGCAAGATCACGCCGAAGGGCGAGAGCCCGATGACGCCGGAAGAAAAGCTCTTGCGCGCCATCTTCGGCGAGAAGGCCTCCGACGTTCGCGACACCTCGCTGCGGGTGCCGCCGGGCGTGCAGGGCACGATCGTCGAGGTCCGCGTCTTCAACCGTCACGGCGTCGACAAGGACGAGCGTGCGCTGGCGATCGAGCGGGAAGAGATCGAGCGTCTGGCCAAGGACCGTGACGACGAGCAGGCGATCCTGGACCGCAACGTCTACAGCCGTCTCGCCGACATGCTGGACGGCCGCCAGGGCATCTCGGGGCCGAAGGGCTTCAAGAAGGACACCAAGATCACGCGCGCGGTGCTCGACGAGTATCCGAAGTCGCAGTGGTGGCTGTTCGCCTCGCCGAACGACAAGCTGATGGCCGAGATCGAGGCCATGCGGAAGCAGTACGACGAGTCGAAGAAGGGGCTGGAACAGCGCTTCCTCGACAAGGTCGAGAAGCTGCAGCGTGGCGACGAGCTGCCGCCCGGCGTGATGAAGATGGTCAAGGTCTTCGTCGCCGTGAAGCGCAAGATCCAGCCGGGCGACAAGATGGCGGGCCGTCACGGCAACAAGGGCGTCGTGTCCAAGATCGTGCCGATCGAGGACATGCCGTTCCTCGAGGACGGCACCCATGCGGACATCGTGCTGAACCCGCTCGGCGTGCCCTCGCGCATGAACGTCGGGCAGATCCTCGAGACCCATCTCGGCTGGGCCTGCGCCGGCCTCGGCAAGCGCATCGCCCAGACGGTCGATGCCTACCTGTCGAAGCAGGACGTCAAGCCGCTGAAGGAGACCTTGAAGCGGATCTACGGCGATGACGAGACCATCAAGTCGCTCAACGACAACGAGTTGATCGAGCTTGGTCACAATCTGAGCCGCGGCGTGCCGATCGCCACGCCGGTGTTCGACGGCGCCAAGGAGGCCGACATCGAGGAGATGTTGAAGCTCGCCGGCCTCGACGCATCCGGTCAGTCGACGGTCTATGACGGCCGCACCGGCGATGCGTTCGATCGCAAGGTGACGGTCGGCTACATCTACATGCTGAAGCTGCACCATCTGGTCGACGACAAGATCCATGCGCGTTCGATCGGCCCGTACTCGCTGGTCACCCAGCAGCCGCTGGGCGGCAAGGCCCAGTTCGGCGGCCAGCGTTTCGGCGAAATGGAGGTGTGGGCGCTCGAAGCCTACGGCGCGGCCTACACGCTGCAGGAGATGCTGACGGTGAAGTCGGACGACGTCGCCGGCCGCACCAAGGTCTACGAGGCGATCGTGCGCGGCGACGACACGTTCGAGGCCGGTATTCCGGAATCGTTCAACGTGCTGGTCAAGGAAATGCGCTCGCTCGGCCTCAACGTCGACCTGCACAACTCCAAGCTCGGACCGGCGCCGACGTCGGAAGCCGCCGAGTAGTTCAAGAGGTCATGCCCGGCCGTCTCGGACGGCCGGGTGCCGGTGCCTTCCCCCGCGGGTCAGGACAAGGCGCCCGTTGAGAGATTTTCGAATTTGCGGCCGACCCCCGATCGGCCCGCGAGGAGAATACGATGAACCAAGAAATTATGAATCTCTTCAATCCGACGACGCCGGCTCAGGTCTTCGACCAGATCCGGATCTCGATTGCGTCTCCGGAGAAGATTCTGTCCTGGTCCTATGGCGAGATCAAGAAGCCGGAAACGATCAACTACCGTACCTTCAAGCCCGAGCGCGACGGCCTGTTCTGCGCCCGCATCTTCGGGCCGATCAAGGACTACGAGTGCCTGTGCGGCAAGTACAAGCGGATGAAGTACAAGGGCATCATCTGCGAGAAGTGCTCGGTCGAGGTGACCCTGTCGCGCGTCCGGCGCGAGCGCATGGGCCATATCGAGCTCGCCGCTCCCGTCGCGCACATCTGGTTCTTGAAGTCGCTGCCCTCGCGCATCGGCCTGCTGCTCGACATGACGCTGAAGGATCTCGAGCGGATTCTGTACTTCGAATACTACGTCGTTCTCGAGCCGGGTCTGACCGCGCTCAAGGACCGTCAGCTGCTGTCCGAGGACGAGTACCTCAAGGCGCAGGACGAATACGGCCAGGACAGCTTCACCGCCATGATCGGCGCCGAGGCCATCCGTGAGCTCTTGCGCGGCCTCGAGCTGGAGAAGCTCGAGCAGACGCTGCGTGCCGAGATGCAGGAGACCGACTCCGACATCAAGCACAAGAAGCTCGCGAAGCGCCTGAAGATCGTCGAGGCGTTCCGCCACTCCGGCAACAAGCCGGAATGGATGATCATGACCGTGGTTCCGGTGATCCCGCCGGACCTGCGTCCGCTGGTGCCGCTCGACGGCGGCCGTTTCGCGACCTCCGACCTCAACGACCTCTATCGCCGCGTCATCAACCGCAACAACCGCCTGAAGCGGCTGATGGAGCTGCGCGCGCCCGACATCATCATCCGCAACGAGAAGCGCATGCTTCAGGAGGCGGTGGATGCGCTGTTCGACAACGGCCGCCGCGGCCGCGTCATCACCGGCGCCAATAAGCGTCCGCTGAAGTCGCTCGCCGACATGCTCAAGGGCAAGCAGGGTCGCTTCCGTCAGAACCTGCTCGGCAAGCGCGTCGACTACTCCGGCCGTTCGGTCATCGTGGTCGGTCCCGAGCTGCGCCTGCACCAGTGCGGCCTGCCGAAGAAGATGGCGCTCGAGCTGTTCAAGCCGTTCATCTATTCGCGGCTCGACGCCAAGGGCCTGTCGACGACGGTCAAGCAGGCCAAGAAGCTGGTCGAGAAGGAGCGTCCGGAGGTCTGGGACATCCTGGACGAGGTCATCCGCGAGCATCCGGTGCTCCTGAACCGCGCGCCGACGCTGCATCGCCTCGGCATCCAGGCGTTCGAGCCGGTGCTGATCGAGGGCAAGGCGATCCAGCTGCATCCGCTGGTCTGCTCGGCCTTCAACGCCGACTTCGACGGCGACCAGATGGCCGTGCACGTTCCGCTGTCGCTCGAAGCGCAGCTGGAAGCGCGCGTCCTGATGATGTCGACCAACAACATCCTGCATCCGGCCAATGGTCAGCCGATCATCGTGCCGTCGCAGGACATCGTGCTCGGCCTCTACTACGTCTCGATCATGCGCGAGGGCATGCCCGGCCAGGGCATGGCGTTCGGCAACATGGCCGAGCTCGAGCATGCGCTGCACGCCAAGGCCATCCATCTCCACAGCAAGATCAAGTACCGCTGGGAGGGGATGGACGAGACCGGCAAGATCGCCAAGCGCTGGATCGAAACCACCGCGGGTCGCGTGATGCTCGGCAATCTCCTGCCGAAGCATCCGCGCGTCACGTTCGAGGTCATCAACAAGCTGATGACCAAGCGCGAAATCTCGGGCGTGATCGATCAGGTCTATCGTCACTGCGGCCAGAAGGAGACGGTGATCTTCTGCGACCGCATCATGGCGCTCGGCTTCTACAACGCCTTCAAGGCGGGCATCTCGTTCGGCAAGGACGACATGGTCGTGCCGGCGGGCAAGTGGAAGATCGTCGACACCACCCGTACGCTGGCGAAGGATTTCGAGCAGCAATACAATGACGGTCTGATCACCCACGGCGAGAAGTACAACAAGGTCGTCGACGCCTGGTCGAAGGCCAGCGAAGAGATCGCCAAGGAGATGATGAAGGAGATCTCCGTCACCAAGAAGACGGCGACGGGGGCGGATGCCGACATCAACTCGATCTACATGATGTCGCATTCCGGTGCCCGCGGTTCGCCGGCCCAGATGCGTCAGCTCGCCGGCATGCGCGGCCTGATGGCCAAGCCGTCGGGTGAGATCATCGAGACGCCGATCATCTCGAACTTCAAGGAAGGTCTCTCGGTTCTCGAGTACTTCAACTCGACCCACGGCGCCCGCAAGGGTCTCGCGGACACCGCGTTGAAGACCGCGAACTCGGGCTACCTGACCCGTCGTCTGGTCGACGTCGCGCAGGACTGCATCATCACGCAGGACGATTGCGGCACCCATCTCGGCATCAAGATGCGCGCCATCGTCGATGCCGGCACGGTCGTGGCCTCGCTCGGCTCGCGCATCCTGGGCCGCGTGCCCTGCGACGACGTGCGCGATCCCGCGACCAACGCGGTGCTGGTCAAGGCCGGCACCTTGATGGAGGAGAGCCACATCGACGCCATCCAGCAGGCTGGCGTGCAGGAGGTGAAGATCCGCTCGGCGCTGACCTGCGAGCTGGTCAACGGCATCTGCAAGATGTGCTACGGCCGCGATCTGGCGCGCGGCACGCCGGTCAACCACGGTGAGGCCGTCGGCGTCATCGCCGCGCAGTCGATCGGTGAGCCCGGCACCCAGCTGACGATGCGCACTTTCCACATCGGTGGTGCGGCGCAGCTGAACGAGCAGTCCTTCGTGGAATCGAACTTCGAAGGCAAGGTGGTCATCAAGAACAAGGCGATCGCCCGCAACAGCGAGGGTCATCTGATCGCGATGGTCCGCAACATGGTCGTGACGATCGTCGACCCCGACGGCACCGAGCGTGCGACGCACCGCATCCAGTACGGCGCGCGCATGCATGTCGACGACGGCGACATGATCAAGCGCGGCCAGCGCATCGCCGAGTGGGACCCTTACACCCGTCCGATCCTCACGGAAGCCGAGGGTACGATCGGGTTCGAGGATCTGACCGAGGGTCTGTCGATCTCGGAAACGCTCGACGAGTCCACCGGTATCGCCAAGCGCGTGGTCATCGACTGGCGTGGAACGCGCGGTGGCGCGGATCTGCGTCCGGCCATCGTGATCAAGGGCAAGGACGGCAAGGTGCTCAAGCTCGCCCGCGGCGGCGATGCCCGCTACATGCTGTCGGTCGACGCGATTCTGTCGGTCGACGTCGGCTCGACGGTGAAGCCGGGCGACATCCTCGCGCGTATCTCGACGGAAAGCGCCAAGACGCGCGACATCACCGGCGGTCTGCCGCGGGTGGCGGAGCTGTTCGAAGCGCGTAAGCCGAAGGATGCCGCGATCATCGCCGAGATCGCCGGCACCATCCGGTTCGGTCGCGACTACAAGAACAAGCGTCGCATCTCGATCGAGCCGGTCGACAAGACCGAGGAGCCGCGCGAGTACCTGATCCCGAAGGGCAAGCACATCCATCTGCAGGATGGCGACATCGTCGAGAAGGGCGACTTCATCGTCGAAGGCAACCCGGCGCCGCACGACATCCTGGCGATCAAGGGCATCGAGGAGCTCGCGGCCTATCTGGTCAACGAGATCCAGGAGGTCTACCGGCTGCAGGGCGTGCTCATCAACGACAAGCACATCGAGGTGATTGTCCGCCAGATGCTGCAGAAGGTTGAGATCACCGACCAGGGCGATACCGACATGATCTCGGGCGAACAGGTCGACAAGATCGAGTTCGACCTGCTGAACGCGAAGGCCGTGGAGGAGGCGAAGAAGCCGGCCACGGGCACTCCGGTTCTGCTCGGCATCACCAAGGCGAGCCTGCAGACCCGGTCGTTCTTCTCGGCGGCCTCGTTCCAGGAGACCACCCGCGTTCTCACCGAGGCGGCGGTCAACGGCAAGATCGATCCACTCGAGGGTCTCAAGGAGAACGTCATCGTAGGACGCCTGATCCCGGCCGGCACCGGCGCCTCGATGGCCCGCATCCGCGAAGTCGCTTTGAAGCGCGACAAGCTGATTCTCGACGAGCGCGAGAAGCAGGCGGCGATCGTGCCGGCGCAGCCCGAGCCTCAGCCGCTCGCGCTGCCGCCGGCGGAGTAAACGGACGGTTGCGGCATGACCCCGACGGTGTCGGGGTCTGCCGTGCGTTCATCGCGTGTAGAAAAGGCCGGCGTTTGCCGGCCTTTTTTTGACATTTTCTTCTCCTGTTGCCGCGCTGCTGCCCCGTTGTTCATCTTCCCTTCAGGGACAGAGGCGCTTTTGGAAGCATCAGATCCGCTGAGCTGATTTCCGTCGATTCCCGTGGCGATGCGCCGATTTGCTCCGGCGCAAATCTTTTGCGGGCCGGTTACGCTATGGCCGATCGAGCCCCGAGGGTGGCAGGACCCCTGTATGGACGACCGGCAACGTCGCTGACAGCCGGAGATGGCGGAACTTCGATGCTTGACCTTGCGATTGTTGGTGGCGGTCCGGGTGGCCTGATGAGCGCCTGGTATCTGAGGCGCAAACTCGGCGATCTCTGCAAGGTGACGATCTACGAGGCATCCGACCGGCTCGGCGGCAAGATCGTGACGCGCAAGTTCGATACCGCACCGGCGATGTATGAGGCTGGTGTCGCGGAAATCTACGACTACTCGATGACCGGCCCTGATCCGCTGCGCGAGCTGATCCAGCATTTCGGGCTGCAGACGATTCCGATGGATGCGCTGCAGGTGCAACTCGACGGCGAGCTGCTCGACGACGTGCCGGGGCTGCGCCGCAAATACGGCCCGAAGACGGCCGCTGCGGTCGAGGCGTTCCGCAAGCGTTGTACCGACGTGATGTCGCCGGTCGAATATTACGAGGGCGTCGGCGCCCACGATAACGAGCACCCCTGGGCCTACAAGACCTGCGAAGAGCTGCTCGACGAGGAGGTCGAGGATCCCACGGCCAAGCGCTTCTTCAAGGTGATGTCGCGCTCCGACCTCGCGACCGAGGCCCACAACACCAACGGCCTCAATGCGCTCAAGAACTTCGTGATGGATATCGACGACTATATCGGCCTGTACTCGATTCAGAACGGCAACGAGCAACTGATCGAGTGCCTGCGCTCCGAGGTCGATGCCGACATCCAGCTCAATCATCGCGTGCTCCGCATCGGCAAGACCGAGGCGGGTCGCTACCGGCTCAACATGATGAACGGCAAGGGGCCGGAGACGCGCGAGTTCGATCTCGTCCTGGTGTGCCTGCCGCATTCCTGGCTGTCGACGGTCGGCTGGGAGGGCGAGAAGCTGCGCCAGTCCATGGTCAAGCACATCGCCTATTTCGATCGTCCCGCGCATTATCTGCGCGTCTCGATCCTGTTCGACGAGCCGTTCTGGGGCGAGAAGATTCCGGGCTCCTGGTTCATGTCGGAGGCGTTCGGCGGCTGCTGCATCTACAACGAGGGCTCGCGCCACGATGTCGGCAAGCACGGCGTGCTCAACTGGCTGATCGCGGGCTCGGATGCGCTCGCCTTCGCCAACCTCTCGGACCAGGAGCTGATCGATGCCGCGCTGAAGTCGCTCCCTGCTGCGCTCGGCGACGCGCGCGCACACTTCATGGAAGGCAAGATCCACCGCTGGCTGTCGTCCGTCAACGCGCTGCCCGGCGGTCTGCCGGTACGCGACGTCATGACCAATCACCGGCCTGAGCCGAAGGAGCACCCCGGCATCGTCGTGGTCGGTGACTATCTGTTCGACTCGACCCTGAACGGGCTGCTCGATTCGTCGGACGCCGCCACCGACATCATCCTGACCGAAATGATGCGGCTGCGCCGCGCCCGCTCGCAGGCCGAAACGCCGCTGTCCGACAAGATCGACCGTGACTATTTCGACAATTATCGCGGGCAGGGGCCGTACAGCGAAGCGTGGTCGCAGTTCACCGATCCGGACTATCTGACCAGCCTGATCAAGATCGTTTGGAACCGGGCCGGCAAGGGCAAAGGCTACAAGCTCTTGGTCGCCGGCTCCGCGAGCGGTGAACTGGTGGGAGCGCTCCGCGAGCGCGGCATCGATGCCTGGGGCATCGAGAACAACCGCTACATCCATGGCAAGACGCCGAAGGCGCTGAGGAAATACAACAAGCTCGGCTCGATCACCGATATGCCATTCAAGACCGGTGAGTTCGATTTCGTGTTCGAGACCAGCCTCTGCCATCTCGGTGACAAGCAGGTTGCGCGCGCGATCCGCGAGCTCAACCGCGTCGTCAAGACCGGCCTCGTGTTCGGCTCGATCACCTCGGACATGGCTCCGGCGCTGGTCGACCGCTACGACCTGCTGCGTGGGGTCAAGAAGCTCGGCACCTGGTGGGAGTGGTCGGAGCTGTTCTTCGGCAACGGGTTCGATCTGGCCATGCACCGCCGCGATTGCACCGACGAGGTGTGGGCAGCGACACTCGCGGCCAACAAGGGGCCCGGCCAGTGGTACGCCGACGCCGACAGCCTGCGCTATTCGTTCTTCGACAAGGTCGAGGACGAAGACTAGGCTCGCGGCACAGCCGCCGGCATTTCGAGGCAGGGCCGCGGGCGTTGAACCCGGCATCTCGATGCTGTCTTGCGTCCGCGGCGCTTGTGACCGTGCTGGTTGCGTAACAGGGCCGCGTCTTGGTCGCGGCCGGTGCGGCACTGTATGGCGAGAATGCTGGCGGCAGGCGGACACAGGTGGTAAAGCCGAGCCGCTTTAATCCGTTACGGTCATACTGGCCGTGCAGGATCGGTTCGTTGAATGGCGCCCAAATCTTCACCGCCGCGAAATCAGACGTCCGCAACGGCACCTGATCCTGCCGATGATTTGGACAAGCGGGGGCCGGCGGCGGCCGTGCCTGCCGTTCCAAAACCCGGAACAGCGAAGACGTCGGCGACAGAGAAGGCTGATGTCGTCGGCGACGATGAGGACGATGACGAGGAGGACGGTGAAGAGGCCGGCCTCGACCTCGACGATGATGACGACGACGAGGATCTCGTCGTCTACACGGCCCGCGAGGCCGCCGGTGCGCTTGCAACCATCTACGGCTTCGTCTCGCCGCTGCTCGCCAGATACAAGAAGATGCTGGCTTTCGTGTCGATCGGCGTCCTGATCGAGACGCTGTTCAACGTCATCATGCCGCTCAGCCTCAAGTTCCTGATCGACGATGCGCTCGGCGAAGAGGATTTCGAGGCGCTCTATCGCATCCTCGGCGTGCTGGCCGCTGCGGGCATCTTCACCTCGATCATTGCCGTGCTCTACGAGCGCTGGGATGCGCGGCTCGCGGCCTGCGTCATCTCGGACGTCCGCACCCGTCTGTTCGATCACGTGCAGAACCTGCCGGCCGCCTATTTCCAGCGCACCAAGCGCGGCGAGATCCTGTCGCGCTTCTCGGTCGACATGTCGGCGTTCGAGAACGTCGTGAAGAGTTTCGCCAACAGCGCTGTGCTGCCGTTCCTCGAGCTGATTGCGGGCATCATTCTGATGCTGTTCCTGAACTGGCAGCTCGCTGCGATCGCGCTGCTGGTGTTTCCGATCACCCTGATCGGCCCGCGTATCCTGACGCCGAAGGCGGTTCAGGCCAATTACGAGCAGAAACTGAACGAAGCGTCGCTGCTCGGCGTGATCCAGGAGAACATCGCGGCGCAAGCCGTCATCAAGGCCTTCAGCCTGCACCGTAAGGTATTCGGCTGGTTCAGCTTCCGCAACGACGCGGCGCGGCGCAAGATGGCCGATGCGATGTTCCTGTCGACCATGGTCGAGCGCACCGTCACGATCTCCGTGCTGCTGCTGCATCTCGTCGTGCTCGCTCTCGGCGCCTATCTCGCCACCAAGGGTCAGATCACGATCGGCACCTTCGTCACCTTCGAGAGCG
This sequence comes from Bradyrhizobium sp. HKCCYLRH3059, assembly GCF_051168035.1. Lineage (NCBI taxonomy): Bacteria > Pseudomonadati > Pseudomonadota > Alphaproteobacteria > Hyphomicrobiales > Nitrobacteraceae > Bradyrhizobium > Bradyrhizobium sp. HKCCYLRH3059. The sequence continues at coordinate 170,392 of NZ_JBNPUF010000002.1, read as the reverse complement.
CATTCTGGGAGGTGTCCTACAACATCGCCCATGTCATGCATTTCGTGCCGGTGTCGATCTCCTCGGCGGCCGCGATCCGGCACATGCAGGAGCTGTTGGACGAGCCGACCCGCGGCGCCGACCGGCCGGGCGCGCCGGATCTGCCCCGCATCAGCCACGACATCACCTTCGAGCGCGTGACCTTCCAGTACGAGGGCAGCGAGACGCCGGTGCTCGACAATCTGAGCCTCAAGCTCGACGTCGGCAAGCGGATCGCGATCGTCGGTCCGTCGGGCTCGGGCAAGAGCACGCTGCTCAACCTGATCCTGCGGCTCTACGTACCCGATGAAGGCCGCGTCACCATCGACGGCGTCGACATCCGCAAGGTGACGCGCGATTCGCTTCGCGGCAGCATGGCCGTGGTGTTCCAGGACAACATGCTGTTCAACATGTCGCTGCGGGAGAACATCCGGCTCGGCAAGGAGGGCGCCACCGACGCGGAGGTGGAGGAGGCGGCCAAGAAGGCCGAGATCCACCGCTACATCATGAGCCTGCCGCAGAAATACGACACCATCGTCGGCGAGCGCGGCGACACGCTGTCCGGTGGACAGCGCCAGCGCATCGCGATCGCCCGCGCCATCATCCGCAACCCGTCCGTGCTGCTGCTCGACGAGGCCACTTCGGCGCTGGACCAGACCACGGAAGCCGCGATCAACCGCACCCTGCTCAAGGTCGCCAAGGGCCGCACCATGATCTGGTCGACCCACCGCCTGACCTCGGTGGTCGAGATGGACGAGATCATCGTCATCTCCGGCGGCCGGGCGATCGAGCGCGGCAGCCACGCCGAGCTCTTGGCGAAGAATGGGACCTATCGCAAGCTCTGGGATGACCAGGGCCATCAGCCGAGCCGGCAGGATCAGGCCGACGACGACAGCGATGACGAGGAGGACGACGACGAGGAGGATGATGACGAGGAATAGACGTTGAGCGGCGCATTGGTCTTCGTCAGCCGCTGCCGAACCCCGCGGCCGAGCGAGACGGCAAAGCGCGCCCAGCGTTGCGCCTGCCAATAGGGGCTGGCCCCGATCGAGACCGATCGGAAATTCCATGCCTTCTCGAGCGACCACGCATCGCAGGCCGTCTTGACCGGGTCCTCATAGAAGGCCGCGATCTTGGCCTCGCCCATGCCGTCAGTCGCCAGCCAGCGCGGAATGTGGACGTTGCAGAGGCGCTCGACATCGGTGAACACCTTGTCGGAACCGGTGCCGGTGACGGGGCAGGTGGTGCAGAAGGCGTCGCCGACGAGCACGACACCCGGCATGCGGTACCCGCTGTTGATGGTGAGATCGGCGGGCCGGACCCGCACCTCGCCGCTCACGGCGTACTCGCCGGTGATCCGCCGCAGGCCGGGCAGGGCGGCGGCCAGCGTTTCGACTGGGTTGCGGCGGATCGCCCGAAGCCAGGGATCATCGACCTCGCGGTAGGCGAACAGGTTCGCCCGCATGCGCTCGCCGATCGGGAACAGGGTGATGTAGGGCACCCGCGCCTTGGCTCGTTCCTGGAAATAGGTCATGGCCGGGAATGGGAAGGCGGAACGGCCGACCGGCGTCAGGTCGAACCCGATCGAGATCGAATGGGCGGGGCTGGTGATCGTGCGGGTGATTCCCAGCATGTGCCGCAGCCCGACGTTCAGCCCGTTGGCGAGCACGACGAGGCGGGCGGAGATCGTCTGCCCGTTGGACAGCACGACCGACTGGCGATCCTCGGTTGGCGTGATCGCTACGGCCTTGGCGACGATTCGCGTCACAGCGCCTGGGATCTGGTCGCGCACCGCCGTCACGAGCGCATCATACGGAATGCCGTATTGCTGGACCTGAGCCCGTTCGAGCACGTAGCCGAATCGGGCGATCCAGTTCTCCGGGGCCAGGGTGGCTTGGGTCAACGCCTTGTCGGCGATCCCGGTGCGACGGAATCGGCCGATCTGCTCGGCACCGGAGATCTTCTCGATTCGAAAGTCGGGCGGGGAGACCGCGTGGGGATCGACGAGAATCGCGGGGATGCCGGCCATTCCGAGCATGGCGGCCGTGATCGAGCCGCTCAGGCCGCCGCCAATGATCGCAATGTCGGTATATTCTGTCACCAGGCGCCTCGTCGCGGCGCCATCCTTGTCGGCCAAAGCCGAAAAAAGCCTTATCTTCGATGTTTCTGGACATGTCCCGGGCTGGAGAGGCGCCTGCACTCGCAGGGCTGTGCGGTCTGCAGATACCTCGGACGGCGGGGGCCCTGTCGGGACCGGAAACCGCAGCGGCCAGAAGCGCTTCTTTGCGCGTCCCGCGGCGTCGTTTTGCTTGACTTGGATATTTACCGCTTATAAAAGGCCGGCACTCAACGACAGGCGGTGAGCTTCGCCAGCGTCGGTACGGATCACCCAGACCACCCGAAACCGGGCGGGACGGGCACAACCCTCGACGAATGCCGCTCAAACGCTGTCGATCATAGCTAGGCAATGCCAAAACGATATTAGATCTCTCGAGCTCGTTCTCCTGAGACCAATTTCGGATGCATGACCTCGGTAGGCCGCCCGCCAGCGCAAGCTGACTGGTGGTGATCGCGGTCCTCTGTGGCGTCAAGCGCTTTCCGTTCAGCGATGGACGGTTGGCGCGATTTCGTTTTGCGTGGGTTTTGATCGCGCGAAACGGCCCGGTGAGGCGGGGAACCTCGAACAGAATTTGCGGAAGCCGGTCGCGGTCTCCGTGCGAACGTTGAGAAGGGTGAAGGCCAAGATGCCGACGATCAACCAGCTGATCGCAAATCCGCGCGAAGTGCAGAAGTCGCGCAAGAAGGTGCCGGCGCTGCAGCAGTCGCCGCAGAAGCGTGGCGTTTGCACGCGCGTCTACACCACGACCCCGAAGAAGCCGAACTCGGCGCTTCGTAAGGTCGCCAAGGTGCGCCTGACCAACGGCTTCGAGGTGATCGGCTACATTCCGGGTGAAGGCCATAACCTGCAGGAGCACTCGGTGGTCATGATCCGCGGCGGCCGCGTCAAGGACTTGCCGGGCGTGCGCTACCACATCCTCCGCGGCGTGCTGGATACCCAGGGCGTCAAGAACCGTAAGCAGCGCCGTTCGAAGTATGGCGCGAAGCGTCCGAAGTAAGACGTTCGAGAGAAGCGGGAACAAGATCACATGTCGCGTCGCCATTCAGCCGAAAAGCGTGAAGTGCTTCCGGATCCGAAGTTCGGGAACATCATTGTCACCAAGTTCATGAACTCGGTGATGTACGCCGGCAAGAAGTCGGTCGCCGAAGGTATCGTCTACGGCGCGTTCGGCATCATCGAGGCCAAGACCAAGCAGAGCCCGCTGACGGTGTTCGAGCAGGCTCTCGAAAACGTCATGCCGACCATCGAGGTCCGCTCCCGTCGCGTCGGCGGCGCGACCTACCAGGTGCCGGTCGAGGTTCGTTCGACTCGCCGGCAGGCGCTGGGCATCCGCTGGCTGATCTCGGCCGCGCGCGACCGCAACGAGAAGACGATGACCGAGCGGCTTTCGGCGGAGCTGCTCGACGCCTCGAACAATCGGGGTAACGCCGTGAAGAAGCGTGAAGACGTGCACCGGATGGCGGAAGCCAACCGCGCCTTCTCGCACTATCGCTGGTAACGGCGACCCGAACGGAAATCAGGGAACACACCCATGCCCCGCCAACACGCCATCGAAGACTATCGCAACTTCGGCATCATGGCGCATATCGACGCCGGCAAGACCACGACGACCGAGCGCATCCTCTATTATACCGGCAAGAGCCACAAGATCGGCGAAGTGCACGAAGGTGCCGCGACGATGGACTGGATGGAGCAGGAGCAGGAGCGTGGCATCACGATCACCTCGGCTGCGACCACTGCGTTCTGGAACGGCAAGCGCCTGAACATCATCGACACCCCCGGCCACGTCGACTTCACCATCGAGGTCGAGCGCAGCTTGCGGGTGCTCGACGGCGCCGTGTGCGTTCTCGACTCCAACCAGGGCGTCGAGCCGCAGACCGAGACCGTCTGGCGCCAGGGCGACAAGTACAAGGTTCCGCGCATCGTCTTCGCCAACAAGATGGACAAGACCGGTGCCGACTTCTTCAAGTGCCTGGCCGACATCGTCGATCGCCTGGGCGCGAAGCCTGTTGCGATCCAGCTGCCGATCGGCGCCGAGAACAATTTCAAGGGCTGCATCGATCTCGTGACGATGAAGGCGATCGTCTGGAACGACGAGGCGCTCGGCGCGAAGTTCGACTACGTCGAGATCCCGGCTGATCTCGCCGACCAGGCCAAGGAATATCGCGAGAAGCTGGTGGAGGCCGCCGTCGAGCTCGACGACGACGCGCTCACCGCGTTCCTGGACGGCAAGGAGCCGGACGAGGCGACTCTGAAGCGCCTGATCCGCAAGGCCGTGCTGACCGGCGCGTTCTATCCGGTGCTGTGCGGCTCGGCCTTCAAGAACAAGGGCGTGCAGCCGTTGCTCGACGCCGTCGTCGACTATCTGCCGTCGCCGCTCGACGTGCCTGCGATCAAGGGCACCGACGACAAGGGCAACGAGGTCGTGCGCAAGGCGGACGACAAGGAGCCGCTGGCGCTGCTCGCGTTCAAGATCATGGACGACCCCTTCGTCGGCACGATCACGTTCTGCCGCATCTATTCGGGCATCCTGACCTCGGGCACCGGCGTGGTGAACTCGACCCGCGAGAAGAAGGAGCGCATCGGCCGCATGCTGCTGATGCATGCGAACAACCGCGAGGACATCAAGGAAGCCTATGCCGGCGACATCGTCGCCCTCGCAGGCCTCAAGGAAGCCCGCACCGGTGACACGCTGTGCGATCCGTCCAACCAGGTGATCCTGGAAAAGATGGAATTCCCGGAGCCGGTCATCGAGATTGCGATCGAGCCGAAGTCGAAGGCCGACCAGGAGAAGCTCGGCGTCGCGCTGGCGAAGCTGGCCGCTGAGGATCCGTCCTTCCGCGTGTCGACCGATCACGAGTCGGGCCAGACCATCCTCAAGGGGATGGGCGAGCTCCATCTCGACATCAAGGTCGACATCCTCAAGCGCACCTACAAGGTCGATGCGAACATCGGCGCGCCGCAGGTGGCGTTCCGTGAGCGTATCACCAAGCCGGCCAACGTGGACTACACCCACAAGAAGCAGACCGGTGGTACCGGCCAGTTCGCGGCCGTGAGCCTCGTGGTCGAGCCGAACGAGCCCGGTGGCGGCTACGTGTTCGAGTCCAAGATCGTCGGCGGTGCGGTTCCGAAGGAATACATCCCGGGCGTCGAGAAGGGCATCGAGAGCGTGCTCGGCGCGGGCGTCGTCGCCGGCTTCCCGGTGGTCGACGTCAAGGTGGCGCTGGTCGACGGCAAGTATCACGATGTCGACTCGTCGGCGCTGGCCTTCGAAATCGCCTCTCGTGCGGCTTTCCGCGAGGCGCTGCAGAAGGGCAAGTCGGTTCTGCTCGAGCCGATCATGAAGGTCGAGGTGGTGACCCCGGAAGACTACACCGGCTCGGTCATCGGCGACCTGAACTCGCGTCGTGGCCAGATCCAGGGCCAGGACATGCGCGGCAATGCCAACGTCATCAACGCGATGGTGCCGCTCATGAACATGTTCGGTTACGTGAACAACCTGCGCTCCATGAGCCAGGGGCGCGCGACCTTCACGATGCAGTTCTCGCACTACGCTGAAGCGCCGGCCAACGTGTCGGCCGAAGTCCAGAAGAAGTTTGCCTGATTGTCGTTAGCTCAAGTTAGCGACTGAACGGAGAGTCAAATGGCCAAAGCTAAGTTTGAACGTAACAAGCCCCACTGCAACATCGGCACCATCGGTCACGTCGACCACGGCAAGACCTCGCTGACGGCTGCAATCACCAAGATCCTGGCCGAGACGGGCGGTGCGACGTTCACTGCCTACGACCAGATCGACAAGGCCCCGGAAGAGAAGGCGCGCGGCATCACCATCTCGACCGCGCACGTCGAGTACGAGACCAAGAACCGCCACTACGCCCACGTCGATTGCCCCGGCCACGCCGACTACGTGAAGAACATGATCACCGGCGCTGCCCAGATGGACGGCGCGATCCTGGTCGTGTCGGCCGCTGACGGCCCGATGCCGCAGACCCGTGAGCACATCCTGCTCGCTCGCCAGGTCGGCGTGCCGGCGCTGGTCGTGTTCCTCAACAAGTGCGACATGGTCGACGATCCGGAGCTGCTGGAGCTCGTCGAGCTCGAGGTCCGCGAGCTGCTCTCGAAGTACGAATTCCCGGGCGACAAGATCCCGATCATCAAGGGCTCGGCGCTGGCCGCTCTGGAAGATTCGGACAAGAAGCTCGGCCACGACGCCATCCTCGAGCTGATGCGCAATGTCGACGAGTACATTCCGCAGCCGGAGCGTCCGATCGACCAGCCCTTCCTGATGCCGGTCGAAGACGTGTTCTCGATCTCGGGCCGCGGCACCGTGGTGACCGGCCGCGTCGAGCGCGGCATCATCAAGGTCGGTGAGGAAATCGAGATCGTCGGCATCCGTCCGACCCAGAAGACCACCGTCACCGGCGTTGAAATGTTCCGCAAGCTGCTCGATCAGGGCCAGGCCGGTGACAACATCGGCGCGCTGCTCCGCGGCACCAAGCGCGAGGACGTCGAGCGCGGCCAGGTGCTGTGCAAGCCGGGTTCGGTCAAGCCGCACACCAAGTTCAAGGCTGAGGCCTACATCCTCACCAAGGAAGAGGGTGGCCGTCACACGCCGTTCTTCACCAACTATCGTCCGCAGTTCTACTTCCGCACGACCGACGTGACCGGCGTCGTTCACCTGCCGGAAGGCACCGAGATGGTGATGCCGGGCGACAACATTGCGATGGAAGTGCACCTGATCGTGCCGATCGCGATGGAGGAGAAGCTGCGCTTCGCCATCCGCGAGGGCGGCCGCACCGTCGGCGCTGGCGTCGTCGCCTCGATCATCGAGTAACAACAGCGAATAGGGAATGGCGGGTGGGCGAGTGGAGATTATCCATTCGCCGTTCGCTACTCGCCACTCACTACTCACAGAAAGATACGGCAATGAACGGCCAAAATATCCGCATCCGTCTCAAGGCGTTTGACCATCGTATCCTCGATACGTCGACGCGCGAGATCGTCAACACGGCGAAACGGACCGGCGCGCAGGTTCGCGGACCCATTCCGCTGCCGACCCGCATCGAGAAGTTCACCGTGAACCGTTCGCCGCACGTCGACAAGAAGAGCCGCGAGCAGTTCGAGATGCGCACTCACAAGCGCCTGCTCGACATCGTCGATCCGACCCCGCAGACCGTCGATGCTCTCATGAAGCTCGATCTGGCCGCCGGCGTCGACGTCGAGATCAAGCTCTAAGTTTTTGGATTCACGTTCGCACCTCACGCGGACATAGAGAAGAACAGGAAGCACGCCGATGCGCTCCGGAGTGATCGCACAAAAGGTCGGGATGACGCGGGTCTTCACGGAGACCGGCGAACATATCCCCGTGACCGTGCTGAAGCTCGGCAATTGCCAGGTGGTCGGTCACCGCACCACCGAGAAGAACGGCTACGTCGCGCTGCAGCTCGGCAGCGGCAGCCGCAAGACGGTCTACATGCCGAAGGCGGAGCGCGGCCAGTTCGCGGTCGCCAAGGTCGAGCCGAAGCGCAAGCTCGCCGAATTCCGTGTCAGCGAGGATTCGCTGATCCCGGTCGGCGCCGAGATCCAGGCCGACCATTTCGTCGTCGGCCAGTTCGTCGACGTCACCGGCACCTCGGTCGGTAAGGGCTTCGCCGGCGGCATGAAGCGCTGGAACTTCGGCGGTCTGCGCGCCACGCACGGTGTGTCGATCTCGCATCGTTCGATCGGTTCGACCGGTGGCCGTCAGGACCCCGGCAAGACCTGGAAGAACAAGAAGATGCCCGGTCACATGGGCGTCGATCGCATCACCACGCTGAACCTGCGTGTGGTGCAGACGGACGTCGAGCGCGGCCTGATCCTGGTGGAAGGCGCGGTGCCCGGCTCCAAGGGTGGCTGGATCTCGGTGCGCGACGCCGTCAAGAAGCCGCTGCCGAAGGAAGCGCCGAAGCCCGGCAAGTTCAAGGTCGCGGGTGAGCAGGCTGCCGAAGCGCCGGCCGTGCAGGAGGGCGCATAAATGGAACTGAAAGTCACCACCCTCGAGGGCAAGGAAGCCGGCTCCGTCCAGCTGTCCGACGCCATCTTCGGTCTGGAGCCGCGTGCCGACATCATCGCGCGCTGCGTCCAGTGGCAGCTCAACAAGCGTCAGGCCGGCACCCACAAGGCCAAGGGCCGCGCCGAGATCTGGCGCACCGGCAAGAAGATGTACAAGCAGAAGGGCACCGGCGGTGCTCGTCACGGCTCGGCTCGCGTGCCGCAGTTCCGTGGCGGCGGCCGCGCCTTCGGTCCGGTCGTGCGCTCGCATGCGACCGACCTGCCGAAGAAGGTCCGTGCGCTGGCGCTGAAGCATGCGCTGTCGGCCAAGGCCAAGGACGGTGATCTGGTCGTGCTGGAGAACGCCACCCTGGAGGCGGCGAAGACCAAGGCGCTGATCGGTCACTTCTCCGGTCTCGGCCTGACCAACGCCCTGATCATCGACGGCGCCGAGCTGCATACCGGCTTCACCAATGCCGCCCGCAACATTCCGAACATGGACGTGCTGCCGATCCAGGGCATCAACGTCTACGACATCCTGCGCCGTCAGAAGCTCGTGCTGACCAAGGCGGCGATCGATGCGCTGGAGGCGCGCTTCAAATGAAGACCATCGATCCGCGCCACTACGACATCATCATCGCGCCGGTCGTGACCGAGAAGGCGACCTTCGCCTCGGAGCACAACAAGGTTCTGTTCAAGGTGGCCGCCAAGGCGACCAAGCCGCAGATCAAGGAAGCGATCGAGAAGCTGTTCGACGTCAAGGTCAAGAGCGTCAACACGCTCGTCCGCAAGGGCAAGACCAAGGTGTTCCGCGGCAATTTCGGTTCGCAATCGGACAGCAAGCGCGCGATCGTGACCCTCGAAGAGGGCCACCGTATCGACGTGACCACCGGACTGTAAGGCTGAGCTGCCATGGCACTGAAGACATTCAATCCCACGACGCCCGGCCAGCGCCAGCTGGTGATGGTCGATCGTTCGGCCCTCTACAAGGGCAAGCCGGTCAAGGCGCTGACCGAAGGCAAGCAGTCGAGCGGCGGTCGCAACAACACCGGCCGCATCACCGTTCGCTTCCTCGGCGGCGGTCACAAGCAGTCGTACCGCACGGTCGACTTCAAGCGCGACAAGGTCGACGTTCCCGCGACCGTCGAGCGCCTGGAGTATGATCCGAACCGGACCGCCTTCATCGCGCTGGTCAAGTATCAGGACGGCGAGCTCGCCTACATCCTGGCGCCGCAGCGACTGGCGGTCGGCGACACCATCGTCGCCGGCAACTATGTCGACGTGAAGCCGGGCAACGTCATGCCGCTGGGCAACATGCCGGTCGGCACGATCGTGCACAACATCGAGGTCAAGATCGGGAAGGGCGGCCAGCTCGCGCGTTCGGCCGGCACCTACGCCCAGATCGTCGGCCGCGACCAGGACTACGTGATCGTCCGCCTGAACTCGGGCGAGCAGCGCCTGGTGCACGGCCGCTGCCGCGGCACCATCGGTGCGGTGTCGAACCCGGACCACATGAACACCTCGATCGGCAAGGCCGGCCGCAAGCGTTGGATGGGCCGCAGGCCTCACAACCGCGGTGTCGCGATGAACCCGATCGACCATCCGCACGGCGGCGGCGAAGGCCGTACCTCGGGCGGTCGTCACCCGGTCACTCCGTGGGGCAAGCCTACCAAGGGCAAGAAGACCCGCACCAACAAGTCGACCGATAAATTCATTCTCTTGAGCCGCCACAAGCGGAAGAAGTAAGGAACGACGGACATGGTTCGTTCAGTCTGGAAAGGCCCGTTCGTCGAGGCGTCGCTGCTCAAGAAGGCAGATGCGGCGCGCGCGTCCGGCCGTCACGACGTCATCAAGATCTGGAGCCGCCGCTCGACCATCCTGCCGCAGTTCGTCGGCCTGACGTTCGGCGTCTACAACGGCCAGAAGCACGTGCCGGTGGCGATCAACGAAGAGATGGTCGGCCACAAGTTCGGCGAGTTCTCGCCGACCCGCACCTTCCACGGCCATTCGGGCGATAAGAAAGCCAAGAAGGCTTGAGGATTAAGCGATGAGCAAACCAAAGCGCGAACGGAGCCTCCCCGAAAACGAGGCCAAGGCTGTGGCCCGGATGCTTCGGGTGAGCCCGCAGAAGCTGAACCTGGTGGCGCAGATGATCCGCGGCCGCAAGGCGTCGGCCGCCCTCGCCGACCTGCAGTTCTCGCGCAAGCGGATTGCGGTCGACGTCAAGAAGTGCCTGGAATCGGCGATCGCCAATGCCGAGAACAATCACGAGCTCGAGGTCGACGATCTCGTCGTCTCGCAGGCTTTCGTCGGCAAGGGAATCGTGATGAAGCGTTTCTCGCCGCGCGGTCGTGGCCGTTCGGGCCGAGTTTTCAAACCGTTTTCGCAGCTGACGATCATTGTGCGTCAGGTCGAGGCGAGCGCTTAAAGCAGGCGCTGGGAGAATACGATGGGTCAAAAGATCAATCCGATCGGTCTGCGTCTCGGCATCAACCGGACCTGGGATTCGCGCTGGTTCGCCGGCAAGGCCGAGTACGGCAAGCTGCTGCATGAAGACGTCAAGATCCGCGAGATCCTGCACAAGGAGCTCAAGCAGGCGGCCGTCGCCCGTATCGTGATCGAGCGTCCGCACAAGAAGTGCCGCGTCACGATCCACTCGGCACGTCCGGGCGTCGTGATCGGCAAGAAGGGCGCCGACATCGACAAGCTGCGCAAGCGCGTCGCCGACATCACCTCGTCGGACGTCGTCATCAACATCGTCGAGATCCGCAAGCCGGAGCTCGATGCGACCCTGGTCGCCGAGTCGATCGCCCAGCAGCTCGAGCGCCGCGTCGCGTTCCGCCGCGCCATGAAGCGCGCCGTGCAGTCGGCGATGCGTCTCGGTGCCGAGGGCATCCGCATCAACTGCTCGGGTCGTCTGGGCGGCGCGGAAATCGCCCGCATGGAGTGGTATCGCGAGGGCCGGGTGCCGCTGCACACGCTGCGCGCCGACATCGACTACGGTGTGGCCACCGCGTTCACCACCTTCGGCACTTGCGGCGTGAAGGTTTGGATCTTCAAGGGCGAGATCCTCGAGCACGATCCGATGGCACAGGACAAGCGGATGAACGAAGGCGGCGGCGAGAGCTCGCAGCCCCGGTCGCGCCGCGACGCGGCCTGATCGATCAGCCGCGACAAGACAGGTTTGAGGGCTCAAAGCCATGATGCAACCAAAGAAGACCAAGTTCCGAAAGGCGCATAAGGGCCGTATTCACGGCGTTGCGTCCTCGGGCGCGACGCTGGCCTTCGGCCAGTTCGGGCTGAAGGCGATGGAGCCGGATCGCGTCACCGCGCGCCAGATCGAGGCCGCCCGTCGTGCCTTGACCCGTCACATGAAACGCGCCGGTCGCGTCTGGATCCGCGTGTTCCCGGATCTCCCGGTGTCGAAGAAGCCGGCTGAAGTCCGCATGGGCTCCGGCAAGGGCTCGCCTGAATTGTGGGTGGCCCGCGTCAAGCCGGGCCGGGTGATGTTCGAGATCGACGGCGTGAGCAACCAGATCGCGCGCGAGGCGCTGCTGCTGGCGGCCGCCAAGCTGCCGATCAAGACGCGCTTCGTCGAGCGCATTGCGGAGTAATGGTCATGGCCGAGATGAAGATTGCCGACATTCGCGCGATGAGCCCCGATCAGATGGACGATGCGATCGTCAACCTGAAGAAGGAGCGCTTCAACCTGCGCTTCCAGCGTGCCACCGGGCAGCTGGAGAACACCGCGCGGCTGCGTGAGGCGCGCCGCGACATCGCCCGTATCAAGACCATCGCCGCGCAGCAGCGCGCCAAGACGAAGTAAGAGGCTCGACATGCCGAAACGGACCCTTCAGGGCGTCGTCGTCAGCGACAAGCAGGCCAAGACGATCGTTGTGCGCGTCGACCGGCGCTTCACCCACCCGATCTACAAGAAGACCATCCGCCGCTCGAAGAACTACCACGCCCACGACGAGAACAACGAGTTCAAGCCGGGCGACATGGTGTGGATCGAGGAGAGCAAGCCGATCTCGAAGCTCAAGCGCTGGACCGTGGTCCGGGGCGAGCACAAGAAAACCGCCTGAGGCGCGGACCGCGGCCCTCGTCGAAGAGGGCCCGTTTCGCTTTCGGGATCAAACAAGGCGCAGCTTTCCTGCGCAGCAGATGAAGAGGACGAGGTGCATCAATGATTCAGATGCAGACCAACCTCGACGTGGCCGATAATTCCGGCGCACGCCGTGTCATGTGTATCAAGGTGCTGGGCGGCTCGAAGCGCCGCTATGCCACCGTCGGCGACATCATCGTGGTGTCGATCAAGGAAGCCATTCCGCGTGGCAAGGTGAAGAAGGGCGACGTCATGAAAGCCGTCGTGGTGCGCGTCCGCAAGGACATCCGCCGCGCCGACGGCTCGGTGATCCGCTTCGACCGCAATGCGGCCGTCCTGATCAACAACCAGTCGGAGCCGGTCGGCACCCGTATCTTCGGGCCGGTGCCGCGCGAGCTGCGCGCCAAGAACCACATGAAGATCATTTCGCTTGCGCCGGAGGTGCTGTGATGGCTGCCAAGATCCGCAAGGGCGACAAGGTGATCGTCCTGACCGGTCGCGACAAGGGTCGCACCGGCGAGGTGTTCGAGGTGCGTCCCGACGAGGGGACGGCGCTGGTGCGGGGCATCAACCTGGTGAAGCGTCACCAGAAGCAGACCCAGAACCAGGAGGGCGGCATCATCAGCAAGGAGTCGCCGATCCAGCTGTCGAACGTCGCTTATGTCGGCAAGGACGGCAAGCCGACGCGCATCGGATTCAAGATTCAGGCGGACGGCAAGAAGGTCCGCGTTGCCAAGAGCTCGGGAGTTGAGATCGATGGCTGAGACTGCTTACACCCCGCGCCTCCGCACGGAATACGACCGCACGATCAAGAGCCAGCTGACCGAGAAGTTCGGCTACGCCAACGTCATGCAGGTGCCGCGGCTCGACAAGGTCGTGCTCAACATGGGTATCGGCGAGGCCGTGAACGACCGTAAGAAGGCGGAAACCGCCGCGGCCGACCTGTCGCTGATCGCCGGCCAGAAGGCGGTCGTGACCTACTCGCGCGTCGCCATCGCGACCTTCAAGCTGCGCGAGAACCAGCCGATCGGCTGCAAGGTCACCTTGCGCAAGACGAAGATGTACGAGTTCATCGACCGCCTGATCAACGTCGCGCTGCCGCGCGTCCGCGACTTCCGCGGCCTGAACCCGAAGAGCTTCGACGGCCGCGGCAACTATTCGCTCGGCATCAAGGAGCACATCATTTTCCCCGAGATCGACTTCGACAAGGCCGGGGAGAGCTGGGGCATGGACATCACGGTGTGCACCACCGCGACGACCGACGACGAGGCCCGTGCCCTTCTGACCGCATTCAATTTCCCGTTCCGGCAGTGAGCAGCTGACTTCAAGCTTCTCAAACGCGGATACCCAGGAGCCAAGCATGGCAAAGAAGAGTTCAATCGAGAAGAACAACCGGCGCAAGCGGATGGCGAAGAACGCCGCCCCGAAGCGCGCCCGGTTGAAGGCGATCATCGCCGACAAGTCCAAGCCGATGGAGGAGCGCTTTGCCGCGACCCTGAAGCTGGCCGAGATGCCGCGCAATTCGTCGGCGACTCGCATCCGCAACCGGTGCGAGCTGACGGGCCGGCCGCGGTCGAACTACCGCAAGAACAAGCTGAGCCGCATCGCGCTGCGCGAGCTCGGGTCCAAGGGCCTGGTTCCGGGCCTCGTGAAGTCGAGCTGGTAAGGAGGGTCGCACCATGTCAACGCACGATCCCATCAGCGATCTGATCACCCGCATCCGCAACGCGCAGATGCGCTCGAAGTCGAAGGTCTCGACGCCTGGCTCGAAGATGCGCGCCAGCGTGCTCGAGGTGCTGAAGTCCGAAGGCTACATCCGTGGCTATGCCACGCTGGAGCATCCGTCGGGCCGGAGCGAGATCGAGATCGAGCTGAAATATTTCGACGGCGAGCCCGTGATCCGCGAGATCGAGCGCGTCTCCAAGCCCGGCCGCCGCGTCTACACCTCGGTGAAGAATCTGCCGCGTGTGAACAACGGGCTCGGAATTTCTGTTTTGTCGACGCCGAAGGGAATCATGGCCGACCACAGCGCGCGTGACGCGAATGTCGGCGGTGAAGTTCTCTTCACGGTGTTCTGAGAAGGATTGAGCCATGTCACGTATTGGCAAGAAGCCTGTGGCGGTGCCGTCCGGAGTGACGGCCTCCGTCGACGGACAGACCGTCAAGATGAAGGGGCCGAAGGGCCAGCTTCAGTTCATCGTTCATGACGACGTGGACGTGAAGTTCGAGAACGGCCAGGTCAAGGTTGCCCCGCGTTCCGAGACCAAGCGCGCCCGGTCGCTGTACGGCACCGCGCGCGCCCAGATCGCCAACCTGGTCGAAGGCGTGACCAAGGGCTTCGAGAAGAAGCTCGAGATCACCGGCGTCGGCTACCGCGCCGCGATGCAGGGCAAGAACCTGCAGCTAGCGCTCGGCTACAGCCACGATGTCGTCTACCAGATCCCGGAGGGCATCACCATCGCGGTGCCGAAGCCGACCGAGATCACGGTCACGGGCATCGACCCGCAGCGCGTCGGCCAGGTGGCCGCTGAAATCCGCGCCTACCGGCCGCCGGAGCCCTATAAGGGCAAGGGCGTGAAGTACGCGGGTGAATTCATCTTCCGCAAGGAAGGCAAGAAGAAGTAACGGAGCCGGACATGTCGAGAGCCAAGGTTACGAATGCCCGGCGCAAGCAGCGCGTGAGGCTGTCGCTGCGCCGCTCCGCCGGCGGCCGTCCGCGTCTGTCGGTGTTCCGCTCGTCGAAGCACATCTACGCTCAGGTCATCGACGATCAGAAGGGCGAGACGCTCGCCTCCGCGTCGTCGATGGAGAAGGAGATGCGCTCGGCCGGCAACACCGGTGCCGACATCGACGCGGCGAAGGCGGTGGGCAAGCTGCTCGCCGAGCGCGCGGTGAAGGCGGGGATCAAGGAAGTCGTGTTCGATCGCGGCGGCTATCTCTATCACGGGCGCGTCAAGGCGCTGGCCGACGCGGCGCGCGAGAGCGGGCTGAGCTTCTAACATCAATGGATATGGGCGTCAGAGCCCCTCAGAAGATTGGATAGCACCATGGCAGGTGAACGGGAACGAGGCGGTCGCGATCGCAAGGAGCGCGAGGAGCGCGACAGCGAGTTCGTCGACAAGCTCGTCCACATCAACCGAGTCGCGAAGGTCGTGAAGGGCGGTAAGCGCTTTGGCTTTGCGGCGCTCGTCGTGATCGGCGATCAGAAGGGCCGGGTCGGGTTCGGCCACGGCAAGGCACGTGAGGTTCCGGAGGCGATCCGCAAGGCGACCGACTCCGCCAAGCGCAACCTGACCCGGGTCGCGCTGCGCGAGGGCCGCACCCTGCACCACGACATCTTCGGTCGTCACGGCGCAGGTCGCGTCTATCTGCGTGCGGCTCCGGCCGGTACCGGCATCATCGCCGGCGGCCCGATGCGCGCCGTGTTCGAGACGCTGGGCATCCAGGACGTGGTGGCGAAGTCGATCGGCTCGTCCAACCCGTACAACATGGTGCGCGCGACCTTCAACGCGCTGAAGCACCAGGATAGCCCGCGCTCGGTCGCCGCGCGCCGCAACATCAAGGTGTCGACCCTGCAGGCCCGCCGCGTCGGTGGCGATGCCGAAGCCGCCGCCGACTAAGGTTGGGCCGACTAACGAACGCGCGCCGTCCGCTGGATGGCGCAACTCGGAGTGAACACGATGGCTAGCGCCAAGACGATCAAGATCGAGCAGATCGGCAGCCCGATCCGCCGGCATCACTCGCAGCGCGAGACGCTGATCGGGTTGAAGCTCAACAAGATCGGCCGCGTGACCGAGCTGCCGGATACGCCGGCGGTCCGCGGCATGATCACCAAGGTTCATCATCTCGTCCGCATCGTCGACGAGAAGTAAGGAGAAGGGCGATGAAGCTCAGCGATATCGCCGACAACGCCGGCGCGCGCAAGAAGCGCATGCGCGTCGGCCGCGGCATCGGCTCCGGCAAGGGCAAGACCTCGGGCCGTGGCGGCAAGGGCCAGACCGCGCGCTCCGGCGTGCGCATCAAGGGCTTCGAAGGCGGTCAGATGCCGATGCATCGCCGCCTGCCGAAGCGCGGCTTCAACAACATCTTCGCGCTCGATTTCGTCGAGATCAATCTCGACCGGATCCAGCAGGCGATCGATGCCAAGAAGCTGGACGCCGGCAGCGTGATCAACGCCGAGTCCCTCGTGAAGTCCGGTGCGCTGCGCCGCGCCAAGGACGGCGTGCGCCTGCTCGGCCGCGGCGAGCTCAAGGCCAAGATCAACATCGAGGTGCATGGCGCCTCGAAGTCGGCGATTGCGGCGGTCGAGAAGGCCGGCGGCACCGTCAAGCTCCTGGCGCCAGCCAAGGACGAAGGCGAGGCGGCGTAACATCTGCGTCATTGCCCTGCCGCCGGCGCATGCCGGAGAGGGCAGGGCAATGGACAGAACGCGCCCGCGCACCAGATAATATCCGGCGTCTGCCCAGCCCTGCGAGCCCTCGCGGGGCCCAGTGCGGTGAAGAAGGGCGGCGGGAGAAAGCTAGATATGGCCTCAGCAGCGGAACAACTGGCGGCAAACCTCAATTTCGGCGCGCTTGCGAAGGCCGATGAGCTGAAGAAGCGCATCTGGTTCACCCTCGGCGCGCTGCTGGTCTACCGCCTCGGCACCTACATTCCGCTGCCGGGCATCGACCCGAACATCTGGGACACGGTGTTCCGCACCCAGGCCGGCGGCATTCTGGGCATGTTCAACATGTTCGCCGGCGGCGGCATCCACCGCATGGCGATCTTCGCGCTGAACATCATGCCGTACATCTCGGCATCGATCATCATTCAGCTGCTCACCACCGTCTCGCCCCAGCTCGAAGCCCTCAAGAAAGAGGGTGAGGCTGGCCGCAAGATGTTGAACCAATACACCCGCTATCTGACGGTGATTCTCGCTGCCGTGCAGTCCTACGGCATCGCCGTCGGCCTCGAAGGCGCGGGCAACGTCGTCGCCGATCCCGGCCTGTTCTTCCGCCTCTCCACCGCGATCACGCTGACCGGCGGCACCATGTTCCTGATGTGGCTCGGTGAGCAGATCACCTCGCGCGGCATCGGCAACGGCATCTCGCTGATCATCCTGTCCGGCATCGTGGCCGAGCTGCCCTCGGCGCTTGCCAACATGCTCGAGCTCGGCCGTCAGGGCGCGCTGTCGACCGGCCTGATCCTGATCGTCATCGTGATGGCCGTCGCCGTGATCGCCTTCATCGTGTTCGTGGAGCGCGCCCAGCGCCGGCTCCTGATCCAGTATCCGAAGCGCCAGGTCGGCAACAAGATGTTCGAGGGCCAGTCCTCGCATCTGCCGCTGAAGCTGAACACCTCGGGCGTGATCCCGCCGATCTTTGCCTCGTCGCTGCTGCTGCTGCCGACCACGGTCGCCAATTTCAACGCCGGCAAGGGACCCGAGTGGTTCCAGTGGATCACGACGCAGCTCGGTCATGGCCGGCCGCTGTTCCTGGTGCTGTATCTGGCGCTGATTCTGTTCTTTGCCTTCTTCTACACCGCGATCGTGTTCAACCCGACCGAGACCGCCGACAACCTGAAGAAGCATGGCGGATTCATCCCCGGCATCAGGCCGGGCGAGCGCACCGCGGAATATATCGATTACGTGCTGTCGCGGATCACCGTGCTCGGCGCCATCTATCTGGCGATCGTGTGTCTGATCCCGGAAATTCTGATTTCCTACGCTTCCGTCCCGTTCTACTTTGGTGGCACTTCGCTTCTGATCGTGGTCAGCGTTACGATGGATACCGTGGCGCAGGTTCAGGGTTATCTGCTCGCCCATCAGTATGAGGGGCTGATCAGGAAGTCGAAGCTGCGGGGGCGCCGCCGCGGATAGCGGCGGATCGCGGCCCGGGAACCACCAAGCCAAGAACAAGGTGTGCGGGAGGGTCGCTCACCGTGTGCCGGGGGGCGAAATTCGATGAGACTCATTCTTCTGGGGCCGCCCGGTTCGGGCAAGGGAACGCAGGCGCAGCGCCTGGTGCAGCAATATGGCATCGTTCAGCTGTCGACCGGCGACATGCTGCGTGCCGCGGTGGCGGCGCAGACGCCGATCGGGCTGAAGGCCAAGGACATCATGGCGGCGGGTGGCCTTGTCCCGGACGAGGTCGTGGTCGGCATCATTGCCGACCGGATCGAGCAGCCGGACGCCGCCAATGGTTTCATCCTCGATGGCTTCCCGCGCACGGTGCCGCAGGCGGAGGCGCTGGATGCGCTGCTGAAGCAGAAGCAGATGAAGCTCGACGCGGTAATCGAACTCCGGGTCAATGAAGGCGTGCTGCTTGAGCGCGTCGAGCGCCGGGCCGCCGAGACCCGCGCGCGCGGCGAGGCTGTGCGGGCCGATGATACGCCGGAGGTCCTGACCAAGCGCCTAGCCAGCTACCGCGACCAGACCGAGCCCCTGATCCACTATTATTCGGACCATCGGATGCTGGCGACCGTCGACGGCATGATGCCGATCGAGCAGGTCACCGAGGAGATCGGACGGATCCTGGCCGCCGTCGGCAAGTCCGGCGGCAGCCGGGCGGCCAAAAAGGCAAACCCGGCCAAGCGCAGTGCCAAGGCTCGGGGCAAGACCGCGCCGGCAAAATCGGCCAAAAAGGCTCCCAGGGCGCCCGCGCCGGCGAAAAAGGCCACAAAGACAGCCAAAAAGGTCGCAAAGACTGCGAAAAAGGGAGCAAAAGCGGCCCCCAAGAAAGCCCCCAAGGCTGCGAAGAAGGCCCCCAAGCCCGCTGCCAAGGCGACCCGGGGAACCCGGAAAACCTCTGCAAAGGCTGCAAAAAAGCGCGCCAAGAGGTGACCGAATCTTGTAGGGGCGGTTGACGACCGCCGTGTGAATCCATTAATAAGCCCGCATCCAAGTCGGATGGTTTTCCAAAGATGCCGGGCCCCACGAATCGAGGGGTGGGCGTCTTGTTCGCGTTTGCGGACACCTGCCCGAGATAGCGAGAACGAAGGCCGGTCCATCCTGGGATCGGTGACAGGAGAGAAGTCCGTGGCCCGTATTGCCGGTGTCAACATCCCGACCAACAAGCGCGTCCTGATCGCGCTCCAGTATATCCATGGCATCGGCCCGAAGATCGCGGGCGAGATCATTGACAAGGTCAAGATCGCCGAGGATCGCCGCGTCAACCAGCTGAGCGACCAGGAAGTCCTGCAGATCCGCGAAATCATCGACCGCGACTACGTTGTCGAGGGCGACCTGCGGCGCGAGACCGGCATCAACATCAAGCGTCTGATGGACCTCGGCTGCTATCGCGGCCTGCGCCATCGTCGTGGCCTGCCGGTGCGCGGCCAGCGCACCCACACCAATGCGCGCACGCGCAAGGGGCCGGCCAAGGCGATCGCCGGCAAGAAGAAGTAATTTGGCGAATTGCTGATAGCGGGTGGCGAGTAGGGGCAATCCCTATTCGCTACTCGCTATTCACCATTCGCCTTTCTGGTGTAGCCGCTGGCACTACGGCGGCGTTGAGATCTCGAGAAAGGTACTTATATGGCCAAGGAAGCCGCACGTGTCCGCCGTCGTGAGCGCAAGAACATCGCCTCCGGCGTCGCCCACGTGAATTCGTCGTTCAACAACACCACCATCACCATCACCGACGCGCAGGGCAACACCATTGCCTGGTCGTCGGCGGGCACGATGGGGTTCAAGGGATCGCGCAAGTCGACCCCGTATGCCGCGCAGGTCGCGGCGGAGGACGTGTCCAAGAAGGCTCAGGAACACGGCATGCGCACCCTCGAGGTCGAGGTTGCCGGCCCGGGTTCCGGCCGTGAATCGGCGCTCCGTGCGCTGCAGGCTGCGGGTTTCACCGTCACCTCGATCCGCGACGTGACGACGATCCCGCACAATGGTTGCCGCCCACGCAAGCGTCGGCGCGTCTAATCTGAAAGAGGCGGACAGCATGTCCGCCTCGTCGTGCTTTTGAGACATTTCGACTGCCGCGATCTGAAGCGCGGTTCTCCAACGCCAGTCAGTCAGATCCCATGACTGGCCCATGGGTGAAACAGTGACGATCCAGAAGAATTGGCAAGAATTGATTCGGCCGAACAAGCTCCAGGTCACGCCGGGCTCCGACGCGACCCGTTTCGCCACCGTGGTTGCCGAGCCGCTGGAGCGCGGTTTCGGGCAGACGCTCGGCAATGCGCTGCGCCGCATCCTGCTGTCGTCGCTGCAGGGCGCCGCCGTGCAGTCGGTGCACATCGACGGCGTGCTGCACGAGTTCTCCTCGATCGCTGGTGTCCGCGAGGACGTCACCGACATCGTGCTGAACATCAAGGACATCGCGATCAAGATGCAGGGCGAAGGCCCGAAGCGGATGGTCGTGAAGAAGCAGGGCCCGGGCGCCGTCACCGCCGGCGATATCCAGACCGTCGGCGACATCGTGGTGCTCAACCCTGACCTGCAGCTCTGCACGCTGGACGAGGGCGCAGAGATCCGCATGGAGTTCACGGTCGCCACCGGCAAGGGCTACGTCGCCGCCGATCGCAACCGCCCCGAGGACGCCCCGATCGGCCTGATCCCGGTCGACAGCCTGTTCTCTCCGGTCCGCAAGGTCTCCTACAAGGTCGAGAACACCCGCGAGGGCCAGATCCTCGACTACGACAAGCTGACCATGACGATCGAGACCAACGGCGCGATCACGCCGGAGGACGCGGTGGCCTATGCCGCCCGCATCCTGCAGGACCAGCTCAACGTCTTCGTCAACTTCGAAGAGCCGCGCAAGGAAGTCGCCCAGGAGATCATCCCGGACCTCGCCTTCAACCCAGCCTTCCTCAAGAAGGTGGACGAGCTCGAGCTGTCGGTACGTTCGGCGAACTGCCTGAAGAACGACAACATCGTCTACATCGGCGACCTCGTGCAGAAGTCGGAAGCGGAAATGCTGCGCACCCCGAACTTCGGCCGCAAGTCGCTGAACGAGATCAAGGAAGTGCTGGCCCAGATGGGTCTGCATCTCGGCATGGAAGTGCCGGGCTGGCCGCCGGAGAACATCGACGAGCTGGCCAAGCGCTTCGAGGATCATTACTGAGCATTCGTCGTTCCGGGTTCGATGCTGCGCATCGCCCCGGAATGACGTCCACCACTCGGGCGAACGCAGGCAGCCCACCTGAGCAACATGTCCGACGAACCGTCGCGGCAGATAGAAATGAAGGACTAAGACAATGCGTCACGGCAAGGTTCATCGGAAGCTCAACCGCACCGCCGAGCATCGCAAGGCGATGTTCGCCAACATGTGCGCCGCGCTGATCAAGCACGAGCAGATCGTCACCACGCTGCCGAAGGCCAAGGAGCTGCGGCCGATCGTCGAGAAGCTCGTCACCCTCGGCAAGAAGGGCGGTCTCGCTTTGCGTCGCCAGGCGATCGCCGAGATGCGCGATGTCGACCAGGTCAAGAAGCTGTTCGACGTCCTGGCACCCCGCTACAAGGACCGCAACGGCGGCTACACCCGCATCATCAAGGCCGGCTTCCGCTACGGCGACAACGCCGCGATGGCCGTGATCGAGTTCGTCGATCGCGACGTCGATGCCAAGGGCCAGGATTCCGGCCCGGTGCAGGAGACCTCGGAAGCGGCGTAAGCGCAGCTCCGACCCGACGTTCAAAACGGCGCCTTCGGGCGCCGTTTTCATTTTGAGGTTCTGTAGCCCGGATGAGCGAAGCGACATGTGGGGTCGCCTGCACAGCTCGTGTGACTTTAACAGCATAGACCGGAGCGCCGCGCATGAGCGCCGCAGAACTGCACATCGTCTACGAGGCGGATGAGGACCGCACCGGCAAGATCATAGCGACGGCCAGGGCCGGAGTGTTTGCCGCGCGCGGCGAGGCGTGGTTCGGCTGCGACCTGAATGCCTTCGTGAAGGGTCTGCGCTCCTATCCGCTATCGTGGGACAAGCCGCCGATGATCGAAGGCGGTTACTTCGATGGACAAGGCGGCCTCGCGCGATGCCTCGTCCGGATCGTCATCAGGCCATACGACTTCCGTGGACATTTGCTGGTGCATGCGGATCTGGCTACGCTCGTTCAGAGCACAGCGGATGCCGACGTGCAGAACAGCGCCTCGATCCGCTTCCTGACCGAATATGCACTCGTCGAACGTTTCGCGACCGAGCTGGCACAGGTCCTGAACGGCAAGCGCGAAGCGGCTATCCTGATAGGGACCACGAGCTGACAACCACGGCGCCTTCGGGCGCCGTCTTATTTCGAGGATCAGCTCTGCGCGCGGCGCGTTGAGTGTCGGCGCGCGACGCCCCACATCCGTTCCTTCAGCACAACGGAGAGCTGCTCATGCACATCGACCTTTCAGGAAGAACTGCGCTCGTCACCGGGTCCACCGCCGGCATCGGCTTCGCCGTTGCCAAGGGATTGGCCGCCTCGGGCGCCGAGGTCGTCCTGAACGGCCGGACCACCGACCGTGTCGATGCGGCCGTCGCGAAGCTGAAGCAGGCGGTTCCGGCGGCGAAGCTGCGCGGCGTCGCCGGCGATGTCGCTCAGATCGGCGGCTGCAACGCCATCGTCACCGCGCTGCCCGAGGTCGACATTCTCGTCAACAATGCCGGCATCTTCGAGCCGAAGGAGTTCTTCGACATTCCCGACGAGGACTGGAGCCGCTTCTTCGAGATCAACGTCATGTCCGGCGTGCGCATGGCGCGCGCCTACATGCAGGGCATGCTGAAGCGCAACTGGGGGCGCATCATCTTCATCTCCTCGGAGTCGGCGGTGAACATCCCGACCGAGATGATCCATTACGGCATGACCAAGACCGCGCAGCTCGCGGTCTCCCGCGGCCTCGCCAAACTGACCCGCGGCACCGGCGTGACCGTCAATGCAGTGCTGCCGGGACCGACGATGTCGGAAGGCGTCGAGACCTTCGTCAAGGATCTCGCCCGTCAGAACGGCCAGTCGGAGGAGGAGGCGGCCTCGTCTTTCGTCAAGCAGCACCGGCCGGCCTCGCTGCTGCAGCGCTTCGCCGGTGTCGACGAGATCGCCAACATGGTCGTCTACGCCGCCTCCAAGCAGGCCTCCGCCACGAACGGCGCCGCGCTGCGCGCCGAGGGCGGCATCCTCGACACCATCGCCTGAGGCCGGCCATGGCGGCTTACGTCATCTCCGAGGTCGAGGTGCGCGACATCGAGGCGATGGAACGCTATCGCACCCGCGCGGCGCACTCGATCGCGCAATATGGCGGGCGCTATCTGGTCCGCGGCGGGACCTCCGAGACGGTCGAAGGCGGCCCGCCGGCCAAGACCCTCATTATCGTCGAGTTCCCGTCGATGGCCCGGCTGCGCGAATGGTATGCGTCGGCCGAATACGCCGACGCCCTGGGCGAGCGCTGGAAGGCGCTGGACCGCCGGCTGATTTTCGTCGAGGGTGCTGCACCTGCGTAGAGAACGGACTCTGTTGCGCCCATGCTGACCATCACCCCCCGCCGCAGGCGTTGGCTCAAGCTGACCTCGGCGCGGTGGCAGCGGCGGGTGCTGTTCGTGGCCGGCGGCCTGGTGGTGGGCGCGGCGGCGGTGGCGCTGGCGGAGCTCGCCGACCTGGCCCAGCTCGCCTTCAACTGGCTGTTGTCGAAATCACGCTACGCCTCACTGATCGTGACGCCCGCCGGCTTCGCGCTGTCGGTCTATCTGACCCAGCGCTTCTTCCCGAACGCGCAAGGCAGCGGCATCCCGCAGGCCATCGCCGCGCGCCACCTGACGGACACGAGCGCGCGCAGCCCGCTGGTGTCGATCCGCATCGCCATCGGCAAGGTGCTGCTGACCCTGCTCGGGCTGCTGTGCGGCGGCTCGGTCGGCCGCGAGGGGCCGACCGTGCAGGTCGGCGCCTCCATCATGTTCGCGCTCGGCCGGCTGTCGCCGCGGCGGCAGCCGGGCTTGATCCTGGCCGGCGCCGCCGCCGGGGTCGCGGCCGCCTTCAACACGCCGCTGGCCGGCATCGTGTTCGGCATCGAGGAGATGAGCCGTGCCTTCGAGACGCGGACCTCGAGCCTCGTCATCGCCACCGTGATCGCCGCTGGCCTGACCTCGCTGGCCCTGATGGGCAATTACGCCTATTTCGGCACGACGCCGATCGCGCTCGGCAAGGGCATCGACTGGCTGGCGGTGCCCGTCTGCGGGGTCTTGGGCGGCGCCGCCGGCGGCCTGTTCAGCCGCATCCTGATCACGATGGCGCGCGGGCTGCCCGGGGCATCCGGCCGGCTCATCAAGCGCCACCCGCTGCCGTTCGCGCTCGCCTGCGGCTTTGCCGTCGCGCTGTGCGGGCTGGCGTCAGGCGATACCATCTACGGCACCGGGTATGCCCAGGTGAAAGGGGCGCTGGAGACCGGCACGCCGCTGCCGGGCGATTTCGGCGTGCTGAAATTCCTCGCCACCACCTTTGCCGCGATCAGCGGCATTCCTGGCGGCATCTTCGCGCCGTCGCTCGCAGTCGGGGCGGGTATCGGCGCCAACGTCGCCAGCCTGTTCCAGCAGTCGCTCCTGGCGCCGATCATGCTGCTCGGCATGGTCGCCTATTTCGCCGGCGTCGTGCAGGCGCCGATCACCGCCTTCGTCATCGTCACCGAGATGACCGACAACCACGCCATGGTGGTGCCGCTGATGATGGCCTCGCTGATCGCCTACGGCACCTCGCGTCTGATCTGCGAGGAGGGGCTCTATCACGCTCTCGCCAAGGGCTTCGTCGCCCGAGCTGAGACCAAGGCTGAGGCCGCGCAGGAGTCGAAGCAGGCCACGGCGCCGTCCTGACCCAGCGCTCATCCACCATGTTCGGAGCGCGCCGATAACGGCTGTCGGTTCAATCGCTTGATGGCAGATCCTGAGATCTGCCATCGGCTCGAAAGGGCTGCCGGCGGCCCCGTTGCCGGCGCCGCCGCGCAAGGTTCGTCGGCCTACTTCCTGAACGGATCCGGCCGCATCAGGAGCCGGCCGGAGATCGAGTTCGGCACCTCGTAGGGCGAGCCGATCGACAGCACGTGGCTCAGCGCGATCAGCCGGTTCGGCAGCTTGGCCGGCGGCGGTGTCTGGAACGAATAGGACGTCGGGTTGTGGCACAGGAAGCAGTTCAGCACGTTCTTGATCGGCGTGTTGTCGGCGTTCTGCACGAAGGTCTCGGCGGTGGCGTTGGCGAGATTGACCGAGCCGACCGCGCTGGTCTGGTTGCTGTTCAGGTTGTACGAGTTGGGGAGCATCCAGACGGTGCCGTCGAGGCTGTAGCTCGCGAACGTCGATTGCGGGCCCTTCAGGCCGGAGAGAAAGCCCTGGGCTTGCACCGTGATCGCGAAGATGTTGCCGACGCCGTTGGGCTGGTTCTCGCCGCCGGTCTGGTTCTCGAGCACGACGTTGGTCACCGGCGTCAGCTTCTGGGTCGCCGGATCGAGCCGCAGTTGCGGCCGGTTGGCGCCGGGCAGCGCCGCGATGTTGACCTGCGAGAACGGCGTGCGGCCCTTGTAGAGCGTGTAGCTCTTCGGATCGGAGCGGCTTGCCGATGGCGCAAAGGTGTTGTCCGGCGTCTGCGGCGAGTTGTTCTTCAGCTCGAACGTGCCCCACAGGAATTCGGGGTGGTTCTCGGTGTAGCCGACCACGTGCAAGCCGATCAGCGCCACGGTCACCGTGACGAACTTGCCGGGCGTCGGGCGGATCGTGATCAGGCCGGGGGTGACGTTGTTCTCCAGCACCGGCACCTGTGCCTGGGTCGTATAGGCGCCCGCAGGCGGTGCCTGCCCGGGGTCGAGCCGCAGCCACGTCGCCTTGAACACCGCATCGCCCACGGCGAAGGAGGAATCTGCCGGCTGGCTCTGGTAGCCGCCGGTCGCGATCAGGTTCTTGCGCGCCGTGTTGAAATAGCCCTGGTTCATGTGGACCGAGGCGTAGACGGGATAGCCGTTCTGCGCGACCAGCATGTTGCCGTCGGCTTCGACGATGGCGCCGGCACCTTCGGTGAAGCCGGCCGTGCCGTGGAAGACCTGGGCGCGGGCCGCCAGCGTCAGCGGGCGCGGCCGTGGTGCGCCGGCATTCTCGGCGTTGCCGAGCAGCTCGTCGGGCGTCGCCAAGGTCATGAACCGCGGCACGGCGGCGCCGGAGCCCGAGTCCTTCACCAGCGCTGTCGCCCAGACGAACGCCTCCCACGACCATTGATGGAAATTGCAGTCGGGCGTCGGGATGGTCTTGGTGTCGGAGGTGGGGAAGGCGGCGTCCGGCTTGAGATAATTGCCCAGTCCCTCCGACCAGCCGAAGGCCGGGCAGTTCTTCGCCGGCGGCGGCGGAGCAGCGCTGGCGGGGTTGAGAGCGCCGGCAAGGCCGCTCGCGGTGACGGTCGTCGCGAAAGTGAGCATGAGCCACTGAATCGTCTTCATGGCCGGTCTCCATTGATGTGCGCGCTGGGACGGGCCGATGGTCGCCGCCATGCGTCGCAAATGATTGTTAAAAATGATTCATTCAAAAGTAGTGCGCGGCGAACATGCACCCAAAGGTGAGATTTGCAAGACCGGCAGCTCACGCAGTCCGCAATTTTTTTCGGACGCCCCTCGCGGCAGTGGAATGCGGCTCGCGGCAGCATTCGTCTTCACCAGCCGACACGGGCTGCAGTGTGAGCGCAGGCACGGTTGACACCACGGATCGCGTGCATCCTGGCGGCCGTTCGCTGGAGAAGTGCGGACAATGAGGTCTTCACGCCAGTGGACAGCAACCACAGGAGAGTGAAATGAAGTCCATCATGGCCGCTGCGTTGCTGCTCGCGTTGACGTCGGGCGCAAGCCTTGCGGGTACGCCGCTGATCGATGCGCGGCAGCACAACCAGTCACATCGCATCTACAATGGCATCGCGAGTGGACGGCTGACCTATCCGGAGGCGCAGCAGCTCGTCCGCGGCCAGATCCACGTCCAGAAGCTGGAAAACAAGGCCAAGGCGGACGGCGTGGTGACGCCGTTCGAGCGTGCCCGCATCAACGTCGCGCAATCCGTGCAGGGCGCGCGCATCTTCTGGAAGAAGCACAATTAGCCGCGCACGGCAGCTCGCTGGTGGCAAAGCGCCGCTTCGGCGGCGCTTTGCCACCACGTGATGCGGCGGCGCCGCCGCTCACACCAGCGCGGCTGCGACGCCGGCCAGGGCGCTGAACGTGACCACGACGAGCGGCGGCGCGCGCCAGGCGACCAAGAGGACAAAACCGACCAGCGCGATGCCAAAATCCGCGGCGTTGTGGACGGTGGTCGTCCAGACCGGGTCGTACAGGGCCGCTCCCAGCACACCGACGACCGCAGCGTTGACACCCCGCATCATCGCCTGGGCGCCGGCGCGTTTGCGGAACGAGTCCCAGAACGGAAGCGCGGCGAGCAGGACCAGCATGCCCGGCAGGAAGATGCCCAGGAGACCGAGCGCGGCCCCGACGATCCCATGCGGCTCCGGAGCGACGACGGCGCCGAGATAGGCGGCGAAGGTGAAGAGCGGGCCCGGGACGGCCTGCGCCGCACCGTAGCCGGCGAGAAAGGCGTCGTCGCTCAGCCAGCCAGGTCCGACGAAGGCCTCGCGCAGCAGCGGCAGCACGACATGTCCACCGCCGAACACCAGCGCGCCGGAGCGATAGAAGGCATCGAACAAGGCGACGCCGGTCGATCCCGTCACGCCGCGCAGCAGCGGAAGTCCCGCCAACAGGACAACGAACAGCGCGAGCGCGATCAGCCCCACGCTCCGCGAGACGGGGATCGCGACGTGTCCCGACGGCGCCGCCTCGCCGCGGCAGAGCCAGAGGCCGGCGAGCCCGCCGAGGACGATCGCTCCGATCTGCGCGACCGAGGCCGTACTCGACAGGATCATGAGCGTTGCGGCGACCGCGATCGAGGCGCGCGCACGATCCGGACACAGCGAGCGCGCCATGCCCCAGACCGCCTGCGCGACGATGGCGACCGCGGTCAGCTTCAGCCCGTGCAGCAGGCCGCTGCCGATCGGTCCGCTCAATCGGCCCGCACCGTAGGCGAACAGGACGAGCACGGCGGCCGACGGCAGGGTGAAGCCGGTCCAGGCGGCGAGCGCGCCGAGATAGCCGGCCCGCATCAGCCCGATGGAGAAGCCGACCTGGCTGCTGGCGGGGCCGGGCAGGAACTGGCACAGCCCGACCAGATCGGCATAGGCATGCTCGTCGATCCATTTCCGTCTGACGACGAACTCGTCGCGGAAATAGCCGATATGAGCGACCGGACCGCCGAAGCAGGTCAGGC
Source organism: Bradyrhizobium sp. HKCCYLRH3059 (assembly GCF_051168035.1). NCBI lineage: Bacteria > Pseudomonadati > Pseudomonadota > Alphaproteobacteria > Hyphomicrobiales > Nitrobacteraceae > Bradyrhizobium > Bradyrhizobium sp. HKCCYLRH3059. The sequence continues at coordinate 141,893 of NZ_JBNPUF010000002.1, read as the reverse complement.
CGAGCGTGAGGAAGATCCGCAGAACCTCGAGTGGAGATCCGGAGCGGCGGCCGTGATCGGCGGGCGGGTTGGTCGCGGACTTCAGGCTGCTCACGGACGTTCGTTCCAGTCGCGAGGAGGTTCTTATCGGCTTTCGTTAAGGGGAAACGGGACCGTCGGCCAGTCTCAATCGCTCCTGGCCGCTGATCGGACCGCGCGTCGGCTGCCGGCCATCTTATGCTTTCGATCGGCAGGATGGTGGGCACGGCGCCACCGCGATCTCGCGCGCGGGGAGACCGCGCGTGCGCCTTTGCCCACTGTTGGCCTGTTAGTTAGCTCCATCCCTCCAGCACGATCTTGCCGCGGGAGGTGTTGCTCTCGATCAACGCGTGCGCGCGCTTGAGGTTGGCCGCGTTGATGGTGCCGTAATTGTCGCCAAGGGTGGTGCGGATCACGCCCTTGTCGATCAGGTCGGACACGTCGTTGAGCAGATGGTGCTGCGCGATCATGTCGGCTGTCGTGAAAGATGAGCGCGTGAACATCGACTCCCAGTGGATCGAGATCGCCTTGCCCTTGAAGGCGGCGAGCGAGAACTCGGCGGGATCGTCGATCAGGCCGAACTTGCCCTGCGGCGTCATGAAGTCGGCGATCGCCTTGTAGTGCTGCTCGGTGTGGGTGAGGCTGGCGATGAGGCTGACCGGCGGCAGCTTCAGCGCGTCGATCTGCTCTTTCATCGGCTTGCCATGATCGATCACGGCATGGGCGCCGAGCTTCAGGCACCAGTCGCGCGACTCCGGTCGCGTCGCGGTGGCGAGCACGGTCAGCCCGGTGAGCCGGCGCGCGAGCTGAATCAGGATCGAGCCGACGCCGCCGGCCGCGCCGGTGATCAGCAAAGTGCGGTCGTCGAGGCTCCTGCCGGGGATCGCGCCGAGCCTGTCGAACAAGAGCTCCCAGGCCGTGATCGAGGTCAGGGGCAGGGCGGCGGCTTCGGCGAACGACAGGCTCTTCGGCTTGCGGCCGACGATGCGCTCGTCGACCAGATGGAATTCGGCATTGGTGCCCTGGCGCAGGATCGAGCCGGCGTAGAACACCTCGTCACCGGGCTTGAACAGGCTCACGTCCGGGCCGATAGCCTCGACCACGCCAGCGGCGTCATAGCCCAGGATCTTGGTTTCGCCGGCGGGCGGTGCGGCGCGCTTGCGCACCTTGGTGTCGACCGGATTGACCGACACCGCTTTCACGGCGACGCGGATGTCGCGTCCCTTCGGCTCGGGTTTGGCGGTCTCGAGATCGAACAGCGCGCGGTCCTCGGTGATGGGCAGCGACTGCTGGTATCCGACGGCCTTCATGAACAGCCTCCTGGTTGGCTTGGCGATAGGATCTGTTTGTCCTGCTGGCGCCAGTTCAGCAAGTACTGTAAAAATGGGGAACTAGTCCCCGTTTGGATACTATTGGGCCAACACGCGATGAAACGGAAGAATTTCACCCGCCGTCCCGGCTGCGCGGTCGAAGCCACGCTCGATCTGATCGACGGCAAGTGGAAGGGCGTGATCCTCTACCACCTGCAGGGTGGCAGCCAGCGCTTCGGCGAGCTGCGCCGGCTGATGCCCGGCATCACCCAGCGCATGTTGACAAAGCAGCTGCGTGCGCTGGAGGAGGACGGGCTGGTCGTCCGCAAGGTCTATGCCGAGGTGCCGCCGCGCGTCGAATACAGCCTGTCCGAGGTCGGCGAGAGCCTGCGGCCGGTGATCGAGGTTCTCAGAAGCTGGGGCGAGCGGCACCAGGAACGGCTGTCCTGCGCGCCCGTTGCAGAGACCATCAAAACGCCGCATCAGGCCGCCTGAGCTTGGCCGCACCGGCCGTTCCGCTTATATCGAAACCGTCATTTCCCAGGATTGTTCGCATGTCGTTGATTCGCTCCACACTGGTCCTGCTGCTGTCTCTGCTGGCCGCGTCTCCGCTGGCGGCGCAGGACCGGCGCGTGCCGCAGTCCCAGGCCGAGCTGCGGCTGTCGTATGCGCCGATCGTGCAGCGCGTGCAGCCGGCGGTCGTCAACGTCTACGCCGCCAAGGTGGTGCAGAACCGCAATCCCTTTCTCGACGATCCGATCTTCCGCCGCTTCTTCGGTCTGCAGGGCGGGCCGCAGGAGCAGATGCAGCGCTCGCTCGGCTCGGGCGTGATGATCGATGCGTCGGGTCTCGTCGTCACCAACGTGCATGTGATCGAGGGCGCCGACGAGGTGAAGGTTTCGCTCGCCGACAAGCGCGAGTTCGAGGCCGAGATCGTGCTGAAGGACAGCCGTACCGATCTCGCCGTGCTCAAGCTGAAGGGCACCAAGGAGCAGTTTCCGACCCTCGACCTCGCCAACTCCGATGATCTTCTGGTCGGCGACATCGTGCTGGCGATCGGCAATCCGTTCGGCGTCGGCCAGACCGTGACGCACGGCATCGTCTCGGCGCTGGCGCGCACGCAGGTCGGCATCACCGACTATCAGTTCTTCATCCAGACCGATGCCGCGATCAATCCCGGTAATTCGGGCGGTGCGTTGGTCGATATCAACGGCCGTCTGGTCGGCATCAACACCGCGATCTATTCCAAGTCCGGCGGCTCGCAGGGCATCGGCTTTGCCATTCCCGCGAACATGGTGCGCGTCGTCGTGGCCTCGGCCAAGAGCGGCGGCAAGGCGGTGAAGCGCCCCTGGCTCGGCGCGCGGCTGCAGGCGGTGACGCCCGAGATCGCCGAGAGCCTCGGCCTGCGCTCGCCGACCGGCGCGCTGGTCGCCTCGGTGGTCGCGAACAGCCCGGCGGCGAAGGCGGGCATCAAGTCGTCGGACCTGATCGTGTCGATCGACGGCCAGCCCGTCGATGATCCCAACGCGTTCGACTACCGTTTTGCGACCCGTCCGCTCGGCGGCACTGCGCAGATCGAGGTGCAACGCGGCGGCAAGCCGGTGAAGGTCGCGGTCGCGCTGGAGACCGCACCGGACACCGGGCGCAACGAGATGGTCATCAACGGCCGCTCGCCATTCCAGGGCGCGAAGGTCGCCAACATCTCGCCGGCGGTCGCCGACGAGCTGCACCTCGATGCCGACACCGAGGGCGTGGTGGTGCTCGAGCCGGGCGACGGCACCACCGCCGCCAATGTCGGCTTCCAGAAGGGCGACGTCATCATGGCCGTGAACAACCAGAAGATCGCCAAGACCGCCGACCTCGACAAGGCCTCGCGCGAATCCGCCCGCATCTGGCGCATCACCGTGCTGCGCGGCGGCCAGCAGATCAACGTCACGCTCGGCGGATGAGCCCGAAGCGTCCCCAGCAGGGAGGCCCGAGCCTCTTCGCTGCGGCGGGGATGGAGCAGGATGCGCCACGGCCGCTGCCGGAGCGGCTGCGCCCGCACAAGCTGTCCGACGTCGTCGGGCAGGATCACATCCTCGGGCCCGATGGCGCGCTGACGCGCATGCTGGAGACGCGCACGCTGGGCTCGCTGATCTTCTGGGGCCCGCCCGGCACCGGCAAGACCACCGTGGCGCGGCTGTTGGCCGACGCCACGGAGTTGCATTTCGAGCAGATCTCGGCGGTGTTCTCCGGCGTCGCCGATTTGAAGAAGGTGTTCGACGCGGCGCGCGCGAGACGCGAGACCGGGCAGGGCACACTGCTGTTCGTCGACGAGGTGCATCGCTTCAATCGCGCCCAGCAGGATTCCTTCCTGCCGGTGATGGAGGACGGCACCGTCGTGCTGGTCGGCGCGACCACGGAGAACCCGTCCTTCGAGCTCAACGCCGCTCTGCTGTCGCGTTCGCGCGTGCTGGTGTTCCACTCGCTCGATGCCGCCGCGATCGAGAAGCTCTACAGCAACGCAGAGGCGGTCGAGGGCCGCAAGCTGCCGCTCGATGACGAGGCGCGCGCCGTGCTGATCCGCATGGCCGACGGCGACGGCCGCGCCGCGCTGACGCTCGCCGAGGAGGTCTGGCGCTCGGCGCGCAAGGACGAGATCTTCAACGCGGTGCAGCTGCAGGACATCCTGCAGCGCCGCGCGCCGATCTACGACAAGTCCGCCGACGGCCACTACAACCTGATCTCGGCCATGCACAAATCGGTGCGCGGCTCGGATCCCGATGCCGCGCTGTACTACTTCGCCCGCATGCTCGACGCCGGCGAGGATCCGCTGTTCCTCGCCCGTCGCATCGTGCGCATGGCCGTGGAGGACATCGGCCTCGCCGATCCGCAGGCGCTGGTGATCGCCAACGCCGCCAAGGACGCCTATGATTTCCTGGGCTCACCCGAAGGCGAGCTCGCGATCGCGCAGGCCGTGATCTATGTGGCGACCGCGCCGAAATCCAACGCCGCCTACAAGGCGTTCGGCGCAGCCAAGCGCGTGGCGAAGGAGGGCGGCTCGCTGCTGCCGCCCAAGCACATCTTGAATGCCCCGACCAAGCTGATGCAGAGCGAAGGCTACGGCACCGGCTATCAGTACGACCACGACACGCCCGACGCGTTTTCGGGACAGGACTACTTTCCCGACGCCCTCGGCCGCCAGCAGTTCTACGATCCCCCGGAGCGCGGCTTCGAGCGCGAGATCAGGAAACGGCTGGATTATTGGGCGAAGCTGCGGAAGGAGCGGGGCGGGTAGGATCGCTGACCTTGCGGCTTGCTCGGTTCACCTCGGCCCGCTTGCTGGGAAACACCGAGCTCTCCTGCGGACGCCTGACTCGGAGACCGCTATGCCAAGTGACCATCAACTACTTCCCGCTCTGTACGAACTCCGCGATCTCCCGCGTCAGTCGGTCGTCCTCGGTATTGATCGCATACACCTCGGACATGTGGCTGTGCTGCGGCAGCATCACCGCGCGGGCGCAGCCGGATGGCCGTTTGCAGGCGGCCTGCTTCAACAGGTCGAACTGCTCGACGAAGCGCGGCGGGTCGAGCTCGGCGGAGACGATCATGAGCGGCAGACTCGAGGCTTGCAGGCCTGATAGCGACGAGCGCTCCTTGAAGCGCGAGGGATCGGTGCCGAAATAGGCCATCTCCTGGTCGCCAAGCGGCGTCGCGGTGAGGTCGTAGACGCCCGAGGCCATGATCGCGCCCGCAAGGCCGCCGCCGGCGACCTTGTGGAATTCGGGATGCGCGACATAGGTCGCGACGTGCACCGCGCCGGCCGAATGGCCCATCAGATAGATGCGCGCGGGATCGCCGCCGTTCTCGGCGGCATGGGCGACCACCCATTGCACCGCGCTGGCGACGTCCTCGACGCCGGCAGGCCAGGGGAATTTCGGCGCGAGGCGGTAGGTGATGTCGACGCCGACGAAGCCGCTCTTCACCGCCCATAGCATGATGTTGTCGTAGAACGGGCCGTCCGGCGTGGTGCGCTTGTTGCCGCCGATGAAGGCGCCGCCATGCACGAAGATCAGCACGGGCCGGGGCGGGGCCGGGGCATCCGGTGTGAAGACGTCGAGCAGATTGCGTTCGGCCGTGCCGTATCTCACATCGCGCTGCACCTTGACGCCGGTGTAGGGTTCCTTGGCCTGCAGCGGCGCGTAGATCGCGGCGGTCTTCGGCGGGGCGATGACCCGACCCATCTCGATCAGCTTCCAGGCGATGTCGTCGGGCATCGGGCTCTGCTGCGCCTGCGTGGCGGTCGTCGCCAGCGTGGCTGCCAGGATCGCCAAGCCCAGTCGCGTGAGCGTCATTCGATTCGCTCCGATCAGTATCGATGGCCCAAGGGGCCGACTCACAAGCGGATTTATCGCGATTTCGCCGTGACTGGCAGTGGCTTTTGAGATACGCAACCTGCCATGAGCCGCCGTATCAAGCGAACCCAGACCCGATCCGATCGCCCGACCGATCGCCGCAGCGAGCGGCCGAAGGCCGAGGCGGCCCGCAGCGCAGGCGCCGCGGCCAAGCGTGAGTCTGCGAAGCGTCCCGATGCCGAGCGGCCGCGGCGCGACCGTTTTGCCGGTGACCGCGAGGCGGCACCGCGCGGCGATTTCGGGCGCGGCAAAGCCGAGCGCAGCCGTGCGCCGCGCGCCGAGGGAGAGGATCGCCGCGACAGCTTCGCGCCGCGCAAACAGCCGCCGGCCAAGCGCGCCGGCGCCGGCAAGCCGGCGCGGTTCAGCTCGGAGCATGCCGAGCGCAGGCCTGCGGCGCCGCCGCCGAAGAAGGTCGAGCCGGAGACGCCGTTGCTGCCGACGAAGGTGCAGACCGTGGTGGTCACGGCCGACGAGAACAACATGCGCGTCGACCGCTTCCTCGAGGCGCGCTTCCCCGGTCTGTCGTTCTCCCACATCCAGCGCATCGTCCGCAAAGGCGAGTTGCGCGTCGATGGCAAGCGCGCGGACTCCAAGGACCGCCTGGAGGAAGGCCAGAGCGTGCGCATTCCGCCGCTCAAGCTCGATGCGCCGAAGGAGCGCGCCGGCCTCTCCGAGGGCGAGCGAAAGACGCTGGAGAGCCTCAAGGCGATGACGCTGTACGAGGACGACGACGTGCTCGTCCTCAACAAGCCCGCCGGGCTCGCGGTGCAGGGCGGCTCCGGCATGACCCGCCACATCGACCAGATGCTGGAGGTGATGCGCGACGCCAAGGGCCAGAAGCCGCGGCTCGTGCACCGCATCGACCGCGAGACCTCCGGCTGCCTCCTGATCGCCAAGACCCGTTTCGCCGCCACGCATCTGACTGGCGCCTTCCGCAGCCGTTCCGCGCGCAAGATCTACTGGGCGCTGGTGGCGGGCGTGCCCAAGCCCAAGCAGGGCCGCATCTCCACGTATCTTGCCAAGGAGGAGAGCGAGGACGACACCATCATGCGCGTCGCCGCCCATGGCGACGAGGGCGCCAGCCACGCCGTGACCTACTATGCCGTGGTCGAGGCCTCGGCCAACAAGCTCGCCTGGGTGTCCTTGAAGCCGGTGACGGGGCGCACCCATCAGTTGCGCGCGCACATGGCCCATATCGGCCACCCCATCGTCGGCGACCCCAAATATTTCAACATCGAGAACTGGGCGCTGCCCGGCGGCCTGCAGAACCGGCTGCATCTCTTGGCGCGCCGCATCGTCATCCCGCATCCGCGCGGCGGGTTCATCGACGCCACCGCGCCGCTGCCGCCGCACATGCTGCAGTCGTGGAACCTGCTCGGCCTCGAGCATGACCGCTTCGACCCGATCGAGAACGCGCCGGAGGAGTGAGCGGCTCCGGAGCGCTCAGCCTCTCTGTTCGACGAGTTGAATGCCCGCGTCCCGCAGCGCGCAGAAGATGTTTTCGATATCCTCGGGCGGCATGTCCCATCCGCACAGCGCGTTCAACTCGTCGAAGGTGATCTTGCCATCCTGCTCGCTCATCGCGATCAGCCGGCGAACGATCTCCGGCATGTTCATGGTCGTCCTCCTCTTTGCAGCCTCTGCTTAAGGGGAGGAGAATCGGTTTCCGCTGCGGCCTTCAGTTCCGGAACTGCTGCAGGAACAGTGTGAGCGAATCGTGCGGGGTTTCGACATCGAGGATGACCCAGCCGTCCGGCCCCTTGACCACGATGAAGTTCATCGTCACGCGGTGACCCTGGTTGTCGAAGCTGGCGGCGACATAGGTCTTGTCGAACTGCCTGCGCACAATCGAGATCGCGACCGGGCCGAGCTTCCAGCGCGGGCTCTGCACCAGGAAATCGTAGGGCTCACGCCGCGGCGCCGTCCAGGCCCTGGCGAGGCTCGGATCGAAGAACTGCCGTGCGACCTCGGCCGTCCGCGGCAGCCCGGCGGAGAGCTCCGGCGCGCCCCGGCCGTAATGCGCATAGACGTTGCGCACCAGCGATTCCGGCGTGCGGAAGCCGGCTACGGCCGGGACGGTGCTGCCGAGCAGGACGAGAGCGGAGAGCAGGGGACGCATCGGCAGCTCGCATTTCAGGCGGACAGGGCTTATCTACCGCGAAAACAACGGATCCCGTGTGATCATCCCGCGAGAGGGCTGGAATTCTGATGCGTGAACTGTTTGACGACGTCGTCGGCCGGTCGCCGCTCGATCCGCAGGAATCGGCGCGCCAGGCGATGCGGACGCCGCTGCGCAAGCGCTTCTACAAGGAGGCCGGGACCGCCGCCGCCGAGGGCGGCTTCAACGTGACCCTCGACGGCCGGCCGATCCGCACGCCGTCGGGGCGCGTCGTCATCGTTCCCGCCGGGGAGCTGGCGGCGGCCGTGGCCGCCGAGTGGCAGGCCCAGGGTGAGAACATCGACCCCGCCACGATGCCGCTGACGCGGTTCGCCAACAGCGTCGTGCAGTCGGTGGTCGACCGCACCGATGACGTGCGCGAGGACATTGCCAAATATCTCCAATCGGACCTGTTGTTCTACCGGGCCGGCCATCCTGAGGGGCTGGTCGCGCGCGAGGCCGAGCATTGGGACCCGGTGCTGGACTGGGCCCGCGATAGTCTCGGCGCGCATTTCATCCTGTCCGAAGGCATCATGCATGTGACCCAACCGGAGGCTGCGGTGCAGGCGGCGCGCGGTGCGCTGCCGACCGGCCCGTGGACGGTGGCGGCGGCGCATGTCGTCACCACACTGACCGGCTCGGCGCTGCTGGCGCTGGCGCTGGTTCATGGGGTGCGCGACCCTGGCCAGATCTGGGCGGCAGCCCATGTCGACGAGGACTGGAACGTCGCGCAATGGGGGGCCGACGAGGAGGCGATGAGCCGCCGCGCCGCCAAGCAGATCGACTACGAGGCCGCCGTCCGCATCCTCCAGGCGGTCGACGCCGCGCTCTGAGGCCGGTTAACGCCGGGTTTAGGGGCAACCGATAGGCTGTGCGCGTAACCCGAGTACGCGCATGGTCCAGAGTGTCACCCCGTCGCCTTCCGTGAGCGCCGTCCGCGGCGTCGGCAGCTCGCCGGCCGGAACCACGGTGGCGGCAGCAACCACGCTGCAGGCCGGCGCACTGGTCAGCGCCAGGGTGCAGCAGGTGCTCGCCGAGAATCTGGTCCAAGTCGCGATCGGAAACCTGTCGATGGAGCTCGCGAGCGAGCTGCCGCTGCAGGCCGGCCAGACGGTGCAGGTCGCCGTGTCGCAGACCGCGCAAGGGCTGCAGCTCGCCATCGTCGGGCAGGGCGGCAGCGCTGCCGCTGGCACCACCGGCACCCCGACGCCGGCCGCCACCGTCGTCGACGTCACCGGCCGGCTGGCGCCGGGGCTGCCTCCGCCGCCGGATCCGCTGACCGGGATGGAGCGGCTCGCATTGTCGATTGCCAGCGAGGAGGCGGCGACCCGTCAGGGCAGCCAGGGCCAATTGTTCGCCGATCTCCAGGCCGTCGCCGACTCGCCGAACCTTCCACCGGCCTTGCGCGCCGCCGTGGCCCAGGTGCTGGCGCAACAGACCCAGCTATCGCCGGCGCTGACCGCGGAGGATGTGCAGAACGCCGTACAGCATTCCGGCCTGTTCCTGGAATCCTCGCTCGCCAATGGCGCCGCCGGTGCCGGCACGCCCGACCTGAAGGCGGCGCTGATCGTGCTGCGCCAGACGCTGGCGACGGTGCTGCAGACCGCCGAGCCCGGCATGGCGGCGTCGACGCAGCCGTCGCCCGGTGGCTCCTACGCCTCGGTGCTGTCCGAGGCCGGCCGCGCCGCCGCCGCGCAGCAACAGAGCGGCGCACCCTCGCTGGTGCCCGACATCGAGATCGAGCTGCCGCCCCAGCCCTGGGCCACGGGAATGGGGCGGCCCGACGCCGCGTCTGCCGGCTTCACCGGCTCGGCGCTGATCGAGGCCCTGACGGGCGCCAAGGCGCAGTCGCTCACGCCCGGCACGGTGCTGGCCGTGCTGCAGGAAGCGCAGCAGCAGATTCCGCGCGCCGCCGGCCTCGTTCCCGGACGCAACGCCAATGGCCGCGCCGATATGGTCGTGCGCACCAACACGCCGCCGCCGCCGTTCCGCGGGGCTGCACCGATGCCGCAGGCCGTGGCGACGCCGACGCTCGGCCCGGACACGCCGCTGCCGGCGATCGCGCACCGCCTGCTCGACGAGACCGACCAGGCGCTGTCGCGCCAGACCCTGCTGCAGGTGGCGTCGCTGCCGGATCGCCCGGACGCCTCGACCGCGCGCACCGATCCCGCGCCGCCGCGCTGGAACTTCGAGATTCCCTTCGCTACCCCGCAGGGCACGGCCATGGCGCAGTTCGAGATCTCGCGCGACGGCGGCACGCAATCGCCGGACGCCGCCAAGCGCGTCTGGCGGGCGCGCTTCTCGCTCGACGTCGAGCCGGCCGGCCCGGTGCATGCGATGATCAGCTTCAGCGCCGAGCGCACCTCCGTGCGGATGTGGGCCGAGCGTCCGGTCACCGCCGCGCGCTTGCGCGCCGGTCTCTCCGAACTGAGCCAGGCCCTCAGCCGTGCCGAGCTCTCGCCGGGCGATCTCGTGGTGCAGGACGGCTCGCCGCCGGCGGCGATGCCGCCCAGGGCCGGCCATTTCCTGGATCGCGCGCTATGAGCATCGAGGTGAAGGCCGCCAACAAGACCCAGCTCGCCGTCGCCTTGCACTATGACAAGGGCCAGGGCGCGCCGCGCGTCGTCGCCAAGGGCAAGGGCACGATCGGCGCCAAGATCATCGAGGTCGCGAAGGCGCACGACATCCCGATCGAGGAGAACGAGGTGCTGGCCGGCGCGCTCTCCAATGTCGAGCTCGGCGACGAGATCCCGGAGGAGCTCTACAAGGCCGTCGCCGAGGTGCTGGTGTTCGTGCTCAACCTGTCGCGGCCGATGCGCTGAGCGCGCCGCATTTGTGATCTCCGTCATGCGTCGGTCGTCACCGCCCTGTGATAGGGAGGAGCCGACGACGACGGAGAAATTCGCGATGCCCATGATGAGCCGCCGCCACGTGCTCGCCCTGATGACCGGCGCCAGCCTGCTGCCCGCACGTTCATTCGCGCATGTCGCGCCGCCGCGCAACGAGATCCGCGGCGATCTCGCCAAGCGCTTCACCGACGAAGGCACCAAGGGGACTTTCCTGGCCTACAAGGTCGAGGAATATCTCGTCATCGCCAGCGACACCGATCGCTCCGGCGAGGCAAGGCTGCCGGCCTCGACCTTCAAGATCGCGAACTCGCTGATCGCGCTGGAGACGGGCGTCGTCGAGGATCCCGACAAGGACGTGTTCAAGTGGGATGGCGTCTCGAGATCGATCGAGGCCTGGAACAAGGACCACACCTTGCGCAGCGCGATCGCGGTCTCCGCCGTGCCGGTCTATCAGGAGATCGCGCGCCGCATCGGCGCTGAGCGGATGCAGACATATCTCGAGGAGCTCGACTACGGCAATCACGACATCGGCGGCGGCATCGACCAGTTCTGGCTGACCGGCGCGCTTCGCATCGATCCCGTCGAGCAGGTCGATTTCATCGATCGCCTCAGGCGTGGCGCGCTTCAGGTCTCCAAGCGCAGCCAGGATCTGACCCGCGACATCATCCCCGTGACCAAGGTCGGCGATGCCGTCATTCACTTCAAGTCCGGACTGCTCGGCAAGGAGCAGGGGTCGCTCGGCTGGATGGTCGGCTGGGTCGACAAGGGCGATCAGCCGACCGTGTTCGCGCTCAACATGGACTGCCCGGAGCCGCGCCACGTCGAGGCTCGGATGACGCTGACGCAGGCGTGCCTGAAAGACATCGGCGCGATGTGAATCGAACTGCCGTGATGTCGTGGCGTAGCCCGGATGAGCGCAGCGATATCCGGGATCAGCGAACGTGAGTTCCTCAAGGACCAGGACACTGTCGTCATTGCGAGGAGCGAAGCGACGAAGCAATCCAGAGTCATCGAGGGATTCTGGATCGCTTTGCTTCGCCGCTTCGCGCGCAATGACGCGGAGTTGTTGGTGGCCTATCTCCGCGCCAGCTCCAGGTCGACGCCCCTGATCTCCGTGCCTGCCGGGCGGATCGACACGGTCTGTCGGCGTCCCTGCGTCGTCAGCGACAGCCCGGCGGAAAACGTCTGCCCACGCGCCTGGGCTTCGATGCGGTTGCCGACCGCGCGGCCCTCGATCGTGCCGGATGCGTTGTGGCTCGATTCGCTCCATTGCCCCGAGATCTCGCCGCCGCGATAGGCGACGTCGCTGGAGAGGTCGATGTTGTAGCTGTCGCTCGCGCAGCGGATGTTGAGCCGGAGCTGCTCGCCGGCGCCGCCGACGTCATAGGCCGCGCGGCAGCGCAGCCGCTCCTGGTTGCCGTCGGACATGCTGATCACGCCGCCGCCGGTCCAGGAGCCCTCCAGCCCCCGGAACGGCGCGGCAGGCGCCGCATGGGCCGCGCCGCCCAAGGCGAGGGCGGTCAGCAAAGTTGGGATCGCAAGGCGAGAGGCGCGCATCATCGGGCTCCGTTTCATCGTCGAAAAGTGAGCGACAACGCAGCAAGACCCGATGCGTTCGACCTGTCACCTCAAGAATTGATCCAAATCGTTCTATTTTTGCTCACGACAGTTTGAACAGTGCGCGCAGGAAATCCGTCACCGCCTGGCGGGCGGCCTCCGCGGTGGCGGGGTTGCCACCGACATGCGGATCGAACTCGACGCAGGCGTCCTGATAGGTGAAGGGCTGCTGCGTGTCGGCATTGATCAGCATCCCGCCGTCGCTCTCCTTGATGTGGCAGTTGCGCACGGTCTGCGCCTTCGGCGCGACGGCGAGCATGTTGGCGCCGAGCAGGCCGAGATCGAAGCCGTGCGGCGAGTCCGGATATTCGGTCAGCGCGACGTCGCGGCCCGCTGCCTTCAGCCGCTCGACATAGGCCTTGCAGGTCCGCACCGGATTGTAGTCGTCCGGTCCGCCGTGAAAGATCCGGATCGGCCGCGCCACGACGTCGGTCTCACCGAGGTAGGTCGTCGAGCAGTCCGGATAGAACGGGATGTAGGCGGCAAATTGCAGCCCGGAATTGTTCCAGCGCTTGTGGAAGCGCTGGAGGCTCGCATACAGCGCCGCCTGTCCGCCGCGTGAAAAGCCCATCAGCACGATGCGCTCGGGATCGACGCGCGGATGCTTCGCCAGCACGTCCAGCGCACGATAGATGTCCATGATCAGGTTCAGCCGGCCGAGCTGGGCCTGGTTGGTGCTGGTCGCGGTGATGCCGCGCCCGGTGAAGCCGTCGATCGCGAAGGTCGAGATCCCCATTGCATTGAAGGTGCGGCTCCAGGCTGCGATGTTGGCGCCGACGCCGCCCGAGCCGTGCATCAGCACCACCACCGGCAGCCTGCCGCTGCCCTGCGCCACGCGCATTTCGCCGACGACGGTGACCGGCTTGCCGCCGTCGTCGCCGGAGAGGAACTGCCGGTCAGATAGCGTGAGCGAGGGGATCGGATACATCTCGACCCGGGCCGGCACGTCCTTGGTGATGCCTTGCGCGCTCGCGCTGCCGCCGAGCCCAGGACCGAGTGCAGCGAGCAGCATCATGACCACCGCCGTTGCTGCCGAACGCCGCGCTGGTCCAGCGGTGGTCTGCGATACGCGTCTGAGACAGAAACAGGCGCGCGCGGCAAGCGCCAACGGCGCGCTACCATGGTGTCGCTCCATGACCGTCCTCCTGGCTCGCCGCTTGTGGCGCGGCTTTGCAACCAAGTAGAACGAGCGATCATGGCGCTGTCAAACCATCCCGTGAGATGCATGGTGGACAACGGATCGAGGGGGCATGTGCGTTGCTCGGGCGGGCAGCCCGGCGGAGAGCGGTATGCTGATCACGCGGCGCTCGTGCGACCGTTTGGCGATCGCGGCCTCTGCGCCCGGTAACGTGATCAGGACGAGGCGATCATCGACCGTCAGCGTCGCGTGATCCGACTTGCGGGTGATCCATTATCCTTTCGGTGTCGTTGCGGATTCTTCGTGCCTTTCGGACTCCGCATCAACGCCCGGGAAGCAAAGCGCGACATATCGCCCAGCATCCTTGCAGACTTCTGCGATGATACATGGTGCGCAGTTGTCGCAGTCGCCGCATGTTGCGGAAAAATTCTGGATTGCAGCTATCAGTTCGCCTATGAGGAGCGCACGAACGTTCGCCGGCTCGCGACGGTGGCATACGACGCGCCGAGTTGGTGAGCGACGATCTGGAAGACGGGCGGCGGATCCTCGGCGATCCGATGTCCTCGATAATCGTCCAGCATCCATGCGCGCCGGCGACGTAACAAGATGGACTTCATGCTGAGAGAGCAATTGATCCGTTCGGCGGGCGCGACGATCTGTGCGGTCTCGTTTCTCACGCTTGCAGCATGCAGCGACCGTGACGGCTCCGGTGCCTCCCAAGCGTCGAGCCCGCCCGAGGTCGGCGTGATCACGGTCGAAGCGGCGCCGGTGACGTTGACCAAGAACCTGCCGGGGCGGATCACGTCGATGCGGATCGCCGAGGTGCGGCCGCGCGTCAGCGGCATCGTGGTCGAGCGCAGCTTCGAGCAGGGTGCGCTCGTCGAGGCAGGCGCCGTGCTGTACCGGATCGATCCGGCGCCGTTCCAAGTCGAGCTCGACAAGGCTCGCGCTGCGCTCGCCAAGGCGGAGGCCGTGCTCTATCAGGCCGATCGCCAGGAAGACCGCCTCAAGACCTTGTTGACCGGCCAGGCCACGTCCCAGGCGCAGTACGAGCTCGCGGTTGCCTCCGAGCGCCAGGCCGAGGCCGACGTTGCGGCCCAGAAGGCCGCGGTCGCGCAGGCGCAGCTCAATCTTGATTGGGCGACGGTGCGCGCGCCGATCAGCGGCCGCATCGGCCGTGCGCTGGTCACCGAAGGCGCGCTGGTCAATCCCAACGAGACGACTCATCTCGCCACCATCCAGCAGCTCGATCCGGTCTATGCCGACTTCACCCAGTCGGTTGCCGAGCTGAACGAACTGCGGCGCGATCTCGCGGAAGGGCGGCTGAAGAGCGTTGCGCCTGACGCGGCGCGCGTCCGCCTCGTGTTGGACGACGGCTCAATCTACAAGCATGCAGGGCGCCTGCTGTTCTCCGACGTCAGCGTCGATCCGGGCACCGCCAAGGTGACGTTGCGCGGCGAGTTTCCGAATCCCGAAGGCGAGCTGCTGCCCGGTATGTATGTCCGGGTGCAGATCGAGGAGGCGATCGATACCAACGGCATCGTGGTCCCGGCGCAGGCTGTGCAGCGCACGACGTCGGGCAGCAGCGCCGTCTATGTCGTCAATGACGAAGGCCGCGCCACCCTTCAGCCGGTACGTGCCGGGCGCACGCTCGCCTCCGGCGTCCTGATCGAGGATGGCCTCAAGCCCGGCTGGCGCGTCGTCGTCGACGGCGTCCAGAAGGTGGCGCCCGGCAGTGCCGTCACAGCCGTGCCCTGGAAGGTTTCCGGCTCCGACAAGCCGTCCGCCTCGAACTGACGCAGTCACGGCCCGGAGGTTGTCATGTCGCGCTTCTTCATCGCACGTCCGATCTTTGCCTGGGTCGTGGCGATCTTCATCTGCCTGGCCGGCGTGCTGTCGATTCCGTTCCTGCCCGTCGCGCAGTATCCGATCATCGCGCCGCCCTCGATCTCGATTTCGACCGCCTATCCCGGCGCGTCGACCGAGAACCTGTATTACAGTGTCACGCGCCTGATCGAGGAGGAGCTGAACGGCGCCGCCGGCATCCTGAACTACGAATCGACCAGCGACACCACCGGCGAGGTCGAGATCCTCGCTTCGTTCAAGCCGGGGACCGACATCGACCTCGCCTCCGTCGACGTCCAGAACCGCATCAAGCGCATCGAGCCGCGCCTGCCCGAGGCGGTGCGGCAGCAGGGCATCGTCATTCTCGAGGCGAGCAGCGCCATCCTGCAATTCGTCACCTTGACCTCGACCGACGGCAGTCTCGACGAGATCGGGCTCGGCGACGTCGCGACGCGCTACGTGCTGCCCGAGCTGCGCCGGCTGCCCGGCGTCGGCCGTGCGCGGCTGTTCGCCACCGAGCGCGCGATGCGCATCTGGCTCGATCCCGACAAGCTGCTCGGCCTCGGTCTCACGCCGCAGGACGTCGATCAGGCGATCGCGGCGCAGAACGCGCAGGTCGCCTCCGGCCAGCTCGGCGTGCAGCCGTCGCCGACCCGCCAGCGGGTGCAGAACACCGTGCTGGTGAAGGGCCAGCTCGAGTCGCCGGAGGAGTTCGGCAACATTGTGCTGCGCGCCAACCTGAATGGCTCGGCCGTGCGGCTTGCGGACGTCGCGCGCATCGAGGTCGGCGGTCTCTCTTATGCGTTCTCGTCCTGGCTCAACGGGAAGCCGGCCGCCTCGGTCGCGGTGCAACTGGCGCCGGCCGGCAATGCGCTCGCCACCTCCAAGGCAGTCAAGGCGCGGATGGAGGAGCTTGCCGCGTTCTTTCCCCCGGGCGTGAAGTACGAAGTCTCCTACGACGTGACCCCGGTGATCGCGGCCTCCGTCAAGAAGGTGCTGATGACGCTGGGCGAGGCCGTCGTGCTGGTGTTCCTGGTGATGTTCCTGTTTCTGCAGAACATCCGCTACACGTTGATCCCGACCATCGTGGTGCCGATCGCACTGCTCGGCACCTGCGGCGTGCTGCTCGCGCTCGGGTTCTCCATCAACGTGCTGACGATGTTCGGCATGGTGCTCGCGATCGGCATCCTCGTGGACGACGCCATCGTCGTGGTCGAGAACGTCGAACGCATCATGGCGGAAGAGGGGCTGCCGCCGCGCGAGGCGACCGACAAGGCGATGGATCAGATCACCGGCGCGGTGATCGGCATCACGCTGGTGCTGATGGCCGTGTTCGTGCCGATGGCCTTCTTCCCGGGCTCGGTCGGCATCATGTATCAGCAGTTCTCCGCCGCCATGGTGGTGTCAATCGGCTTTTCGGCGTTCCTCGCGCTGTCGCTGACGCCCGCGCTGTGCGCGACCCTGCTGAAGCCGATCGAGAAGGGGCACGGCCACGCCGCACGCGGCTTCTTCGGCTGGTTCAACCGCCGCTTTGCCGCGGCGACCAACCGCTACAGCCAGGCGACGCGCTGGATCGTGGCGCGCGCCGGACGCTTCATGATCGTTTATGCACTGATCCTGGCGGGGCTCGGCTATTCGTTCTGGCGCATGCCCGGCGGCTTCCTGCCGGTGGACGACCAGGGCTTCGTCATGGTCGACGTGCTGGCGCCCGCCGATGCCAGCGCCAACCGGACCCTCGACATCTTGCAGGAGGTCAACGAGAAGCTGGTCGCGACGCCCGGCATCGACACGGTGTCGTTCGTCGCCGGCTTCAGCTTCTACGGCCAGGGCGCCAACACCGCGCAGGCCTTCGTGACGCTGAAGGACTGGTCGGAGCGCAACAAGGCCCAGAGCGCGGACGCCCTGATCGCCAAGCTCAATCCGCAGTTCGCGAAAATCCGTGATGCCGAGGTGTCGGTGCTGGCGCCGCCGCCGATCGACAATCTCGGCAACACCTCCGGCTTCAGTTTCCGCCTGCAGGATCGCTCGCAGCGCGGCTATGATGCGCTGATGGCGGCCAAGGATACGCTGTTTGCGGCCGCGGCGAACTCGCCCGTGCTCGGCAAGCTGAGCGTCGAGGGGCTGCCGCCGGCGCCCTCGGTCCGTCTCGAGATCGACCGTGCCAAGGCGGCCGCGCTCGGCGTCACCTTCGCGGCCATCAACGGCGCGCTGTCGACGAGCCTCGGCTCGAGCTACATCAACGACTTCCTCAATCTCGGCCGCATGCAGCGCGTGATCGTGCAAGCCAATGAGGACAAGCGCCTCAAGCCGGAGGACCTGCTGACCTACAGCGTGCGCAACACGGCCGGCGAGATGGTGCCGTTCTCCTCCTTCGCCCGCCTGTCATGGGTGGTCGGGCCGACCCAGGTCGTCGGCTTCGACGGCTACCCGTCGGTCCGCATCACCGGCAATCCCAAGCCGGGCTACACCTCCGGCGACGCGATCGCCGAGATGGAGCGGCTGATGGGCACCTTGCCGAAGGGCTTCGGCTACGCCTGGACCGGCCAGTCGCTGCAGGAGAAGCTTGCGGGATCGCAGGCCGCGTTCCTGCTCGGGCTGTCGATCCTGTTCGTCTTCCTCTGCCTCGCCGCGCTGTACGAGAGCTGGGCGATCCCGTTCGCGGTCATGCTCGCCGTGCCGCTCGGCCTGATCGGCTCGGTCGCCGCGGCCTGGCTGCGCGGCCTGCCGAACGACGTCTATTTCACCGTCGGCGTCATCACCATCATCGGCCTGTCGGCGAAGAACGCGATCCTGATCATCGAGTTCGCCAAGGACCTGCGGGCGCGCGGGATGCCCCTGATCGAGGCCACCGTCACCGCCTGCGAGCTGCGTTTCCGGCCGATCATCATGACGTCGCTGGCCTTCATCCTCGGTGTCGTGCCGCTGGTGATCGCCACGGGGGCGAGTGGCGCGAGCCAGCAGGCGCTGGGCACGGGCGTGCTCGGCGGCATGATCACGGCGACCTTCCTCGCGGTGCTCTGGGTACCGGTGTTCTTCGTCGTGGTGATCCGGTTCTTCACCCGCGACAAGCCGGCCGCGGCGACGCCGAACCGGGAGCTGCCGTCGGCCGCGCACTGATCCGGGGCGTGCAGGGGACGCGCCGTCCGATCAGGCCGCGGCCCGGCCGATCCGGCCGAGATGGGTGAAGCCGAAGCCGTCGGCATATTTCAAACCGTAGCCGGCGAGGCGGTCGACGCCGATATGGGCAAGCCAGACGGTCGCGATCGCCGTGACCAGCGGTTGTCCGGCCAGGAGTCCGAGGGCGAGCAGGGCGGCGGGCGCCAGCGTGCTGTGGACGGCATTGTAGACGACCGCGCCGACGCGCGGTCCGCCGAGATAGGCCGCGAAGCTGGTGTCCGGGGCCAGAAACAGCGCCGCGAACAGCCACCACGACCCGCCCTGGTGGGCATAGAAGGCGGCTGCGCCGGCGGCCAGCGCCAGCCCTTCGAGCCGCAGCAGCAGGCGCGGGCCGCCATGGACGGCGCCATGGGATGTGCCGGCAGGCTCAGTGACCAGATCCGGTTGAGCGGCCATATCCATGATTCTGCTTCCAATTCCGAACTGTGGGAGGAGGGGCGGCACGGCCGAAAGCGGCTTTCCGGCTCCGAAATAGCCGTGATAGAAGGCCGCCAACAGTCACGACATCGGGAACGGGCGGGAAGCGCATGAAGGACATCCTGGACACCCTCGAGGAGCGGCGCAAAGGCGCCAAGCTCGGCGGCGGCGAGAAGCGCATCGAGGCGCAGCACGCACGCGGCAAGCTGACGGCGCGGGAGCGCATCGAGCTGCTGCTCGACAAGGGCTCGTTCGAGGAGTTCGACATGTTCGTCGAGCACCGTTCGACCGAGTTCGGCATGGAGAAGACCAAGGTCCCGGGCGATGGCGTCGTCACCGGCTGGGGCACCGTCAACGGCCGCAAGACTTTTGTGTTCGCCAAGGACTTCACCGTGTTCGGCGGCTCTTTGTCCGAGACCCACGCGCTGAAGATCACCAAGCTGCAGGACATGGCGATGAAGGCGAGGGCGCCGATCATCGGCCTCTATGACGCCGGCGGCGCCCGCATCCAGGAGGGCGTCGCGGCGCTCGCGGGCTATTCCTACGTGTTCCGCCGCAACGTGCTGGCGTCCGGCGTGATCCCGCAGATCTCGGTGATCATGGGCCCGTGCGCCGGGGGCGACGTGTATTCGCCGGCGATGACCGACTTCATCTTCATGGTGAAGAACACCAGCTACATGTTCGTGACCGGCCCGGATGTCGTGAAGACCGTCACCAACGAGGTCGTGACCGCGGAGGAGCTCGGCGGCGCCTCGGTGCATGCGACGCGCTCCTCGATCGCCGACGGCGCCTTCGACAACGACGTCGAGACCCTGCTGCAAATGCGGCGCCTCATCGACTTCCTGCCGTCGAACAACTCCGACGGCGTGCCGGAATGGCCGAGCTTCGACGACATCGAGCGCGTCGACATGTCGCTCGACACGCTGATCCCGGACAATCCGAACAAGCCCTACGACATGAAGGAGCTGATCCTGAAGGTCGTCGACGAGGGCGACTTCTTCGAGATCGCGGAAGGCTTCGCCAAGAACATCGTCACCGGCTTCGGTCGCATTGCCGGTCGCACCGTGGGCTTCGTCGCCAACCAGCCGATGGTGCTGGCCGGCGTGCTCGACAGCGACGCCTCGCGCAAGGCCGCGCGCTTCGTCCGCTTCTGCGACGCCTTCAACATCCCGATCGTCACCTTCGTCGACGTGCCGGGCTTCCTGCCGGGCACCGCGCAGGAATATGGCGGCCTGATCAAGCATGGCGCCAAGCTGTTGTTCGCGTACTCGCAATGCACGGTGCCGCTCGTCACCGTGATCACCCGCAAGGCCTATGGCGGCGCCTTCGACGTCATGGCCTCGAAGGAGATCGGCGCCGACATGAACTACGCCTGGCCGACGGCGCAGATTGCGGTGATGGGCGCCAAGGGCGCCGTCGAGATCATCTTCCGCGCCGACATGGCGGATCCGGAGAAGATCGCCGCGCGCACCAAGGAATACGAGGACCGCTTCCTGTCGCCGTTCATCGCTGCCGAGCGCGGATACATCGACGACGTCATCATGCCGCACTCCACCCGCCGCCGCATCGCCCGTGCGCTCGCCATGCTGCGTGACAAGAAGATGGAGATGCCGGCCAAGAAGCACGACAATCTGCCGTTGTGAGCGGCGGTTGAAGAGCAGGGAGGGCGGCGCACCGGCGGGTCGCCGTCGTATTTGACGAAGTCTGGCGGCCGCCGCGCGCTGCCGCCGGATCGGCGCGGCAATCTGCGCCGTTTTCGCCCCTGGCGTTAAGCTTACGGCTTAACTAACCTTTAACGAAGGGTTTGCGGGAACTGGGCCGCTGGCCTAGCCTTTGTCGATCGCTGATGGGTCAGAAGAGTAGGGTCGCGTATCATGGCTGTTAGAACATCGGCATATCGGAATTCCAGAGTTCTGGTCGTCTGCGCGGCAGCCGCCGCGCTGGTGTTCTCCTCCGAGGCCGCGTCGGCCCGGTCTGGCGTTGCCGTGGCTGCGCCCGTGGCCGCCGGTCAGGCGGGGGCAAGCCAAGTCGTCCCGCCGGCGCCTGGCGTGCGGCCCTTCGTCCGTCACCACCACCGCGGTTATCGTTCCTATCTGCCGGCTGCCGGCGCGTTCGCCTATGGCGGCTATGGCGAGCCCGTGCCGCAGCAGATCCCCGAGCACACATCGGCCGATGTGCGCTACACCTATACCTACGACGTCCCGTGGGACTGGGTCCACCGCTTTCCGCCGAACGTCGTGCCGTCGGATCGCCCCTATGTGTCGAGCTGCCCGATGCAGACCGTGACGGTGCCGGGACGCCGCGGCGGCGATCACTCCGTCACGATCACCCGCTGCTACTGACGTTTTGAGCCAGCTCAATGCGACCCGTGTGAACCGGCGCTAGATTTCATCAAATACCGACCGGCCTCGCTCGCGCGAGGTCGCGAGGTGACGAGGCCCGGACTCCTAGGCACTCCGGGCCTCGTTGATTCTGATAGTCTCCCGTCATCGCGCGAGTCGGCGCGGGGAGGCTCCAATGATCGAGACGACGGCGAGGTCGCGTTTTTTGATCGTGCGCATCTGCATGGCGCTGATGATATCGGCCGCCGCCGCTCAAGCCGCCGGCGCCGATGAGACCGTGACGATCGGCGGCTCCCGCGTCGCCCTGATCAGGCCGGCCTCGGTGCGCGCCAGCGTGATCCTGCTGCCCGGCGGCGACGGCGCCATCAATGTCGGCGATCGCGGCGACATTCACGGCCTGCTCGGCAACCAGCTGGTGCGCACGCGCAACGCCTATGCCGCCCGCGGGCTCGCCGTCATGGTCGCGGACGCCAGCACCGATTTGAAGGCCGCGGTGGACTACATGGCCGCGATCAAGCGGCCGGTGACGGTGATCGGGACCAGCCGCGGCACGTTGCGCGCCGCGGAAGGCATTGCCCGCGGTGCCCGGCCGGATGCGCTGGTGCTGACTTCGGGCTTCCTCAGCCCGGAGTCCGGCAGCTCCTCGAACGTGATGTCGATCCTTGGCTCGCCCTCCGCCTTGCCGCGGACGCTGGTCATTCATCACACCAGTGACGGCTGCAAGTTCACGCTGCCGGCGGGCGTCGATCCATTCATCAGATGGTCGAGCGGCCGCGCGCGGGTGAAGTGGCTGTCGGGCGGCGCGGAGGCGGGGGATCCCTGTCAGGCGCGCGGCCATCACGGCTTCAACGGGCTCGACGGGCAGGTGGTTGGCCTGGCCGCAGGGTTTCGCTGAGCGGCCGATTGCAGGTAGACTCAGCGACAACACCAACATGGTCCGGAGGAAACTCGATGCCGTCAGCCATTTTCGTCGTTCGCGCGACCCTGCCTGATCCCGCCCGGCGCGATGAGTTCGATCGCTGGTATCGCGACGTTCATCTGCCCGACGCGATCAGGAGTTTTGGCGTGCGCAAGGCGTGGCGGGTCTGGAGCCTCGCTGACCCGGCGGTGCATCAGGCGATGTATCAGTTCGATGCCATCGATGCGATGGAGCGCGCCGTCGGCGGCGACGAGATGAAGCGCCTGATCGCCGACTTCAATCGCGACTGGCCCGACGTGACGCGGACGCGCGAAAGCTTCGTACTGGCGGACGGATTTCCAGTTGATTCTTGACTTTGGGTGCATTCTCATCGAGCTGCGGTAGCCATCAATTCGCGAGTGGCCACCAAATGCTCGCAATCGGAGATGAATTTCCTTCAGCATCCGCGCAATGGCCGAGCAGGTGTTCAACAACCTAGCAATTGTCTCGCTCGTACGGCGTGCTGGATGCTCTCGGCGCTTTCGGAAATGATGATCTCACGCGGTCGAGGCCCGCCAGCAAAATCGTCAACCGGTCTATATCTCCTTCAGGATTGCTTCAATTTCGGGTATCAAGTTCCGCCCGGGACAGTCGGTAGGGGCATGAAGTTTGTGGATGGTGACGCTGGACGTTGGAAGATTCCAACGAATTAAGAGCCACTTTAATAGGCCTCGCAATGCTTCTCTTTGCCCTGGGCGTACCACTTCATGTTCGAAGTCACCCTCGACAGCAATCTGAATGTAACCTCTAGGATCGTAGCCCGTATTAGTGTCACCGGCGAACCTTACATCCCGTCCCTCAGCGATGGAGCCCCTTGCGTCGATGTAGAAATGATAAGGTACATCGGGCCAGGATGGTTTTGACTTTGATGGTGAGACTCGACCTGGCGATTGCGAGAATGCCTGCAAGCCGCGCATCTTCGCCTCGATGCTTGTCGAGTTGTTACTGCGAACGCCCGTATGATGTATAATTATGCCAATGACAGTCTGGGCTGTCATTCCACCATTTGCCGGTTTCGCTCCCCATTGTTCGCGCGACACGATCTCCGGCTGCACGCCCTGAACATCGGGGTTTCGGTCAGCAAAGGACCGCTCGGTACCGGTCGCGCTGCAATTCGAAAGCGTTGCAGCGAGGGCGAGTAACAAAACGAGCTGCTTCCCCATGGCCATTCCTTCGGGTCTGAAGTCGAATAGAGCGTATCCGGGTGCTATTAGGAATGCCTGGACAATGGTCAGGGCGGCCCAAGCTGGACGATCGGCACCAAAGTTAGGCGCGCTTCAGCAGCTATTCTTAAAGTATGCTGTTGGATAGCCGCGCTGCTTGTATCCTTGTGCGGCGCTCTGGGCTGTGTCCCTGTTCAGCGGGCCGACTCCGACACAGTACCAGCCGGCGCGGAAGTTAGGATAGTAATTACGAGCATTTGTGTCGATGAGTTGTGCTTGAAGCGCACCGCTGATTCCGCGGGCGACACTCAGATCTTCGGAACAATATGCTATCGCGTAGTAGCCGCACCTGCGGCCCCCTTCTGAGGGCGGGTTCGGCTGCGTAGGGCTGGGTGCTAAAGCTGCGTTGGGCGCCTGAAGAGCAGCGGGTGCCATCGCCGTTGCAGGTCGGGCACTCGAGTTGGCCTTCTCATTTTCAGAGTCGGCCCTTTCAAAGACGGCATTTGCGAAGCAAGGGCTTGAGCCACTCTTCAACTCCCATACCATCTTGGCTTGAGCATTCGTAGTAAGAATGAGGTAGTAACAGGTAAATCCAGCGCCAGCGATCTGATAGTTCGATCCGCTCTCGCCCCTTGAGCTCGTGATGGAGGCCTGACCGAGATTGGGTAAGCTAGCTTCGCGCGTCTGACCAATCTTGTTGAAGACGATGTGCGGTCCAGGCGGACTGATCGAAACCCACACGCCGTCGAACATTTGTAAGGCATCGTCGGCGAGCGCATTTGTCGAGAAAGCCAATGATACGCTCGTCACCCCGGCAACGAGAAAGACGGGAACGCGCATCGCTCACTGCTCCGCGCTAGGGAGGATCTTTCTTGAAATGCGCAGATGGGAAACACACCGATGAGCCACCTTTGAGTTCCCAGGTCATCTCGCTATTGTTTATCTTGCCGACGAAGTATTGACACGAAAAGCCCTCGCCGGAGACTAGGAAGTTCGACCCGTTCTCGCCGTTTGACACCCGGATGGCCGCCTGTCCTAAGACAGGAAGGCTGGCTTCACGAGAGTTGAGGCCCACCTTGTTGAAGATGAAGTGCGGACCGGGCGGATTAACCGAAACCCAAACGCCGTTGAAAATGTCCAGCGCGTCCGCCCGAGCGTTAGCGGTTGCAAAAACAAGAAGGTACCCAAGAGCTATCAAAAAACAGCGCATTGCGCTTCCCCTTCAGGTTAATATACTAAGGTCAAAAAGCCGTATGCGCGGCATTGCCAAGGCTACAACCACTGCATTAGGATTTCCAGTGTTTTGACGAGGCCCGGACTGAGCACGGAAGAAGGGCAGAGGGGGATAGTATGTTGATAGTTAGGGTATGGAAGAGTGATTTCTGTTCGAAGCTTCTGATGGCCGGCCTCTGCGCAGCCTTTTTCCTGCCTCAAGCCCAAGCGCAAACTCAAGGCCTTCTCGATGGTCGGTTGCTCGGCAACTGGCTCAAGAGTGGATCCGGAGACAATATTCGCTTTCTGTCAAATGGTGATTTGAACATTTCGTTTTCCGGGGCGGCAACCGTTTTCAACGGAGTCGGATCGGTCGAGAGGTGTGCCGATGGCGGCGCGAATATTTGCCTAGTCGGGCCGCGCTTTAGGTGTGCCTACCGGTATGCTTTTGCCGGTGAAGGACTAAATCTCTCGTTCCGTACAGGTGGGCCGGACGTGGCCTGTAGAGCCGCGGCAGGCGATTACCGGCGGGTGGAGCCCTAAGCGACTGGGGCTACTTCCGTTCTGAATCGTGTCCATCGAGCAGTCCCGGCGGGGCTTTTGATCCATTGGTCCCGCAAAAACGTCTGCTGACGGTTTGAGTGATTGCTTGCGCTATTTGAGCCTGCATTGTCTCCGTTTGAAGATTGATTTCGTCCGCTCGGTTGACGATCACGCCCGCCTCAAGGAGCAGAGCCGGATAGAAAGCTTCCTTCAGCACGGCTAACCGATCATTCAGATAGATCCCGCGCTGCCGATCAATGAGTTTTCGCCCTTCACCGGGAATCTTCATCGCATGGTGCAACGAAGGCCGCAGTCCTTGCCTGATCAGTTCATCTGCCAAAATCTGGGCAGCCGCTAAGCTTTCGGCAAACTTGGGAGTGAGCTCAGACAGGAAGATCGAAAAGCCGGAAAATTCGTCGCTGTAATGGTTTGCTCGTCCGGCGAAGCTCCATTCATGGATGAATAGCGGCTGAACTGAATCGTGATGAATGGAGATAAATAGAGTTGGAGAATAGCGTTTTGCCTGGGCGACGCGGTTGAGTAGCTGTTCTTGACCTATGCCGTGTACGACCAGCACGCTCACAAGGTACCCCGACCTTGCAAGTTCCAATGAAACCCTGCGAGCGAGGTTGAGGTTGAACTCAAACTCCGGCACGCCGCGCGCGCTAGTCGCTCCGGGTTGCTCAGGCGTGTGGCCGACGTCCAGCATAACCTTCGCGATCGATGTGCAGTGCGGCACAGACGCTGACTGTGATGCTGCGGTCGGTATCAGAGCGATACTGCTAAGGCTGCTCGCGAGAAGGACAGCTCGAAGGCAAGATAATGCTCGCATGGAGGCCCCGGTCCAAAGCACCGCTTCTAATGCACTTGCCGATGGAGACCGATCCGATCAATCATACGGTTGTTCGAGGGAACTGTTAGCAGCCGTCACCACTGCGAAGCCGAGATAAGCAGGCTTTCAACTGGGAAATCCGCCTCGAATAGGCGCTCGCCAAGCAAGTTATATTCGTAGCACAGGCATTTCGATCGTTGGACAACCAACTCTTCTCGGTTGCAGCCAGTCGTGAAGAGCTGGCCGCGTCACCGTTGCTGCGAGCGTAAGCCTGAGCCGATGTATACAAAGCGTCAAGATTTTGATCGAGCTGAGCTAGGCCGCTGTCTGAACAGACAGTTCGTTCCGCCTCATTCAAGCGCGCGGAGCAGGAGAAGCTCGGAGAGACGGGGGGGCGAGGCGGTGGAGGTGGCGGTAACGGTGTCGGTGCCGGTACTGGTACTGGTACCGGTACCGGTACCGGGCTATCGGCTTGCTCGAAAGCAGCTGACTTGAAACAGACGTCCCCACCGCTCTTCAGCTCCCAGACCATTCTTGTCCGCTGGTTGGTGGTGAGTATTAGGTAGAAGCAGGTGAACCCTGGGCCCGAGATTCGGAAATTTGATCCGTCTTCTCCATTGGATGGACCTATCGTGGCTTGGCCTAGTATCGGCAAACTAGCCTCTCTTTGACCCAGGCTGATCGTATTAAACACGACGTGCGGTCCCGGCGGGTTAACTGCCACCCACACGCCGTTGAAAATCTGTGTTGGATCGCCCTGCGCCTGAGCGCCGACGGTTGAGGCTAGGGAGCTCAACAACACCAAGGTAATGGCACGATAAAACACTGCTTGCTCTGAACGTTTTTCAATTCGGGTGCTCAGTCTAATCCGCTCGCCAGCGGCTGATCAAGCCATACTCGACCTGGACCGCGTACGCGTCTCCCGAGGCCGGATCACTATTGCTGCGCCATGTCCGATCGTTACGTGCTGGTCATCCGAACGCGTAGTTCTCCGCCTATTCAAGCGTTCACTCACAAGCGTCGTCCTGAATCGTAGTCGGCAACATTGAACGTCGGGGCTTGCTGCACGTGGCTATGGCATTGGGGTGTATGGTCGCCGCAAGCGTCGCACTCGTTGCAACCCCGTCGGCCGCTGCACCGCCGTCAGCCGCGCCGCTCGACGATGGCGCCGCGGTGGAGCGCGCGATCGGCGGCGCGAGATGTCGCGGCTGATCGCGGACTTCAATCGCGATCGGCCGGGTGTGACGCGTATGCGCGCGAGGTCGTGCTGGCGCAGACGGTCGACGCATGCTCGGTGCCGCCGGAAGAAGCCCTTTCGGATCACGGGGACGACGTGTCGATGGTATCATGTGCGCGCCATTTGGCTGTGATCGACTAAGTTCAGCTCACGTTCAGGTGATGGGTCGAATACTCCCTTCATGCCCTGGCTCGTGCATCATGGAGGCGTGCGATGGAACGACGGAACTTCCTCAAGCTTGCATTGGGGTTCGGCTGCGCGGCGGCGGCCGGCGCCGTGCTCCGCACCACCGATGCGGTCGCTGCGCCGCTCGCGCCATTCCCGCTGAACGAGGCGGCGCCTTCAGCCAGGGATCAGCACGTCGAGCCCGCGGTCGGTTCGCAGGATGAGGCCGACCGACTCGCGCCGGAGCAGGTTCGCTGGGGGCATCACGGACACCATGGTCATGGCCACCATTGGGGCTGGCGCCGGCGGCATTGGGGTTGGCGGCGCCGTCATTGGGGCTGGCGCCACCATCATCGGCACTGGCACCGCCATTGGCATCGCCGCCACCATTGGTGATCGGCGCAGCCGCATTGCGAGAAAGCGCAGTTTCTGGCGTGTGACCGCAACACGGCAGGGGTCGGCGTGGCGCGATCCCTGTCGCTCATTGTTTGCTTTCACCTGCCGAGGAAGTCCAGCAGCAGCCGGTCGTACGTCTGCGGCGCATCGAGGAAGACGAGGTGGCCGGCATTGGCGACCACCTCGGCGCGCGCATCGCCCATCCGGCTGGCCAGGCCCTTTGCCAGCTCGGCGTTCTGTCCCATCTTCGCTTTCAAGGCCTCGGGCGCGTTGGGCCGTCCCGGCGCGTTGTGATCGTCCGCGCCCATGATGAACAGCGTCGGCTGCGTCAGCAGCGGGATCTCGTGCACCACCGGCTCGCGGTAGATCATCTGATAGGAGCTGACGAAGCTCTTCAGCCAGCGCGAATAGTCGGCGCTTTGCTTCAGGTTGAAGCGTGCATCGATGAACGGCGTGACCTGCTCCGGCGGCAGCTTCAGCGCGTAGTTGGTCTCCAACTGCTTGCGATAGCCGTCCGCCGTCAGCCGGTCCTCACTCTCGATGATCTTTTCCGACGGGATCGGCGGCACGTAGACGCGATAGTCCTCGAGCCCGATCGGCGCGGTCAGCACGAGATGCGCGACGCGGTCGGGATAGGCGCGGGCGATGCGCACGGCCAGCATGCCGCCCATCGAATGCGCGACGATATCCGCCTTGGCGATGCCGAGGTGATCGAGCAGCGTCATGGTGTTGCGCGCCAGCGTGTCGAAATGCAGCTCGCCTGCAGGCTTGGATGATTTGCCGAAGCCGACCTGGTCGGGCACCACGACGCGGAAGCCGGCGTCGGTCAGTGTCTTGATCACGGGCGCCCAATAGCTCGAGGGGAAGTTGCGGCCGTGCAGCAGCAGGGCAACGCGGCCGTTCGGCTGCGCCGGCGCCACATCCATATAGGCCATGCGCAGCTGCTCGCCGTCATTGACCAGGGGCAGCAGGCTGACCGGATACGGATAGGGGAAACCTTCGAGATTGATGCCATAGGGCTCGCGCGGTGCCTCCGCCGCCGGGGCGACAGTCGGGGCGAGGGCGAGCAGGGCGGCACAGAAGGCGACAGCGAAACGCGACATGAACACTCCACGACGGACGTGACGAGATGGTCGTCAACCGTCACGCCGTGCCCCGCGTTCGCCTTGGCCGCAAGGCACGAGGGCCGCGCTGCGATAAAGAGCGCGTGATCGTCAGTCTTCGGCCGGACCGAACAGCGCCGCGAAATGCTTTTCGCCGGCGCGGCTGAAATTGACCACGCGACTGCCTGGGGTGGCATCGCGCGCCGCCCATTTCAGCTCGGTGAAGCGCTTCATCAACGCTGCGCCGAGCGTGCCGGCGAGATGATGCCGCCGCGCGCTCCAGTCGAGGCAGGCCTTGCACACGGGCCGGCGCGGATGCGCCAGCATTTCCGGCGAGATCCGCAAATGCTGCGACAGGAAATGTTTGCCGTCCTCGGTCAGCACGATCTCCTGCTTGCGCCGGCGGACCAGCTTCTGCCTCGTCATGCTGTCGAGCATCTGCACGCCGAGATCGCCGGCGAGATGGTCGTAGCAGATGCGTGCTCGCCGCAGCTCCGGCTCCTTCGGCCCGGTGCGCACCCGCATGTGGCCGGCGCGCGCGGCAAGGCCGGCGAGCTTCTCCAGCACGTCGGCGACATCGGGATCGGCGAGCCGGTAGTAGCGGTGGCGGCCCTGCTTCTCCGGCTCGACCAGGCCGCCGCCTTCGAGCTTGGCAAGATGCGAGCTCGCCGTCTGCGGCGTCACGCCCGCTTCCTGGGCGAGCTCGGTCGCGGTCAGCGCACGGCCCGAGAGCAGCGCAGTCAGCATGTTGGCGCGGGCGGGATCGCCGACCAGCGCCGCCACCATCGCAATGTCCGGACCTGATTTCATACTTCGATGCTAGCCGAAGCATTCTCGCCCGGCAAGCGGATAGTGTCGACGATACAGAACTCACCGGAGGTTGTCATGACCATCACCGTCTTCATCCGCTATCGCATCGATCCGTTCAAGCGCGACGTGTTCGAGGCCTATGCCAGGCGCTGGCTGTCGATCATCCCCCGTTGCGGCGGCGACCTGATCGGCTATTTCATGCCTCATGAAGGCACCAACGACATCGCCTACGGCCTGATTTCATTCGACAGTCTCGCAGCTTACGAGCGCTATCGTACAGCCTTGCGCGGCGATGCCGAGGGCCGGGCGAACTTTGCGCTGGCCGAGGAGCACAAGCTCATTCTGGGCGAAGAGCGAACATTCTTGCGCAACGTCGTGGCGGCGCAATGATCGCGGCTCTATGCTGCCGCAACGCGAGGATGCATGGGAGGATGACATGACGTTGATCAACACGGCGGACAAGCGTGCGGCCTTTCGCAAGCTGCACGAGGCCGGCTGCTTCGTGCTGCCGAACCCGTTCGATGCCGGCACGGCCAAAATGCTGCAACATCTCGGCTTCAACGCGGTCGCCTCGACCAGCGCCGGCTTCGCGTGGTCGATCGGCAAGGCCGACACCGGCACGACGCTCGACGAGATGCTCGCGCATCTGGCGGCGCTGTCCGCGGCGGTCGACATTCCCGTCAACGCCGATTTCGAGGGCGGCTTCGCCGATGCCCCCGAGGGCGTGGCCGCCAACGTCACGCGCGCGGTCGCCACCGGCGTCGCCGGTCTGTCGATCGAGGACTCCACGGGTGACAAGGATGATCCGCTCTACGCGCGCGAACTGGCGGTTACGCGCATCCGCGCCGCACGTCAGGCGATCGATGCAAGCGGTGGGGACGTGCTGCTGACCGGCCGCTGCGAGGCGTTTCTCTGGGGCAAGCCCGACCTCAAGCTCGTGACCGACCGCCTCGCGGCCTATGCCGAGGCCGGCGCGGATTGTCTGTACGCTCCGGGGATCAAGACGGTCGAGGAGATCACGGCTGTCGTCAAAGCGGTGGCGCCCAAGCCTGTGAACCTGCTGATCGGCGCGTCGGGTCTGTCATTGAGCCAGGCCGCCGAGCTCGGCGTGCGCCGCATCAGCGTCGGCGGTTCGCTGGCGCGGGTGGCCTGGGCCGGCTTCGTCCGGGCGGCCAAGGAGATGGCCGAGCAGGGCACCTTCACCGAACTGGCCAATGGCTATCCCGGGGGCGAGCTGAACAAGCTCTTCGGTTGAGATCAGGCTGCGCGCCCGTCCTCCCGCAGATTCTGATCTCATCCGCCTGTAGAAAAGCCGCGGACTCTGCCGCGGCTTTTCAGTCTGATTTGCTGAAATCGCTTAGTAGCGATCCGTTCCGATGCCGACGCTGACGCCCGGGGCGCGGAAGCCGATGCCGCCGCGGTCTTCGTAGCCGCGCCGTTCGATGTAGCGCTCACGCGGAGCGTACGCGTAGGAATCGCGATCTTCGCCTTGAATGATGACGCGGCGTTCACTGCGCTCGCGCCAACAGCGGCCTTCCTCGTTACAGACCATCCGGACGTTCTGGATGTCTCGTTGCGGGACCGCCGAGGCTACGGGAGAGATCGGTGCCGCCGAAGCGGCAGTCACGGCCAGCGTGCTTGCCGCGGCTGCGATAGCTATGGAGAGAGCTTTCATTACGTATCTCCTGGGTGAGAGTGTCAATGAGCCAACCGGTTCGCGCTGCTATGGTTCCATGGCGGCCCTCGCACGCGTCGCGTAATTTGTTGGAGGACTCGCCAAAAAACGGCGGCGGGCGATTGCTCACCCGCCGCCCAGGAGTGGGACCGCTGATTGCCGTCCGCGAGATTATTTGACGGCGTTGGGCTTGTCGCTCGGGGCCGCCGGCGGCGGTGTGGTGCGATCTCCCGCGGCGCCGGTCGTCACGCCGGGCGAGGTGTTATCTTTGGTGGTCGAGGCGGATTGCGCGGCCGGCGTGGTGCTCGCCTGATCGTTGCGCATCGACATGTTGTTCAGCCCGTAGAACACGGCGCCGAGCAGGATCGCGATGCCCAGGGCGTACGCTGCGATCCGGCCGGTCGAGGCGGAGCCTTCCCTCAACTCGGGATCGGGCTGCAGCTGGCTGTCCGTCCGCGCCGCGCGCTCGTAGTCGGCGCCGGTCATGTCGGCACCGGGCATGCCGGGCCGCGTCGTCATGTCCGGCCGGTTCATGCCGTCGGGATAGCGTTCGTTCGGGAGCCGTTCGTTGGCCATGATGTCCTCCTTGCGATTGTCACCCGACAACCAGTCGGGCCCCGGCTCTGTTCCGCGAAACCTTACGAAATCCCCAGTCGATCCGTTGCACCGCGCGCTAAGGTGCCTCGCGTGCACTGCGATTCTCCGTCCTTTTGTTGGAGCCTTCGATGTGGAACCTGCCGCCCGGTGACAGCGTGTTGCATCTGTTGACCTGGGTGGCGCTGGCGGCGCAGGCGATGACGGCCGCGCTGGCGGCGGGACGCCGCAGCATGGACTGGATGGGCGTCTGCTTGTTGGGGGCGATCACCGCGCTCGGCGGCGGCACCTTGCGCGACGTGCTGCTCGGCCACTATCCGCTTGCCTGGGTCGAGCAGCCGTCCTTGCTGCTGCTGACCGTGCTGGCGCCGTTCGTGACGATCGCCATGGCGCGCCTGGTTCACAGGCTGACCATGGCGTTCCTCGTTCTCGATGCGGTCGGCCTCGTCGTGTTCACGATGACGGGCTGCGACATCGCCTGGCAGATGAACGTGCCGATCGGCATCGTCATCGTCGCCGGGATGATCACGGGCTGCGCCGGCGGCGTGCTGCGCGACATCCTGTGCAATGACGTGCCATTGCTGTTTCGCGCCGAGCTCTACGCCAGCGTGTCCCTCGTCACGGGCCTGGTCTATGCGACCGGCTTGTCGCTCGGCATCGCCAGCGGATGGTGGACGGCGCTGACCTTCGCGCTCGGACTGTCGTTCCGGCTGCTCGCGATCCGCTACAAATGGAACATGCCGCGCTTCGTATTTGCGGGCGACGATCGGGGCTGAACGAAGGCGATCTTATCGCATCGCACAATTCGTTCGGGCCGGAATCGCGCCGGCCACAACGGTTCAGTCACCATCCGCCGAGCCGCCAAAGCCATGGTGCGCATCATCCCATTTCGCGGCAGTGGCCGTTTTCGACACAAACCGCAAAAGCCGCAGCCGGCTCCCGCCACGAAATTGCGATTTCGGCTGGCTGCCCTGCGCACACGAGATTTGTGATGCGCATTCTTCAAAAGCAGACATAAATGATTGGCAGAACGCGCGCTTCCGCCGGCCGGCGGCAGTCGCGCCCCCCGGTAAAGCACGGCAAGAGGGCGGAATGGGACTCAACGAGAGCGAGATCAATCTCGACCAGAAATACACCGCAAGCTCCGGCCATATCTTCCTGACCGGCATCCAGGCGCTGGTGCGGCTGCCGATGGCCCAGATCCGGCGCGACCGCGCCGCCGGGCTGAATACCGCCGGCTTCATTTCCGGCTATCGCGGCTCGCCGCTCGGCGGCTACGACCAGCAGCTGTTCTCCGCCCGCAAGCATCTCGAGCAGTACAACATCAAGTTCCAGCCCGGCGTGAACGAGGACCTCGCAGCGACCGCGATCTGGGGCTCGCAGCAACTCGCACTGTCGCCCGGCGGCAGGTATGACGGCGTCGTCGGCATCTGGTACGGCAAGGGCCCCGGCGTCGACCGCTGCGGCGACGTGTTTCGCCACGGCAATGCGGCCGGCTCCGCCAAGAACGGCGGCGTGCTCTGTCTCGCCGGCGACGACCACGGCGCCAAATCCTCGACCGTGCCGCATCAGTCCGACCATGCCTTCATCTCGGCGCTGATGCCCTATCTCTATCCGTCCTCGATCCACGAGATGATCGAGATGGGCCTGCTCGGCATCGCGATGTCGCGCTATTCCGGCTGCTGGGTCGGAATGAAGGTGATCACCGAGACGGTGGAGACGACCGCCGAGATCAACCTCAACGACGAGATGACGCCGTTCGTCATCCCCGCCGATTTCGAGATGCCGCCGGGCGGCCTCAATCTGCGCTGGCCGGATGACCGCTTCGAGCAGGACCGGCGGCTGCAGGACTACAAGGGCTTTGCCGCGATCGCCTTTGCCCGCGCCAACAAGGTCAACCGCATCACGATGGACTCACCGAACGCCCGCTACGGCATCATGGCGTCGGGCAAGAGCTATGAGGACATCCGCCAGGCGCTACGCGAACTCGGGATCACCGAGGAGGTCGCCGCCAGGATCGGGCTTCGCCTCTACAAGATCGGCATGCCCTGGCCACTGGAACCGGAAGGCGTGCGGCAGTTCGCGGTCGGCCTCGAGGAGATCTTCATCATCGAGGAGCGTCGCGAGATCGTCGAGAACCAGGTCAAGCAGGAGCTGTTCAACTGGCGCGACGACGTCCGCCCGCGCATCGTCGGCAAGATGGACGACCACGACAAGCGCTTCCTGCCGTTTGCCACCGAGCTCTCCGTCGCCTCGCTCGCGACATCGCTCACCGAGCGTCTTCTCCGCCTCGACCTCAACCCCGAGATCAAGGCGATGCTGCGCGCCAAGGCCGACTGGTTCAACGGCCGCGACGCCTCGCAGATGCAACTGGTCTCGCCGGTGGCGCGCACGCCGTATTTCTGCTCGGGCTGCCCGCACAACACCTCGACCAAGGTGCCCGAGGGCAGCCGCGCACTGGCCGGCATCGGCTGCCACTTCATGTCGTTGTGGATGAACCGCAACACCGAGACCTTCACCCATATGGGCGGCGAGGGCGTGCCGTGGGTCGGCATCGCGCCGTTCACCGACGAGAAGCACATCTTCGCCAATCTCGGCGACGGCACCTATTTCCATTCCGGCAGCCTCGCGATCCGCCAGTCGATCGCCTCCAAGGCCAACATCACCTACAAGATCCTCTACAACGACGCGGTCGCGATGACCGGCGGCCAGCGCCATGACGGCGATTTGTCGCCGCAGCAGATCACCTTCCAGCTCCATGCCGAGGGCATCCGCGAGATCTACCTGGTCTCGGAGAATCCAGACGCCTATCCGGCCGAAACGATCGCGCCCGGCGTCAAGCTCGCGCACCGCGACGAGCTCGAAAACGTCATGAAGACGCTGCGCGAGACCAAGGGCGCCTCGGCCATCGTGTTCGTGCAGACCTGCGCCGCCGAGAAGCGCCGCCGCCGCAAGCGCGGCACGATGGAGGATCCACAGCGCCGCGTCTTCATCAATCCGGCCGTCTGCGAAGGCTGCGGTGACTGCTCGGTGCAGTCGAACTGCATCTCGGTCGAGCCGCTGGAGACCGAGCTCGGCCGCAAGCGCGTCATCAACCAGTCGTCCTGCAACAAGGACTATTCCTGCGTGAAGGGCTTCTGCCCGTCCTTCGTCACCATCGATGGCGGCAAGCCGCGCAGCCGCGCGCCAGCTGAGCTCGGCGACATCGGCGAGATGCCGGAACCGCTGACCAAGCCGTCACTGGAGCGGCCCTACAACGTCGCCGTCGGCGGCGTCGGCGGCACCGGCGTGCTGACGATCGGCGCGCTGCTCGGCATGGCCGCGCACATCGAGGGCAAGGCCTCGATGATCCTCGACATGTCGGGCCTCGCGCAGAAAGGCGGCGCGGTGCTCAGCCATGTGCGCCTCTCCGAGAATACGGCTGACGTGACCTGCTCGCGCATCGTCACGGGGACCGCCGACCTCGTCATCGCCGCCGACGAGGTGGTGGCGGGTGCCAAGGAGACGATCACGCTGTGCGATGCCGAGCGCACCCATGGCGTCATCAACAGCCATCTGATTCCGACCGCCGATTTCGTGCTCAACCGCGACTTCAATTTCCAGAACCGCAAGGTGACGAGCCTGCTGGAAACGGCGCTGCACAAGGACTCGACCTTCCTCGATTTCACCAAGCCGGCCGAGGCGCTGCTTGGCGACAGCATCGCCACCAACATGATGATGATGGGCTACGCCTACCAGAAGGGCCTGCTGCCGCTGTCGGCCGAGGCGATCGAGAAGGCGATCGCGATCAACGGCGTCGCGGTCAAGATGAACACCGAGGCGTTCCGGCTCGGCCGCCTCGCGGTGGTCAACCCGGAGCGGCTCGCCGACATGATGACCGGCAAGGACGAGGCGGTGCCGCCGAAATCGCTTGAGGCGATGACGCTCGACGAGATCATCGCCCACCGCATGGCGTACCTTACCGGCTATCAGAATGCGCGGCTCGCCAAGCGCTACCGCAAGCTGGTCGATCAGGTGCGCGAAGCCGCCGACAAGGGCGGCTACGGCGAGGCGCTGCCGCGCGCAGTGGCGATCAACTATGCCAAGCTGCTCGCCTACAAGGATGAGTACGAGGTGGCGCGGTTGTTCTCCGACGGCAGCTTCGAGAAGCAGCTCCATGACGCGTTCGAGGGCGACTACAAGATCAGCTTCAACCTCGCACCGCCCATCCTCAATTCCGGCCTCGATCCGCAAGGGAGGCCGAAGAAGCGCAGCTTCGGGCCGGGCATGATGAAGATGTTCCGCCTGCTGGCAAAACTGAAGGGCCTGCGCGGCACACCACTGGACGTCTTCGGCTACGCGGCCGAACGCAAGATGGAGCGCGACCTGATCGCCGGCTATGAGAAAGACGTCGCCACCGTGCTGAACCTGCTGTCGCCTGCCAACGTCGACATCGCCGTCGAATTCCTGTCGCTGCCGGACAAGATCCGCGGCTACGGCCCGGTCAAGGAGAAGGCGGTGCAGGACGCCAAGGCGCGCTACGCCCAGCTCGCCGCCGACCTCGCCAATCCACCGCCCGCGCCAAGGCAGATGGCGGCGGAGTAAGGCTTGGCCTCTCCGTCATTGCGAGGAGCGGAGCGACGAAGCAATCCAGAGTCCGCGTGATGCCTTGGATTGCTTCGCTTCGCTCGCAATGCCGGCGCTCACGGACAGCTCGCAGGATGGAATCGTCTGGACGAACGTAAGAGGCACAACCGATGCACACTGCGCTCGATGCTGATCCGGAGAAGCTTGACGAGCATGAGCGGAAGTTCGTCGCCAATATTCGTGAGCACGGCTGGTTCGCGGTTCGTGTCGGAGCCGACGCTGAAGGGCCTGGCTTCGCCTACACAACCGGCTTCTGGTTGAAGTTTGGCCATCCCGAGTTGATTGTCTTCTCGCTGCGGGGACAAATCGCTCAGGATGTCTTCTGGCATCTGTATCATGAACTCGAAGCGGGACGGCGTATCCCCATCGGCAGTGAGTCCGGCGATGTGTTCAAGAACATCCCCGCCGTGTTGCTACCCGTCGCGCAACAGCACTATCGCAATCATCTCGGCTGGAGCCGCTGGTTCTACGGCGGTAACGGTTTCGAATGTCTGCAATTGGTCTATCCCGATCGCGACGGACACTTTCCATGGTCGTCGGACGCGCCGGTCGACATCCGGGCAGCCCAGCCCGATCTCACGGAAGGCAATTGGTCCGGCCTCTGCGCACGCTAGTCCGGCGGCCATCGTAAAGGCACGCAATCGCCGTGCCCACCATCATGCGATCGGTGCCAGCTTCCGCCTCCGCCGTGTCAATTCGCCATCCGCTCCCGGCTCATGCGCAGCGTCACGACCAGGCCTTCGGCGGACCAGTCGAAGGCGATGGTGCCGCCGAGCTGGGCGTTCATGCTGCGATGGATCAGTTTGCTGCCGAAGCCTTCGGTGGTGTCGGCCGACTTCGGCGGCCCGCCGCGCTCGGTCCACATGATCACCACTTCGTCATCATGCGCGCTGCACGACACGTCCAGCGTGCCGCTCGAAACCGACAGCGAGCCGTATTTCGCCGAGTTGGTCGCGAGCTCGTGGATGACCAGTGCCAATGTCGTGCTCGAGCGTTCTCCGACATTCATCTTGGGCACCGACACACGGATGCGGACGCTGGCGCCTTTCTCGTCATAGGGGGCAAGCAGCACCGAGACGAGATCGCCGAGCAGGGCTGCTTGGTTCGTCCCGCCCGGCCGCGGACGTATCAGATCCTGGGCACGGCCCAGCGCGATCAACCGGCTGGCGAGCTCGTGGGCCATGTCCTCCTTTGTCGCCGCTGTGCGCGACGTCATCTGCGTCAGCGCGGTGGCGATCGTCAGCAGGTTCTTGACCCGATGGCTCATCTCGCCCGCCAGCAGCTCGTTGGCTTCTTCGGCCTGCTTGCGCTGGGTCACGTCGAGGAAGATGCCGAACATCAGCCGCTCGGCGATGTCGGCATCGTCACCTTGGCCGCGGGCGGAGATCCAGCGGATTTCGCCATCCGCGAGAATGCGAAAATCGATCTCATAAGCGCCGACGATCGCCCGTGTCGCCGAAAACGCCGATCTCACCCGTTCGAGATCGGCGGGGTGAATGTTCTGGGAGAGCACCTCGAACGTGATCCTGCTCTTGGTCTTGGGCACCTCCCACAGCTCATAGGCGCGCTCGTCCATCGTGATCGCGTCGGTGTCGACGTTCCACGACCACAGGGCCACGCCGGCAGCTTTGGTGGCAGCGCGCAGATGCTTTTCGTGCCAGATCGGCATGCACGCGTCCTCGGCCGCCATGAGTTCGATCCCCGCTTTCTTCGCCGCTCTGCAGGCTACGGATCCCGCAATCCGGCAGCCGCAGCCATGTTCGCCCTCCGACTACGCCGCCGCTGCGACTTCGTCGATCGAGGACATGACGGCCTCGGTCGCCGTCTGATGCACCATGTGGCCGGCGCCGCGCACGCGGCGAAAGGTGCTCTGGCTGACGTCGTGATGAAGCCGTCTGGACTGCGCGTCGATGTCGATCAGGCGATCCTGATCACCGGCAACGATCACGACCGGCATCTTCAGCTCACCGTACGCTCTCCTGAAGCGGAAAGCATCGGGAATCATCAGCGCGGCCTCCGCGGCGGAGGCGCGGATCTGCGACGGGCGAACCGCCATTTCCTTGGGGAAGCCGGCAAACTTCGCCGGAACCGATCGCGGGCCGAACAGCTTGGCCATCAGCAGCGGCCACATCATCCGGCTGATCAGAGGGGAGATGGTGTAGCGCAGGATATCGCCCAGCAAGGGAATGGCCGGAGCCGATCCGGCCACCACGTCGGACCGGAAGGTCGGGTAGTAATAGCCGGAGGCGAGCACCATGCCCTTGACCATGGTCGGATGTTCGAGGGCGAGCGCGACGGCGACGGATGCGCCCCAGGAATGACCCAGGACGAAGGCCTCCGAGACGCCCAGGCGATCGAGCGCGCTCTTGATTAGCCCGGCCTGCGCCGTCGGCGTCCACACGACGTTGCGCGGCCGGTCGCTGTGGCCGAAGCCCGGCCGGTCGAACGCAATGACACGGTAGTTCTGCGCCGCCAGATCGATCAGGCCGCTGGAGGCGAAGTCCTGGATCATGCTGCCGTTGCCGTGCAGCAGCACCAGCGGCACGCCGGTGCCGCGCTCGACATAGTGCAGCCGGACGCCGTCGACGTCCATGAACTGGCCGGCGGGAGGATTGGCCCGCTCGGCAGACTTGGCGAGGCGGCGATTGATCAGTGCTGTGACGGCCAGAACGGTCGTGGCCGCCGCTGCCGCCAGAAGAAATGGATGAGTCTTCGCCAGCGACCGGCTGCGATGCGCCAGCGGCTGGAGGGATGGTGTCGAGTTGGTCAGGCGGCTGGGCGTCGACGCCGCGAGCGCGCGCGCTGTGGTCCGGGCTGCGGTCATCATCTGCCCTCATGGAAAGGCGTGCACGACATCCGGAGGATCCGAGAAATGATGCAGCGCAGGGGCAACGGCCGGTCACGCGGTTCGTTCCGTTGTGCCGTCCTGGCGCGCATGGTCGGGGTGTAGGTCGACCTCCGAGCGTTCCGGCCGAGCTCGACCAGCGCAATCGGTCCGGCTTCTGCACCCGGCGGATCGAGGCAGGACTCCCCACAGATGTGCCTTGCGCAAACGGCCCGTCGGGCAGAATCTACTTTACGAAATTCAGAAATTGTGCTTTGATGCGCGCATCCCGCCTCGGCCGGAGGGGCGTTGCGCGCGATCGTCACGACACGCGAGGCGGGGAGCGATGGCCGCACTTGTGCCGCAGCGTGTCTTCGGACGCGCCGACGAACGGCATGGTGCGGACGTGAAGTCGCAGCGTGCTGACACCCCGATGCTGGTGTCCCGCGCAATGCGCAAGCATTGTCGCGAATGGTGGCCAACAAGCCCGGCGCACCAGGCAGACTGCGTATAAGCGTTAAGACCGTCGCGCAGGGAAGGCCGGGCGTTCTCGGCTGCACCTGTGGTACCTGCCGCCTGCATTTTTTTCGCAGGCGGGCCGCAGGCGTCAGCCGACGCCTGGCCTTCCCTGCGCCCTCCGACTTGATGAGGGTGAACGACATCAGCACAGCTCGGGCAGCATCTGCCGCGGGAGCGCTCGCTCATGGGCTATGACGAACCGATCGCGTCAGCTTTCGAGCAGCCACTCCGTCGCGCTGCGCCACAGCGTGTCGCGATGCGCCGCGCGGAAGAAGCCCATATGGCCGATCGCGGACGCCCCGACGTCCTGCGGCGCGATGTCGAGCAGCTCCGGCGTCGTGCCCGTATAACCAGCGCACAGCAGCTCAACCGCGGGCCGCGTGGCCCAGGGATCGTCGGCGAGGCACAGCGCCCGGACGGGACTCTTGAAGTTGGCGTAGTTGGCAAGCGGCAGCGATGCGTCATCGAACAGATAGCGCGGGCTCATGATCCAGCGCACCCATTGCAGGAAGACACCCTTCGGCAGGTCCTCGCCGACGCCACTCCAGCCCGGCGTGTAACCCAGCGCATGAGTCAGCGGGACGCCAACGCCGTTGAGCATCGTCGCCACGCGCCAGCGTTCGCCCGGGGCCATCAGCTTCCAATAGCCGGCCTGCGAGGCGATGAAGAGGGCGCGCGACACCTCGGTGTTGTTGGCGAGCAGGCCGAGCGTCTGGCCGCCGAAGGAGTGGCCGACATAGCGCAGCGGCAGCGCACCGTAGCGCGCACGCATCCAACCGACCGCGCCGGTGATGTCGAGTGCGGCCCAGTCGGTCATCGAGGCCGCAAAGCCCTTCAGGGAGCGGGGACGGCTGCCGCCGATCCCGCGATAGTCGTAGGTCAGAACCGCGCAACCCTGCTGGGCAAGATGAGCAGCGAAGCCGCGATAGATCCGGCGCGGGATCGCCGCCCCGGAATTGATCAGCACGGCATGCGCCGGCGTGCCGCGCGGCATGAACAGGGTGCCCGCGAGCGCAAAGCCATCGACGGCCGGAAGGGTCAGATCCTCGCTCGAAACGCCGTCGGATCCCGTCTCAGCCACGCCTCGTCCTCCCATCACTTGCCCTTCCGCAGCAAAGTCAAATTCGGGTGGCGGTGCAAGCCCTTGTGTCCGCGCCCTAAATTCCAAGTGGCGGCACGGGAGCAGGCTGTGTATAAGGCGCGCGCCGCCGCGCGGGGAATTTGGCGTGCAGTTGCCGAGAGGGAGTAGAGAGCCATGACCGAGCGCTGGAGCCCGGAGAGCTGGCGGTCCAAGCCGGTGCAGCAGGTGCCTGACTATCCCGACCAGAAGGCGCTCGCCGAGGTCGAGGCGCAGCTTGCGACCTTCCCGCCGCTGGTGTTCGCCGGCGAGGCGCGCAACCTGAAGAAGGCGCTGGCGCGGGTGGCGGCGGGCGAGGCATTCCTGTTGCAGGGCGGCGACTGCGCCGAGAGCTTCGCCGAGCACGGCGCCAACAACATCCGCGACTTCTTCCGCGTGCTGCTGCAGATGGCCGTGGTCATGACCTATGCCGGCGCGGTGCCGGTGGTGAAGGTCGGCCGCATCGCCGGCCAGTTCGCCAAGCCACGCTCGTCGCCGACGGAGAAGATCAATGGCGTCGAGCTGCCGAGCTATCGCGGCGACATCGTCAACGACACCGCCTTCACGCCCGAGGCGCGCATCCCCAATCCGCAGCGCCAGCTCGACGCCTACCGGCAGTCGGCGGCGACCTTGAACCTGCTGCGCGCGTTCGCCACCGGCGGCTTCGCCAATCTCGGCAGCGTGCATCAGTGGATGCTCGGCTTCGTCAAGGATTCCCCGCAGTCGCGGCGCTACAAGGAGCTGGCCGACCGCATCTCGGACGCGCTCAACTTCATGCGCGCCTGCGGCCTCGACCTCGAGAGCCATCCGGAGCTGCGCGCCACCGACTTCTACACCAGCCACGAGGCGCTGCTGCTCGGCTATGAGCAGGCCTTCACCCGGGTCGATTCCACCACCGGCGACTGGTACGCGACCTCGGGCCATTTCATCTGGATCGGCGACCGCACCCGCCAGCTCGACCACGGCCATGTCGAATATTTCCGCGGCATCAAGAACCCGATCGGCCTGAAATGCGGCCCGTCGCTGAAGCCGGACGAGCTGCTGAAGCTGATCGACATCCTCAATCCCGACAACGAGCCGGGCCGGCTGACCCTGATCAACCGCTTCGGCGCCGACAAGGTCGGCGATCATCTGCCGGGACTGATCCGCGCGGTGCAGCGGGAAGGGCGCAAGGTGGTGTGGTCGTGCGATCCGATGCACGGCAACACCATCACCTCGACCTCGGGCTACAAGACACGGCCGTTCGATCGCATCGTATCCGAGGTGCGGGCGTTCTTCGCGGTGCATGCCGCGGAGGGCACCCATGCCGGCGGCATCCATCTCGAGATGACCGGCAAGGACGTCACCGAATGCATCGGCGGCGCGCGCGCGATCACCGACGAGGATCTCAACGACCGCTATCACACGGTGTGCGATCCCCGGCTGAACGCCGAGCAGTCGATCGACATGGCGTTCCTGATCGCCGAGCTGCTGAAGCAGCAGCGCGGCGGCAAGACCGCACCGATGCCGGCCGTCGCGGGCTTCTGATGCTGCGTTTGTGGCGCGCGACGGTCAACTCGCGCAACGGCCTGGCCTTCGCGCTCCGCTCCGAGCAGGCGGTGCGCGAGGAGGTGGTCGCGTTCCTGCTGGCGCTGCCGCTGGCCTATGTCGTCGGCGCGACGCCGATGCGCAGCGTCGAGCTGGTCTGCGCGGTGGTGCTGGTGCTGGTCGTCGAGCTGCTCAACACCGCGATCGAGAAGCTCGCCGACCGCCTCACCACCGAGCACGATCTGCAGATCGGCCGGGTCAAGGATCTCGGCTCGGCTGCCGTCGGCGTCGCGCTGCTGATGTCGGGCTGCTTCTGGCTGTTCGCGATCGCCGAGCGGCTCGGGCTGCTTTGAATGAGTTGAGCGATGGCCGCCGACATCTTCAGGATCACGCTGGCCCAGCTCAACCCGACGGTCGGCGACATCGCGGGAAATGCCGCGAAGGCGCGCGAGGCGCGGGCGAGGGCGGCGGCCGACGGCGCCGATCTCGTGGTGCTGCCGGAGCTGTTCCTGGCGGGGCATCCATGCCAGGACCTGGTGCTGAAGCCGGCATTTCAGGCCGCGTGCCGGGCCGCGATCGAGGCTCTCGCGCGCGAGACCGCCGATGGCGGGCCGGCGGTGCTGATCGGCACGCCCTGGATCGACGACGGCAAGCTCTACAATGCCTGCGTGCTGCTCGACACCGGCCGCATCGCCGCGACGCGCTTCAAGGCCAACCTGGCCGATGGTGATCAGAAGCGCGTGTTCATGTGCGGCCCGGCGGCCGGCCCGCTCAGCGTACGGGGCGTCCGCATCGGCGTCGCGATCGGCGAAGACATCTCGCCCGAAGAATCCTCGAACGACGAAAACGTCATCGAGACGCTGGCGGAAACCGGGGCCGAACTCATCGTCGTGCCGAGCCGCTCATGCTACCTGCGCAGCGGCGGCGACCGGCGCCTGTCGGCCGCCGTGGCGCGCGTCACCGAAAGCGATCTGCCGCTCGTCTGGCTCAACCAGGTCGGCGGTCAGGACGGCAAGGTGTTCGACGGCGCATCGTTCGCGCTGAACGCCGATCTCTCGGTGGCCGCGCAGCTTCCGGGCTTCGCCGCTGAGGTCACGACCTTGGCATGGAGCAGGGGAGACGACGGCTGGCAGTGTCGGGGACCGGTCACCACGCCGAGCGAGGGCGACGAGGCGGACTACGCGGCCCGCGTGCTCGGCCTGCGCGACCACGTCGAGAAGCATGGCTTCACCGGGATCGTGCTGGCTCTGACCGGAGGCATCGAATCCGCGCTGTCATTGGCGATGGCCGTCGATGCGCTCGGAGCTGCGAGGGTGCGCGGTGTGGTGCTGTCCGGGCCGGACATGCCGCAGGAATCGCCGGCTATTGCAGTCGCGGCGCGGTTCGGCGTCACCGCCGAGACGTTGCCGATCGCACCGGCAGTGGCAGGCTTCGAAACGGTTCTCCCCGGGCCGCTGGCGGGCGACGCCCGTCACGCTCTCCTGGCGCGCGTGCGCGGCTCGCTGCTGCTGGCCTTGGCGAGCCTCTCGGGTGCGCTCGCGGTCGT
This sequence comes from Bradyrhizobium sp. HKCCYLRH3059, assembly GCF_051168035.1. Classification (NCBI taxonomy): domain Bacteria; kingdom Pseudomonadati; phylum Pseudomonadota; class Alphaproteobacteria; order Hyphomicrobiales; family Nitrobacteraceae; genus Bradyrhizobium; species Bradyrhizobium sp. HKCCYLRH3059. The sequence goes on along the minus strand of NZ_JBNPUF010000002.1, from coordinate 97,778 downwards.
GCCTCGCAAGACGTCGGACCTGCATGGCTGCGAGATCGGTGACGCGACTGGCGGTGCCACTCTCGTCGACGGCGTGTCCCCGGCCGAGATCGTTCGTCTCGCAGCGCTGCGCAATCGTTGGAAGCCTGCGAACGCGCTAGGGCCGTCGGTCGAAGTCATGTCGCCCGATCTCGCTGGCCGCGCGTCCTCAGATGCGTTCGAAGGATGACCCGGCGATCTCGCTCAACGCGCGGGAATGAAGGTCGGTCCGACCGTGCGGATCTGCTTGTCGCCACCGGCGCCCGTCGTGGCGTCCGCGGTCGCGGGCGCTGCCGCATCGGCCGGTGCGGCGCCTTTGCGGGCGGCGTTCGCCGGCGGCTTGCCGGTCTGGCGCTGCTGCATCCGCTTGGCGCTCTCCTCGGTAACGATGATGTCGCCCTGCTCGGCGGCTGTGGCCCGGTCGTCGATCGATTTCAGCGCGTCGGCCCAGGTCTGGCCGGGCGCCTTGCAGGAACAGCTCGGGTTGAACTCGGTGCGATACTTGAAGGCGTTCGGCAGCGCGGTGTAGGGCTGGCCGTTGACCGAGACCGCCTGGTTCATGTCCTCGCCGGGATTGCGATAGGTGAACAGCGTCGCGTCGGCGGCGGGGCATTGCGCCTTGCAGGCGCGCTCGTCGTCGGCGAAGCGGCCGGGAACGGTGGCAAACGAGATCGGGAAATAGGCGCCGTCGCAGCTACGCACGCACACGGTCCGGTAGGTGCCCTGCGGCGCCGCGAGCTCGGCGCTCGGCGGCGGCAGCGATGCGGCGGGATTGCTGTCGGCACCGCCGCCGAACAGGCTGGTCAGGAAGTTGCCGCCGCCGCCGCGATTGGCGTTAGCGTACTGCTGATATTGCGGGCCGCAATTGTTCTGGCCGAGGGCTGCCAGCACCGAGCGGCGCTGGTTGTCGCGCTCGCCGCCGAACCCGCCGCCACGGAGCCGCTCCAGGCTGCTCATGATCTGGTCCAGGTTGGACCGCATCTGCTGGATCTGGTTGTTCACCGGGGCGCATTCGGCCGAGCGGCCGTTGAAGATCGAGAAGAAGCCCGGGCTGTCGCAGCCCATGCGCTTGGCCTGCATGCTGACGCGGTCGAGCTCGCCTTGCTGCTTGGCGGCAGCATCCTGATAGCGCCGGATCTGGTCCTCACGCGCGGGATCGCCGCCACCGCGATCGATCGAGGCGAGCTGCGCCTCCAGGCGCGGACAGATCGGATTGACGCCGGCCTGCGGTCCGGGCGGGCCCGGCGGCATCTGCGCATAGGAATCGGAGCTGGATTGCGCCAGGGCGTGCGAGCCGGTCAGGGTCAGTCCGAGCAGCGCAGACACGGCCAGCAGGCGCGGAGACAGGGATGCGATCAAGATGCGGTATTCCGGTCCATGGGTGCAGCCGCGGGACTAGCACAGAATTCGGAAAAATCGCGGCAGCGGCGGGCATCCCATAGCCGCTTTGTCGGGCATCGTCACGTCGTTTCCAGGGCGCCGGGGTGGCGGGAACCGCCGTTCCCGGCCGTCTCAGCGCTGGCAGGTGATCGCGACGAAGTCGCTGCAGCCGCCACGGGCGCAGTTTGCGCCGGCTTTCGGCACCGATCCGGTGATTTCATCGGGGTCGACGCGGCGATAGGAGGAGGCCTGTGCAAAATCCCGTGATTGGCAGTACGACCGCGCGGCCGAGGCGCCGCATCGGTCGCCCTTGGCGAGGCACTGGTCGACGCCGTAGCCGTCGGCTTCGTTGGCGATGATGAAGATGCGGCTCTCCGCCGTGGCGGTGGTCGCGGCGGCGAGGAGAACACAGCAGGCGAGCAGCGCCGGGGAGATTCGCATGGTGCACCGGTGGGTGTAGGAGACAACTCATGGTTAGGCCCAAAAGCTTAAAAATGATTAACCATGAGGCGGGGCGCGAGCATTTGGGCAGTGAAAACGGCCGTTTTGCGGCTCTTGACGGAGACAGTCTGCTGCAGCATGGTGAGTTTCATGAACGGTTTCCTCGCCATCTGCTGCATTTGCCGCGAGATTACGCGCTAGCGATTCGCTGGCTGAGGCCGTCTTTTCTCAACAGAGATGATCAGGACGCCCGGCCGGCAGGTCGGAAGTGTGATTCGTGCCGTGGCGGCCCGCTCGCGGGCGGTCGTGCGGCGTAGGACACCCGTTTCGCTTCGTCATGGACTGTCGGTCCGCCGGGGCGGTGAGCACAGGGCATTCGGGGACGGACCATGGACTTGCGTTTGTACGACACCGCGTCGCGGGAGAAGCGCCCCTTCGTGCCGCTCGATCCCAACAATGTCCGCATGTATGTCTGCGGACCGACGGTCTACGACTTCGCCCATATCGGCAATGCGCGGCCCGTGATCGTCTTCGACGTGCTGTTCCGGCTGCTGCGGCATCTCTATGGCAAGGATCACGTCACTTATGTCCGCAACATCACGGACGTCGACGACAAGATCAACGCCCGCGCCGCGCGCGACTTTCCCGGGCTGCCGCTGAACGAGGCGATCCGGAAGGTGACGGAGCTGACGGCCAATCAGTTCCGCAGCGACGCGGCTGCGCTCGGCAGCCTGCCGCCGACCTTCGAGCCACGCGCCACCGAGTTCGTGCTGCCGCGCCCTGATGGCAAGGCGGATATGGTGAGCCTGATCAAGCAACTGATCGCGCGTGGCCACGCCTATGAGGCGGGCGGCGAGGTGTTGTTCGACACCCGGTCGATGCCGGACTACGGCGCGCTGTCGGGCCGCAGGCTCGACGAGCAACTCGCCGGCGCGCGCGTGGCCGTCGATGCGCACAAGAAGAATCCTGCCGACTTCGTGCTGTGGAAGCAGTCGTCGGAGGACGAGCCGGGCTGGGACAGCCCGTGGGGCCGCGGCCGGCCGGGCTGGCACATCGAGTGCTCGGCGATGAGCGCAGCCTATCTCGGCGAGGTCTTCGACATCCATGGCGGCGGACTCGATCTGATCTTCCCGCATCATGAGAACGAGATCGCGCAGTCGCGCTGCGCGCACGGCACGTCGGTGATGGCGAACTACTGGCTGCACAATGAGTTCGTCCAGGTCGAGGGCGCGAAGATGTCGAAGAGCCTCGGCAATTTCGTCACCATCCGCGACCTGCTGGCGGACTGGCCTGGCGAGGTGCTGCGCCTCAACATGCTCAAGATGCATTATCGCTCGCCGGCCGATTGGACCGTCAAGGGCCTGGAGGAGAGCGCGAAGACGCTCGACGACTGGTATCGCGTCGTGGCCGATGCGCCGGGTGAGCAGCCGGGGCCCGAGATCATCGCCGCCCTCGTCGACGACCTCAACACGCCGCTGATGATCGCAGAGCTGCACGCGTTGCGGAGCCGTGCGGCGTCCGGCGGCGAGACGGACCGCGCGGCCTTTGCCGGCTCGCTCCGCTTTGCGGGCTTCCTGTCGGACACCGTCGCGCGATGGGAAGCGCGAAAGCAGCAGGCCAAAGGCGTCGACGCCGCCAAGGTCGAAACCCTGATCGCCGAGCGTACCGCGGCCCGGGCGCGCAAGGACTTCAAGGAGTCCGATCGCCTCCGCGACGCACTCGCCGCGATGGGTATCGTATTGAAGGACGGCAAGGGCGCCGACGGCAAGCCGGTCACGACCTGGGAGATTGCGCGATGAGCAAGCCCGACACCCCGTTTCCGCGGCACTGGCTGTACTACATCCTGCTCAAGCTGGTGCTGATCGCGGGCGCAGTGGCGCTGGTCACGAAACTCTATGGCATGTGGTGACGCATGGGACAGGCTCTCCCGAGGCCCGCGCTGCGGCCGTTTCTTCCCGCTGATGCGCCGGTGCTGGCCGCGATCTTCGTCGCCAGCATCCAGCAATTGACCGGTGATGACTACAGCGAGGAGCAGCAGGAGGCCTGGGCGTCCGCTGCTGAGGATGAGACGGGTTTTGGCAAGAGGCTGGCATCCGAGCTCACCTTGATTGCGACCCTGCAGGGCTCGCCGGTCGGCTTCGCCGCGCTGAAGGGCAACGATCACATCGACATGCTCTATGTCCATCCGAATGCGGCCGGGCAGGGCGTCGGGGCCCTGCTATGCGACGCGCTGGAAAAGCTGGCGGGCGCGCGCGGCACGACCGGTCTGTCGGTCGACGCTAGCGACACGGCGGTCGAATTCTTTCGCAAGCGCGGCTACGTCGCGCAGCAGCGCAATAGCGTCTCCATCAATGGCGAGTGGCTCGCCAACACGACGATGAAGAAGACGCTCGGCTCCGGGAGAGCGCAGGCATGAGCAGGGCAGGCACAAGCAGGGAACGGCTTTATCTGTTCGACACCACCCTGCGTGATGGCGCGCAGACCAACGGTGTCGATTTCACGCTGGCCGACAAGCAGGCCATCGCGCGCATGCTCGACGATCTCGGCATCGACTATGTCGAGGGCGGTTATCCCGGCGCCAACCCGCTCGACACCGAGTTCTTCGCCGCCAAGCCGAAGCTCGGCCACGCCCGCTTCACCGCCTTCGGGATGACGCGCCGGGCGGGACGCTCGGTGTCCAACGATCCGGGCGTGGCGGCGCTGCTGGAGGCCAAGGCGGACGCGATCTGCTTCGTCGCGAAGTCATCCGCCTACCAGGTGCGCGTCGCGCTGGAGACCACCAACGAGGAGAATCTCGCCTCGATCCGCGACAGCGTGACGGCCGCGAAGGCTGCGGGGCGCGAGGTGATGCTCGACTGCGAGCATTTCTTCGACGGCTACAAGGAGAATGCGGAGTTCGCGCTGGCCTGCACCCGCGCGGCCTATGAGGCCGGCGCGCGCTGGGTCGTGCTGTGCGACACCAATGGCGGCACCATGCCGCACGAGATCGAGCTGATCGTCGGCGAGGTCGTGAAGCACGTGCCGGGCGATCACCTCGGCATCCACGCCCATAACGACACCGAGCAGGCGGTGGCGAACTCGCTTGCCGCGGTCCGCGCTGGCGTGCGGCAGATCCAGGGCACCTTGAACGGACTCGGTGAGCGCTGCGGCAATGCCAATCTGTGCTCACTGATCCCGACCTTGAAGCTGAAGACGGAGTTCTCGGATCGGTTCGAGATCGCCGTATCGGACCGGCAGCTCGCCGGCCTGATGAAGGTCTCGCGCACGCTCGACGACATGCTGAACCGTGCGCCGAACCGGCACGCGCCTTATGTCGGCGAGAGCGCCTTCGTCACCAAGACCGGTATTCATGCGTCGGCCGTGCTGAAGGATCCGCAGACCTATGAGCACGTCCTGCCCGAGCGCGTCGGCAATCATCGCAAGGTGCTGGTCTCCGACCAGGCCGGACGATCCAACGTCATCGCGGCGCTGGAGCGCGGCGGCATTCCCTTCAGCAAGAGCGATCCGAAGTTGACGCGCCTCGTCGAGGAGCTGAAGGAGCGCGAGGCCGCGGGCTACGCCTACGAGTCCGCCGACGCCTCGTTCGAGCTGCTGGCGCGGCGTACGCTGGGCTCGGTGCCGGAGTATTTCCGGGTCGAGCAGTTCGACGTCAATGTCGAGCAGCGCTACAACGCGCTCGGTGAACGCGTCACGGTGGCGCTGGCCGTGGTCAAGGTGGACGTCGCTGGCGAGCGGCTGATCTCGGCGGCGGAAGGCAACGGCCCGGTCAATGCGCTCGACGTCGCCTTGCGCAAGGATCTCGGCAAGTACCAGGGCTTCATCGACGGCCTCAAGCTGATCGACTACCGCGTCCGTATCCTCAATGGCGGCACCGAGGCGGTCACGCGCGTGCTGATCGAGAGCGAGGACGAAAAGGGAGAGCGCTGGACCACGGTCGGCGTCTCGCCGAACATCATCGACGCCTCGTTCCAGGCGCTGATGGATTCGGTATTCTACAAGCTGGTGAAGTCCGGCGCGAAGGGATGAGATGATGCATCCGTCGTTGCGAGCGAAGCGAAGCAATCCAGGCCTGAATGCGCGATTCTGGATTGCTTCGTCGCTTCGCTCTTCGCAATGACCTGGAGAGGCCAGGAGCAAACGCATGATCGACCACGTCTCCGTCGGTGTCAGCGATCTCGTCCGCAGCGCGCGGTTCTATGAGCGTGCGCTGGCGCCGCTCGGGCTGACGCGGCTGATCGAGCGTCCCACGACCATCGGCTTCGGGAAGGCCTATCCGGAATTCTGGATCAATCTACGCCCCGCCATGGCGCGCGTGCCGGCCGACACCGGCTCTCATGTGTGCCTGCGAGCCAGGAGCACGGCGGAGGTCGATGCGCTTCACGCGGCGGCGTTGGAGGCGGGCGGAGTTTCCGACGGTGCGCCAGGACTGCGGCCGCATGATCGCGTGCGCTATTATGCGGCCTTTGTGCTTGATCCCGATGGCAACCGGATCGAGGCGGTCACATTCCCGAGCGAGTAGGCGCTCAGAGCCGTTTGGCGATCTCAGGCGCCATCTCGGTCTCTTCCTTGGCGACGCGGGCGGCGGCCTCGCGCAGGCGCGGCAGGATGTCCTCGACGCGTTCGGCCCTGAGCAGCTCGATCTGGAAGCCGGGGCGGATGAACTCGGTCTCGCGCATGTGCGCGAGCAGCCCGAACAGCGGTTCCCAGAAGCCGTCGATATTGGCCATCAGCACCGGCTTGGCGTGGCGTCCGAGCTGCTTCCAGGTCAGCTGCTCGACGAGCTCCTCGAGCGTGCCGATGCCGCCGGGCAGCGCCACGAACGCGTCGGAGTGCTCGAACATCAGCCGTTTGCGCTCGTGCATGTCGGGCGTGATGATGAGATCCTTGAGCGGCATCATGACTTCCTTCTTCACCAGGAAGTCCGGAATGATGCCGGTGACGTCGCCGCCATGGTCGAGCACGGCCTTGGCAACCGCGCCCATCATGCCGATGGAGCCGCCGCCATAGACGAGCCTGACGCCGTTCTCGGCAAGCGCCTTGCCGAGTGCTTTCGCCGATTCGATGAAGCTGGGATTCGTCCCCGGGCCGGAGCCGCAATAGACGCAAACGGTGCGGATTTCAGTCATTGGAGCGGTGTGACACTGCAGTTGAAAGGCGTCAAGACGAGGGCGGAGGACGTGGATTCGCGGGCTTTCACGGATTGATGCAGGCTGAATGGGTCCATTTGTCCGAAAACAAGTATGCAAATACTGCGCCGCGGCAACGGATTCCGTCGACGTACCGGTGCATCCGGCGCCCGGACACTCTATATGACGCAGGCAACGCCCGGCATCACAACATGCCAAAACACTCGCTGCTCCAGAACGTTTGATGCCGCCCGATTCCTCCTCCGAACCAGCCGCCAACCAGCCTTCGTCCCTCGAGCAGGGAACGCTGGCCGGCACGCTGCGCCACTTGTGGCCCTTCATCTGGCCGAGCGATCGCGCCGACCTGAAGATGCGCGTGCTATGGTCGGTGGTGCTGCTGATCGCGGCCAAGGTCGCGACGCTGGTCCTGCCCTTCACCTTCAAATGGGCGATCGACGCGTTGACCGGCGCCAATACCGCGCCGATCGCGCCCGATAACTGGGCGTTCTGGCTGGTGGCCTCGCCGATCGTCATGACGGCAAGCTACGGCGGGATTCGGGTGCTGATGGCGGTGCTGACGCAGTGGCGCGACGGTATTTTTGCCCGCGTCGCCATGCATGCCGTGCGCAAGCTCGCGACCATCACCTTCGTCCACATGCATGAATTATCGCTGCGCTTTCACCTCGAGCGCAAGACCGGCGGCCTGACCCGCGTGCTCGAGCGCGGCCGCAACGCGATCGAGACCATCGTGCGCATGGTGATCCTGCAGCTGATCCCGACCATCGTCGAGGTCTCGCTGCTGACGGCGGTGCTGCTGTGGCAGTTCGACTGGCGCTACGTTCTGGTCACGCTCACCATGGTCGCGGCCTATCTCTACTACACCTACATTGCGACCGAGTGGCGCATCGAGATCCGGCGCCGCATGAACGACTCGGATACGGATGCCAATACCAAGGCCATCGACTCGCTGCTCAACTACGAGACAGTGAAGTATTTCGGCGCCGAGGCGCGCGAGGCCGAGCGTTATGACCGTTCCATGGAGCGCTACGAGCGGGCCAGCGTGAAGACCTATACCTCGCTCGCGGTGCTCAACGCCGGGCAGGCCGTGATCTTCACGATCGGGCTGACGGTGGCCATGCTGATGTGCGCCCAGGGCGTGCGTCAGGGACGCAACACGGTCGGCGACTTCGTCATGATCAACAGCATGATGATCCAGCTCTACCAGCCGCTGAACTTCATGGGCATGGTCTATCGCGAGATCAAGCAGGCGATCATCGACATCGAGAAGATGTTCGGCGTGCTCACGCGCGATGCCGAGGTTAAGGACGCGGCCGGAGCGACGCCTTTGGTGGTCACCTCTGGCAATGTCCGCTTCGACGACGTCCGCTTCGCCTATGAGCCGGAGCGGCCGATCCTGCAGGGGCTGAGCTTCGAGGTGCCGGCGGGCAAGACGGTCGCGATCGTGGGGCCGTCCGGTGCTGGCAAGTCGACCATCTCGCGGCTGCTGTTTCGGCTCTACGACGTCTCCGGCGGACGCATCTTGATCGACGGCCAGGACATCCGCGACGTTACCCAGGTGTCGCTGCGCGCCCAGATCGGGATGGTCCCGCAGGATACCGTGCTGTTCAATGACACCATCCGCTACAACATCCGCTACGGACGCTGGGATGCGGACGACGCCGCCGTCGAGGAGGCAGCGAGGCTGGCCCAGATCGACGGTCTGATCCGGATGGCGCCGAAGGGCTACGAGACCCAGGTGGGCGAGCGCGGCCTCAAGCTCTCCGGTGGCGAGAAGCAGCGCGTTGCGATTGCCCGCACCATCCTGAAGGGGCCGCCCATCCTCGTGCTGGACGAGGCGACCTCGGCGCTGGACAGCCATACCGAACACGAGATCCAGGAGGCGCTCGATGGCGTGTCGCGCAATCGTACCTCGCTCGTGATCGCGCACCGGCTTTCGACCATCGTGGCGGCCGACGAGATCATCGTGCTCGACCGGGGGCGAATTGCCGAGCGCGGCACTCATGCCGAGCTGCTGGCCAAAGGCGGGCTGTATGCCGGCATGTGGAACCGACAGCGCGAGGCCGAGGAGGCGCGCGAAAAACTGGCGCAGATCGGCGACGATGCGGGGGCGCCGAACCGCAATCCGCCGGATCGGAGCGAGCCGGACGCGGCCGGGCCCGATCGGACCGGACAGGTGGCGAGTGCCGCCGAATGATGCCGCGAACCGCCCTGATCTGAACTCAAGAATGCATTAAGGATTCATTTTGACCTTCGCCGGCCATCGACCTAGTCAAGGCGGCGGTCCGCTCTGAGGTCAGAGCGACAACACTCAACGAAGCAGGCCATGTCGATCAGCAATTCCATCCGCGCTCAGATCCCGCCGATCCACCCGGAAGGTTATCCTTTCATCGGGGGATTTGCCCTCGTCAGCCTGATCCTGTTCTGGATATTCACCCCGCTCGGCTGGATCGGCACGCTGCTCACCGTCTGGTGCGCGCTGTTCTTCCGCGACCCGATCCGGGTCACGCCGCAGCGGGAAGGGCTGGTGGTGGCGCCGGCCGACGGGCGCATCTCCATGATCACGCGCGCCCTGCCGCCGGCCGAGCTTGGCCTCGGCGACCGGCCGCTGCTGCGGGTCTCGATCTTCATGAGCGTGTTCAACGTGCATGTGAACCGCAGCCCGGTGGCCGGCCGGATCGAGAAGATCGCCTACCGTCCGGGCGCCTTCATCAATGCCGAGCTCGACAAGGCGAGCGAGGACAACGAGCGCAACTCGCTCGCGATCTCGACGCCGCATGGCCGCATCGGCGTGGTCCAGATCGCAGGCCTCGTGGCGCGCCGGATCGTGTCGTTCGTGCGCGAGGGGCAGACCATTGGGGCTGGCGAGCGCTTCGGCCTGATCCGCTTCGGCTCGCGGCTCGACGTCTATCTCCCCGACGGCACGGAGGTTCTGGTCTCGGAGGGGCAGACGGCCATTGCCGGCGAGACGATCCTGGCCGATTTCGACGTCCCCGTGCCCGGCCTGACGTTCCGGAGCCAGTGAACCGTCGCTGCCCGCTGGTGACCCATTAAGGGGACCTTGAGCTGTGTTCAGGCACAAGGTTCCGGCCAAACCACACGTGGTGTGATCATGAGCTTCGACGTGAACTCTCCCGAACTGCGCCGCCGCCGTTTCCGCCCGATCCCGGTGCGGCTGCTGGTGCCGAACATGATCACCCTGCTGGCGATCTGCGCCGGCCTGACCGCGATCCGGCTGTCGACCGAGGGACGGATGGAGCTCGCGGTCGGCGCCATCGTCTTTGCCGCCTTCCTGGACGGCATCGATGGCCGCATCGCCCGCATGATCAAGGGCCAGTCGAAGTTCGGCGCCGAGCTCGACAGCCTGGCCGATTTCGTCAATTTCGGCGTGGCGCCGGGCCTGATCCTGTATTTCTGGCAGCTCCATGAGCTGCGCGACGGCGGCTGGATCGCCGCCATGATGTACGCCATCAGCGGCGGCCTGCGGCTGGCGCGCTTCAATGCCAGCATCGACGATCCCAACAAGCCGCCCTTCGCCGCCAATTTCTTCACCGGCGTGCCGGCACCGCTCGGCGCCATCACCGTGCTGCTGCCCGTCTATCTGGCGTTCCTGGACCTGCCGAGGCCGCCGGCGCTGGTGACGGCGTTCTACACCCTGCTGATCGCCTTCCTGATGGTGTCGCGGCTGCCGGTGTTCTCCGGCAAGACCACGCGGATGCGTGTCTCGCCCGAACTCGTGCTGCCGGTGTTCGCCTCGGTGGTGTTCTTCGTGGCGCTGCTGGTGGTCTATCCCTGGCACATCCTGTCGGCCGGATCGATCCTCTACATCCTGAGCCTTCCGTTCGGCTGGCGGCTGTATCGGCACCAGGCGGCGCGGCACGCCGCGGTCCTTGGTGCCGCGGCTGCGGCGTCGCACGCCTCGTCTTCATCCACGACGGCTTTTGCGCCGACCGGCGCGCCAGCGGTGGAGCAGGGGCAGCGGCCGCCGGAACGGCTGCACTGAGCGCAGGGCCCAAGACCCGGCGCGCGCTTTGCCGGCTTGGGCGCCTCAGTTATACCGGATGGCCAAGGACGGCCGCGAATGCCGTCCGCATCATCCGGAGAAAACGCCCGTGACAAGCACTGCCGCCGCGCCCCTCGCTGCTTTCGTCCTCGAGGCGCTCGCGCGCTACGATACGCCGACCATCTGCAACGCGATGGAGATCGTGGCGCCCGAGCGGCGCCTGATCGGCTACACGACCAAGCCGCTGGTGTGTCCGTTCCCCGATCTGCCGCCCATGGTCGGCTACGCGCGGACGGCGACGATCCGGTCCGTCGTCAAATCGGGATTGCCGGCGGAGGAGCAGGCGAGGCGACGCACCGACTACTACGAATATGTCGGCACCGGTCATGGTCCCCGCATCGTCGTGATCCAGGATATCGATGGCCCCGACATCGGTTACGGCGCATTCTGGGGCGAGGTACAGAGCAACGTCCACAAGGCGCTCGGCTGCCTCGGCGTGATCACCGATGGATCGATCCGCGACATCCCGCAATGGGCTGCCGGCTTCCAGGCACTGGCGGGCTCGATCGGTCCGTCGCATGCGTGGGTGCATGCCGAGAGCTTCGGCGGCGAGGTCCGCGTCGCCGGGATGACCGTGCGCTCGGACGACCTGATCCACTCCGATCGCCATGGTGCGATCGTCATCCCCGCCGACATCGCGGCGAAGCTTCCCGAGGCGGCCGAGTTGTGCGCGCGCCGTGAAACGCCGATCCTGGAGATCGCGCGGTCTGCGGATTTCTCGCTCGAGAAGCTCAAGGCCGCTTTGAAGCGGTCGGCGGAGATTCATTGAGCGTCGCTTCACTCCGGTCCCAATGGGCGAGCCGTACCGCGCGGCGGTGCGGCCCGCCGGCCTTGCGCTGGGCGCTCGCCGAACTGCGACGCTGCAACCGCATCCGGATGACTACGGGGTGGCGGCTGACCCTCCGCCGAAAATATCGCGCACGGTGACGAATTACCCGCAAACAGGCCGGAATTCGCCGAAGGTTAAGCGGCCGTCGCTCGTTGAGAAGATTTTATCCATCAAGCTTTACCTGATGGCTAGCCTGTCCCGATAGGCATGTCGCCCGAGGGCGAAGGACATGCGCAGGCTGATATCGAAATCCGGGCCGTTGTTCGGGCGGCTCGACCGGACCGTCGACAAGATGGTTCGGCTGATCGGACATTTCGGCAGCGCCGCGATCGGCCTCTCGGCGATCGCCCTGGTGTGGGCCGGCATCTTCTACACCATCTCTGAAGAGTATACGCGCACCGAGCAGTCGGCGCTTAAGAACGGCGCCAATCTGGCCCGCGCGTTCGAGGAGCAGATCATCCGCTCGATCCGCGCGGCAGATCAGACCTTGCTCTACGTCCGCGACTCCTATGCCAGGGACCCGCACAACTTCGACATGTCGCTATGGTCGAAGAACAGCCAGTTCCTGTCCGACTTCTCGTTTCAGGTCGTCGTGATCGGCAAGGACGGCATCATGCTGTCCAGCAACATCGATCCGAAGATGCGGGGCCTCGACCTGCGCGACCGCGAGCACTTCCGCGTTCATGCCGACGGCAAGGATGATTTTCTCTTCATCAGCAAGCCGATCTTCGGCCGTGTCTCCAACAAATGGTCGATCCAGTTGACCCGCCGCATCATCATGCCGGACGGTTCGTTCGGCGGCGTCGTGGTGGTCTCGCTCGACCCTGAATATCTGTCGAGCTTCTACAATTCGGTCGATCTCGGCAAGAAGGGCAATGTCACACTGCTCGGTCTCGACGGCATCGTGCGCGCACGGGCCTCGGCCGGTCCGGGGGGCGTCGGATCCTCGCTCGCCGGCAGCCCGGTGATGAGCGCCATTCAGCACGGAAGCAGCGGCTTCTACACCTTCAAAAGTCTGATCGACGGCGTCACGCGCATCTACTCGTTCCAGCGCATCAAGGATCTGCCGCTGGTGGTCATCGTCGGTCAGGCCTCCGAGGAGATCTTCAGCGCCTTCAAGCTCAACCGCGATCGTGATCTGCTGGTCGGAGCGTTGCTGACGGTGGTCATCGGCATCATCACGATCCTGATTGCGCGCTATCAGGCGGGGCTTGCCGCCTCGCGTGATGCCGCCGAGGCAGGTACGCGGGCGCGCTCCGAATTCCTGGCGATGATGAGCCATGAGATACGCACGCCGATGAACGGCGTCATCGGCCTTGCCGATCTCTTGCTGTCGGCGGACCTCGCGCCGGAGCAGCGCAAGATCGCGACCACCTTGCGCGAGTCGGCCGACTATCTGTTGCAGCTGCTCAACGACGTCCTCGATTTCTCCAAGCTCGATGCCGATCGTCTGGAGATCGAGCACATCGAGTTCGACCTGCACCGGTCGGTGACGGCGACCGCCGAGCTGCTGGTGTCCCGCGCCAAGGAAAAGGGTCTGCAGCTGACGACCTCGATTGCGCCGGAAGTGCCGAACTACGTGGTCGGCGATCCCGCGCGATTGCGCCAGGTGCTGTTCAACCTGGTCGGCAATGCGCTCAAATTCACCGAATCGGGCGGCGTCCATATCGATGTCCGTGCCGAGAACCTTGCCGGGCCGCACCTGACGCTGGTGTTCTCGATCGCCGATACCGGCGTCGGCATTCCCGCAGACGCCGTCAGCCGGCTGTTCAAGCAGTTCTCGCAGGTCGACAATTCCATCTCGCGCCGCTTTGGCGGCACCGGTCTGGGGCTCGCAATCTGCAAGCGCCTCGTCACCTGCATGGGCGGCGACATCACGGTGCAGAGCAAGGTGGGGGAGGGCAGCACCTTCACCTTCTCGATCCAGGTCCAGACGCAGCCGGACGTCGAGCAGGTGAGCGCGCCCGAGGCGACCATCGTGCCGGTCGGTGAGACGATCGCCGAGGAACGTCCGGGCAGCCTCGAGCCGCTGAAGATCCTCGTTGCCGAGGACAATCTGACCAATCAGTTCGTCATCAAGAAGCTCCTGGACAAGCTCGGTCACCGCTACGACATCGTCGAGAACGGAACCCAGGCGATCGCGGCCGTGCAGAGGCAGGCCTACGATCTCGTGCTGATGGACATGATGATGCCCGAGATGGACGGGCTGACGGCGACGCGGATGATCCGCTCGCTGCCGCCGCCCGCCCAGGACATCTACATTGTTGCCCTGACGGCCAACGCCACCAGCCAGGATCATCTGGCTTGCACGGACGCCGGCATGAACGACTTCGTGACCAAGCCGGTCACGCGCGATCGACTGAATGCCGCTCTGCTTCGCGCGGCCGCTGCTACACACAAGGAAAGGCTTGTCGCATGACCGACTGGGTGCAATTCGACGAATCCGTCTATCAGATCCTGGTCTCCGAGCTCGGCGAAGAGGATGCGCTGGAGGTCCTGCGCACGTTCCTCGACGATACGTCCGGAAAGTTCGGCACGCTTGCGGCCAAGTTCGAGGATCGCCTCGAACTGAGGCGTGAGGCGCATTCGATCAAGAGCTCGTCGGCGACGTTCGGTTTCTCGGCGCTGTCGCGCCTGTCGCGTGAACTCGAGGTGGGATCGGCGACGATGGAGCCGGCGCAGATGCTGGAGATGGTCCACAAGATGCAGCGATCATTCGATCAGTCGGCCGTCTTCGCCGCGGCGAACCTGCTGAAGTCCGGATCCTCAGCCGCTTGAGCGAGTCGGCGTGGTCTGCGGCGCTGCTGTTTACCTTTCATTATGCCTACCGAATTCAGTAACTCGTCCTTAATGGCGGACATCTAGTCTCGTGACATGCGGTCCAGAAGCACCGCGTCGGTCCGGCAGGGTCGTGGTTTGCGTACGCGGGTGGAGTTGACTCATGGATATTATGACGAGTGCGGGGCTCGTGGCTGGCGTGATCGTCATCGCGACGATGATGCTGCTGGGCGGCGATCTCGAGATGTTCGTCAGCGAGCACGCCGCAATCATCATCTTCGGCGGTTCGATCGCAGCCACCATGATTCGCTTCCCGCTGGGCGTCATGCTGCACGGCGTTCCGCTTGGAATGAAGTACGCTTTCACCATGAGCCGCCTGTCGGCCCGCGAACTCGTCGACGAGCTCGCCCGCATTGCCGAGATCGCGCGCAAGCAGGGCCCGGTCGGCCTGGAAAAGGTCGAGACCGACGAGCCGTTCCTCGCCAAGGGAATCCGCTACGTGGCCGACGGCTACGACCTCGAATTCATCCGCGACAATCTCGAGCGTGACCGCGACAATTTCCTGATGCACCTGGACGAAGGCAGCAAGATCTATCGCGCCATCGGCGACTGCGCCCCGGCGTTCGGCATGGTCGGCACGCTGATCGGCATGGTGCAGATGTTCGCCAACATGACCGATCCCTCGAAGCTCGGCCCGTTCATGGCGACCGCGCTGCTCGCGACCCTGTACGGCGCGTTGGTGTCGAACCTGATCTGTCTGCCGATCGCCGACAAGCTGCATGGCAAGCTGCTGGACGAGGAAACCAACCGGACGCTGATCATCGACGGAATTCTGATGATCCGCGACTCCAAGAGCCCCGCCCTGGTCCGCGAAATGCTCCTGGCCTATCTGCCCGAGAAGCATCGCCATGCCGAAGGCGAGCCCGTGCCGGCCTGATCGGCTGCGGCGGGGCGATCCGGGGTGGGGTAGGCAATGGCCAAGAAGAAGAGGGGCGATGCGCATGGCGGCGGTCACGGCTGGTTCGTGACCTTTGCCGACCTGATGGGACTTCTGGTCAGCTTCTTCGTGATGCTGGTCGCGTTCTCGACCATGGACAACAACAAGCTGAAAGTCGTCGCAGGCTCGATGCGCGACGCCTTCGGCGTGCAGTCCGAGTCGCGCTATTCGGGCATCGTGGAATCCGACGGCCTGCCGACCCGGCCGAAGCTCAAGAACGCCGCCCACATCTCGCCGGAGGAGACCGCGCGCGAGCCCAGCCCCGAGCAGGAGGAGCGCCAGCATACCAATGGCGCCAAGCTGAAGATCGATCGCCAGTTCGCGCTGGCGTCCGCCTCGCTGCGTCAGGCGCTGCAGGACATGCCGGAGATGACCGAGATCTCCAAGCACATCATGTTCGAAGAGACCAAGCAGGGGCTCAACCTGGAGATCGTCGACCAGGACGGGCGGTCGATGTTCGCGGATGGCTCGAAGGTGCCCTTCGACCGCACGCGACGCCTGATCGAGAAGCTGGCCGCACCGCTCAAGGCGACACCGCTTCGGGTCCAGATCACCGGGCACACGGCCGCCGGCTTCGTTCCCGCCCGGAGCGATTATGATGGTTTCGACCTGTCGGCGGACCGCGCCAACGCAGTACGCCAGATCCTGGAGCGGGAAGGGTTGCCGGCGAGCCACATCTACGCGGTCTCCGGCAAGGCGGATAGCCAGCCACTGTTCCCGGACGATCCCTCGCTGGCCGCCAACCGCCGCGTGACGATCACCTTGATGCGGGAAGACCCGCCATTGCCGCCCGATCTGAAGCCGTAGCCGGGACGCTTCGCTTCCCGCATCATATTGCCGCACGGGCGACTGCGAACGGCAACGAGGAGCATCAGCAGGCACTTGATTCGCCTGAGGCAGATCCGACATCTGCCTCAGGGTGCTTGGGCTAAAGGCACTTGCCGCGATGCGGCATGCGACATCTGTGTCAGCCGTGCTGTTTGGTTGCGGGCTGGGAACATAGGTCTGCTTACGGTAGAGACTTGACCTGCGAACGGTCTACGTTCACACGCGCCGGGCCAAACAGGGAAGATGCGTTCCGAGCACATGACGGCCAGCGCGACATCGACCGAAGGACAGGACACCGCGAGCACGTCGGGGTTTTGGGGGCTGACGCTAGGCAGCATCGGCGTGGTGTTCGGAGACATCGGCACCTCGCCCCTCTACGCCTTTCGCGAGGCCGCGCACGGCGCTGCTCAGGGGCACCCGGTGTCGCGGATCATCGTGCTCGGCGTGCTCTCGCTGATCCTCTGGTCGCTGTTCATCGTGGTGACAGCCAAATACGTCCTGCTGCTGCTCCGCGCCGACAATAACGGCGAGGGCGGAACGCTGTCGCTGATGGCGCTCGGACAGCGGGCTTTGGGTCGGCGCAGCCTGTTCCTGATGTCGCTGGGCGTGATCGGCGCTTCGATGTTCATCGGAGACTCGATGATCACGCCGGCGATCTCGGTGTTGTCGGCGGTCGAAGGCCTCAAGCTCGCCGCGCCTGCGCTCGAGCATTATGTCGTGCCGCTGACCGTGTTCATCCTGGTCGTGCTGTTCGCGGTCCAGAGCAAGGGGACGGCGCGCGTCGCCTCCGCCTTCGGCCCGGTCATGGTCACGTGGTTCACCGCCCTCGCCGTGATGGGACTGGTCCACATCCGCGACGACCCCTCGGTGCTCGCGGCCATCAATCCCTATTATGCGGTGCAGTTCCTGCTCTCGCACGGCACGATCGGCCTGGTCACCCTGGGCGCGGTGTTCCTCGCGGTCACCGGCGGCGAGGCGCTCTACGCAGATCTCGGTCATTTCGGCCGCAAGCCGATCCAGTCGGCCTGGCTGTTCTTCGTGCTTCCGGCGCTGCTGATCAACTATTTCGGGCAGGGCGCCCTGGTGCTGTCCGATCCCGCCGCGATCGAGAATTCGTTCTACCGGATGGTGCCTGAACTGTTGCTGCTGCCGCTGGTGGTGCTGGCCACCGCCGCGACTGTCATCGCGAGCCAGGCCGTGATCACGGGCGCCTATTCGCTGGTCAGCCAGGCGGTCCAGCTCGGCCTGCTGCCGCGTTTCGAGGTGCGCTATACGTCGGAGAGCCATGCCGGCCAGATCTATCTGCCGCGGGTCAACCGGCTGTTGCTGATCGGCGTGCTGCTGCTGGTCCTGCTGTTCCGGACCTCGAGCAATCTCGCCTCCGCCTACGGCATCGCAGTGTCCACCACCATGGTCGCCGACGGCATCATGGGCTTCGTGGTGATCTGGAAGCTGTGGAACTTGCGTGCGGCCGTGGCGGCTGCCGTGATCGCTCCCTTCGTCATCGTCGATATGACCTTCTTCAGCGCCAACCTGCTGAAGCTCCTCGAAGGAGCCTGGGTTCCGCTGCTGTTCGGTGCCGCGATGGTCGTGACGATCTGGACCTGGCGTCGTGGTTCGGCGATCTTGGTGCTCAAGACGCGCAAGATCGAGGTTCCGCTGGATGACCTGATCACCAGCCTGGAGAAGAGGCCTCCTCACATCGTCAAGGGCACGGCGGTGTTTCTCACGAGCGATCCGACCTCGGTGCCGACCGCATTGCTGCACAATCTCAAGCACAACAAGGTGCTGCACGAGCACAACGTGATCCTGACCATCGAGACCGCGCAGACGCCGCGGGTCGATGTCTCGGAGCGCGTGCGCATGGAGAAGATCAGCGAGAAGTTTTCCAAGGTGCGGCTGCGCTTCGGATTCATGGAATCCCCGAACGTGCCGCGCGCGCTCGCGGTGGCGCGCAAGCTCGGCTGGCAGTTCGACATCATGTCCACGTCGTTCTTCGTCTCGCGCCGCTCGTTGAAGCCATCGTCCCAGTCGGGCATGCCGGCCTGGCAGGACCATCTCTTCATTGGTCTGAGCCGGTCGGCCAACGACGCCACGGATTATTTCCAGATTCCCACGGGCCGGGTCGTCGAGGTGGGTACCCAGGTAACGATTTGATCGGTTGGTCTTCCCTGATGTCTCGTGTATGCCTAAATGCATGGCTGAGGCGCATTCCCGACAGGTCCGTCGCAACGCGCTGCCGCTATAAGCCGCGCGCTCTGCCGCGTTGTGCAGTGAAGCATTAACGAGTCCTCGAGGGGGCTACCCCATGACAGTCGACGTCGCAGCTACGCCCGCGGAAGCGCCGGCGACCAACGGGCATGGCAACGCCCATTCCACGGCGAGCTTCGCGGCGCTGACACTGGGAAGCATCGGTGTCGTCTATGGCGACATCGGCACCAGCCCGCTGTACGCGTTGCGTGAAGCGGTCATGGCTGCGAGCAGCAGCGGCGAAGCTGCGCCTCACGCCGTGATGGGGGTGATCTCGCTCATCCTGTGGGCTCTCATCGTCGTCGTGACCCTCAAATACGTCGTGATCCTGCTGCGCGCCGACAACCACGGCGAGGGCGGCACCCTGGCGCTGATGGCGCTCGCCCAGCGTGCGGTCACGCGCGGCGCCAGCGTCATCGTTCTGCTCGGTATCGTCAGCGGCGCGCTGTTCTATGGCGACGCGGTGATCACGCCGGCCCTGTCCGTCCTGTCGGCGATCGAGGGCATCAAGCTGGTGACGGCGGCGTTCGATCCCTACGTCGTGCCGCTCACGGTCATCATCCTGGTCATGCTGTTCGCGGTCCAGGTGCGCGGCACGGCCAAGGTGGCGGCGTTCTTCGGCCCGATCATGCTGATCTGGTTCCTGGTGATCGGGATCGCGGCGTTGCCGCCGATCCTGCACCATCCGGAGGTGCTGTGGGCGATCAACCCGCTGCATGCCGTGACCTTCATGCTGCATCACGGGATCATCGGCTTCATCACGCTCGGCGCGGTGTTCCTGGCCGTCACCGGCGCCGAGGCGCTGTATGCCGACCTCGGCCATTTCGGCAAGCGGCCGATCCAGACCGCCTGGCTGTTCATCGTGCTGCCGTCGCTGGCGCTCAACTATCTGGGGCAGGGGGCGCTGGTGATCGCCGACGCGAAGGCGATCGAGAACCCGTTCTTCCTGATGTTCCCGGATTGGGCGCTGATCCCGATGGTCGCGCTCGCCACCATGGCGACCGTCATCGCGAGCCAGGCCGTCATCACCGGTGCCTATTCGCTGACCCGGCAGGCGATCCAGCTTGGCCTGCTGCCGCGCTTCGAGATCCGTCACACCTCCGAAGCGCATTCGGGCCAGATCTACATTCCGCGCATCAACAAGCTGCTGCTGATCTCCGTCATGCTGCTCGTGCTGATGTTCAAGTCGTCCAGCGCGCTGGCCTCGGCCTACGGCATCTCGGTCACCGGCACCATGGTCGTGACGGCCATGATGGGCTTCGTCGTGATCTGGAAGGTCTGGCGGTGGTCGCCGTTCGCGGCCGCCGCGCTGATTGCGCCGTTCCTGTTCCTGGACCTGACCTTCCTGGCGGCGAACCTCCTGAAGGTGTTCGAAGGCGGCTGGGTGCCGCTGGCGCTGGGCGGCTTCGTGATGACGCTGATGTACACGTGGCGGCGCGGCAGCCGGCTCTTGTTCGACAAGTCGCGGAAGCTCGAATTCCCGCTCGCCGATCTCGTGACCATGCTTGAGAAGCGTCCGCCGCAGCGGGTGGCCGGTACGGCCGTGTTCCTGACCAGCGATCCCTTGAGCGCGCCGACCGCGCTGATGCACAGCCTCAAGCACTACAAGGTGCTGCACGAAAAGAACGTGATCCTGACGATCGAGACCGCGCCGACGCCGCGCATCGAGCCGTCCGAACGCGTTCGCCTCGAGCAGATCAGTCCGACGTTTTCCAAGGTGACGTTGCGCTTCGGCTTCATGGAATCGCCCAACGTGCCGCGCGCCCTGGCGATCGCGCGCAAGCTCGGCTGGCAGTTCGACATCATGTCGACCTCGTTCTTCCTGTCGCGCCGTGCGCTGAAGCCGGCTGCGCATTCAGGCATGCCGCGCTGGCAGGATCACCTGTTCATCTCGATGAGCCGCTCCGCCAACGATGCGACCGACTATTTCCAGATCCCGAGCGGGCGGGTGGTGGAGGTCGGCACCCAGGTTACGATCTGAGCTCGAGACCCATCCCGTCAGCGTGCCGAAGCGCTTGATTTTCGCAGCGTCTGGGGTGAGTTTGGCGGCCGGATCAGGGCCGATACGGCCCCGCTGAAGGCTTGGAGGATGGGCGTGGCTGTTGTGCACGATTTGACCCCGCAGGACGTGGCCCAGGGGATCGCGGAAGGGCGAATTCTTCTGGTTGACGTGCGCGAGCCGAATGAAGTTTCCGCGGAAGCCTATCCCGACGGCGTCGTCGTTCCGCTGTCGGGCTTCGACCCGAAGCTGATCCCGGATCCCCAAGGCAAGGACGTCGTGTTCGCCTGCCGCTCCGGCAAGCGCTCGGTGACGGCATCGCTCGCCGCGCAGGCCGCCGGGCTGCCCTACGACAAGCATCTCCAGGGCGGTATGCTCGGCTGGAAGGCGGCCGGCCTGCCGACCAGGACCGGCGGCTGACAGGCGATCATGATCTCGCAGAACAAGGTCTTCGCCGACCTGCCCGTCACCATTTTCGAGCAGATGTCGCAGCTCGCGCGCGACAACGACGCCATCAATCTGGGGCAGGGCTTTCCCGACGATCCGGGCCCGGAGGATATCCGCCGCGCCGCAGCCGACGCGGTCCTCAACGGCTATAATCAGTATCCGTCGATGATGGGCCTGCCGGAGCTGCGCCAGGCCATCGCCGCGCACTACAAGCACTGGCACAAGCTCGATCTCGATCCGATGAGCGAGGTCATGGTCTCCTCCGGCGGCACCGAAGCGCTGACGTCGGCGATCCTGTCGGTGGTCGAGCCGGGCGACGAGGTGATCTGCTTTCAGCCGGTCTATGATTCCTATCTGCCGATCATCCGCCAGGCCGGCGGCATTCCGCGCCTCGTCCGCCTCGAGCCGCCGCATTGGCGGCTCTCGGAGGAGATGCTGCGGCAGGCGTTCTCACCAAAGACCAAGGCGGTGCTGTTCAACAACCCGCTCAACCCAGCCGCGGTGGTCTACCCGCGCGAGGACCTCGAGCTGTTGGCACGCTTCTGCCAGGAGTTCGACGCGGTCGCGATCTGCGACGAGGTCTGGGAGCACGTCGTGTTCGACGGCCGCGCGCACATTCCGCTGATCGCGATTCCCGGGATGCGCGACCGCACCATCAAGGTCGGCTCGGCAGGCAAGATCTTCTCGTTGACGGGCTGGAAAATCGGCTTCGTCTGCGCCGCGCCGCATCTGTTGCGCGTGGCCGCCAAGGTGCATCAATTCCTGACCTTCACGACCGCGCCGAACCTGCAGGTCGCGGTCGCCTACGGCCTCGGCAAGTCGGACGACTATTTCGTCAACATGCGCAGCGAGCTTGCGCGCAGCCGCGACCGGCTCACGGCCGGTCTCGAAAGCCTGGGCTTTCCCGTGCTGAAGGCGCAGGGAACCTACTTCCTGACCGTCGACCTTTCGCCGCTCGGCCTCAACGAGACCGACGAGCAGTTCTGCCGCCGCATCGTCCACGACTACAAGGTGGCCGCCATCCCGGTGTCGGCGTTCTACGAGACGGATGCCGTGACCTCCGTGGTGCGGTTCTGCTTTGCCAAGAAGGACGCAACCCTGGATACGGCGCTGGAGCGCCTGTCGGACGCCATCCACCGGCGCTAGGAGACAAGTGATGACGCGCGGCTGCATGGGTTCGGCTCTGGCGCTGGCCGTCGCGGCGTTGACGCTTTCCGTACCGGCGGGGCGCGCCGAGGAGCGCGTCGTCAACTTCTACAACTGGTCGAACTACATGGCGCCCGGTGTCCTTGACGACTTCACCAAGGAGACCGGCATCAAGGTGGTCTACGACACGTTCGACGCCAACGAGACCCTGGAGACGCGGCTGCTCGCCGGCAAATCCGGCTACGACGTCGTGGTGCCGACCGCGTACTTCCTACAGCGCCAGATCAAGGCAAAAATCTTCCAGCCGCTCGACAAGTCGAAGCTGCCGAATCTCGCCAATGCCTGGCCTGTCGTGACCGAGCGTCTCGCCACCTACGATCCCGGCAATCAGTTCGCCGTCAACTACATGTGGGGCACGACCGGGATCGGCTACAACGTCAAGGCGGTCGAGAAGATCCTGGGTCCCGGCGCGCGGATCGACAGCTGGGACATGGTGTTCAAGCCGGAGAATCTCGCCAAGTTCAAGGATTGCGGAGTCCACATGCTGGATTCCGCCGACGACATCTTTCCGGCCGCGCTGAACTATCTCGGCATCGACCCGAACTCGACCAAGCAGGCCGACCTGGAGAAGGCGGCAGAGGTGGTCGGCAAGGTCGCACCATCGGTGCGCAAGTTTCATTCGTCGGAATATCTCAGCGCGCTCGCCACCGGCGAGATCTGCCTCGTCGTCGGTTGGTCCGGCGATATCATGCAGGCGAGGAGCCGTGCCCAGGAAGCGAAGAACGGCATCGAGATCGGCTATGCGATCCCGAAAGAGGGCGCGCAGATGTTCTTCGACAATTTTGCGATTCCCGCCGACGCCCAGCACGTCGCCGAAGCCTATGCGCTGATCAACTACCTCTACCGCCCGGAGGTCGCCGCCAAGAACTCGGACTTCCTGTCCTATGCCAACGGCAACCTGGCCAGCCAGAAGCTGATCGACCCGAAGATCCTTGGCGACAAGAACATCTATCCGGACGACGCGACCTTGAAGAAGCTGTTCGTCATCACCGCACGTGAGCCGGCGACGCAGCGGATCATCAACCGGCTCTGGACCAAGGTGAAGACGGGCAGGTGATGACTCCCGTCATTCCGGGATGGTGCGCAAGCACCAGACCCGGAATCTCGAGATTCCGGGTTCGATGCTGCGCATCGCCCCGGAATGACGAGACTTGATCGCTTGGTTTGATCTGACAAATCGGTTGAGATCGATCACGTCATCCGGTGCATCGCGCAGAGCTTGTTGCCGTCGAGGTCGCGCAGGTAGGCGAGATACAGCTTGCCGGCCGAACCTTCACGAACACCAGGCGGGTTTTCGCAGGTGGTGCCGCCGGCTTCGAGCCCCGCCGCATGCCAGGCGTCGGCCTGTTCGGGCGAGCTGCAGGCAAAGCCGATGGTGCCGCCATTGGCAGGGGTCGCGGGCTGGCCGTTGATCGGCTTCGACACCGAGAAGATGCCGGTCGGTGTGATGTAGAAAATGCGGTGGCCGTCGACCCTGGCGGGGCGCACGCCCAGCGTCCCCAGCAGCTTGTCGTAGAAGGCCTTGGCCTTGTCGAGGTCGTTGGTGCCGATCATCACGTGCGAAAACATTCGCGCTTGTCCTCCCTGGAGCTTCCGAACAGCCGTCGGATACGCGGCAAAGGTAGCGAGCGGCGATGGAAGAGGTAAGAGTTTTCTTCGAATGGCCCGTCAGCGGTAGAAGATGCTGCAGTCCCACTTCCTCGTGGTGGAATTTGCCCGGGCGCCGACTACCGCCAGCGCCGGTGCAGCCAGAGCCATTGCTCGGGATATTCGCGGACCCAACTCTCGACGACGTCGGTGACCGCCTGCGTCGTGCCCTGGATGTCGATCTGACCGTCGGCCGTCCGGACCGGCGTCACTTCCTCCGATACTTCGGCGCGGAAGCGATTGCCGGGAAGGCGGATGATGCGGACGCCGTGCACGGGGCATTCGACCTGGCGTAACAGACGGGCCAGCATCGGATTGGCGCGGGTCTTGCGGCCGAAGAAGGTGACCTCCACGCCGCCGGTCAGGTACTGATCGACCAGCATCGCGACGTGCTGGCCGTTCTTGAGCGCCTGTGCCAGCCGCAGCGGCGCATCGCGGCCGGCCGGGACGAGTGTGCCCATCTTGACCTGCCGTATCTCCTGGATGATGCGGTCGGCGGCGGCGATGTTGGGTCGACGATAAAGGATCGCCGTATCGAGCTTATGGGCGACCGCCGCCAGCGCCGGCATCTCCCAATTGGCGAGATGGCTGGCAAAGATCAGGGCTGGCTTGCCGTCGAGACGGAGCTGATGAAACAGCTCATGGGTGCGCGGCGACAGCTCGATCCGGCTGCGCTCGGGATGCGCCTCGTCGTAATCCCAGATCTTGTCGAGATGGGCGAACTCGGCGCCGACGCGGCCGAGATTGTCCCACACGCCGGCGAGGATTCTCTCGATCTCCTCGGGCGATTTCTCCGGGAAGGCCGCGGTGAGATTGTCGCGACCAATGCGCTGCTCGCGCAGGCGTGGCCCGATCATCTGCGCAATGCGCGCGAAGCGGTCGGCCGTCTTCTGCGGGTCGAAATAGCGCGTGGTCCTGAGCATGCCGACCGTCAGCGCGCCGACGGCGGAAGCCCCGGCCGACTTCACGGCTCGGCGGATCACGAGCTTGGTCCGGAGGGGCAGGAGACTCATCGATGGCAGCGGCGGATCAGGCCGGTTCGCGCGTCAGGATCAGCGAGGCGTTCTGGCCGCCGAAGCCGAACGAATTCGACATCACGGTGGTGACGCGCGCATCGCGGGCCTTGTTGCCGACGACGTCGAACAGGATCGCGGGATCCGGAATGTCGTAGTTGATGGTCGGCGGAATGCGCTGATGCTCGAGCGTCTGCAGCGAGAAGATCGCCTCGACCGCGCCGGCTGCCGAGATCGTGTGGCCGACCATCGACTTGTTCGACGACACTGGAATCTTGCTGGTGTGCTCGCCGAACACGGCGGAGACGCCGACATATTCCATCTTGTCGTTCTCGGGCGTGGCGGTGCCGTGGGCATTGATATGGTCGATCTGCTCAGGGGCCATGCCGGCATCGGCGAGCGCCTTGCGGATGCAGCCGATGATCGGCTTGCCGTCCGGCGAGGAACGGGTGCGGTGGAAGGAGTCGGTCAGCTCGCCGCAGCCAGCGACGACGCCGAGGATCTTGGCGCCGCGCGCCACGGCCGCGTCGTAGCTTTCCAGCACCAGCGCGCCGGCGCCCTCGGCCATCACGAAGCCATCGCGGTTCTTGGAAAACGGCTTGGAGGCGGCCTGCGGCGGGTCGTTCTGGGTCGACAGCGCCGACAGCAGCGAGAAGCGCACGAGCCCTTCCGGATTGACCGAGCCTTCGGTGGCGGCGCATAGCGCGACGTCAGTCTCACCGCGTCGGATGGCTTCGACGCCGAGCTGGATCGCGGTCGCGCCGGAGGCGCAGGCGGTCGACAGCGAGATCGGCGAGCCCTTGGTGCCGAAGGTGTCGGACAGCGAATCGGCGACCGAGCCGAACAGGAAGCGGTGGTGATAGTTGACGAACTTGCCGCCGCCGCAGACCTTCAGCAGGTCGTCATAGGTGAACTGAGTGCCGCCAACCTCATGCGCGAGCTCCAGACGCTGGGGCCACTCGATCTCGACGGGCGCCACGGCGAGAAACAGCGGGCCCGGAAAATCGCCCTTGCTGCCGATTCCAGCCTGCGCGATGGCTTCCTCGACAGCCATGTGACCGAGCCGCTCGGACAGTCCCGTCGACGTGAACGGCGCCACGGGGACGAAATCGACCGTGCCGGCCATGGTCGTCTTCAAGCCGTCGATCGGAAACCGCGTGATGGTGCGGATTCCGGACTCGCCGGCCACGAGCTTGTTCCAGTTATCGGACTTGCCGGCCCCAAGGGAGGTCACGATGCCCATCCCGGTCACGACCACGATGGGGCGTCCAAACTTGTCGCGTACACTCATGATGTCCCCCGTCGTGTCTTCTTAAGGCCGTGCCGCGTTCACTTGACTGCTTCGACCAAGGCCATGCCTTCGCCGCGGTAGTGGCCGGCGCCGACCACCACGATCTGGGCCGGAGCATCCTTCATGTCGGTCTCCACGCCCGAGGCGTCACCCGGCGCGAACAGCGCGCCGCGCGAGATCGAGAGCGCAGCGAGCGCGAGACCGAGCGCGAACTGCGCCTCCATCGAATGGCCGAAGCGGGTCCCGCTCGAGCGCACCGCGAACGCCTTGTGATGGTCGAGGAATGCGCGCTCCTCCGACGTCACCGGCTCGGCGCCGGTCGCGCCGGTGATGATGGCGCCGGGGGCCCCGTGGACATCGAGCGCCGACCACAGACGGTCCAGCGTTCCCGTCACCGCGCCTGCCTCCTTGCGGCGGGCGCGGTCGGCGACGACCTTGCTGAGCCGGGCCAGCGGCTTGGCGCCGCGGGCCTCGGCATGCGGCCTGGATTCCAGCACCAGGAACGCGCCGGCCGATCCGAGCGCGAAGCCCGGATGGTCCTTGCGGGACCAGACCGGCTTGAATTCGTTCTTCAGATTGTAGTCGCCGAACTCGTACAGCACGAGCAGATCCTTGCGCTCGCCATTGTGCGAGCCGCCGACC
Organism: Bradyrhizobium sp. HKCCYLRH3059; assembly: GCF_051168035.1. Classification (NCBI taxonomy): domain Bacteria; kingdom Pseudomonadati; phylum Pseudomonadota; class Alphaproteobacteria; order Hyphomicrobiales; family Nitrobacteraceae; genus Bradyrhizobium; species Bradyrhizobium sp. HKCCYLRH3059. The sequence goes on along the minus strand of NZ_JBNPUF010000002.1, from coordinate 70,805 downwards.
AGCGCGATGTCGCTCTGGCCGCCGGCGATGCGGGCCAAAGCGATCTTGAACGCGTCGACGCCCGCAACCTCCTCGCCCATGAAGGTGCGCGAGGTGCCGCAGACGCCGTGCGAGATCGCGATGTTGCCGGCGAGCAGGTTGGACAACTGCGCCAGGAACAGGGTCGGGCGCAGGTCGCTCATCAGCCGATCGTTCAGGAAGCCGGGCGTGCAATTGCCCTGGGCTTCCGCGTTGAGGATCGCGGTGTCGACGGAGATGTCGCGCTCACCGCCGCCCGCGGCGACGATCATGTCCATCCGCGACAGGATGTCCTTGTTGCCCTTGAGGCCGGCGGAATCCAGCGCAAGCCCGGCGGCATAGGTGCCGATGCGCTGCCACGCCTCCATCTGGCGCTGCTCCTTCTTCGGGATCTGCGCTTCCAGATTCACCTTGGCCCAGGGATGCACGATGTAGGGCGCGAAACCCTGCTCATCGACGTTGATCCGGCCGGAGTTGAGGGCGTCCCAGTTCGCATCGAGTCCCTCGCCAAGCGAGGTCGCAAGACCGATACCGGTGATCCAGACTTCGACGGGTTCGGAGGTCACGGCTGTCGTCTCACTCATCGCTGCAGGACCTGTTGCGGAAAGCCGACGCGCTCGGCGACGGCGTCCATGTGCCCGCGCAGCTCCGGATTGGGGAAGGGGACGTGACTGAAAGTGATGGTCGCATTCGAACGCAGTTTGCCACCGACCTTCACGCGCGCTTCGGTCATGGCGTAACCGGAGCCCTCGTGCAGCACGTTGGCCTCGACGGTCAGCACCTCGCCCGGCGACACGAAGCCGCGCATCTTGGCCTCCTTGACTGCGGCAAGGAACGGCATCCGCTCGAACTTCATCAGCGCGAGCAGCAGCCAGCCCGATGTCTGCGCCATCGATTCGATCAGGAGAACGCCGGGCATGATCGGATAGCCCGGGAAATGTCCTTCGAAGATCGTGCTTTCGGTGGGGACCTTGGCTTCGACGGTGATGGTCTTCTCGTCCAGCCGAAGATCGAGAATGCGGTCGATGAGCAGGAAGTATTCGATCTGCATGGCGGGCGCTCACGCGCCCTTGGCGGCGACCAGCTCGTCGATGCGGGCGCACAGGTTCTTCAGCACGAAATACTGCTCGGTGCTGGCTTTGCCGTCGTTGACTTCCTGCGTCCACTTCTCGAGCGGCAGCTTGATCCCGAAGGCCTTGTCGATCGCAAATGCGATGTCGAGGAAATCGAGGCTGTCGATGCCCAGATCGTCGATGGCATGGCTATCCGGCGTGATCGTGTCGCGCGGGATGTCGCAGGTTTCAGCGATGATCGTGGCGACCTGATCGAATGTTGAGGACATCACTAAGCCTTTGATATTTTGGAGCTAATCCGGTAGGTGGCGACGGGAGGACACCGCGCCCCCGGGGCCGTCTGATGCGAGCCCTTCTACCCCCGTCGCCCGGGAGTCGTGTGCCCGTATATCGGAGCGACGCGGTGAGTTCAATGGAGCCGGACACGGCGGTTGTGGCGGGATTGTGATGCCCCGTCGGCCGCGGCAGCCGCGTCCAGCAGGGGGATCAGGGCGTGTAGGTCTCGGTGATGATGCGGGCGCAGTCGCGCCGTCCGGTCAGCAGGCAGTCCTGGGTCTTGCGCAGGTCGGCAATGCTCATCGCCAGCCAGATGCCGATCGCGGTCAACGCGACCGTGAAGGCGATGGCGGCGATGTTGGCCAGGATGCGGTGACGGAAGTCATCGGGCTCCTCGCGGGGCTGCTCATACCGGGAGAGATCGAGTGTCGGCCGCTCGCCCCGATGCAGCTGAATCGGCGGACTGCCGCCCTCGGTGACGCGCCGCACCGGACTGCTGCGCGGCCGGAACGGCACCACGCGATGCTCCTCCTCCGCTGCAATGGGGCGCTGGGACTTCATGCCTCGACTCCGATGGTCCTTTCTAGCACGCGGGCCCAACCTCTCACAAAGAAACTTTGCCATAATTGAGCTGCATCAGCAAAGCATCTCGCTCCTCGGATGCATCCAATCGGCGCCCGCTCCGCGGGTGATTGGAACCTGCCGCGGCCCGGTCCGAACGGCGTCGCAGCTACGGGCAGATGCGCTGGAACGGCTCGGCAGGCGTGGCATAATGCTGATCATCCCCCGGAGCCCAGCCATGGCCAATACCCGCGATCCGCTGCTTCATCCCGTGCCGATCCTGTCCCTGCGCCCGACGCAGATGACCGTGGGCATGCGCGAGGTGAAGGAGAAACGCGAGCGCTGGCGCGAGCACAAGTCGAAGAAGAAGCAGGCCGAGCTGCTCGGCAAGCACATGATCCCGGTGGTGCTTGGTCCCGATGAGCGGCACTACGTCGTCGACCACCATCACCTCGCCCGCGCGCTCCATGACGAGGGCGTCAAGGACGTGCTGGTCACGGTGATCGGCGACCTCTCGATGGTTGATCGCGAGGCGTTCTGGGGCGTGATGGACAACAAGCGCTGGGTCTATCCTTACGACGCCAAGGGCGAGCGGCGGCATTTCAAGGATCTGCCGAAGTCCGTCGCGAATCTGAAGGACGATCCGTTCCGCAGCCTGGCCGGCGAGCTGCGCCGCGCCGGCGGCTTCGCCAAGGACACGACGCCGTTCAGCGAGTTCCTATGGGCCGACTTCCTGCGCCGCAAGGTCAAGCGCAAGACGGTCGAGACCCATTTTGCCGCCGCCATGGAGCACGCGCTGGCGGCCGCAAAGAGCCACGACGCGGTCTATCTGCCGGGCTGGTGCGGGCCGGCGTCGGACGACTGATCGTCTCACTTGGTCTTCGGCAGCCGCCCCATCAGGTAGAACTCGTCGTTGGGCCGCATGCCCGTGACATTCGCGATCCGGTTCGACAGCGCGAAGAACGCCGCGATCGCGGCGATGTCCCAGATATCGTCGTCGCCGAAGCCGTGGCCGGCCAGCGCCTTGAAATCGGCATCCCCGACCGTTTGCGCCTCGAGCGCCACCTTCATCGCGAAATCGAGCATCGCCCGCTGCCGTGGCGTGATGTCGGCCTTGCGGTAGTTGATCGCGATCTGGTCGGCGATCAGGGGATTCTTGGCGCGGATGCGCAGGATCGCGCCGTGCGCGATCACGCAATATTGGCACTGGTTGGCGCTCGAGGTCGCGACCACGATCATCTCGCGCTCGGCCTTGGTCAGCCCGCCGTCCTTCTCCATCAGCGCGTCGTGATACGCAAAGAACGCGCGGAACTCGTCCGGCCGGTGCGCAAGTGTCAGGAACACGTTGGGCACGAAGCCGCTCTTCTCCTGCACGCCGAGCAGGCGGGTGCGGATGTCGTCCGGCAGCGCATCGATTGCGGGGACGGGGAAGCGGCTGATGGCGGGCTGGGTCATGGCAACGGGTCCGGCATGCGTGGCAGGGGGCGAACCTTAGTCGATCGCGGCGCAGGCGCAACGGGCCAGCTCGGTCCATCACCCGCCAGTGGTGGAGCGCCCGCAACGCCTCCTCGGCAGCCGTCGTCGGTCGGGATTAAAGAGGGGCCGCCGCCGGCTTTAGCGCAGCGGCTTCTTCAGCAGGGAGAAGCGGTCCGGGTCGAGACCCATCGACGGCTGCAGCATTGGCGCGTCCAGCGAGGCGGACAGGCTGCCGCGATCTCCGAGGTTGCCGGCGCCGCTGTCGCCGCTCGACGCGTCCCGGCTCGAGGTCGCTCCGCGCCAGCGCTCCAGCACGGCACTGACGAAATGCATGTCGTGTCCGGCATTGACCGAGCGGACGGTGGCGATCGTCGCCTCGCTGCGCGGCAATTGATGCAGCGGCACCTCCTTGAAGCGCAGCCGGGTCGGCAGCGCGACGCCTTCGCCGAACGCCAGCACCTCGCGGGTGCCGAGCGAGGGAACGAAGGAGAGCAGGTTGGCGGCGGCATCCGACACCGCCGAACGCAGCAGCGACTGGTCGCGCTCGTTGGCGAGCCGCATCGTGAACAGCGTGTTGCACTGGGAGATGATGGTGGCGTCGAGCTCGGCCGGCCGCTGGGTGATCAGGCCGAGATAGACGCCGTATTTCCGGCCTTCCTTGGCGATGCGCGAGATCGCCTTGCGGGTCGGGCCGAAGCCGATCGAGCGGTCGGCCGAGGCGTAACGGTGCGCTTCCTCGCAGACGAACAGCAGCGGCGAGACGCCGTCGCTCCACAGGCCGAAATCGAACGCCATGCGGCACACGACCGAGACCACGGAATCGACCACCTCGGCCGGGAAGCCGGCGAGCTGCATGACCGTCATCGGCCGGCCGTTGGCCGGCAGGCGGAACAGGTGGCTGATGACCTCGGCCATGGTGTCGCCGCCGACATTGGCGTTGTCGAACATGAAGGCGTAGCGCGGGTCGTTGCGTACCGTCTCGATCCGCGAGATCAGCTTGTGATAGATGATGCGCGAGGAGCGGTTCTCGAGCTTGCCCATGCGCTCGTCGATCAGGTTGATCAGGTCGACGAGGCGGTAGGGCACCGGCGTATCGACGGTGTAGCCGACGGTCTTCGGGTCGATGCGCTTGAGCCCGATGCGGTCCGTGTTCTGGTATTGGGTGTAGATGCCCTTCGCCAGCGGGATCACTTCGGCCAGGATGTCGAGCTCTTCCGGCACGCCCGGTCGGCCGCCGAACAGGACGTCGACGATCTCCTCGAAATTGAACAGCCAAAACGGCAGCTTCAGGTTGCGCGGGTTCAGCACCAGCGCCTTTTCACCAAAGCAGCGGCCATATTCGTTGTGGACGTCGAGCAGGAAGATGCGCAGGTTCGGCCGCGCCTTCAGGATCTCGTTGAGCAGCAGCGACACGCCGGTCGATTTGCCGACGCCGGTCGAACCGAGCACGGCGAAGTGCTTCGACAGCATTTCCTCGACATTGACACAGGCGCGCACGGAGGTGTCCTGCTGCAGCGCGCCGATGTCGATGTGGTCGCCGGCGGTCGGCGTGTAGATCGTGCGCAGCTCCTCGCTCGTGATCATGTCGACGGCGTCGCCGATGGTCGGGTAGTGGGTGACGCCGCGCTGGAACTTGGGCCGTTCGGCCGGCCCGAGAATCTCGCCGAGCAGGTCTACCGAAGCCGTCGCGACGTATTCGTTGGCACGCGAGAGGTCCTCGCTGGTCACCTCGGTGATGATCGCAATGATCGTGGCGCTCGGGCAGCGAATGCTGATGAAACGGCCGACTGTCGCGCGGATATCGGAGACGTTCATCTGCTGTGTCGACAGAATGCCGACGCGGGCCTGGGAGCCCCGCACCGAGATCACGCGTCCGAAGGATGTCACGGTCATGAAACCTGTGGTGAATTGTTGAATTGACACCTTCTCTGCTGGGACTGGAAAATTTGTTAAGCGGGCAACGTTTGTGACTGCGCCGCCCGCCCAGCCCGATGGTCGGAGGGTCGCGCGGGGCGTTGCGATCGCACCTCCTCAATGGGACCTAAGGCCTTGCACTGTAAGGCTTTCTCCATCCTTTCCTCAAGCGTCGCGCGAACCGTTCGGGTTAACGTCCGGTTCACCATCTCCAAGGCTCTTCCTGAACGGCTCTTCGGCTGTGGAGGCCCCGGCGCCGAAAGAAACCTGGAGGGGCTGCCGCGCCAATCCGAACCTCCCGCCGCTCAGCGATTTGATCGCAATCAATCTGGAACCCGGGCGTGCCGGCTATATTTTTCCCGTCAAGCGCGAGGGAGCGGATGCCGGCCGATCAACGAAATCGGTCGCGCCCATGCCGTTGCGGACCCGATCCTCGCGTGAAGCAGGAGGATGATGTTATGGCTGAACCTACCAAGCTGCCCGTCAACACCGAGAAGGCAGGTGCGCCATCCATGCAGGGGTGGCGGCCGTTCGAGAACCTGCGCCGCGAGATCGATCGCGTGTTCGAGGACTTCCATGGCGGGATCTGGCGCACGCCGTCGTTGTTCGACCAACTGCCGGGCCTGGCCCGCGCACGGTCCTTTGCCGTGGCGCCGGCGGTCGACGTCGCCGAGCACGACAATGCCTATGAGGTCACCGCTGAGCTGCCCGGCCTCGACGAGAAGAACGTCGAGGTGAAGGTTGCGAGCGGCGTGCTCTCGATCAAGGGCGAGAAGCAGGAGGACAAGGAGGAGAAGAAGAAGGACTATTACGTCCGTGAGCGCAGCTTCGGCTCGTTCGAACGCTCCTTCCAGATCCCCGACGGCGTCGACACCGACAAGATCGAGGCTGTGTTCAAGCAGGGCGTGCTCAAGGTCACCCTGCCGAAGAAGCCCGAGGTACAGAAGGCCGCCAAGACCATCGACATCAAGGCGGCGTGACCGCATCTCGTGGCTGTCCGTCCCATGATCATGGGACAGACGATGGATCGGACACCAAGGAAGGGCCGCGCGTGCGGCCCTTTTTTTCGCGGAGCTGCAGGGGTAATCTGCCTTCCAAGCAAACGGTCGGCGATGCCGGCTGGGGGAACGACCGGAAGGGAGACGAGAGGATGGGCAAGCTCGCACTGGCGGCCAAGATCACGCACGTGCCGTCGATGTATCTCAGCGAGCTGGATGGTCCGGCCAAGGGCAAGCGACAGTCGGCGATCGACGGTCATATCGAGATCGGCCGGCGCTGCCGCGAGGCCGGCGTCGACACCATCGTCGTGTTCGACACCCATTGGCTGGTCAATGCCGGCTACCACATCAATTGCGCGCCGCATTTCGAGGGGCTCTACACCTCGAACGAGCTGCCGCACTTCATCGCCAACATGACCTATGAATACGACGGCAACCCGGAGCTGGGCCACATCCTCGCCGAGGGCGCCAACGCCCATGGCGTCGCCACCATGGCCCACGATGCGACGTCGCTGGCGCTGGAATACGGCACCTTGGTGCCGATGCGCTACATGAACCCCGACCGCCACTTCAAGGTCGTCTCCGTCTCGGCGCTGTGCACCTCGCATTATCTCGCCGACAGCGCCAGGCTCGGCTGGGCGTTCCGCCGCGCGGTCGAGGATCATTACGACGGCACGGTGGCCTTCTTCGCCTCGGGCTCGCTGAGCCATCGCTTTGCCCAGAACGGCACCGCCGACGAGTATCGCGACCGGATGTTCAGCCCGTTCCTGGAGCGGCTCGACCACGAGGTGATCCAGATGTGGGAGCACGGCGAGTGGCCGGATTTCTGCGACATGCTGCCGGAATATGCCAGCAAGGGCCATGGTGAGGGCTTCATGCACGATACGGCCATGCTGCTGGGCGCGCTCGGCTGGAACCACTACGATCGCGGCGTCGAGGTGGTGACGCCGTTCTTCCCATCATCGGGGACGGGCCAGATCAACGCGGTGTTTCCGGTCTCGCCGATGCCGCAGGCGCTGGACGACGTCGGCCGGCCGCGCGCCGCCGCACTCGCGGGCGGTCGGCTGTAGCGCCTCTCACCAGACCCGCATGCCCGAGCATCTCGATGATGTCCTCGGGATAGACCTGATCGGCGGTCGCCGTGAGCTCGGCTGTTCGCCGCCGTTTGCTCGGTGTTGAATGCTCGGTGTTGAACCGCGGCGTCGGCCGCGCGACCAATGCGGGACGGATCGGAGGCCGGTGACCGTTCAATGCTGACGAGAATTCTGCTGCTGACCGCGATGCTCATCGCGCCGGGCATTGCCACTGCGCAGGCGCCGCATCGCGAAGCCTGCAACGTCGAGGCCGACGTCACCGACCGCGATCCGAATGGTGCCAATGTCCGTGCCGAGCCTGGCGGCAGCATCGTCAAGGTCCTGAAAAATCCGACCGGCGATGGCTGGATCGTCGTGCATCTCGTCGCGCAGCAGGGCGACTGGTTCGAGATCGACCGGGCCATGCTGAACGACGTCGATCAGGGCAAGGAGACCGTGATCTTTCAGGGCAGGGGCTTCCTGCATCGGAGCATCGTCGGCGCCGGTGGCCTGCAGAACGGCGCGGCGATCTACCGCGATCACGCCACATCGAGCGCGAAGCTCGACCCGCATGCGAGCGGTGACCAGGCGGTCGAGCTGCTCGGCTGCTTCGGCGACTTCGCCAAGATCCGCGTCAAGAAGGGCATCGGCTGGACCCGGCAGCTCTGCACCAACATGGTGACGACCTGCTCGTGACAGCGTGCGCTCGCCGAGCTCCGTAGCGGGCAGCCCGTTGACCATGGCTGCGTTGCAGGTCGTCGCGCCTGCTCAGGCCGCGCGCTGCTGGTGCTGCGACAGCCGCTCGCGCTCGCGCCGGCACCCGGCCGCGAATTGGCGCAGCCGCTCGATCGTCAGCGCGTCGGTGATGCTCCGCTCGAGCCGCTCGGCCCGCTCGATCTGATCGTCGAGGTCCATCAGCTTGGTCATGTCCCGTCTCCCTGGCCAGACAATTTGAAGCAAATTGCATCGTTCCGACCGGATGAGGATCGTGGTGAATGACGGGTTAATTCCGTGATCGGGCGCACGCTGGAAGGATCGTCCCGGCGAGCCGACGATGGATCGGCCGGACTGCGTCGTCGATGCATCGCAAGCGTCGGCATGGGTCGAATGGCGCACGGGCGCGACGCTGTGCCGGCCGGACGCTGATTCAAGCGCTAGCCGGTCGTCGCTCGTGCGCAATAGTCACGCCAGAACGTCCGGTATCCCTGTTCCACATGCTGCGTGTAGAGCGCGCCGTTTCCGGCGGCTGAATTCAACACCCTGGCGGGCAGCTCGGCACGGAGCGCGGCAAGCTCGCCGGGCCGCGAGCAGAATTTCAGCGCTGTCGCGAGATAGCCTTCGTCGTCATCGGCGACCCACGCGTCGAGGCCGACTGCCTTGACGATCGCGCCGCCCGCCCGTGCCGAGGGGGTGCTGCCGAGCTTGGTGACGACAGGCACGCCCATCTGCAGTGCCTCCCACGTCGAGATGCCGCCGTTTTGCGGGAACGGATCGAGTGCGATGTCGATATCGGCGAACGTCGCAAGATGCTCCTCGCGCGACGTCTTTCCGACGCAACGGACGCGTTCCGCGGCGATGCCGTGGGCGACGAAGCGGGCGATCAAGCCGTCGCGCAGCAGGGGATCGTTCATCGCATGGTTCTTGACGACGATCATCGAGCCCGGCGTCGCAGCCATCAGCTTCGACCATAGAGCCAGAGTCGGCTCCGAAAACTTGTCGGCGCGATTGAACGAGCCGAAGGTGACGTGGCCGTTGCGAAGCATCGGCAGCGGCGACGGCGGAATTGGAGGCGGCGGTTCGATCGTGATCAGCGACGGCAGATCGTAGATCTTTTCGGCAAACAGATGCCGGACCGCGGCCGGAATCGTCACCGCATCGGCCAGCAGATAATCCATCACGGGCAATCCGGTGCCAGTGACGCTGCCGACGGCCGAGACCTGGATCGGGGCAGGCTTGCGCGCAAACAGCGTGAGCCGGTGGCCGGCGGAATGTCCCGAGAGGTCGACGAGGATGTCGATCTTGTCGGCCCGGATCTGCTCGGCGAGCTTGTCGTCGATCAACTGCCAGGCCTCGACCCAGCGATCGACCAGCGAACGGCACAGCTCGGTCTTGGCGTCCCTCGTCGGTGAACAGGAATAGCCGACGATTTCGAACCTGGCCCGATCGTGATGGCGAAGGATCGGCAGGAAGCCGAGCGCCGCCGAATGCTCGCGGAAATCGGACGACACGTAGCCGACGACAAGGCGCCGGTCCGGGTCCAGATTCCGCTCGCCGAGCGGCAGACGTGGCAACCGCGCGCCGATCGCCTCCCACCAGTGTCTCCGTTCTGCCTGGAGACGTTCGACCCCGACGTCGGGCAGGAAATCCAGCGCGAAGATCTTCTTGGTGATCGCGTCCTCGTAGTCCGGGTTGATCGCGAGCGCGCGGTCGTAGTCCGCAATCGCCGTGGCGATGTCGCCTTGCATCGCGGAGCAGACCCCGAGCAGGGTCCAGGCGCTCTCCTGCTTCGGGTTCTGCGCCAGCATCTTGTCGATGAGCGAGGTCGCCAGGGCGATGTTGCCGCGGACGAGCGAAACCGTGGCCTTGCCGCGCAGGGCGTCTTCCAGCAGCGGTTCGAGGGCCAATGCCGCGTCAAAATCGGCTTCCGCCTCGTCGAACTTGCCCTGCTCCTGATAGGCTCGCCCGCGCTGGGCGAGGGCAGGGGCCGCAGTCGGATTGATCGCCAGCGCCGACGTCAGCGCGGCCACTGCAGTATCGAAGTTCCGCAGGTTCATGCTGACCAGGCCCTTGCCGAACAGGGCCGTCAGCAGCCGCGGCTGCAGCGCGAGCGCGCGATCGAAGCTCTGACCGGCGTCTTCGTACCGGCCCGTGAGCAGCAGCGCCATCCCGCGATTGGCGTGGGCGTCGGCATAGCCGGGCTTCAGCGCGATGGCGCGGTCGTGCGCTGATATCGCCTCGTCGAAACGCGACAGGCTCATCAGCGCATTGCCGAGATTGGTGAGCGCAGTCGGGAAGTTCGGCTGGAGTCCGATGGCGCGTTCGTAACGGGTGCGAGCCTCGTCGTAGCGGCCGAGCCGGAACAGCGACAGGCCGAGATCGGACTGGGCTTCGGCCGAGCGCGGGTCGACCTCGATCGCGCGTGCCAGGACGAGCACGGCTTGGTCGAAACGGCCGCAGTCCCGTTCGGAGACGCCGAGCAGATGCAGGGCGCCGAAATGCTGCGGCAGGTCCTGCAGGATCTGCTGGCACAGGGCCTGAGCCTCCGGATGCCGGCCTTCGCGATAGGCCTTGACCGCCGCCGGCAACAGCACGTCCGCCTGTTTCTTGGCCCGCTTTTGCAGCCTTGCGTTCTGGAAGGCACGGGAGCCGACGCTGCTTTGCAAGTGTTTCCTCCACAGAACCGGTCCATTGCTCGCAATGGTTGTTCCGTTCTCGCCGATTCGCAATGAGCAGACGTTAACGCGCGGGACGCGTGGCGAAGGGGTGGCGGACGCCGCAGCGTGTCCGCACCTTGGGGATGGATCTCGTGCCCGAGGCAAAAACGACCCCGATGCCTCTCAGATCACGAGGATGAGGCTGTCGTGCTTTCAGGCCGTCGCGGCAGTGGTCAAGCTGGCTGGGGAACCTGGATTCGAACCAAGACAAACAGAGTCAGAGTCTGTTGTGCTACCGTTACACCATTCCCCAACGGAATGCCCTGCAGTTTCAAGCAATTGCCGGACTGTCTGGCACCGTTTTGCGCGCCGGCCGGCAAAGCAGGGCGGCGACGACGGGTCCTTCTACCCGCATGTCTCAGGCTTTGGCAAGCCGCTGGATGACGGATTTCCAACGTGCTCTGCCGCCCGCCGCGCCACGGGCCGGCAGGGTCTAGCGCTCGCCTCTTGCGGCCTGCGGCTTTCGCGGCGCGCCGTCCGGGCCGGCGCGCAGCAGCAGGACCAGGCAGGCGCCGAGCCGTTCCGCGATCTCGTCATCGTCGATCGACAGCGGGCCGGGATCGTTGAGAATGGCGTTCACCAGGGTGCCGAGCACGACCTGGACGCCGAACGCGACCGTCTTTCGCGCCTCCGCTGTTCGCGACCGCGTGCGCGAGGCCGGGCCGGCGCGCCGGCCCGCAGGCAGCAGGAGCAGCGCCGCGCGCTCCGACAGTGCCTGTGCCAGCTCCTTGAAGCCGCTCCAGTGGTTCGGTCCGGGCTCGCTGCGCACGAGCGCTGCGCGTAGCACGCCCTTGTGACGGCGCATCCACAGCACGGTGCCGCGCACCAGCAGGTGGCATTGCGGGTCGCCCGCGCGGACGGGATCGGGCGGCGGGAGTCTCAAGAGCTGTTTCCGCCCGTCCGCCAAAGTGAGCGCGAGCAGGGCGTTGAAGTAGGCCTCCTTGCTGTCGAACCGGCTGTAGAAGGCGCCGACCGTTGCCCCGATATGCGCACAGAGGTCGCTGATCGACAGCTCCGCGAGGCTGCGCGTGCGCAGCAGCTCCTCGCCGGCCATCAGCAGGGCAAGCGTCGTCTCGCGGCTGCGCTGCTGCCGCGACGGGGTCACGCCGGGCAGGTGGTCCGGCGCGATCCGCTGCGGCATGTCGCTGGCTCCATCTGGAATAATAATAATTATGATTATGATCCGAGGCAAGCCTGGCCGTGCCACCCAGCCCCGGGGCGTCGCGGATCCCAGAGCAATCACAACGATAAACTCGTACGGGCTGCGAGGCGCAGCCGGGACGCGAGCGAGAGGGAGGACGAGGCATGAGCGAGCCCGCATTCGGCGGTAGGATCGGCAGGACCATCGCAGGCTCCAGACCCTGGTGGCCGGCGCCGCAGCAGCCGCCGAAGGGCGCGCCCAACATCCTGGTGGTGCTGTTCGACGATGTCGGCTTCTCCGATTTCGGCTGCTACGGCTCGCGGATCCGCACCCCCGCGATCGACGGGCTGGCCGCGCAGGGCCTGCGCTATTCGGGCTTCCACACCACAGCGATGTGCTCGACCACACGGGCGGCACTCCTGACCGGTCGCAACCATCATTCAGTCGGCGTCGGCTGCCTTGCCAATTTCGACTCGGGCTATCCCGGCTATCGCGGCAAGATCGCGCGCGAGGCGGGGACGCTGGCCGAGATGCTGCGCGCCCATGCCTATCGCAACTACATGGTCGGCAAATGGCACGTCACGCCCTTGACCGAGAGCGGCGCGACCGGGCCGTTCGACGGCTGGCCGCTGGGGCGCGGCTTCGACCGCTTCTATGGCTTCCTCGACGCCGAGACCGATCAATATGCGCCGGAGCTGGTGCTCGACAACACCCATGTCAGCCCGCCCGGCAGCTACGCCGACGGCTATCACCTGACTGCCGACCTGGTCGATCAGGCGATCTGCTTCATCGCCGACCACACGGCCGACCGGCCCGAGCTGCCATGGTTGACCTGGCTCGCGCTCGGCGCCTGCCACGCGCCGCATCAGGCGCCGCACGACATCATCGAGAGCTACGACGCGGTCTTCGCCCATGGCTGGGACGCCGAGCGCGCGCAGCGGCTGGCGCGGCAGAAGGCGATGGGGCTGGTGCCGGAGAGCACGGACCTGCCGCCGCGCAATGATGGCGTGAAGCCCTGGGAGGCCCATTCCGAGGATGAGCGGCGCGTCTTCACCCGGCTGCAATCGGCCTTCGCCGGTATGCTCGATCATGCCGACCTGCATCTGGCCCGGCTGCTCGCTTTTCTCGACAAGGCCGGCCAGCGCGACAATACGCTCGTGATCGTCATGTCCGACAATGGCGCCAGCCAGGAGGGCGGGCCGCTCGGCTTCGTCAACGCGATGGGACCGTTCAACTTCAAACCGGAGCCGATCGCCGAGAAGCTCGCGCGGATCGACGACATCGGCGGGCCGGATACGCACTCGAACTTCCCGCATGGCTGGGCGATGGCGTCGAACACGCCGCTGCGCCGCTACAAGCAGAACACCCATGGCGGCGGCATCCGCGATCCCTTCATCGTCTCCTGGCCGCAGCGCATCGCGGCGCGCGGCGAAATCCGCCACCAGTTCGTCCATGCCTGCGACCTCGTGCCGACCCTGCTCGACCTGATCGGCATCGATGCGCCGGCCATGATCGCGGGTGTGCCGCAGATGCCGCTCGAGGGCGTGAGCTTCGCCGCCTCGATCACCGATCCGGCGGCACCGTCGAAGCAGGTCGCGCAATATTTCGAGATGTTCGGCCATCGTGGCCTCTGGCACGACGGCTGGAAGGCGGTGGCCTTTCACCCGTCGGGCACGCCGTTCGACAACGATAGATGGGAGCTGTTTCATCTCACGCAGGATTTCTCCGAGACGCATGATCTCGCCGCCGCCGAGCCGGAGCGGCTCGCGGCACTGGTGAAGCGGTGGTGGGAGCAGGCGGAGGCGCACCAGGTGCTGCCGCTCGATGATCGCTTCGGCCCGCGCTTTGCCGAGAACGCGGCGCGTTTCCACGGCGCGCGCACGCGCTTTACGTTCCACGCCGGCATGGGCCATGTGCCGACCGACGTCGCGCCCGACGTGCGCAGTCGCGACTATCTGATCGAGGCCCACGTCGAGATCGATGCAGAGGGCGCATCCGGCGTGCTCATCGCCCATGGCGATGCGACGTCGGGCTACAGCCTCTACGTCAAGGATGGTCATCTCGTGCACGATCTCAACATCGGCGGCCGGCACGAGATCATCAGCTCGACCCGCCCGGTGCCGGCGGGATCGCATCGCCTGGGTGTCCGCGTCGAACGTCTCAGGCGGCAGACCGAGCCCGCCAAGGGCGCGCGCACCGGCATGAGCCGGTACACGTTGCTGATCGACGGCGAGGAGGCCGGCGCGCTGACGACGCAGCTCGCCTTCCACACGCTGATCTCCTGGTCTGGGCTCGACATCGGCCATGACCGCGGCAGCCCGGTGTCGGACTATGCGGCGCCGTTTGCGTTCACCGGACGGCTCTCCCACGTGACCGTGACAATGCAGGACGAACAGAGTCTGGACGGCGAGGGCGTCGCCACCGCCGAGATGGCGCGGCAGTAGGCGACAACAAGCGGCGGACTATTCCGCCGCTTCCTTGACCGGACCTGCGGCCGCGGTCTCGGGCTCGTGGTCGATATGCGTGCGGCCCCAGCGCGCGAAGGCGTTGTTGACCTTGTCGAGATAGAGATAGACGACCGGCGTGGTGAACAGCGTCAGCATCTGGCTGACGATCAGGCCGCCGACCATCGCATAGCCGAGCGGCTGGCGGATCTCCGAGCCGGTGCCGTTGCCGAGCATCAGGGGCACGCCGCCGAGCAGGGCGGCCATCGTCGTCATCATGATCGGACGGAACCGCAGCAGGGCGGCCTGGCGGATCGACTGCTCGGGCGGCAGATGCTGGTCACGTTCGGCGGCGATGGCGAAGTCGACCATCATGATGCCGTTCTTCTTCACGATGCCGATCAGCAGGATGACGCCGATCAGCGCAATCAGGCTGAAATCGTAGCCGAACGCCATCAGGATCGCGAGCGCGCCGACGCCGGCCGAGGGCAGCGTCGAGAGAATCGTGATCGGGTGAATGTAGCTCTCGTAGAGGATGCCGAGGATCAGATAGACCACGACGAGGGCGGCGAGGATCAAGAGCGGCACGGTCGACAGCGACTGCTGGAACGCCTGCGCAGTGCCCTGAAAGCTCGAGTTCAAGGTTGCCGGCGCGCCGAGCTCGACCATCGCGCGCTGCACCGCATCGGTGGCCTGGCCGAGCGCAACGCCCTGGGCGAGGTTGAAGCTGATCGTGATCGACGGAAACTGACCCTGGTGGCTGATCGACAGCGGCCGCACCGGCACGTTGGTCCAACTGGCGAAGGTCGAGAGCGGCACCTGGTCGCCGGTGGTCGGCGATTTCACGTAGAGCTTGTTGAGCGTGTCGATGTTGCCCTGCAGCTCAGGCAGGATCTCCAGGATCACGCGGTAGGAGTTGAGCTGGGTGAAGTACTGCGCGACCTGGCGCTGGCCGAACGCGTCATACAGCGTGTCGTCGATCAGCTGGGGCGAGATGCCGTACCGCGAGGCGGTGTCGCGGTTGATCGTGAGCTGCACGGTGGTGCCGTCGGCCTGCTGGTCGGTGGCGACGTCGCGCAGCTGCGGCAGCGAGCGCATCTTCTCCAGGATCTTCGGCGCCCACTCGTTGAGCTCGGCGAGATTGGAGTCCTGCAGCGTGAACTCGAACTGGGTTCGGGACGGCCGGCCGCCGAGGCGGACGTCCTGCGCGGCCTGCATGTAGAGCCGGGCTCCCTCGACCTTCTCAAGCTGCGGCCTCAGGCGTGCGATGATCTGCTGCGCCGATGCATCACGCTCGTCACGCGGCTTCAAAGTGATGAACAGATTGCCAGTATTGCCGGCGCGGCCGGAACCGCCGATCGCCATTGCGACGCTGGCTACGCCCGGATCATCCTGCACGATCTTGGCCAGCGCCTCCTGGCGCGACTGCATCGCCTTGAAGGAGATGTCCTGCGACGCCTCCGACGCGGCGGTGATCAGGCCGTTGTCCTGCTGCGGGAAGAAACCCTTGGGGATCAGCACGAACAGGTAGATCGACAGGCCGAGCGAGGCGAAGAACACCATCAGCGTGGCGAAGCGCCAGCGCAGTGCGATGTCCAATCCCTTCTCGTAGGCCCTGAGCAGCGCCTCGAAGCCGCGCTCGCTCCATTGGTAGAATTTGCCATGAGCCTGGTGGCCGCCGCGCAGGAAACGCGAGGCCATCATCGGCGTCAACGTCAGCGAGACGAACATCGAGACGAAGATCGTCATCGCCAGCACGACCGCGAATTCGCGGAACAGGCGCCCGATGATGCCGCCCATCAGCAGGAGCGGGATCAGCACGGCGACCAGCGAGATCGAGATCGAGACAATGGTGAAGCCGATCTCCTTGGCCCCCTTGTAGGCGGCAGCCATCGGGGACTCGCCTTCCTCGACATAGCGAGAGATGTTCTCGAGCATGACGATGGCGTCGTCGACGACGAAGCCGACCGCGATCGTCAGCGCCATCAGCGAGAGGTTGTCCAGCGAATAGCCGACCCCCCACATCATCGCGCAGGCGCCGAGCAGCGCGAGCGGCACGGTGATCGTCGGGATCACCGTGGCCCAGAAGCTGCGCAGGAAGATGAAGATGACCATGACCACGAGAAGGATGGTCAGGAGCAGCGTGAACTGGACGTCCTCGACCGCGGCACGGATGGTCGTCGTGCGATCCGACATCAGCTCGACCTTGATGGCCGGCGGGATCGCCGCGACCAGGCGCGGCAGCGTCGCCTTGATCTTGTCGACGGTTTCGATGACGTTGGCGCCAGGCTGCTTGAAGACCACCAGGAACACGCCGCGCTTGCCGTTGGCCCAGGCGGCCTGCTTGGCATCCTCCGGCCCGGTCACCGCCCGGCCAATGTCACGGACGCGCAACGGACCGCCATTGCGGTAGGCGATGATGACGTCGTTCCAGTCCTTCGACTCGGTGAGCTGGTCATTGGCGTAGATGGTGTAGGCCCGACGCTCGCCGTCGATGTTGCCCTTCGGGCTGTCGACCGTGGTGATCGCGATCTGGCTGCGCACGTCCTCCATCGAGAGGCCCTTGGCGACCAGCTTGGCCGGGTCGATCTGGATACGGATCGACGGCTTCTGCTGGCCGCCGATGATCACCTGGGCAACACCCGAGATCTGGCTGATCTGCTGCGCGAGCTGCGCATCGACGGAGTCGGAGACCGTCGTCAGCGGCAGCGTCTCGGACGTGGCGGACAAGATCAGGATCGGCGCGTCCGCCGGGTTGACCTTGCGGTAGGTCGGCGGCGACGGCAGGGTCTTGGGCAACTGGCCCGAGGCAGCGTTGATGGCGCCCTGGACGTCGTTGGCGGCGCCGTCGATGTTGCGGTTCAGGTCGAACTGGATCGTGACCGATGCGGTGCCCAGGTAACTGGTCGATGTCATCTGGGCGATGCCGGGGATCTGTGCGAATTGCCGCTCCAGCGGCTGGGCGACCGAGGTCGCCATGGTCTCAGGGCTGGCGCCCGGCAGATTGGCGGTCACCTGGATGGTCGGGAAGTCGACCTGCGGCAGCGGTGCGACCGGCAGCAGGGGGTAGGCGACCAGGCCGATGAACAGGATACCTGCCATCAGCAGCGAGGTGCCGATGGGGTATTTGATGAAGGGTGCCGAGATGCCGCCGTTCATTCCTGCCGGACCTTAGCTGGCGCCGGCTCCGAGCTGGCCACCGCGGTGGTCACGACCGAGCCTGGCTGAACTTTGAATTGACCGCCGGTGATCACCTGCTGGCCGGGGGTCAACCCCTCTTCGACGACGGTACGGCCATCGAGCGAAACGCCGACCTTCACCTTGCGCAGCTCGGCCTTGCTGTCCGGGCTCACCGTGTAGGAATACAGCCCGTTGGTCGAATGCTGGACGGCGTCGTCGGGAACCACCGTGGCATCCTTCAGCGTCCGCACCAGCAGCCGCGTCGAGACCGACTGTCCGGGCCACAGCACGTGGTCCTTGTTGTCGAACACCGCCTTCAGCCGGATCGTTCCACTCGACGTGTCGACCTGGTTGTTCACGACCATCAGCTTGCCCTCGGCGAGCTGCTTCCTGCCGTCGGTGGTGAACGCGATCACCTTCAAGGGAGCGGTCTTCTGCGCCTCGTTGATGTAGGGCAACTGCTCCTCCGGCGCGGTGAAGATCACCGCGATCGGCTCGATCTGCGCGATCGAGACCATGCCGGTCTGGCTCGAGGCGTTGACGATATTGCCGATGTCGACCTGGCGGAGGCCGGCGACTCCGGAGATCGGCGCCTTGACCTGGGTGTAGCTGAGCTGGGTCTGGGCATTGGCGATCGCGGCGTCGTCGGCGGCGATCTGTGCCGTGAGCTGTGCGACGGTGGCGCGCTGGGTGTCCTGCTGCTGCCGGGTCGCGAACTCGCCGAGCTTGGTGGTGCGCTGCAAATCGAGATTGGCGTTGTTGAGATTGGCCTCGTCCTGCGCCCGCTTGGCCTTGGCCTGGTCGAGCGCGGCCTGGAACGGCCTCGGGTCGATCTCGACCAGCAGGTCGCCCTCTTTCACAAGCTGGCCTTCGGTGAAGGCGATCTTGTCGATCTGGCCGTCGACGCGGGTGCGGACCTGGACGGTGTTGAAGCCTTGCACGGTCCCCAGGCCGGTGAGGAAGACCGGGAAGTCCGTCTTCTCGACCGGCACGGTCGAGACCCGAACCGCCTGCGGTCGGGCCGATGTCTGCTCAGCGGTCTTCTTCGCTGCCTCGGCGCCCTGATGACGCTGCCAGCCGTAATAGCCGGCGCCGCCGAGAGCCGCGACAAGCAGGATCCAACCGAGGGTTCGTGATGTCTTCATGCTGGCCCATATGCTGAGACGAACAGGATAACCGGTCTTTAAAACCATTCCCAGCATGCCAGATATAGTACGCACGCAATTAATGTGTAAACACACGAGCGCGTGGACAAACCTAAACAATCGGCAAGCTTCGAGGAAGCGCAAGGGAGTTCACAGCCATGTCGCTGGATATGAGACGTCAGCTCGTTGCGCAGCTTGTCGAAAGCTCGCGCATCCTGCGCAACTATATTGATCATCGTGCCAAACAGCGCGGCACCACCCGCGCCCAATGGGTGGTGCTGTTTCGGCTGCGCGCGCATGAGGGGATGTCACAGGTCGATCTCGCAGAAGTGCTGGAACTGCAGCCGATTTCGCTGGTGCGTCTGCTCGACAGGCTGGTCGAGCAGGGGCTGCTGGAGCGCCGGCACGATCCGAGGGATCGCCGCGCGAACCGTCTCCATCTCACCGCCGCGGGACGAGAGCTCGTCGATGATCTCGACGAGCTGCGCGATGCGATCGCCGGCGACGTTCTGCACGACATTCCGGACGAGGCCGTCGCCACCAGCCTGTCCACGCTCAGGGACCTGAAGGATCGGATCAAGACGCTGTCCGATCCGAAAGCCGAGGTGGCGCTCAAATAGCCGAGCCGCGGCGCAGACCGTTCTGATCCCATTTTGAGTTGCGTCGTATAATAAAACATCTTGAGTGCGAAAAATGGCGGGGAAGCTTGCCGTTGCCGCGGCGTGGCCTGCGCGAGAGCAGGGCGGTCTGCGGCGATCCTCTGCCGCCATCGTCGGCTGGCGCGCCGCGCCGGACCATTCGCCGGCCGCGCGGGTCTCTCGTGCGAATGCCGCACTCCGACCTATTCTCGCCGTCTTGTCGCGCCCGATGGGAGCTGATTAGAAGCCGATGAGTCCGGCCGCCGTCATGGCGCCGTCGGGCCGCGGCAGGATTCAACCGGAGCGAGGCTGCGTCGCCGACGATGCGCCGTGCGACGATAGCGAATGGGGAGCTCACGATGGAAGAACTGAATGGAAAGATGCTCGCGTGCCAGATCCTGGTCACCGGCCTGATCGCGCGCGTCGCCAACGAGCAGCGCGATCCGTTGCGCTTCCTGACCGATTTTCGCGATGAGATCAGGGCCGTCGTCAAGGGCGTGCGGATCGCGGGGATCGATGATTCCGATCGCGTGCGCCAGATCGCGGTGCAGACCGTGGACGAGCTGTTCTCGCTGATGAAGCCGCCGAGCCCCGACGAGCCGGCTGGCTCGTCGAACTGACCTGCGCCGGGGTTACGCCCGACGCGGTGCTGATTCGACGGCAGCGCGAGTCAAATCGCGCTGTTTAGAACGATTTCAAGTTCCGCATGTTGTTAGTTGAGCGTTTTTAGAATTGTTTTGATCTGGAACTATTCAAGGCCAAATTAGGGCTCCTCAAATTGACCCCCTGAAACGCGCCCGATACCAACGACACATCGTCGCACTGCGAATGATCCGCGTAAGCGATGTGGAATGAAGATCTGGGGCGCGTGAAAATAAAATGGGACAGGTGATAGCACCGCGTTCGCTGCGTGGGGTCGCAGCGATGAGGTTCAATGACGGACGCGGAGAGGGGCCCTCCGTCACCAAGGTGTCGGCGGTGGCCGGGCTGATGGCGGTGGCATCGATGTCGTCGGCCGAGGCGCAACCGGCGTCCGACCTGCCGCCCGTCAACGTCGATGCGCCGATCGCGCGGGCCAAGCCGACGTCCTCCAAGCCGACCGCCGAGCAGGTCCGCGCGCGCAATGCCCTGCGCCGCGCGGCGGCCCGTCAGCAGGCGGCGCAGCAGGCCGCGGTGGCGTTCCCGAACGCAGGCGGACTGTCCGCGCCGGACGCCAACCCCTACGCGGACGCAGCCGAGCCCTACAAGGTCAACCGCGTGCAGGCGTCGGGCAAGTTTCCCGAGCCGCTCCTGAACACGCCGAAGACGATCACCGTGATGAGCAAGGAAGTGCTTGCCGACAAGCACGTCACCGCGCTCAAGGAGATCGGCCGTTCGACCGCCGGCGTCACGCTCGGCTCGGGCGAGGGCGGCAATGCGTTCGGCGACCGCTTCTTCATTCGCGGCTTCGATGCCCGCAACGACGTCTTCATCGACGGCATCCGCGATCCCGCGGTGTCGATCCGCGAGAACTTCTTCACCGAGCAGATCGAGATCCTGCGCGGTCCGGCCTCGTCCTATGCCGGCCGCGGCACCGCCGGCGGTGCCATCAACATCGTCACCAAGCAGGCTGGCGATACGAACTTCAAGCGGATGGATACCGAGTTCGGCACCGACCAGCAGAAGCGCGTCACGCTCGACGTGAACCAGGTGATCTCGCCGACCTTCTCGGTGCGCACCGGCGGCCTGTTCCAGGACTCCAATGTGGCGGGGCGCAACTTCGTCACCGATGACCGCTGGGGCGCCTTCCTCTCGACCAAGTGGACGCCGATCGACGATCTCAAGATCACGACGAACTATGTCCATACCGATCTGTCGGGTTATCCGGATTTCGGCGTGCCCTACTACAAGCAGGGCAACGTCCCCGTGACCTCGGCAGGCATTCCGCGCGGCACTTGGTATGGCTTCCTCAATCGCGACTTCCAGACCGCGCGGCAGGATTTCGGCACTGCCGCAGCCGAGTACAAGGTCAACGAGGCGATCACCCTCAGCAGCAAGTTCCGCGGCGAGCACTCGCTTCTCAACTATATCGGCACGCTGCCGCAAGGCCCCAACACGACCAGCCCGAATCCGCTGCTCTGGACCACGACGGCGAGCGCACAGAGCCGCTACCAGACGGTGGACGTGTGGGCCAACCAGAACGATGCGACGTTCAAGCTCGATACCGGCGGCGTCAAGCACACCGCGGTGCTCGGCACCGAGTTCTCGAACGAGAACATCTCGATCGATCGCTACACCGGACTCTCGTCCGAATTGTTCGGCGGCGGCTCGACCAGCTCGGGCGCGGTTACCGGCGTCAACGTGTACTCGCCGCAATACACCTACATCCCATTCAGCAATACGCCGTCGCTGATCGGCAACCCGACGCGCTACGGCGTCAACACCAACAGCGTCTACGTCATGGACACGGCCAACTGGCAGGACACGGTCATCCTGAACGGTGGGGTGCGCTATGACGGCTACAACATGAGCTCGTCGACCAATTCGCCGAAATACCTCAAGATGAACGCCGACCTGGTCAACTACAATGTCGGCCTGGTCTACAAGCCGATGCCGATCGGCAGCATCTACGCGGCCTATGCGACCTCGGCCAATCCGTTCGGCTCCGAACTCGACGCCACCGGCACCGATTACGGCGGCGTGCCCGCCAACACCGCGGTCCTGCTCGGACCCGAGCGCAACAAGGCGGCCGAGCTCGGCACCAAATGGGAGCTGGTCGACCGCCATCTGCTGGTCTCGGCCGCGCTGTTCCAGACCACCAAGGACAATGCCCGCGAGACCGTCGGCGGCCTGCTCACCTCGGGCGCGGCCTACCGCATCCAGGGCATCGACATCGAGGCCGAAGGCAGGCTCACCGATCGCTGGAGCATCTTCGGCGGCCTGGTGCTGATGCAGTCGAAGGTCACGCAGAGCGGCGTCGCCTCCAACATCGGCCTGCAGCTCGCCAACATCGCGCATCAGTCGTTCAGCATGCTGTCGAAGTACAAGCTCGATAATGGCTGGGAGATCGGCGGGCAGGCGGTCTACCGCTCCAAGGTCTATGGCGGCACCTTCGCGGCCAACACCGGCAACGAGCTGCCGAGCTACTGGCGCTTCGACGCCTTCGTCGAGAAGAAGCTCGACGCGAACTGGACCATGAAGCTCTATGCCCAGAACCTGACCAACAAGCTGTACTACGACACGCTGTATCGGAGCGCGGTGCCGTTCGTCGCCGTGGCCCCGGGGCGCGCCTTCTACATCGTCACCACTGCGAAGTTCTGATCATGCTGATCTGCATCCCGGACGTTCTGTCGAAAGACGAGGTCGCCGACTTCCGCCGCGTCATGGATGAGGCGGATTGGGAGGACGGCCGCTCGACGGCCGGGGCGCAGTCGGCCATGGTCAAGCGCAACGAGCAGTTGCCGCCCGACGGCGAGGCGGCGCGGGTGCTGGGCAAGCGCATCATCACGGCACTGACGAAGAATCCGCGCTTCCTGTCGGCGGCGATCCCGCTGCAGATCTTTCCGCCTCTGTTCAACCGCTACACCGCCTCGCGCGGCGACCATTTCGGCATCCATGTCGACAATGCCGTGCGCGGCGATCCGCTGACCGGCCTGCGCATCCGCACCGATCTGTCGATGACCTTGTTCCTGGCCGAGCCCGACAGCTATGACGGTGGCGAGCTTGTGATCGAGGACACCTACGGCTCGCACGAAGTCAAGTTGCCCGCGGGGCACGCGGTGCTGTATCCGTCATCGAGCCTTCACATGGTCACGCCGGTCACGCGCGGCGCCCGGGTCGCCTCTTTTTTCTGGATGCAGAGCATGATACGGGATGCCCACGTCCGGAGCATGATCTTCGATCTGGACGCGGCGATCCAGAGCTTGGCTGACCGCCTCGGGAGGGACGATCCCGATGCTGTCAAGCTGACCGGCATCTATCACAATCTGATCCGGCAATGGGCCGAGGTCTAATGGGCCGAGATATGATGACATCGTTCCTCGTTAGGTTTGCAATCGTCCTGTCATGTCTGTCTGTTGCTGCGGGGCTACCTGCACATGCGCAGCAGGAGCCGGCCAGGTCCGCCCCGGCGGTCTCGACCGATCTGTCCGCGCCGGCGCCGGGCACAGCCCTGACGATGGCCCCTCCCGCGTCGGGACAGGTCGCCCCAACGGCTGCCGCCCCGGTGGGCATCGAGACCGGCGCCCGCAATGGCAAGTCGGTGACCACCGGGCTGGACGAGCTGTCGCCGTTCGGCATGTTTCTCAAGGCCGACATCGTCGTCAAAGCGGTCATGATCATGCTGGCGCTGGCCTCCATCGCAAGCTGGACGATCCTGATCGCCAAGAGCCTCGAATTCTCCGTCCTGCGCCGCCGGCTGGTCGGCGCGCTGCGCAAGCTGACCGGGGCGAAGTCGCTGGCCGAGGCCCATCTTGCGCTTGGTCAAGGCAAGACCGTCGCGGCATTGCTGCTGCAGGCTGCGATATCAGAGGCACGGCTGTCGGCCGGGCTCGGCAGTGACGAGGGCATCAAGGAGCGCGCAGCCTCGAGCTTCACCGAGATCGTTCGCGCCGAAGCGCGCCGGGTCCGCACCGGCATGGGCCTGCTTGCCACCGTCGGTGCGATCTCGCCCTTCGTCGGACTGTTCGGCACCGTCTGGGGCATCATGAACAGCTTCATCGGCATTTCCAAATCGCAGACCACCAACCTCGCGGTGGTCGCGCCGGGCATCGCGGAAGCGCTGCTGGCGACCGCGATCGGTCTGGCCGCGGCGATTCCGGCCGTGATCATCTACAATCACTTCTCGCGGGTCACGAAGGGCTATCTCGAGCTCGTCAACCGCGCCTCCGGCACCACCGGACGATTGCTGTCGCGCGATCTCGATCGCAGCCATACCGGCCTTCACGTCCGGGCGGCGGAGTAGCCGAGGATGGCCGTCTCGCTCTCCGAAGGCGATCTCGACGACGATTTCGACGAGACCCACGACATCAACGTGACGCCGTTCATCGACGTCATCCTGGTGCTGCTGATCATCTTCATGGTGGCCGCGCCGCTCTCGACCGTCGACCTGCCGATCGACCTGCCGTCCTCGAGCGCCACGCCGCAGAAGAAGCCGGACAAGCCGACCTATGTCTCGATCAAGCCGGACCTGTCGCTGGCGATCGGGGAAAATCTGGTCAAGCGCGTCGATCTCGTGCGCGAGCTCGATGCCATGACCGATCAGCCGAAGGACCGGCCGATCTTCCTGCGCGCTGACAAGCTGGTGCCCTATGGCGAGCTGATGGGCGTCCTGGAACTGCTGCGCGCCGGCGGTTACACCAAGATCAAGCTGGTGGCGCTGGAAGCGCCGCCTGCCGCGGCCGTGCAGGTGCCGCCGGCCCAGCCCGCGCAGCCGTGAGGAGCGCCGGCTTGTGATGAGCGACCTCGACATCGGGCACTCCCCCTCGCGCCGTCTCTGGTTTCTGGCGATCATGGGCGCGCTGATCCTGCATGTCGGCGGGGCCGCGCTGGCGCTGACGCATCTGAACGACGACGAGGACGCCGGCGGCCTCGGCGCGGCGGGCGCCGAGGTCATCGACATCGATATGGGCTCGCCGAAGGTCGAGGACGACGAGGTTCCGGTCGGACAGGACTCGGTAGCGCAGACCGCCGCTCCGCAGATGCAGGAGCAGAAGGCCGAGGTCGAGCAGACCGATCTGCAGAAGGATGTGCCGACCACGACCGAGGAGGCCGACCGCGAGGTCACGACCTCTGACGTGAAGAAGCCGACCGAGGAGCAGAAGGTCGCGACGGTCCAGACACAGGCGTCGGAGGCGCAGGAAGCCTCCGAAGACAGCGCGCGCAAGGCCCTGGACGAGAAGGTTCCTGAAGCCGAGAAGACCAAAGCGCCAAATGCCGGTATCGGCAAGGACGTGCAAAGGCTGACGGCCAATTGGGGCCGCAAGATCAGCGCCTATTTCGAACTGCACAAGAAGTATCCATCCGGAAAGAAGGCCGCTGCCCAGCTCAAGCTGGCGCTCGTGCTCAATCGGCTCGGCCGTGTCGTCTCGGTGGACGTCAAGGAAACGTCCGGCGATCCGGAGTTCGATCAGGCCGCCCTCAGCATGGTCCGCCGTTCGGATCCCGTGCCAAAGCCTCCCGCGGGCCTCACCGACGACGAGTTCTCCTTCATCCTGCCGGTCAAGTTCAACCCGCCGAAATGAGCGGGTGGGGTTCGGCTGACCTCACTGCCAATACAGCCTGACTCCGACGTAGACCACGCAGAGCGCGGCGAAGATCAGCGCAACCGGCAGCTTGCGCGGAGCGGTCGTCCCGCTTTGCGCCGCCTTCTTCGGCGGCAGCTTGCGGAAGGCGGTGACATTGCCGGTCACCGGCTCGGCGGCGACCGGCTTGACCTCGGGCGGGGCGCCGCCGCCGCCCATCTCGGCATAATAGGCCTTGTACATCTCGCGGATGGTGGCCTCGGTCGCCTCGTCCTCCGGCATGTCGCCGAGGCGGGCCTTGTAGCTTGCCAGGAAGTCCTGCGCCGCCGGCGGCAGGCCGGAGGCGCCGTTCAGCTTGGCGATCATCTTCCAGGTCGCGAAATCGGCACGGGCGCGGGTGTCGGCGCGGCGTGCGATCATCATGTCAGCGGCTTTGACCAAGAGTGCCTCGGGGCTCGTTCGTTACCATCCCTGACGGGTAGATCTAGACATTACCCGTCAATAGCAGAAGCAGCTGCTTCAGAGAATCGGTCGTGGCGCGGAGCAGCCCCGACACGAGATCAAGATTGAGACCAAATTGGGAACCCGCCAGCGGCAGGAGGATCAGACATCCGATCAGAATCAGCATGCCATACGGCTCGAGCCGGGCAAGCGGCCGCGCCAGCGCCGCCGGCAGCACGCCCACCGCGACCCGGCCGCCATCGAGCGGCGGTATCGGGAGCATGTTGAACACGGCGAGCAGGATGTTGAACGAGAAAATATTCCACAGATTGCTGGCCACCCACCGCGCCGCCTCCGGTGGAACCAGCGGCAGGGCGTGGAACGCCAGTCCGGCCGCCAGCGCCAGCGCGATGTTGGTGGCCGGTCCGGCCAGCGCCACCATCACCATGCCGGCGCGCAGCGGCTTCAGATTGCGAAAATCGACCGGCACCGGCTTGGCGTAGCCGAACAGGAACGGCGAGCCGGACAGCAGCAGCATGCCCGGCAGCAGGACGGTGCCGAACGGATCGATGTGCTTGAGCGGGTTGAAGCTGACGCGACCGAGTCGCAACGCGGTGTCGTCGCCGAACCGCCAGGCGACGAAGGCGTGAGCAGCCTCATGAAAGGTGATGGCGATGATGATCGGCAGGATCCAGACGGAGATGCCGTAGAGCGAGATGTTCAAGGATCGGGGTTCCGGACGCGTTACCGCCTTACATAGGCACGATGGTTCCCCGATGCTACGCGGGATTCTCCGGAAATTGCGGCAGGCCGTCGCTGAGCTGCACCCAATCCATCTTTTCCGAGACCCAGATGTGCTCGGTCGGGGCAAAGGCGTTGCGGTCGTCGAAGCAGGCCAGGGCCACGCCGACAACCGGGCGCGTCCTGCGCCATGAGAACAGCCTGACGCCGCAGCGCGGGCAGAACATGCGATCGAGCGCGTCGGAGGAGGGGAAGCGCGCGGTTTCGCCGGTGATCGTCAGCGCGTCGTGCGCGAACAGCGCGCGGGCGAAGAACGGCGCGCCCGTCGCCCGCTGGCAGTTGCGGCAGTGGCAGACGCGTACGTTGATCGGCTCGCCGGTGCATTGGAAGCGCACCGCGCCGCAGAAGCAGCCGCCGTGGTGGGTCATGGTGGGACCTCCAACTGGTCATGATCTCTCGCGATCGTCAGCAGTACCGGAACGGTTCTGCCTATCGCCGTCATTGCGAGCGCAGCGGCGCCGCGGAGCAATCCAGGGCCGCGCGAGGAGCTCTGGAGTGCTTCGTCGGCTTTCGCCTCCTCGCAATGACGATTTCTCGGTGAGGACGGGCTCTATCGATCGGCACGCCGACTAATAAGTTGCGCGGCCACCGGAAATGTCGAATACGGCGCCGGTCGAGAACGAGCACTCTTCCGAGGCGAGCCACGACGCCAGCGCGGCGAGCTCTTCCACCAGCACGAAGCGGCCTTTCGGGATCTTCGACAGCATGAAGTTGATGTGCGCTTCCGTCATCTGGTCGAAGATGGCAGTCTTCGCCGCGGCGGGCGTCACCGCATTGACCGTGATGTTGTGCTGCGCCAGCTCCTTGCCGAGCGACTTTGTCAGCGCGATCAGGCCGGCTTTGGACGCGGAGTAGTGCGCAGCGTTCGGGTTGCCCTCCTTGCCGGCGATCGAGGCGATGTTGACGATGCGGCCATAGCCCTGCTTCAGCATCACCGGCACGATCGCCTTGGCGCAGATGAAGGGACCGTCGAGATTGATGCGCAGCACCTTGCGCCACTCCTCGAGATCGGTCTCCCACACCGTCTTGTTGATGCCGGCGATGCCGGCATTGTTGACCAGGATGTCGATGCTGCCGAACGCGGCCAGCGTCGCGTCACGGGCGCCTTCGACCGCTTTGGTGTCGGTGACGTCGACCTGCAGCGCCAGCACCTCCGGACCGATCGCCTGCGCGGTCTTCTCCGCCAGCGCGATGTCGTGATCCCAGATCGCAACCTTCGCGCCCGACGACTTGAAGCGCTCGGTGATGGCGCGGCCAAAACCTTGCGCGCCGCCGGTGACCACGGCGCAGCGGTTGGTAAGGTCGATGTGGTTCATGATGTTTCCCCGGTCGATCTTTGTTGTCGTCATTCCGGAGCGCGCGCAGCGCGAACCCG
The DNA here is from genome assembly GCF_051168035.1 of Bradyrhizobium sp. HKCCYLRH3059. Classification (NCBI taxonomy): domain Bacteria; kingdom Pseudomonadati; phylum Pseudomonadota; class Alphaproteobacteria; order Hyphomicrobiales; family Nitrobacteraceae; genus Bradyrhizobium; species Bradyrhizobium sp. HKCCYLRH3059. The sequence continues at coordinate 42,596 of NZ_JBNPUF010000002.1, read as the reverse complement.
GAATCTCGAGATTCCGGGTTCAGCCCTGCGGGCTGCCCCGGAATGACGGAGCAGAACTACAGCGTCCAGCCGCCGTCGATGGTATGCGCGACGCCGGTCGTGAACGCGCTCTCGTCGCTGGCAAGATAGACCGCGAGATGGGCGATCTCCTCCGCCGTGCCGAGCCGGCCCATCGGCTGGCGCGAGATGAACATCTCCAGCCCGTTCGGGCCGGCCGAGGCCGCGCGTCCCAGCATCGAGGGCGTTTCGATCGTGCCCGGGCAGATGCAGTTGCAGCGGATCTTCTTGCCGACGAAATCGGCTGCGACCGAGCGCGTCAGCGCCGCCACGGCCGCCTTGGTCGCACCGTAGACGTAGCGGTTCGGTGCCGCCTTGAACACGCCCGCGGCGGAGGCGATGTTGACGATGGCGCCGCCGCCCTGATCGAGCATCTTCGGCAGGAAGGCGCGGATCGTGCGATGCATCGACTTGACGTTCAGATCGAACGAGAAATCCCAGTCGTCGTCGGAGCAGTCGAGGATTTTGCCGTTATGCACGAAGCCGGCGGCATTGAGCAGGATCTCGACCTTGCCGACCCGCTCGGCCATCGCGTTCACGGCCGTGGTGTTGCGCACGTCGAGCGTCGCGACCTCGGCAATGCCTTCGCTCTTCAGCGTGCTCAGGCCGTTCTCATCGATGTCGGTGGCGAATACGGTGGCGCCTTGACGCGCGAACGCAATGGCACAGGCGCGGCCGATGCCGGCAGCGGCGGCAGTGACGAAGGCGCGCTTGCCCTTGAGACGGTCGGACATGGGGTCTCCCTTGGGAATTGGCTTCTTAGTTATCGTCATTCCGGGACATCGCGAAGCGATGGGCCCGGAATCCATAACCACGATCGGGAGTATGGATTCCGGGCTCGCGCTTCGCGCGCCCCGGAATGACGGCAGTTGGGTCTAGTGATTATGCCTTGCCACACCCACGGTGCCGGCGATGTTGTGATAGCGCGTGGCAAGCTCCATGCAGGCGCCGGTGGCCTGCTGGCCGACGGTGTTGCGATAGAGCTCCTGCCATGGCGTCTGGTTGGCGGGGTGCGGGAAGCCGCCCTTGGCCTTCAGCTCGGCGCGCCGCTTCGCAAGCTCCTCGTCCGAGATCAGGATATTGGCCGAGCCCTTGTTGAGGTCGATGCGCACGCGATCGCCGGTCTTGAGGATTGCGAGCCCGCCATCGGCGGCGGCCTCCGGCGACGCATTGAGAATCGACGGTGAGCCCGAGGTGCCGGACTGCCGGCCGTCGCCGATGCAGGGCAGGGACAGGATGCCGCGCTTGATCAGCGCCGCCGGCGGCTGCATGTTCACGACCTCGGCGCCGCCGGGATAGCCGATCGGACCGGCGCCGCGGATGAACAGCACGCAGTGCTCGTCGATCGCAAGCTGCTCATCATCGATGCGGTCGTGATAGTCCTCAGGCCCCTCGAACACGATGGCGCGGCCCTCGAAGGCGTTCGGGTCCTTCGGATTGCTGAGATAGCGGTTGCGGAACTCCTTGGAGATCACGCTGGTCTTCATGATCGCGGAATCGAACAGGTTGCCGCGCAGCACCAGGAAGCCGGCATCCTTCACCAGCGGCTTGTCGTAGGACCAGATCACGTCGCCGTCGGGCTTCGCTGCCTCGCGGCAATTCTCACCCATGCTGCGGCCGTTGACGGTGATGACGTCCTCGTGGATGCGCTTGTGCCGCATCAACTCGCCGATCACGGCCGGCACGCCGCCGGCGCGATGGAATTCCTCGCCGAGATAGAAGCCGGCCGGCTGCATGTTGACGAGCAGCGGCACGTCGTGGCCGAACTTCTGCCAGTCGTCGATATCGAGCTCGACGCCGACATGGCGCGCCAGCGCGTTGATGTGGATCGGCGCGTTGGTCGAGCCGCCGATCGCGGAGTTGGCGACGATGCAGTTCTCGAACGCCTTGCGTGTCAGGATGTCGGATGGCTTCAGGTCTTCCCACACCATGTCGACGATGCGCGTTCCGGTCTCGTAGGCGATCTGGCCGCGCTCGCGATAGGGCGCGGGGATCGCGGCGCAGCCGGGCAGGGACATGCCGAGCGCCTCGGCCAGCGCATTCATCGTCGACGCCGTGCCCATGGTGTTGCAATGGCCAACCGACGGCGCCGAGGAGGCGACGATCTCCATGAACTCCTCATAGCCGATCTCGCCGGCGGCGAGCCGCTCGCGCGACTTCCACACCACGGTGCCGGAGCCGGTGCGCTGCCCCTCGTGCCAGCCGTTCAGCATCGGGCCGCCCGACAGCACGATGGCGGGGATGTTCACGGTTGCCGCGGCCATCAGGCAGGCCGGCGTCGTCTTGTCGCAGCCGGTCGTCAGCACCACGCCGTCGAGCGGATAGCCGAACAGGATTTCGACCAGGCCGAGATAAGCGAGGTTGCGGTCGAGCGCGGCCGTCGGGCGCTTGCCGGTCTCCTGGATCGGATGGGTCGGAAATTCCATCGCGATGCCGCCGGCGGCGCGGATGCCCTCGCGGACGCGGTGCGCCAGCTCGATGTGGTGGCGGTTGCAGGGCGAGAGATCGTTGCCGGTCTGGGCAATGCCGATGATCGGCTTGCCCGACTGCAGCTCAGCCCGGGTCAGGCCGTAATTCAGATAGCGCTCGAGATAGAGCGCGGTCATGCCCGGATTGTGCGGATCGTTGAACCACGCCTGCGAGCGCAGCTTGCGGCTTTTGTCAGCGCCGTTGCCGGCATGCCCGTTCGAGTTCGTCATGTGTTTTCTCCCGCAGTGCAAACGTGGCGAGGCCGGTCCGTCGTCTGCGCGCTATCGGCCCGCTGTCGAAGATCGCCTACGTCTTTCGTTCAAGTCGTCGTTGGTTCGAGTGGTTCTAGTTCATGGCTTTTGGTTGCGCTACCATTTTGTTCCGGAAGCGCGCCCCGACGCGGGCTGCGGACTTGCGGCGGCGCGCTGCAAGGTCGAGCTCTGCCGTTCGATCACCTCGAAGCCGAGATCGACGACGCGCTGCGCCACGGGACGGCCTTCGACGGCGTCCATGATCATCGTCGCCGCACGCCGACCCATCTCGTAGCGATTGGTACGCACGCTGGTGAGCGTCGGAACCGCCGCGGCCATGAATTCCATGTCGTTGAAGCCGACGATCGCGATCTGCTCGGGTACCGCAATGTGCCGGCGCTGGCATTCGAACAGCACGCCGAGCGCGAGATCGTCGTTGGCGCAGAACACGGCGTCGAGATCCGGCGCCTTCATCAGCAGATCGGAGAACAGGCTGCCGCCCATTGTGGTCGAGGTCGGAACAGGCGCCGTGACGATGAGACGCGGGTCGAACAAGCCGGCCTCCTTCATCGCGTTCTGATAGCCCTGCAGCCTGCGCTGCACCCTTGGGTCCATGCGGGCGCCGATGAAGCCGATGCGACGGCAGCCCTGCGCGAGAAGGTGTGAAATGGCTGCAAAACAGGCATCGACGTGCGAAAATCCGATCATCATGTCGATCGGGTTGGCGCCGAGCTCCATGATCTGCACGACGGGACAGTCCGCTGCCTGGATGATCGACCGGCTCTCCGCCGTCTGGTCGAGACCGGTCACGATCAGGCCGGCCGGCTTCTGCATCAGGAACAACCGCAGCAGGCGCTCCTCCTGCAACACGCTGTAGCGGGTGTTGGCGAGCTGGATGCTGTAGCGGCTGCCTTCGAACGCATCATAGATGCCCCGCAGCACGTCGGAGAACACGTTGTTGGTGAGGGACGGTATCAGCACGCCGATCACTTCGGTGCGCTGCGATGCGAGCGCGCGCGCGGCGAGGTTCGGCACATAGCCGAGCTCCTTGGCGGCACTCTCGATCCTCGTGCGGCGGCCGGCCGAGACCGTGTCGGGATTACGGAAGAAGCGTGACACCGTGATCGGGCTGACGCCCGCCAGTGCCGCAACTTCGGTCAGCCGGACTTTGCCCGGCTCGATGCGTTTCCGTCCCATGCCTCGCTCATAGCATAGGCGGTCTGGTACACAAGCGATATTGACAGCGCTATCACGCGGTTGCTAAGCGAGGCATTGCGGAAGCGAACTGAACTGCGGACAATGTCGGCCGCACTGGCCCTGTTTCGGAGCCGGTCGGAACGACCAGAGCCAACAAGACCATCAAAAACAAGACCACCAAGAACAAGACTGCACGACCAGGACTACAAAACGACAAGCGGCCTGATCAAACGGCCGAGAACAACGGTCAGAATGCCGCCGGCAAGCAGCCAATGCTGTCGGTCTTTGAGGAGGAAATTGATGTCGTCGGTGCAAATTCGCGACGTGCGCAAATCATTCGGCGGATTCGAAGTGCTGCACGGCGTGACGATTCCGATCGAGGATGGCGAGTTCGTCGTGCTGGTCGGGCCGTCCGGCTGCGGCAAGTCGACGCTGCTGCGCATGCTCGCAGGGCTCGAGAACATCACCGCCGGAACCATCTCGATCGGCGAGCGCGTCGTCAACAACGTGCAGCCGAAAGAGCGCGACATCGCGATGGTGTTCCAGAACTACGCGCTCTATCCGCATATGACGGTCGCCGACAACATGGGCTTCTCGCTGAAGCTGCGCGGCGCACGGCCGGAGGACATCAAGAAGGGCGTCGCGCGCGCCGCCGAGATCCTGGCGCTGACGCCGCTGCTCGACCGCTATCCGCGCCAGCTCTCCGGTGGCCAGCGCCAGCGCGTCGCAATGGGCCGCGCCATCGTGCGCGATCCGCAGGTGTTCCTGTTCGACGAGCCGTTGTCGAACCTCGACGCCAAGCTGCGCGTCGCGATGCGCACCGAGATCAAGGAGCTGCATCAGCGTCTCAAGACCACCACCGTCTACGTCACCCACGACCAGATCGAGGCCATGACGATGGCCGACAAGATCGTCGTGATGCATGACGGCATCGTCGAGCAGATGGGCTCGCCGCTCGATCTGTACGACAAGCCGGACAACCAGTTCGTGGCCGGATTCATCGGCTCGCCGGCGATGAACTTCCTCAACGGCCACCTGAAGTCCAATGGGTCGGTCTATGTCGAGACCGAGAACGGCGCCAGGCTGCCGATCCTCGCCGCGCCGGCGGCCTCCGACGGTCGTCCTGTGGTGTACGGCGTGCGGCCCGAGCATCTCGAGCTCGCCAGCGACGGCATCGAAGCCGAGGTCGTCGTGGTCGAGCCGACCGGTTCGGAGACGCAGATCGTCGCCCGGATCGGCACCCAGGACATCATCGCGGTGTTCCGCGATCGCCACGAGGTCAATCCCGGCGAGAAGATCCATTTGCGCCCGCGGGCGTCGGCGGCGCATCTGTTCGACAAGGATAGCGGCCGGAGGATTTGAGCCGGCCGCTCGACGCAACGACAGAACAAACAAAACAAGCAAAATACTCAACGGGAGAAAACTTCAGATGGCTTATTTCCCCACCGATCGACGGTCTCTGCTCAAGGGCGGCGCGACCTTGCTGGCGGCTGCCGCGACCATGTCGGCCGAGGACCTGCTCGGCTACGCCAAGGCCTGGGCGCAGACCTCGCCCTTCAAGCCCGAGCCCGGCGCCAAGATCAACATGATGCGCTGGAAGCGCTTCGTCGAGGCCGAGGACGTGGCCTTCATGAAGATCGTCGACGCCTTCCAGAAGGCCAACAACGTCACCATCAACGTCTCCAACGAATCCTATGACGACGTCCAGCCCAAGGCCTCGGTCGCGGCCAATACGGGGCAGGGGCTCGACATGGTGTGGGGCCTCTACACGCTGCCCTTCCTGTTCTCCAACAAGTGCGTCGACATGACCGACGTCGCCGATTACCTCGGCAAGAAGTGCGGCGGCTGGACCGACTCGGGCAAGGCCTATGGCATGCTCGACGGCAAGTGGATCGGCATTCCCGTGGCGGCCACCGGCGGTCTCATCAACTACCGCGTCTCGGCGGCTGAAAAGGCCGGCTTCAAGGAGTTCCCGAAGGATCTCGCGGGAATGTCCGAGTTCTTCAAGGCCATGAACAAGAACGGCACCCCGGGCGGCATGGCGCTCGGCCATGCCTCGGGCGACGCCAATGGCTGGGTGCACTGGGCGCTGTGGGCGCACGGCGGCAATTTGATCGACAAGGACAACAAGGTCGTCATCAACTCGCCGGAGACCGCCAAGGCGCTCGAATACGTCAAGGGCCTGTACGACAATTTCGTGCCGGGCACCGCGTCGTGGAACGACTCGTCCAACAACAAGGCGTTCCTCGCCGGCCAGCTCTACGCCACCGTCAACGGCATCTCGATCTACGTGACCGCCAAGAAGGAGGCGCCGCAGATTGCCGAGGACATGAACCACGCGCATCTGCCGCCCGGCCTCGACGGCAAGACCCGCGAGATGCATCTTGGCTTCCCGATCCTGGTGTTCAACTTCTCGAAGTATCCGCAGACCTGCAAGGCGTTCACCGCCTTCATGCTGGAGCCGGAGCAGTTCAATCCGTGGATCGAGGCGGCGCAGGGCTACCTGTCGCACTTCCTCAAGGCCTATGACGCCAACCCGATCTGGACCGTCGATCCGAAGAACACGCCGTATCGCGACGTCGCGGCGACCGCGACCACGCCGGCCGGCGTCGGCAAGCTCGGCGAGGCCGCTGCGGCCGCGATCGCCGACTTCGTCCTGGTCGACATGTTCGCGAACTACTGCACGGGCCGCGAGGACGTGAAGACGGCGATGGCGAGCGCCGAGCGCTCCGCCAAGCGCATCTTCCGCTGAGGCGAGGCCGACCGGCGCGCGAGAGCGCCGGTCGCCATCGTCGGAGGGTGGGCAAGGCGCAACGCGCCGTGCCCACCGTCATTGCGAGCGCAGCGACGTGTCCGCCATAGCCCGACGGGCGACGGCGGAAGCAATCCAGGGCCGAACGTTGGACTCTGGATTGCTTCGTCGCTTCGCTCCTCGCAATGACGGAGTAACTCTATCCGTCCCGAACGCCGGTGGGCGCGCGTCGCTCACCCCACGGTTCGAAGGGAGCTGCTGGATAAATGAGTACCATTCAGACCTCGTTGCCACGAGGCGCCGCCGTCGGCGAGCCCTCGGCATGGGTGCGCATCAAGACCAACCGCAACGTGATCGCGCTGTGGTTCATGCTGCCCGCGGCGGCTTTCCTGATCCTGTTCCTGGCCTATCCGCTGGGGCTCGGCGTCTGGATGAGCTTCACCGACGAGAAGATCGGCCGCAGCGGCGTCTTCGTCGGTCTGGAGAACTACGAATGGCTGTGGGACGACTCGATCTTCTGGCTGTCGGTGTTCAACACGCTGCTCTACACGATCGTGGCGAGCGCCATCAAATTCGCCATCGGGCTCTATCTCGCGCTGCTGTTGAACCGGCACATGCCGTTCAAGGCGATGATCCGCGCCATCGTGCTGATCCCCTTCATCGTGCCCACCGTGCTGTCGGCGATCGCGTTCTGGTGGATCTACGATTCCCAATTCTCGATCATCTCCTGGTCGCTGATCAAGCTCGGAATCATCACCCAGAACATCAACTTCCTCGGCGACACCTCCTGGGCGCGCGCCTCCGTCATCATCGCCAACATCTGGCGCGGTGTGCCGTTCGTCGCGATCACCTTGCTCGCCGGCCTGCAGACCGTGTCGCCCTCGCTGTACGAGGCGGCCACGCTCGACGGCGCCACCAGCTGGCAGCGCTTCCGCTTCATCACCTATCCCTTGCTGACGCCGATCATCGCGGTCGTCATGACCTTCTCGGTGCTGTTCACCTTCACCGACTTCCAGCTGATCTGGGCGCTGACCCGCGGCGGCCCGGTCAATGCCACGCATCTGATGGCGACCTTGAGCTATCAGCGCGGCATCATCTCCGGACGGCTCGGCGAGGGCGCCGCGATCGCCACCGCGATGATCCCGTTCCTGATGGCGGCGATCGCGATCTCCTGGTTTGGCATGCAACGGCGCAAATGGCAGCAAGGATCCGACCAATGACCGACACCACGCTGCACGCCAAGGCGCCCACCACGGCCGGCACCGACGAATCCGAGGGCATGAGCTACCTCGAGTCGCTGCCGCGCCGGCTGATCACGCTGTATCTGCCGCTCGGCATCATCCTCGTGGTGCTGCTGTTCCCGTTCTACTGGATGGGGCTGACGTCGATCAAACCGGACGAGCAGCTGATCGACATGGAGAAGTACAATCCGTTCTGGGTGGTGCATCCGACCTTCAAGCACATCTCCAAGCTGCTGTTCGAGACGCAGTATCCGCGCTGGCTGTGGAACACGATGTATGTCGCGGTCGGCGCCACCACGCTGTCGATCTTCGCCTCGGTGCTCGCGGCGTATGCGATCGTGCGGTTGCGCTTCAAGGGCGCCGATACCGTCGGCGTGCTGATCTTCTTCGCCTATCTGGTGCCGCCGTCGATCCTGTTCATCCCGCTGGCCTCGGTGATCCAGGCCTATGGGCTGTTCGACTCGCCGTTGTCCTTGATCCTGGTCTATCCGACGCTGCTCATCCCGTTCTCGACCTGGCTGCTGATGGGCTACTTCAAGACCATCCCGTTCGAGCTCGAGGAATGCGCTCTGATCGACGGCGCCAGCCGCTGGCAGATCCTGGTGAAGATCGTGGTGCCGCTCGCCGTGCCCGGCCTGATCTCGGCCTTCATCTTCTCATTCACCCTGTGCTGGAACGAGTTCATCTACGCGCTGACCTTCCTGCAGTCGACGCCGAACAAGACCGTGCCGGTCGCCATCGTCAACGAGTTCGTCGACGGCGACATCTACAAATGGGGATCGCTGATGGCCGGCGCCCTGGTCGGCTCGCTGCCGCTGGTCATTCTTTACGCCTTCTTCGTCGAGCATTATGTGTCGGCCATGACCGGCGCGGTGAAGGAGTAGGCGGCTTTGTCCGTGAGCCGGGTCAAGGCGTCGCTTGCTGCTCACGCGGATCTCAACTCCCGTCATTGCGAGGAGCGAAGCGACGAAGCAATCCAGAGCCATTCCGATGACTCTGGATTGCTTCCGCCGTCGCCTTTCGGGCTATGGCGGACAAGTCGCTTCGCTCGCAATGACGAACGTTGAGACCATGCCCAATCGTTGCATTTGAAGGAGCATACCCTTGCATATTCTCGTTCTCGGCGCCGCCGGCATGGTCGGGCGCAAGCTGGTCGAGCGTCTCGTCCGCGACGGCCGCCTCGGCGACAAGGCCATCACTCGCATGACGCTGCAGGACATCGTCGCGCCGGCCAAGCCCGACACGTCCATCGCCGTCGACACCATCGCCGGGGACTTCGCCGTCACAGGCTTTGCGGAGAAGCTCGTCGCCGGCCGTCCCGACGTGATCTTCCACCTCGCCGCGATCGTCTCCGGCGAGGCCGAGCTCGATTTCGACAAGGGCTACCGCATCAATCTCGACGGCACGCGGATGCTGTTCGACGCCGTCAGGCTGATCGGCGACGGCTACAAGCCGCGGCTGGTCTTTACCTCCTCGATCGCGGTGTTCGGCGCGCCGTTCCCCGAGGCCATCGGCGACGAGTTCGTCAATGCGCCGCTGCTCAGCTACGGCACCCAGAAGGCGATCGGTGAGCTCCTGCTGGCCGATTACAGCCGCCGCGGCTTCTTCGACGGCGTCGGCATCCGCCTGCCGACCATCTGCATCCGCCCCGGCGCGCCCAACAAGGCCGCCTCCGGCTTCTTCTCCAACATCCTGCGCGAGCCCTTGGCCGGCAAGGAGGCCGTGCTGCCGGTGTCCGAGGACGTCCGCCACTGGCACGCCACGCCGCGCTCGGCGGTCGGCTTCCTCCTGCATGCCGCAACCATGGACACGGCCAAGATCGGCCCACGCCGGAACCTGACCATGCCCGGCCTGTCGGCGACGGTTGGCGAGCAGATCGCAGCCCTGCGTCGCGTGGCAGGCGACAAGGTGGCGGATCGCATCAAGCGGGAGCCGGATCCCTTCATTGTGGGCATCGTCGCCGGCTGGCCGCGGAATTTCGAGGCCAAGCGGGCTCGCGAACTCGGCTTCACCACCGAGGAAAAGACCTTCGACGACATCATCCGGATTCACATTGAGGATGAGCTCGGTGGCAAGTTCGTGGCCTGAGACGGCCGCCAGCCTCTGGACTCACATGGCGCAAAGCGCCATTTGAGGGGCAGGGAGACATTCGGGAGAGAGAGCATGACCGCCAGCATCGTCGGATGGGCGCATACGCCGTTCGGGAAGTTCGACGCCGAGACCGTCGAGAGCCTTGTCGTCAAGGTCGCCAATGAGGCGATCGCCGACGCCGGCATCTCGGCCGGTGACGTCGACGAGATCGTGCTCGGCCATTTCAACGCCGGCTTCTCGCCCCAGGATTTCACCGCCTCGCTGGTGCTGCAGGCCGATCCGGCGCTGCGCTTCAAGCCGGCGACCCGGGTCGAGAACGCCTGCGCGACGGGCTCGGCCGCCGTGCACCAGGGCATCCGCGCCATCGCCGCCGGCGCCGCGAAAATCGTGCTGGTCGTGGGCGTCGAGCAGATGACGCGCACACCGGGCCCGGAGATCGGCAAGAACCTGCTCAAGGCGTCCTACCTGCCGGAGGACGGCGACACCGTCGGCGGCTTCGCCGGCGTGTTCGGCAAGATCGCGCAGGGCTATTTCCAGAAATACGGCGACCAGTCCGACGCGCTGGCGCTGATCGCCGCCAAGAACCACAGGAACGGCGTCGCCAATCCCTATGCTCAGATGCGCAAGGATTTCGGCTTCGAGTTCTGCCGCTCCGAGAGCGAGAAGAACCCTTACGTCGCCGGCCCCCTGAAGCGCACCGACTGCTCGCTGGTGTCCGACGGCGCCGCCGCTCTGGTGCTGACCGACAGCGAGACCGCGAAGTCCTTCGCCAAGGCAGTGAACGTGCGCGCCACCGCGCACGCGCAGGATTTCCTGCCGATGTCCAAGCGCGACATCCTCGCCTTCGAGGGCTGCACCGTGGCCTGGCAGCGCGCGCTGGAGAAAGCCGGCGTCACGCTGTCCGATCTCTCCTTCGTCGAGACCCATGACTGCTTCACGGTCGCCGAGCTGATCGAGTACGAGGCGATGGGCCTGACGCCGCGCGGGCAGGGTGCCCGCGCCATCAAGGAGGGCTGGACGCTCAAGGACGGCAAGCTGCCGGTCAATCCGTCCGGCGGCCTGAAGGCCAAGGGCCACCCGATCGGCGCCACCGGCGTCTCCATGCACGTGATGACCGCCATGCAGCTCACCGGCTCCGCGCCGGAAGGCATGCAGCTCCCCAACGCCAAGCTCGGCGGCATCTTCAACATGGGCGGTGCGGCCGTGGCCAACTACGTGTCGATCCTGGAGCCAGCGAAGTAAGGCTCAACGACCGTCTATCGTTCGTCATCGCGAGCGAAGCGACTTGTCCGCCATAGCCCGAAAGGCGACCGCGGAAGCAATCCAGGGCCGCGCGTGCCGCTCTGGATTGCTTCGTCGCTGCGTTCCTCGCAATGACGGTGATACAGGAGAGCTTCCGCGATGCGGAAGCTCTTTGTCATTGACTGGTCCGATTGCCCATCATGATCATCTCCACCGAACGCCTGACCTTGCGCGAGTGGCGCGACGACGATCGCGCGCCGTTCGCGGCGATGTCCGCCGATCCGGCCGTGATGCAATTCCTCCGCGCGCTGCCAACGCGGCAGGACTCGGACCGGTGGATCGATTTCCAGATCGTCCATCAGGCCGCGCACGGCTTCGGCTTCTGGGTGGTCGAAGACCGCGCCACCGGCACTTTCCTCGGCGCCACCGGCCTGTTCCGCGTCGCCTTCGATGCGCCGTTCACGCCGGCGGTCGAGATCGGCTGGCGGCTGGCGCGCGCGGCCTGGGGGCAGGGGATTGCGACCGAGGCGGCGCGGGCGTCGCTCACGTTCGGCTTCGATGAGCTCGGCCTCCACGAGATCAGCGCCTATGCCGCGCCGGCCAATCAGGCGTCACAGAACGTCATGCGCAAGCTCGGCATGATCAGGAACGAGGCGTCGGATTTCGATCATCCGCGAGTCGAGGCGGACAGCCCGTTGCGCCGGCAGGTGATGTACCGGCTTCCGCGCGAGGTGTGGGCCAATGCCTCGCGCTGATCTCTCCTCCCAGTCATTCCGGGGCATTCGCGCGCAAAATGGCGAAGCCATTTTGAAGCAGCGCGAATGAGCCCGGAATCCATAACCACAGGACGAGGTGTGTCGAAGGCAGGCGCCAAGAGCATCTCGCGCCCCACGGCCGGTTGTGGCTATGGATTCCGGGCTCGCGCTGCGCGCGCCCCGGAATGACGGAGGGAGGGAAGCCACGCGTGCATCAGCTCCGCCACACCTTTTCCTCGCTGAACCCCAGCTCGGCGAAATCCTTCGCCCGCAAGCTTGAATCATCCGCAGGGAAAAACTCGTCGAGCTGCGGCGGCTTGACGCTGGTGCTCGACAGCATGGCATGCGCCTGGCCGCGGTGATGGATGTCGTGCTGGAACAGGTGCAGCAGCAGCCGGTCGCAGCGCTCGTTCTGCACCCGGCTCTCGCGGTTGATGCGGACGGTGTCGTCGAGCCGCGCCGGCGTCAGCGCCTCGCAGAAAGCAATCAGCCGGCGGTCCATCGCGCCCTGCGCCTTCGCAAGATCTGCGAGGCGCGGGAACGGCACCTCGTTCTGCCACGCCATCGGGCCGAGCCAGCCGCCTTCCAGCGCGTCGATGTAGAACAGGTCGATGATGTAGATGTGGTTCAGGGTCCGCTGCAGGCTGGGGAAAAAGCCGGTGCGCTCGGCAGCGAAATCCTCGGCGCTGAGCTGGCCGCAGGCGGTCAGCAGCCGGTGATTGGCCCAGGCATTGTTGTAGGCGAACGCGCGGAAGGTCTGGACGAGATCGGCGGGCATTGATCAGGGCACCCCGTGATGGCTCGCCGCAGATCATACGGAACTCCGTGCTCCCTTCACCATCCATTTCGGCGGGCCGGAGCGCATCATCCCCATGCGCTTTTGCGGAACTCTGCCGGGATCGGCCAAGCGGCGATTTTCTCCAGGGCCTTCAAGCTGATTTGGCCTGTCCAGTCCCCTGGTCAAAAAGATTCATGTTTCGCTTTTCCAGAAAATATGCTTCACTCTCCCCATCCTGCTTCGCCAAGAGGGGCGCTTCGCGATCGTCACGAACGTTGAGGCAGGGAGGCGGTGGCCGCGACGTGTCGCAGCGTAGCTTGTCTGCGCGGACGAACGGCATGGCGCGGACGTGAAGTCGCGTGGTCCCGGCATCCCGATGCTGATGCCAAGCCTAAGGGGCACGATGATCCCAACGGCGACGGTGGCCAAAAGCCGGTGCACCGAGGAGAGCGCGAAGTAAGCGTGAAAACCATCGCGCAGGGAAGGCCGGGTCGGTCCGGCTGAACCTGTGGTTCTCTCCCCGTGCTTTCTTTCGCACGGGGGCCACGGGTGCCAGTCGGCACCCGGCCTTCCCTGCGCCCTCTGTTTCAAGGAGGGCGGCGACGATCAGCAAAGCTCGGACAGATCCTGTCGCGAGGCCATCGATGCTTGGGTGCTTGCGAAAAGCAGACCTTGCCTCACTCCGGCATCATCTCGCCGGAGCCGCCGAACTCCGCCGGGAAATCCTTCAGCTTCGGCAGGCCGTCCCTGATGGGCAGCACCGTCTCCGCGTAGTTGACGTGCACACCGGGCGTGAACTTCAGCGTCGGAATCGTCGCGGCATAGACGTCGATCATGCCGAGCGGCGGGTGGTCGGTCATCAGATGCCCGCCACACTTGGTGCAGTATTTGCGGTGGCTCATGTCGGTCTTGTGATAGCTGCCGATCGCGTCAGCCCCCTTGGTCACCCGCACGTTCGCAGGCTTCCACAGGGTGAAGGCGTTAACCGGACCGGCCGACCAGGAGCGGCACGACGAACAGTGGCAATAGCCCATCGCTTCCGGCTCGCCATCGGCCTCGATTTCGACCGTGCCGCAGAAGCATTTGCCCTGATAGAGCGTCATGAGCGTTCTCCCTCGTGTTTGTTTCGGATGTTGGACCGGCATGCTGACACACCTGAACGCTGAAATGGAATCCTAGAATGCAGCTCGCGGCGGGGAACATCTGGTGCAGCGCGGCGGTCGTCGTCCGTGATCCGCGACACGGAATGTTGCGGCGGGGGATCTGACGCATGGCCCCATACCCGCGCGGCGGCTTGCTAGGGAACATCAGGTGCCGTTAGCTCTGGCGACAACAAGGATCGAGGGAGCCGACGCCACGATGGGACCGCTTGCGGGCATCAAGGTCATCGACATGACCACCGTGCTGATGGGGCCGTATGCCGCCCAGACGCTCGGCGACTACGGCGCCGATGTCATCAAGGTGGAATCGCCGGAAGGAGACGTCACCCGCAAGATCGGCCCGTGGCATCATCCGGGCATGGGGCCGGTCTATCTCAATACCAACCGCAGCAAGCGCGTGATCTGCCTCGACCTCAAGAAGCCCAGGGGACGCGAGGCCGCGCTGCGGCTCATCAAGGACGCCGACGTCCTGCTCTACAACATCCGGCCGCAGGCGATGGCGCGGCTGAACCTCGGCTATGACGTGGTCTCCGCGCTCAATCCGCGGCTGGTCTATGCCGGTGTGTTCGGCTTCGGCCAGGATGGTCCCTATGCGGCCAAGCCCGCCTATGACGACCTGATCCAGGGCGGGGCGGCGCTGTCGCATCTGATGGCGGTCGCCGGCGACGGCACGCCGCGCTACGTGCCCAATGCGCTGGTCGACCGCATCGTCGGCCTGACGGCGGTCGGTGCCATCTGCGCCAGCCTCGTACACCGTGACCGCACCGGGCGCGGCCAGCGCCTGGACGTGCCGATGTTCGAGACCATGTCGGCCTTCATCATGGGTGACCACATGGGCGGGCTGACCTACCAGCCCCCGCTCGACAAGGGCGGCTATGCGCGGCATTTGTCGCCCGACCGCAGGCCCTACAAGACCGCCGACGGCCATATCTGCGTGATCGTCTACAACGACAAGCAATGGGACGCGTTCTTCACCGCGTCCGGCCGCACCGACCTGCGCGCGGATGACAGGTTCAACAGCTTTGCCCGGCGTGCCGCCAACATCGATTTCGTCTATGCCGAGCTCGCGCGCATCTTTCAGACGCGCACCACGGCCGAATGGACCGATCTGCTGGATGCCGCCGATGTGCCGGTCATGCCGATGCACGACCTCGAAAGCCTGCTGAACGATCCGCACCTCGTGGCGACCGATTTCTTTCCCGTCGTCCAGCATCCGACCGAAGGTCCGATCCGCAGCACCCGCGTGTCCGCGACCTGGTCCGAGACCAAGGCCGAGCCGCTGCGTCTGGCGGCACGGCCGAACGAGCATGGCGCGGTTATCCTGCACGAGCTTGGTTTCTCGGACGAGGAGATCGCCGCGATGATCCGCGACGGCGTGACGACGCCGGCGCCTGCCAGGGAGTGAGACGATGGATTTCGCGCTCTCCGCCAACCAGGAATCGATCCGCGATGCGGTGGCCAAAATCTGTGCTCGCTTCGACGATGCCTACTGGCTGAAGAAGGACAAGGAGGGCGGTTTTCCCGCCGACTTCCACAGGGCCTTGGCCGAGGCTGGCTGGCTCGGCATCTGCATCCCGGAGGCGTATGGCGGCTCCGGGCTCGGCATTCTCGATGCTGCGATCATGATGCGCACCATCGCCGAATCCGGCGCCGGCATGTCCGGTGCCTCGGCGATCCACATGAACGTGTTCGGGCTCAATCCGGTCGTCGTGTTCGGGACCAAAGAGCAGTGTGCGCGGATGCTGCCGGGCATCGTCGATGGCAGCGAGAAGGCCTGCTTCGCCGTGACCGAGCCGAACACCGGCCTCAACACCACCCAGCTCAAGACGCGTGCCGTGCGCAAGGGCGACCGCTACATCGTCAACGGCCAGAAGGTGTGGATCTCGACCGCGCAGGTCGCCGAGAAGATTCTGCTGCTGGCGCGCACGACGCCGCTGGAGGAGGTGAAGCGCCCGACCCATGGGCTCAGCCTGTTCTACACCGATTTCGACCGCAGCCGGATCAAGGTGCACGAGATCGAGAAGATGGGCCGCAAGCCGGTCGACTCCAATGAGCTGTTCTTCGAGGATGTCGAGATTCCGGTCGAGGATCGCCTGGGCGAGGAGGGGCGCGGCTTCGACTACATCCTGCACGGCATGAATCCGGAGCGTATCCTGATTGCCGCCGAAGCCGTCGGGCTCGGTCATCTCGCACTGTCGCGCGCGTCGGCCTATGCGAAGGTGCGCAACGTGTTCAATCGCCCAATCGGCCAGAACCAGGGCATCCAGCATCCCCTGGCGAAGAACTGGATGGAGCTGGAGGCCGCGTGGCTGATGGTGCTGCAGGCCGGCTGGCAGTACGACCAGGGCCGGCCTTGCGGCCCGGCGGCGAACGCCGCGAAATATCTCGCCGCCGAAGCCGGCTTCCACGCCTGCGAGCAGGCGGTGATGACCCATGGCGGCTTCGGCTATGCGCGCGAGTATCACGTCGAGCGCTATTTGCGGGAATCCCTGATCCCCCGCATCGCCCCGATCAGCCCGCAACTGATCCTCAGCTTCATCGCTGAGAAGGTCCTCGGTTTGCCGAAGTCGTATTGAGATGGGTTCTGACTGAGATGATGAACGCAATCGTGATGGACGCACAATGCCTGCATTCCCGCCCCCCTTGTGGGGGAGGGGCAGGGAGGGGGGTACCCCACGAAGGCTCGTCGTGCGGCCATCCCCACCCCCGACCCCGCCCCACAAGGGGGAGGGGGGCGCAGCGGCGCTCGTGGTGGGGACCATGACCTACATCACCGGCACCGGGCTTACCTCGTTCGGCAGGCATGACGGCCGCTCGTCGCTCGACCTGATGAGCATGGCGGCGCAGCTTGCGCTGGATGATGCCGGGCTGACGCGGCGCGACATCGACGGCATCCTGTGCGGCTATTCCACGGTGTCGCCGCACATCATGCTCGCAACCGTGTTCGCCGAGCACTTCGGCATCACACCCTCTTACGCCCATGCGGTGCAGGTCGGCGGCGCCACCGGGCTCGCGATGGTGATGCTCGCGCATCACCTGGTCGAAGCCGGCGTCGTCAGGCACATGCTCGTGGTCGCCGGAGAGAACCGGCTGACCGGGCAGAGCCGCGATGCGTCGATCCAGGCGCTGGCCCAGGTCGGCCATCCCGATTATGAGCTGCCGCTCGGGCCGACCATCCCTGCCTATTACGGCCTCGTCGCCTCGCGCTACATGCACGAATACGGCGTCACCGAGCATGACCTCGCCGAGTTCGCCGTGCTGATGCGGGCGCATGCGCTCGATCATCCCGGCGCGCAATTCCATGAGCCGATCACCATCGCGGACGTCATGGCATCGAAGCCGGTGGCGCGGCCGCTCAAGCTGCTCGACTGCTGTCCGGTGTCCGACGGCGGCGCCGCCATCGTCGTCAGCCGCGAGCCGACCGGAGCGATTGCGGTGCACGTGCGCGGCTGTGCCCAGGCGCATACGCATCAGCACGTCACGGCGGCGCCGGCCTTGAGCGAGCTTGGTGCCGAAATCGCGATCGCGAAGGCGAAGGCAGCAGCGGGTGTAGACATCAAAGACGTCGACTACGCCGCCGTCTATGACAGTTTCACCATCACGCTCTGCATGCTGCTCGAGGATCTCGGCCTCGCCGGCCGCGGCGAGGCGGCGGCGCGGGTCAGGGCCGGTCATTTCAGCCGCGACGGCGCCGTGCCGCTCAACACCCATGGCGGGCTGCTCAGCTACGGTCATTGCGGCGTCGGCGGCGCCATGGCGCATCTGAGCGAAGCGCATCTGCAGATGACGGGGCGCGCCGGACCTCGCCAAGTCCGCGAAGCAGCGCTGGCGCTGCTGCACGGCGATGGCGGCGTGCTGTCGTCGCATGTCAGCATGTTCTGGGAGCGTGTGCGATGAGCGAATCGTCCGACTGGACCAGGGGGGGTGCAGCGATTCGCTTTCAGCGCTGTGCGTGCTGTGCCCACCTGCAGTATTTCCGCCGCGGCTTCTGCGCGGCCTGCGGCTCGCTTGCGCTCACCGATCACGCGGCGACGGGCGAAGGTACCATCTATGCGGCATCATTGGTCTGTCGTGCCGCGACGCCGGAGACGCGCGCGCATGTGCCCTACAACATCGTGCTGGTGGATATGCGTGAGGGCTTTCGCATCATGGCCCATGGCGACCACGAACTTGCGATCGGCGATCTCGTCATGGCCTGCTTCGTCACCTTCGCAGGCGGCATCGTGCCGTACTTCGGGAAAGTCAAATGAAGATGGGGAACAGAACGACGTCTGAAAAGGTCGACCGCGGGCGGCCGAGGCGGGACGATACGCATGAAAAATTCGTCCCGACCCGGATCGTCGCGCGATTGACACAATACTGTTACGCTACGCCTACTAACTCAAACGCAACTCAACTCGGTCGTTCGCGTGAGCAATCAAGCTCACATTCCTACCTACGGGCGATGAAGAAACTGCGACGCAGAACCTCCAGACAGCCCTTCATCGCCCGTAGAACAGGACGCTGGCGATGACGATCATGGATGTCACCGCCAGCATATGCGCGAGTGCCTCCGACGTTGCCCTCTTAGTGGCTTCCTTCATGCCGTTTCCTCCCTGGACACTGGACACGACTCTCCGTGGCGCAAATACACACGCTACGTCGGCTGGAATTTTACTCGGAACACCCCACTTCGACGTTCGCTTCGCGAGTCCCCACTCGGCGTTCATCGACGGTTCAGAACATCGTCGGGTAATGCGGCGTGAATTGGGCTCGCTTATGGTTGTCCTGCGACCGAGTCCCGGTAACGTTTAGGCGAGCCCGTACAAATACGAGTGATGCGAATTATCGACCGGAAGCTGTTAGTTACTGTGAATTGCAACCTTGAGTATTTGTTTGCTTCGACCGCGTGCGACACGTCGATGACGGACTTCGACGCACTGAAATCAGTCTGCCGCGAGCAGGTTGAGCCGCGCATTGGCGACCGTCAGGCGCTCCGCCAACAGTTGCGCCAGATTGCGCATGATGCGCTCGCCGGCTTTCGGATGGCGCACGCGGAAACGCTCGAAATCCACCAGCGAGATCTCGAAAGCGGTGGCGGAGAAATCCGCGACGACGTCGGCGGAGCGCACGGGCTCCAGCAGTGCCATCTCGCCGAAGCATTGCCCTGCCGTCAGCGTCGCGAGCCGGATGCCGTCGGGCAGGGTGACGTGGACGACGCCGGAGCGCAGGAAGAACAGCGAGGCCGCAGCATCGCCGGCCGCAAGGATGCGTTCGCCCTGCCGATAGTGCCGGATGATCGCCAGTGCCGCGAGCTCATGGCGCTCGTCCGCGGAGAGCCCCGCGAGCAGCGGCTGCTCGGCGAGCTCGGTGGTTTCGAGGAAATCGATGGCGCCGCCATAGCGATAGACGATCTGGTCCTCGGCCCATTCGATCGCGGCGTCGAGCAGGTAGAAGTCGCGGACGTTCCTGATGTCGCCGGTGCGGGCCGCGATTTCCTGCCATTCCGGCGAGCTGCGGCGGATGCCCGACAGCACGACGGTCACGTCGAAGTCGGCGAGCTCGTGAAACAGCTCGGAAAGCAGGCGCACGCCTGCTTGTGTCATCGCGGTGACGCGATGGAGGTCGACGATGACGAATTGCGGTCGCGTGCTCGCCGCAAGCTGGCGCGAGACGTAGTCGACGTTGGAGAGCGACAGCGTACCGACCAGCTCGAGCACGCGCACCGCGTCCGGATGTGCGGCGAGGATGTTGCGCTCCTGCGCGCGGCGGCTGCGCCGCGACGGGCTGGCGCCGATGTCGTAGTCGGCGATGATCGTGGTGCGCGCATCGTCGGAACGGTTGAGCATGTGCAGGCCGTAATGCGCCGACAGCGCCTCGCAGACCTTGATGCCGCGCACGCTGTTGCCGTGACCGTCGAGCCTGGGCGAATAGCTGCCGAGCCCGAGCCGCGCGGGCAGGCTCGCCAGGATGCCGCCGCCGACGCCGCTCTTGGCAGGAATGCCGACACGGTAGATCCACTCGCCGGCGAAGTCATACATGCCCGACGAGGTCATCACCGACAGCGTGCGCGACACCGCATAGGGCGTCACCACCTGCTCGCCGGTGACGGGATTGATGCCGCGATTGGCGAGCGTGGCCGCCATGATCGCGCAGTCGCGCGCGGTGACGAGCACGGCGCATTGCCGGAAGTAGACCGCGAGCACGTCATCGACAGGCTCCCTGATGACCTCCGACGTCCGCAGCAGATAGGCGATCGCGCGGTTGCGATCGCCGGTGGCGGCTTCCGACGCGAACACCGCGTCGTCGACATCGAGCTTGCGGCCGGCGAAGCGGCCGAGCGCGTCGCGGATGGTCTCGAAGGCGTCATTCTGACGTGCCTTGCGGATCAGACCGCTGCACGCGATCGCGCCGGCATTGACCATCGGATTGAACGGGTGGTTCTCCGCATTGAGCCGGATGGAATTGAAGGGATCGCCGGACGGCTCGACGCCGATCACGCGCTCGACCTCGTCGGAGCCGAGCGTATCGAGCGCGAGCGCGAACACGAACGGCTTCGACATCGATTGGATCGTGAACGGCACGCGGCTGTCGCCGACCTCGTAGACGTGGCCGTCCAATGTGGCGAGGCCGATGCCGAAATGCGCCGGGTCGGCCTTGCCGAGCTCGGGGATGTAGTTCGCAACGGTGCCGTCATGATCGGGCCAGAAGTCGGCATGGCAGGCCGACAGGAAGCGCTGCAGCGGCGGCATCGCGGCCGTCGCCCAATGCTGCGGATGTCGGATCGGCCTCGGGTGGGTGGTCATGGCAAGCTCGGCGGGAACAAGGTCTCGCGCCGGTTATGTCGCAGCCGCGACGGCGCAGCCAGCCCACACTTGTCGCAACGCTGGTCAAATGTTGCCGCTGCTCACCGATTGAGCGGGTTTGCGGGCGCGATGACCGTCCCGTGTTGCCATGCGCGAGAGGCGATGCCCATCGAAAGCCGCCGCTGCGGTACCGCGCGTTGGAACCGGCGACGATCGTCCCTCCCGCATCCTGCAGCCGATTGCCTGAGGATGCCGAGTCTTGTGCCAACACGCTGAAGAATGGCGGGTTTTGGAGACGGTCTGCTGTTGTGACGGCAAAACGGCTGGGCTAGCTTGTTCAACAAGCGGAATATCATTCCGCATGACGGAATTGGTGGGAAACGCATGGGACGACGGTCTGAGCGATTGAGCAGGGGCAGCATGCTGCCCGGAGATCTCGCCGGCGAGGGCGAGGTCATTCAGGTGGTGTCGCGGGCGTTCGACGTGCTTCGCTGTTTCGAGGGGCACGAGGCGCGGCTCGGCAATCTCGAAATCTCCAACCGCTGCGGCCTGCCGCGGTCGACGGTGTCGCGGCTGACGCACACGCTGACGCGCATGGGCCAGCTGGTCTACCTGCCGCGCGATCAGAAATACCGCATCGGCCCGAGTGCCGTGGCGATGAGCACGTCGATGACCAGAGGCTTGCAGCTGCGCAATCTGATCCGGCAGCGGCTGCAGGACGTCGCGGAGCAGTTGCCCGGCACCGTCGGCTTCGTGATTCCCGATCGCTTCCACCTCGTCTATCTGGAGTTCGGCCGCGCCGCGAATGCGCTCGGACTGCATGAGACCACCGGCAGCCGCATCTCGATGGCCTCGACCGCGGCCGGTCATGCCTATGTCGCCGCGCTCGAGCCGGAGGTCGGCGACGCCTTGCTGGCCGAGATGGAGCGCGAGATGCCTGACGCGGCCAAGCTGCTGCGGCCACGCCTCGAGCACAACAGACAGTTTCTCAAGGAGCATGGCTACGTCGTGGCCTGCGGCCTGTGGAGTCCGCACATCAATGGCGTCGCGCTGCCGCTGTGGTCGCCGCAATACCAGACCTATGTCGTGCTCACGATCGGGCTGTTGTCGGCGATGTACGACGAGCAGCGGCTGCATGACGAGGTCGCCCAGCCGATGCGCGAGCTCGGCCGCAGCATCGCCGCGCTGCTGCAGGGCGCGGAAGCCGACGTCTTCAACAACCGGATGGACAGAAAACCGCTCCAGGTGAACGCGAAGACTAACCACAAGAACAAGACCATCACCGGGGCAGGGGGAACGAATGAGTTGGCAGCCGGAGCTCGAGGAACTGGCCCGGCGCGAGGCCTTCGCGCGGGAGATGGGCGGGCCTGACAAGGTCAAGCGTCAGCACGACCAGGGCCGTCTCACCGTTCGCGAGCGCATCGACGGCGTCGTCGATCCCGGCAGCTTTCACGAGATCGGCGCGGTCGCCGGCCTCGGCGAGTATGACGAGCAGGGCGAGCTCAAGCACGTCACGCCCGCCAATTGCGTGTTCGGGCGCGCCCGCGTCGACGGCCGCACCGTGGTCGTGGTCGGCGACGATTTCACCGTGCGTGGCGGCTCGGCCGATGCCTCAATCGCCGCCAAGCCGTTGATGGCGGAGGAGATGGCGCACGACTTCCGTCTGCCCATCATCCGTATCATCGAGGGCTCCGGCGGCGGCGGTTCGGTCAAGACGATCGAGACCAAAGGCGCGGCCAATCTGCCCGGCGGCATCGGCGGCAATCGCTGGTACCGCTACACGACCGAGAACATGTCGCTGGTCCCGGTGGTCGCGCTCGGCCTCGGCTCGGTCGCGGGGCTTGGCGCAGCGCGGCTCGCGGCGAGCCACTACTCGGTGATGACCAAGCAGTCGGCGATGTTCGTCGCCGGGCCGCCGGTCGTGAAGCGCCTGGGCCAGGACCTCGGCAAGATGGAGCTCGGTGGCGCCGACATCCAGACCAAGGCCGGCGGCGTCGATCATGCTGTGGACACCGAGGCGGAGGCGTTCGCCTGCGCGCGGCGCTTCCTGTCCTATCTGCCGTCGTCGGTCTACGAGCTGCCGCCGACCTTGCCTTGCACCGACGATCCGCAGCGCGTCGACGAGCAGCTCATCAGCGCGGTGCCGCGGGATCGCCGGCGCGTCTACAAGATGCGGCCGATCATCGAGTCCGTCGTCGACAACGGCTCGTTCTTCGAGGTGGCGCAGAACTATGGCCGTCCGATCATCATCGGCCTCGCGCGGCTCGAGGGCCGCGCGGTGATGGTTCTGGCGAGCGATCCCTATCACTTCGGAGGCTCATGGACGGCGGACGCCTGCCAGAAGGTGATCCGCTGGGTCGACTTCGCCGAGACCTTCCATCTGCCGATCGTCTACCTGATGGATTGCCCCGGCTTCATGGTCGGCCTCGAGGCGGAGAAGGCCGCGACCATCCGCCACGGCGTGCGCGCGATGGCCGCCGTCAACCAGTCGACGGTGCCGTGGTGCACGGTGATCGTGCGCAATAATTTCGGCGTCGCTGGCGTCGTTCATCAGCCGGCCGATCGATTCTCCATCCGCTATGCCTGGCCGTCGGCCCATTGGGGCTCGCTGCCGCTCGAGGGCGGCATCGAGGCGGCGTATCGCGCCGAGATCGACGCCGCGCCGGATCCGAAGGCCAAGCTCAAGGAGATCGAGGAGCGGCTGACCAAGCTGCGCTCGCCGTTCCGCTCGGCCGAGAAGTTCTGGGTCGAGGAGATTATCGATCCCCGCAAGACGCGCGCGCTGCTGTGCGAGTTCGCCCGCCTCGCCGAGCCGCTGCGCACGCCCGGGCCGCCCACGGCGATGACGACGCGGCCGTGAGCTTACGCCGCGGCGGGCTTCGCCTGCCGCGCGATCGCCAGCGCCAGAAGCGCCGCGACGATGCAGAGCGCGCCGGCGGTGAAGAACGCCGGCAGGTAGCTCTGGAGCAGCGTGCGCGACAGGCCGGCGCCGAACGCGGCGGTGCCGGCGCCGAGCTGATGTCCGGCGAACACCCAGCCAAACACCAGGTTGGCCCGCTCGGGCCCAAACCGCTGCGCCGTCAGCCGCACCGTCGGCGGCACGGTGGCGATCCAGTCGAGGCCATAGAACATCGCGAACAGCGACAGGCCATAGAACGAGAAGTCGGTGAACGGAAGGAACAGCAGCGAGAGACCACGCAGGCCGTAGTACCAGAACAACAGCCAGCGATTGTCGTACCGGTCCGACAGCCAGCCCGAGACGATCGTGCCGACGAAATCGAACATGCCCATCGCGGCGAGCAGGCTCGCCGCCTCCACCTGAGGAATTCCGAAGTCGAGGCACATCGGGATGAGATGCACCTGGACAAGGCCGTTGGTCGAGGCGCCGCAAATGAAGAACGTCGCAAACAGCATCCAGAACACCGGCGCCCGCGAGGCGTCGCGGAGGGTGCCGAGGGCGGCGGCGAGGATCGGCGTGGTGACGGGCGAGGGGGCGGCGATCGGGTCGGTGTCGTTGTCGCCATAGGGTCGGAGGCCGAGATCACTCGGGCGATCGCGCATCAGCAGCAGCACGGCGGTGGCGGAAACGCCGAGCATGATGCAGATCAGCCCGAGCGCGACGCGCCAGCCGAGCCGCTCGGTGAGGCTGGCGAGCAGCGGCAGGAACACCAGCTGTCCGGTGGCGACGCTGGCCGTGAGAATGCCGACGACGAGGCCGCGCCGCGCGACGAACCAGCGCGTGGCGATGGTCGCGCCCAGCACCAAGGCGGTCATGCCGGTGCCGATGCCGATCACGACGCCCCACAGCAGCACGAGGTGCCACACCTGTGTCATCGCGAGCGACGCCAGCAGCGCCGACACCACGATCAACTGGGCCAGCAGCGTGATGTTGCGCAGGCCGTAGCGGTTGAGCAGGGCGGCGGCGAACGGCGCCATCAGCCCGAACAGCACGAAGCGGATGGAGAGCGCCGAGGAGATCTCCGCGGTGCTCCAGCCGAATTCCTGCTGGAGTGGCACGATGAACACGCCGGGTGCGCCCACCGTGCCGGCGGACACCAGGGCCGTGAAGAACGTCACGGCGACCATCACCCAGCCGTAATGGATGTTGCGCCGTCCAAGGATCGCTGCAAGTTGGTTCGAGATCATGAGGCTCTCAGTACAATGGGGTTGCGCGCCCATTCTGCCAGGGCGCCCAAATGACATAAATGGCTAAGTTCCCTCGTTTCAGGACATCAGGGTCGCTCCACGGCGATCGCAGTCGCCTCGCCGCCGCCGATGCACAGTGCGGCCACGCCGCGCTTCAGCCCGCGCGCGTCCATCGCATGCAGCAGCGTCACGATCAGCCGCGCGCCGGTGGCGCCGATCGGGTGGCCGAGCGCACAGGCGCCGCCGTTGACGTTCAGCCGGTCACGCGGGATGCCAAGGTCGCGCTGCGCGGCCATGGCAACGACGGCGAAGGCCTCGTTGATCTCGAACAGGTCGACATCCTCGACGCGCCAGCCGACCTTGTCGAGCAGTTTCCTGATCGCCGGAATCGGCGCCGTCGTGAACCATTGCGGCTCCTGGCTGTGGGTGGCGTGGCCCTTGATCTCCGCGATGACAGGCAGCCCGTCGCAATCGGCACGCGACCGCGCGGCGAGCACGAGCGCCGCGGCACCATCCGCGTTCGCGGAGGACGCTGCGGGCGTGATCGTGCCGTCCTTGCGGAACGCCGGCTTCAGCGCCGGGATCTTCACCGGATCGACCTTGAGCGGATGCTCGTCGTTGGCGACCAGGCGCGGGCCGGATTTCTCGACGATCGTGATCGGGGCGATCTCGGCCTTGAACGCCCCGCCTTCGACCGCCTTGCGCGCACGCGTCAGCGTCTCGATGGCGTAGGCATCCTGGTCGGCGCGGGTGAACTGATAGGCCTCGGCCGTGGCCTCGCCGAAATCGCCCATCGAGCGTCCGGTCTCATAAGCGTCCTCCAGGCCATCCAGCATCATGTGATCGAGGATCCGATCGTGGCCAGCACGATAGCCGCCGCGCGCCTTGGTCAGCAGATATGGCGCATTGCTCATGCTCTCCATGCCGCCCGACACGACGATCTCGGCGGAGCCCGCCCGAATGATGTCGTGCGCCAGCATCGTGGCCTTCATTCCGGAGCCGCAGACCTTGTTGATGGTGGTGGCGCCGGTGGCGTCCGGCAGGCCGGAACCGCGCGCGGCCTGCCGTGCCGGAGCCTGGCCCTGGCCGGCCGACAGCACGTTGCCCATGAACACCCCCTGGACCGCATCGGGCGAAACGGTGGCGCGTTCGAGCGCGGATCCGATCACGTGCGCGCCGAGCTTGTTCGCACTCAGCGGCGACAATTCGCCCATGAAACGGCCCAACGGCGTGCGGGCGGCGGACAGGATCACGACGGAATCGGACGAGGCCATGACAAGGCTTTCTGATGAAATATGATAATCATCATATAATAATCTCTCGCAAGAGGAAACCCCGACGGTCCCTGCTGAACCGTCGTGAAGCTGGCGCGAGGCTGCCGGGATCTGCGAGGCGAGACTTGGAGAAACTTGCTATCGCTTGCGGTCGATGAAATGTTGCATCAGCCGTTTCGGCTCGTCGGTGAGGAACGACCGTCCGAAGGCGCCGATCGATATCTCGATGGACTCCTTCAGCGGCAGCTCCTCCCATTGCCGCAGCAGAGCCTTCTGCGTCCGCAGCGCTTCGGGACCGCAGGCGAGCAGGGATGCCACGGCCTTCTCGACCGCGATGTCGAGTTCTCCCTCGGCGGCGACGGCATCGACGAGGCCCCAGGCGAGAGCGGTCGGCGCGTCGATCGTCTCGGCGGTCATCAGCAGCCAGCGCGTGCGGCCCCAGCCGATGAGACGTGGCAGCAGCGCGGCATGAATGACCGAGGGAATGCCGACACGCACCTCGGGCATGCCGAACTTGGCGTCGTGTCCCGCGACACGGATATCGCAGGCCGCTGCGACCTCCAATCCGCCACCCAGACACCACCCCGGCATCCGCGCAATCACGGGGGCAGGAAAATGTCGCACCGCTTCGCAGAGCCCGGCAAGTCGCGAGATGAAGGTTTCCGCTGAAGCCTGGTCCAGCGTTGCCATCTCCTTGATGTCGGCGCCGCCGATCATGCTCTTCCCGCTTTCGCCGGCCAAAACGAGAACGCGAATGGCGGCGTCGGAGGCGAGCGATCGCAGCCCGGCTTCCACGTCGAGAATCGCCGCCGAACCGAGAATGTTGAGCGCGCCTGCATTGCAGATCGTCAGCCGGACGACGCCTTGGCCGTCACGACTCACGCCGCAGTGGGAATTGAGCATGTCCATGGTCGTCCTCGTCGGGTTCCTGGGCAACAGGGGTGTGCCGGGAATAAATCAGGCCAGCGAAGTTGATTTAGATCAACTCGAATTCATCAAATAGCTGCAGCGAGCAGGACGCAGAGCTGTTATAGTATGACCGCAGACATTCAATGGGACGGCAATGCGTTACTCTCCGGAACACAAGGCGGAAACCCACGCGCGGATCGTGCGCAAGGCATCGGTGCGGCTGCGCGAGCGTGGCGCTCATGGTGTCGGGGTTGCAGACCTGATGAAGGAGGCCGGACTGACTCACGGCGGCTTCTACGCGCATTTCGATTCGCGCGAGGCGTTGGTCGTGGAGGCGTTCGGTTATGCGATCGATCGTTCGATGGAGCATTGGCGCAAGCTGCTGGACCAGTTGCCGCCGCAGAAGCGGCTCTCGGCCATCGTCGACGGCTATCTGTCCGCCGGCCATCGCGACGATGTCGGTCACGGCTGCGCGGTTCCTGCGCTCGGAGCGGAAATCGCCCGCGAGAGCGCCAAGACCCGCAAGGCCTTTGCTGCGAAGCTGGAAGAGTTGATCGACCTGTTCGCCGAGTACATCGTCGACGTACCGGCCAAGACTGCGCGAAAGCGGGCTTCGGCGATGCTCGCGACTCTGGCGGGGACGCTCGTGATGGCGCGACTCATGGGCAGCGGCGAATTGTCAGACGATATCCTGAACTCCGGGCGCGAGGTGGCGCTGGCCGTCGCCAGCGGAGGTGGGCCGGCGGGCAGGGCACCTGTGCGGGCACCCGCAAAAAGGCCCGTGAAGAAGGCGGTAGCCGCGAAGCGCTAATCCGTCGCGCGGCTCGGATGCGGGACGCGGCACGCTGCACGCCGCGGGGTCTGCAGTGATCGTGCCGACCGAGCGAAGGGGCGGCATTTTCGCAGCGCCGATCAGCGCTTAGACCCTTCCCAAACGTCGCAAAGACTGCAAGATGCCGGCCAATTCGGCACTGCTTACCCCTGCGGAGGATACCCCATGCGTTCGATCGGTCATTTTATTGGCGGCAAAGAGGTCAAGGGCACGTCTGGACGGACGGCCGATGTCTTCGAGCCCATGACCGGCGACGTTCAGGCCAAGGTCGCGCTGGCGTCCCGCGCCGAGCTCCGGGCCGCGGTCGAGAACGCCAAGGCGGCGCAGCCGGCCTGGGCCGCCACCAATCCGCAGCGCCGCGCGCGCGTCATGATGAAGTTTCTGGAGCTCGCGCAGCGCGATTACGACCAGCTCGCCGAGCTGCTGGCCCGCGAGCACGGCAAGACCGTTCCAGATGCCAGGGGCGACATCCAGCGCGGCCTCGAGGTGGTTGAGTTCGCCTGCGGCATTCCGCATTTGATGAAGGGCGAGTACACCGAAGGTGCCGGTCCGGGCATCGACATCTATTCGATGCGCCAGCCGCTCGGTGTCGTTGCCGGCATCACGCCGTTCAATTTCCCGGCGATGATTCCGATGTGGAAGTTCGCTCCCGCCATCGCCTGCGGCAATGCCTTCATCCTGAAGCCGTCGGAGCGCGATCCGGGCGTGCCGATGAAGCTCGCCGAGCTGATGATCGAGGCCGGTCTGCCGCCGGGCATCCTCAACGTCGTCAACGGCGACAAGGAGGCGGTCGACGCCATCCTCGAGGATCCGGACATCATGGCGATCGGCTTCGTCGGCTCGTCGCCGATCGCGCAGTACATTTATGAGCGCGCCGCCGCCCACGGCAAGCGCTGCCAGTGTTTCGGCGGCGCCAAGAACCACGCCATCGTGATGCCCGACGCCGATCTCGACCAGGCCGTCGATGCGCTGATCGGCGCCGGCTACGGCTCGGCCGGCGAGCGCTGCATGGCGGTGTCGGTTGCGGTGCCCGTCGGCAAGACCACGGCCGACCGGCTGATGGAGAAGCTGATCCCGCGCGTGGAAAGCCTCAAGATCGGCACGTCAGTCGACCCATCGGCCGATTTCGGCCCGCTGGTCACCCGCGAGGCGGTCGAGCGCGTGAAGAACTACGTCGACATCGGCATCAAGGAGGGGGCGACGCTCGCCGTCGACGGTCGCGGCTTCAAGATGCAGGGCTATGAGAACGGCTTCTACATGGGAGGCTGTCTGTTCGACAACGTCACCAGGGACATGCGGATCTACAAGGAGGAGATCTTCGGGCCGGTGCTGTCGGTCGTTCGTGCCAAGGACTATGCCGAGGCGCTGGCGCTGCCGTCGGAGCATGATTACGGCAACGGTGTCGCGATCTTCACCCGCGACGGCGACGCCGCGCGCGACTTCGCGGCCAAGGTCAATGTCGGCATGGTCGGCATCAACGTGCCGATCCCGGTGCCGATCGCCTACTACACCTTCGGCGGCTGGAAGAAGTCCGGCTTCGGCGATCTCAACCAGCACGGCCCGGATTCGATCCGCTTCTACACCAAGACCAAGACGGTCACCTCGCGCTGGCCGTCCGGCGTCAAGGAAGGCGCGGAATTCTCGATCCCGTTGATGAAGTGATGAGATGAACTGACAACAGTGGGAGCCCGCTAGGGCTCCCACTCCGTCATTGCGAGGAGCGAAGCGGCGAAGCAACCCAGGCTGCCTCCGCGGAAAGACTCTGGATTGCTTCGCTTCGCTCGCAATGACGGAGTGTCAAGAGGCGCCACGGCCAACAAACAAGACCAGGAAACGCGGAGAACGGATGCAGTTCGCTCTCGACGAGGATCAGATCGCGGTGCGCGACATGGCGCGCGCCTTCGCGGCGGAGAAGATCGCGCCGCATGCGCTGCGCTGGGACGAGGAGAAGCATTTTCCCGTCGATGTGATGCGGGAGGCCGCAAGCCTCGGCATGGGCGGCATCTACATCCGCGACGATGTCGGCGGCTCGGGTCTCAGCCGGCTCGATGCGACGCTGATCTTCGAGGCGCTGGCGACGGGCTGCCCCACGGTGTCGGCCTTCATCTCGATCCACAACATGGCCTCGTGGATGATCGACACCTTCGGTACCGAGGCCCAACGCCAGGCTTACCTGCCGAAGCTCTGCGCCATGGACCTGATCGCGAGCTATTGCCTCACCGAGCCGGGCGCGGGCTCCGATGCGGCGGCGCTGCGCACGCGCGCGGCGCGCGAGGGCGACGACTACGTGCTCAACGGCCAGAAGCAGTTCATCTCCGGCGCGGGCGCCACGGATATCCTCGTTGCGATGGTTCGCACGGGAGCCGACGGTCCCGGCGGCATCTCGACCCTGGTGATCGATGCCAATACCCCCGGCGTGTCGTTCGGCGCCAATGAGCGCAAGATGGGCTGGAACGCGCAGCCGACGCGCGCGGTGATCTTCGAGAATGCGCGCGTTCCGGTGGCCAACCGGCTCGGCGAGGAGGGCATCGGCTTCAAGATCGCCATGGCCGGGCTCGACGGCGGCCGCCTCAACATTGCCGCGTGCTCGCTCGGCGGCGCGCAGGCCGCGCTCGACAAGACGCTGGCCTATACGAAAGAGCGCAAGGCGTTCGGCAAGCGGCTCGACGAATTCCAGGCGCTGCAGTTTCGCATCGCCGACATGGCGATCGAGCTGGAGGCGGCACGCACCTTCGTCTGGCGCGCGGCGGCTGCGCTCGACCGCAAGGATGCTGACGCGACCATGCTGTGCGCTATGGCCAAGCGCTTCGGGACCGATGTCGGCTTCGAGGTCGCCAACCAGGCGCTGCAGCTGCATGGCGGCTACGGCTATTTGAGCGAATACGGCATCGAGAAGATCGTGCGTGACCTGCGCGTGCACCAGATCCTCGAAGGCACCAACGAGATCATGCGCCTGATCGTGTCGCGCAAGCTGATCGAGGCGGCGCGATGATCGAGGCTATCGAAGGCGACCTGATCGTCCGCCGCGAAGGCTCGGCCGGCATCATCCGGCTGAACCGGCCGAAGGCGATCAACGCGATGACGCTGGAGATGTCGATGGGCATCGACGCCGCGCTGGATCGGTTCGAGGGCGATCCGGCCGTCGCAATTGTCGTGCTCGAAGGTGCGGGCGAGCGTGGACTTTGTGCGGGCGGCGATATCCGCGGGCTCTATGAGAGCTCGAAGACGAATGGCGATCTCGGCAAGGTGTTCTGGCGCCAGGAATACATCATGAACGCGCGCATCGCGGCGTTTCCAAAACCCTATGTCGCCTATATGGACGGGCTGGTGATGGGCGGCGGCGTCGGGCTGTCGGCGCATGGCCGCCACCGCATCGTGACCGAGAAGACCAAGCTCGCAATGCCCGAAGTCGGGCTCGGCTTCTTTCCCGACGTCGGCGGCACCTGGCTCTTGTCGCGCGCGCCCGGCGAACTCGGCGCCTATTTCGGCCTGACGGGGCAGACCATGAACGGGCCCGATGCGATCCATGCGCGCTTTGCCGATGCCGTGGTGCCGACCGAGAAATGGCCGGCGCTGCGCGAGGTCCTGACCAAAGTCAGGCCGGGGACGCTGTCGATCGAGATCGACCGGCTGATCGCAGGCTTCGCGACGTCGGAGACGTCCGGCCCGGTGGCGGCGCAGCAGGCCAAGATCGACGCCTGGTTCGCCCATGACAGCATGCACGACATCTTTGCCGCCTTGAAAGCGGACGGCTCGGAGCTCGCGTTGGCGACGCTGAAGACGCTGCAGGAGAAGTCGCCGCGCGGCATGGTCGTGACGCTCGAGCTGCTGCGATTGGCACGCGGTGCGGCGTCCCTGGAGGAATGCCTGGTGCGCGAGTATCGTGCGGCGCTCGAAGTGTTCCGCAGCGACGATTTCCGCGAGGGCGTGCGTGCGGCGATCATCGACAAGGACCGCAATCCCAGATGGTCGCCGCCTGATGTCGATCAGGTGACACCGGACATGCTGGCGCCATATCTTGCCGAGATTGGCGCCGACGAGCTGACCTTTCCGCAGAGCAGATAACAATCAGGTCGAGGGGAGAGAACGAACCATGGCAACGATCGCATTCATCGGCCTCGGCAACATGGGTGGACCAATGGCCGCCAACCTGGTCAAGGCCGGCCACAAGGTGGTCGCGTTCGATCTGGTCGAGACCTCGCGCGCCCAGGCCAAGGCCGATGGCGCCGAAATCGCCGACAGCGCCGTCGCCGCGGCCAAAAGCGCCGATGCCGTCGTCACCATGCTGCCGGCCGGCAAGCATGTGCAGGCGGTCTGGAACGAGGTCGTGCCGGCGATGTCCAAGGGCGCGCTGATCATCGATTCCTCGACCATCGACGTCGAGAGCGCGCGCGCCGCGCATGCGCTGGCCACAAGGCACGGCATCGCCGCCGTGGACGCGCCGGTGTCCGGGGGCACCGGCGGCGCCAAGGCCGCAACGCTTACCTTCATGTGCGGCGGCGAGGAGAGCGCGTTCGCTGCGGCCAAGCCGATCCTTGAGAAGATGGGCAAGAAGATCGTCCATTGCGGCGGCGCCGGCGCGGGGCAGGCGGCCAAGATCTGCAACAACATGATCCTCGGCATTTCGATGATCGCGGTCAGCGAGGCGTTTGCGCTGGGTGAAAAGCTCGGCCTGTCGCATCAGGCGCTGTTCGACGTCGCCTCGACCTCGTCGGGGCAGTGCTGGTCGCTGACATCCTATTGCCCGGTGCCGGGCCCAGTGCCGGCTTCGCCCGCCAACAACGACTACAAGCCCGGCTTTGCGACCGCGCTGATGCTGAAGGACCTCACGCTGTCGCAGGACGCCGCCAAGGCCGCCGGCGCGGCGACCCCGCTTGGCCAGCACGCGCAGGAGATCTACAAGGCGTTCGAGGCCGGCGGCCATGGCGGCGTCGATTTTTCCGGGATCATTCAGCACGTTCGCAAGCTCGCCGGGACCACCTGATGACGACATTCAAGGACGCACGCGCGTTTCTGCTGGCGCATCGTACCGACTACGATGCGGCCGTGAAGGGTTTCCGCTGGCCCGATGCCGTCCCGTTCAACTGGGCGCTCGACTGGTTCGATGCCGAACTCGCGTCCGATCCGGAGAGCCGCGACCGCACCGCGCTTTGGATCTTCGACGCCGCGCAGGACCGCCAGACCAAGCTGTCGTTTGCGGCGTTGTCGCGCCGCTCCAACCAGGTCGCGAATTTCCTGCGCGCGCAGGGCTTGAAGCGCGGCGACCATCTGCTGCTGCTGCTCGGCAACGTCGTGCCGCTGTGGGAGACGATGTTGGCGGCGATGAAGCTCGGCGTCGTCGTGATCCCCGCGACGACGCTGCTGACCACCGACGAGTTGCGCGATCGTCTGGAGCGCGGCCGCGCAAAGGCCGTGGTCGCGGCGCAGGATCAGGTTGCGAAGTTCGCCGATCTGGGCGTCGATGATCTCGTCCGCATCGTCGTCGGCGCGCCGGCGGCACCTGCCGGCTGGCTGCCGTTCGAGCAGGCGGCCGACGCGGCCGAGGCGTTCACGCCGGATGGGCCGACGCAGCCGGATGATCCGATGCTGCTGTATTTCACCTCCGGCACCACGGCCAAGCCGAAGCTGGTGCGGCACAGCCATCGCAGTTATCCGGTCGGCCATCTCTCGACCATGTACTGGCTCGGCCTGCAGC
This sequence comes from Bradyrhizobium sp. HKCCYLRH3059, assembly GCF_051168035.1. NCBI lineage: Bacteria > Pseudomonadati > Pseudomonadota > Alphaproteobacteria > Hyphomicrobiales > Nitrobacteraceae > Bradyrhizobium > Bradyrhizobium sp. HKCCYLRH3059. Next base: position 8,962 of record NZ_JBNPUF010000002.1, on the reverse strand, counting down.
CGGGCGACGTGCACCTCAACATCTCCTCGCCGGGCTGGGCCAAGCATGCCTGGAGCTGCTTCTTCTCGCCCTGGAATGCCGGCGCCACGGTATTCGTGGTCAATCAGCCGCGCTTCGACGCCAAGGGGCTGCTCGCGATCATCAAGCGCTGCGGCGTCACGACGCTGTGCGCGCCACCCACGGTGTGGCGGCTGTTCATCCAAGAGCATCTCGCCGACTTCAAGGTCTCGCTGCGCGAGGCCTGCGGCGCCGGCGAACCGCTCAATCCGGAGGTGATCGATCAGGTGCGTGCCGCCTGGGGGCTGACGATTCGCGACGGCTATGGCCAGACCGAAACCGCGGCGATCGTTGGCAACTCGCCGGGCCAGAAACTGAAGATCGGCTCGATGGGGCGGCCGCTGCCGGGCTATCGCGTCGAGGTCGCCGACATCGACGGCAATCTCTCCGGCGAAGGCGAGATCACGCTGGCGCTCACCGGCGAGCGTCCGGCCGGCCTGATGCAGGGCTATCAGGGCGACGACGGTCAGCTGTCCGGCGCCGATGGCATGCGCTACCGTACCGGCGACGTCGTGTTCCAGGACGATGACGGCTATCTCACCTTCGTCGGCCGCTCCGACGACGTGTTCAAATCGTCCGACTACCGCATCTCGCCGTTCGAGCTGGAAAGCGTGCTGCTGGAGCATGAGGCCGTCGCCGAGGCTGCCGTTGTGCCGTCTCCGGATCCCATCCGTCTTGCTATACCGAAAGCCTATGTGTTGCTGACGGCGGGCGCGGAGCGCTCGCGCGCCACGGCGCTGTCGATCTTCACCCATCTGCAGGCGCGCCTGGCGCCATTCAAGCGCATCCGCCGGCTCGAGCTCGTGAGCGAGCTGCCGAAAACGATCTCCGGAAAAATCCGCCGGGTGCAGCTGCGCAGGCTGGAGCACGAGGACAACCGCACGGACCATCTGCGCGGCACGGAATTCAAGGAAGAGGATTTCCCGGAGTTGAAAACGAGGCCATCCGGGCACGAGGTGTAGGAACGCATGAACAAGATCTGGAAGAAGCCGCCGATTTCGCTCGAAGCCTATCAGGCCATGGTCGGCCAGGAGATCGGCGTGTCGTCATGGCACGTGCTCGATCAGAAGCGCATCGATACCTATGCCGATGTGATCGAGGATCATCAGTTCATTCACGTCGACCCCGAGCAGGCCAAAGCGACGCCGTTCGGCACCACGATCGCGCACGGCTTCCTGACGATGTCGCTGCTGTCGGTCATGTCCTATGAGGTCATGCCGGCGATCGAGGGTACGGCGATGGGCGTGAACTACGGCTTCGACAAGCTGCGCTTCATCTCGCCGGTGAGATCGGGAAAACGCGTGCGCGGCCGCTTCGTCCTTGCCGAAGCCACTCTGCGCAAGCCGAAGGAGCTGCAGTCGCGCACCAACGTCACGGTCGAGATCGAGGGCGAGGACAAGCCCGCGCTCGTCGCCGACTGGATCGGACTGATCTATCTCAGCTAACTCACCTCGTCACAACCCACCCTTCGTCATCGCCGGGCTTGACCCGGCGATCCATCAAGTCCGAGAGTCTTTCGAGGTGGATGGATGCCCGGGTCGAGCCCGGGCATGACGAGCGACAAATAGGAACGACACATGGCAATCAGATTCGACGGGCGCGTCGCCATCGTCACCGGCGCAGGCAATGGTTTGGGGCGCGCGCATGCGCTGGGGCTGGCGAGCCGCGGCGCCAAGGTCGTGGTCAATGATTTCGGCGGCGCGCGCGACGGCACCGGCGGCTCGATGACCGCGGCGGAGACGGTGGTCGAGGAGATCCGCAAGGCCGGCGGCACCGCGATGGCCGACGGTGCCGACGTCTCGAATTTCGAGCAGGTCACCGCGATGGTCGAGCGCGCAACCAAAGAGTGGGGCAGCGTCGACATCATGTGCGCCAATGCCGGCATCTTGCGCGACAAGTCGTTCGGCAAGATGGAGGTTGCCGATTTCGCCAAGGTGCTCGACGTGCATCTGGTCGGCACCTTCTACTGCTGCAAGGCGGTGTGGAACGGCATGCGCGAGCGCAACTACGGCCGCATCGTCATGACGACCTCATCCTCCGGCCTGTTCGGTAATTTCGGCCAGGCCAACTACGGCGCGGCCAAGACCGGCATGGTCGGCCTGATGAACGTGCTGGCGGAGGAGGGCCGCAAGACCAACATCCGCGTCAACATCATCTCGCCGACGGCTGCGACCCGCATGACCGAGGAGCTGCTGCCGCCGCAGGCGCTGCAGCTGATGAAGCCGGAATCGATCACGCCCGCGGTGGAATATCTGCTCAGCGAGGACGCGCCCACGCGCACCATCATGGGCGCGGGTGCGGGCTCGTTCGCGGTCATCAGGATCCTGGAGAGCGAGGGCATCAACCTGCCGCCGGAGGAGTGGACGCCGGACGCGATCGCCGCGCATTTTGCCGAGATCAGCGACATGTCGAAGGCGCGGGCGCTGCAGGGTGCGTTCGAGCAGACACAGAAATACGTCGGTCAGGCCGCCGCGCGGCTGGGGCTCAAGCTGTAAGGCACCATACGCATCGCACCCTCCGCCGTCATGGCCGGGTCAAGCCCGGGCATGACGACCTGTTGTGTGGTGACGCCATGGCCTAAACTCCAGTCATGACCTTATCCAAGCAAGTTGCCGTCATCGGAGCCGGGCCGGCCGGGCTGATGGCGGCCGAGGTGTTGGCTGAGGGCGGTGCCGCCGTCACCGTCTACGATGCGATGCCGTCGGTCGCGCGCAAATTCCTGATGGCAGGGCGCGGCGGCCTCAACCTCACCCATAGCGAAGAGCTGTCCGCCTTCCTGTCGCGCTATCGCGAGGCGGCGGCGTGGCTGGAGCCGGCCATCCGCGCTTTCCCGCCGCAGCGGCTGCGCGACTGGTGCGAGGCGCTCGGCGAGCCCACGTTCATCGGCTCCTCGGGCCGCGTGTTTCCGACCGCGATGAAGGCCTCGCCGCTGCTGCGCGCGTGGCTGCGCCGGCTGGCCACGCAGGGTGTGCGCTTCGAGCTGCGGCATCGCTGGACCGGCTGGGACGAGGCAGGGCGGCTGATATTCGAGACACCGGCAGGACTGCGCGCGATCACGGCCGATGCGACCGTGCTCGCGCTCGGCGGCGCCAGCTGGCCGCGGCTCGGCTCCGACGGGGGCTGGGCATCGCTTCTCGCCGCGAAGGGTGTCGCGATTGCGCCGCTGCGGCCGGCCAATTGCGGCTTCACTGTCGCCTGGTCGGACATCTTCCGCGGCCGCTTCGAAGGCCAGCCGCTCAAAGGCATCGCGCTGTCGTTTGCTGATCGCAGCGTCCGCGGCGAGGCTATCGTCACGCGCGACGGCATTGAAGGCGGCGCGGTCTATGCGCTGTCCGCCGAGTTGCGCGAGGCAATCGCTCTGGAAGGCGCGGCCATTCTTGACGTCGCGCTGCGACCCGATCTTGCGACCGCCGATCTGGTCAAGCGGCTGTCAGCGCCCCGCGGCAAGCAGTCGTTCTCGAATGTCCTGCGCAAGGCGCTGCAACTGTCCCCCGTCGCGATCGGCCTGCTGCAGGAGGCGGCAAAAGCGCAAGGCCTGTCGCTGTCATCGCTGTTGCCGGACCGTCTCGCTGCACTGATCAACGCCGTGCCGATCAAGCTGACGGGCACCGCCGGACTGGCGCGCGCGATCTCCAGCGCCGGCGGCATCGCGCGTGACGAACTCGACGCCGACTTCATGCTCAAACGCCTGCCCGGCGTGTTCGCCGCCGGCGAAATGCTCGACTGGGAAGCCCCGACGGGCGGCTACCTGCTGCAGGCGTCGTTTGCGACCGGGGTCGCCGCGGGGAAGGGCGTGTTGAAGTGGCGTGCGGGGGAAATGGCAGGCAATGTCTGACCAGCTTCCCGAGCCCTGGTCTTGGATGACGGACGATCAGCTCCGCGCCGCGTTCGAAGAAGAACTTGCGCGCGAAGTAGGTCCCAATCATGCGCTGGCTAATCGGTCCCTCAGGATCGTCGCCCGACGCGAGGACTGCGACGACGTTCTTGTAGCGCTCGGGGGAGGCTGCGTGGCTCAAGTCCATTTGACGTGGACACGGCGCCGCGAGCTTGATCCTCGCTGGCCCGAGGCCGTCATCTACGATTCCATGGAAGATTGGCGGAACAGTTGCAGCGAATAGCCGAGCGGGCGGCCACAAACACCGTCGTCATTCCGGGGCGCCCGGAGGGCGAGCCCGGAATCCATAACCACGATCGGGCGTATGGATTCCGGGCTCAGCCGCTAGTGCGGCTGCCCCGGAATGACGCTGCGAGAGAGTTTCGCCCTATCGCAGCTTGCCGCGGGCGGCGACCGGCAGCGTGCCCAGGATCTCCTCGCCGCGGACCATGACGACCTCGTCCATCATGTTGACGACGACGCAGACGTGGTTGGGGACGATGCGGACGACGTCGCCGACATTGGGGCGGGTATTGCTGCGCGACAGATCGAGGAAGCCGTGCTCCTCGGCGAAGCGCGCGATCTTCGCTTCCGGGTGCTCCAGGATCAGGCCGTGGCCCTCGAGGCCGCCGGTGTCAGTGGTCAGCGTCTTCGAGCCGGCATCGAGGATGCCACGCTCGGGCGCGGCGCGGCTGACGACGGTGGAATAGATGTGCAGCGCGCAGTCGTCCCAGGTTGCGACGCCGGCCGCGACCTGCATGCGGTCGTTGTAGATGTAGGTGCCGGGCCGATGTTCGGTGGCGCCCTTGAGCTTGCCGAGATTCTTCAGGTTCGGCGAGCCGCCGGTCGAGACGATGGCCGCATCCAACCCGTCGGCGCGGACACCGGCCAGCGCCTCGTCATAGAACCGCTGCGCCTCGTCCCAGCCGGTCTCGGTCGGATACAGCATGAAGCCGGCGAAGCGCAGGCCGTCTGACGCTGCGATCTGGCGCGCAAGCTGGATCGCTTCCGTCGGCGTCTCGACGCCGGCGCGCTTGCGCCCAGTGTCGCATTCGACCACGACCGAGAGCGTGCGGCCGGATTGTTTTGCCGCCTGCGGCAGGCCGGCGATCACGGTCGCGTTGTCGGCGGCGACCGTCATGTCGGCCTTGGCTTGCAGCGCGGCGAGGCGTGCCATCTTCTCCTCGCCGATCAGGTTGTAGCTGATCAGGATATTGTCGATGCCGGCACCCGCCATGATCTCAGCCTCGCCGATCTTCTGGCAGGTGATGCCTTGCGCGCCCGCCTCGATCTGCAGCTTCGCGAGCACCGGGCTCTTGTGCGTCTTGATGTGCGGCCGGTTGGCGACGCCCGCGGCCTCGCACTGGGCCTGAATGCGCGCGATGTTGCGCTCGACCCTGTCCATGTCGATGACGGCACAGGGCGTGCCGTACTCCCGGGCGATCCTGGCGGCGAGCGGGGTGGTCATGTCATTTACTCCATGTTGCCGTCATTGCGAGGAGCTAAGCGACGAAGCAGTCCAGAGTCCGGCTGCAGCCCCGGATTGTTTCACGTCGCTCGCAATGACGAAGTGATTTCGATGAACGTTACGCGCCCTCGATCTCCTCGCGCAGCACTTCGAGCTCGAGCCAGCGGTCCTCGGCGGCGGTGAGCTCGGCTTGCGCAGTGGCGATCGCGAGGGAGGCGGCGTCGAATTTCTTGCGGTCTTTCGCATACAGCGCGGGGTCGGCGAGCACGGCCTGCTGCTTGGCGATCTCGGCTTGCAGCTTGGCGATCGTCTTCGGCAAGGTCTCCAGCGCGTGCTTCTCGTTGAAGGAGAGCTTGCGCTTCGGCGCGCTCGCAGGCGCCGTGGCCGCGTGCTTGGTTTCCTTCTTCTCCTCAGCCGCCTTGGCATGCTGGCGCTTCAGGTCGGCGCCGCGTTGCGCCAGCATGTCGCTGTAGCCGCCGGCGTATTCCTGCCATTTGCCGTTGCCCTCGGGGACGATCACCGAGGTGACCACGCGATCGAGGAAGTCGCGGTCGTGGCTGATCAGGATCACCGTGCCCTCGTAGTCGCCGAGCATGTCCTCGAGCACATCGAGTGTCTCCAGGTCGAGATCGTTGGTCGGCTCGTCCAGCACCAGCAGGTTCGATGGCTTGGCCAGCGCGCGCGCCAGCATCAGCCGGCCGCGCTCGCCGCCGGAGAGCACTTCGAGCGGCGTGCGCATCTGCTCGCGCGAGAACAGGAAGTCCTCCATGTAGCCGACGACGTGCTTCGGCTTGCCGGCCACCATGACGTGATCGCCGCGGCCGCCGGTCAGCGCTTCGGCGAGCGTCGTCCGGGGATCGAGGCTCTCGCGGTGCTGGTCGAGCGTCGCCGTCTCCAGATTGACGCCGAGCCGGATGCTGCCGCTGTCCGGCTCGCTGCCGCCGGTGAGCAGGTTGACCAGCGTGGTCTTGCCGGCGCCGTTCGGGCCGACGATGCCGATGCGGTCGCCGCGCTGGATGCGGATGGAGAAGTTGTCGACGATCTTGCGATCACCAAAGCTCTTCGACGCGCCCTTCGCTTCGATCACCAGCTTGCCGGACTTGTCGGCCTCGGCCGCGGCGAGGTTGGCGGCGCCCGCCGTGCCGCGATAGTCGCGGCGCTGCTGGCGCAGCGCATGCAGGTTGGCGAGCCGCTTGACGTTGCGCTTGCGGCGGCCGGAGACGCCGTAACGCAGCCAGTGCTCTTCGTTGACGATCTTGCGGTCGAGCTTGTGCTGCTCGCGCTCTTCTTCCGCCAGCACCTCGTCGCGCCACGCCTCGAACGCCGCAAAGCCGCGGTCGATCTGCCTGATCTGGCCGCGGTCGAGCCAGGCGGTCGCGCGCGACAGATTGGTGAGGAAACGGCGATCGTGACTGATCAGCACCAGCGCCGAGCTTCGGCCGTCGAGCTCGTTCTCCAGCCATTCGATGGTCGTCAGGTCGAGATGGTTGGTCGGCTCGTCCAGGAGCAGGATGTCGGGGTTGGGCGCGAGCACGCGCGCCAACGCCGCGCGGCGCGCCTCGCCGCCGGAAACATGCGCCGGATCTTCCTCGCCGGTGAGGCCGAGCTGCTCGACGAGATAGCGCGCCTGATAATGATCGTCGCCGGGCCCGAGCCCGGCCTCCACGTAGGACAGCGTGGTGGCATGGCCGGAGAAGTCCGGCTCCTGCGGCAGGTAGCGCACGGTGGCGCCCGGCTGCACGAAGCGCGTGCCGCTGTCGCATTCGACGAGGCCCGCAGCGATCTTGAGCAGCGTCGACTTGCCGGAGCCGTTGCGGCCGATCAGGCAGACGCGTTCGCCCGGCGAGACCGACAGCTCGACGCCCTGCAGCAGGGCGGTGCCGCCGAAGGTCAGTCGGATGTCCTTGAGTTGGATGAGAGGCGGCGCCATGGGTCTAGCCTTGCTGCTGCATCCGCGCGGCGCGCTGGCGCTGCATGCGGCGGATGGTCTGATCGAGGGTGGAGAGGAAGGTGGAGCGGTCGCGCGGCGTGAACGAGCGCGGCCCGCCGGTGACCTCGCCGGACGAGCGCAGATCGGTCATGAGGTTGCGCACGGCGAGTGTCATGCCGATCGACTCCTCGGTGAACGCCTTGCCGTTCGGCGCAATCACGGCGCTGCCGGCCTTGACGCAGCGGCTCGCCAGCGGAATGTCTGCTGTGATGACGACGTCGTCGGCGCCGGCGCGCTCTGCGATCCAGTCGTCCGCGGCATCCATGCCGCTGCCCGCCGCCACGCGCGTGATCAGGGGATCCTCGGGCACGCGGATGAAGCCGCCCGCGACCACGATCACTGGCAGGCCGTGGCGGATCGCGACGCGATAGATCTCGTCCTTCACCGGACAGGCGTCGGCGTCGACATAGATCGTGACAGGGGCGAACTCGGCGGTTTCGGTCGTCATCTGGCGTTCTGCTGGGGGTGGCCGGTTGGTACCCCATCGCCAGCCAAATTGCGAGCCAAACGCTGGCCTTGCCAGGACCTTTCCGGCCGTTACCATCGTCTGAAAAGGGTCAAAGGGAGGCAAGGATGGCAGACCGAATCGCGACCTATGCGGTCGAGGCGTTCAACACGGCCAAGCAGTCCGAGAACAAGATGCACGATGACAGCGTGGCGCGCCGGTTCGGCTTCGCCGGCGGCCTCGTGCCCGGCGTCGAGGTGCTGGCCTATATGCTGCATCAACCGGTTGCGCACTGGGGCCGGGCATTCCTGGAGCGCGGGCTGATCGAGGCGCGGTTCACCAAGCCGGTCTATGACGGCGAGATCGCCGAGGTCAGGGCGGAGGAGGTCGGCGACGGGCTCAGCCTGGAGGTCGCGAGTAAAGGTGAGATCTGCGCCACCGGTTCCGCGTCGCTGCCCGCGTCAGCGCCCGACATCGCTCTGGCCGAATATCGAGAGGTTCCAGCCGCGGCGGTGCGACCGCTCGTCAGTGCGGAGTCATTCGCTGTCGGCAGCTGGCTCGGCACGGCGCCACGCGCGTGGCCAGGGCAGGCGGCCACCGCCTATCTCTCTGAGATTCGCGAGCGCGATCCGATCTATGCAAACGAGCGGTTTGGTCACCCGGGCATGTTGCAGAGGGTGATGAACCGGCTGCTGGTCGACAATGTCGTCCTCGGCCCCTGGATTCACGTCGGCAGCCGAATGCAATTGCTGTCGGCGATTGCAGAAGCCGACGAGATCACGGCGCGTGGCCGGGTGGTCGCGAACTACGAGAAGAAGGGCCACCGCTTCGTCGAGATCGATGCGCTGGTGGTCGCCAATGGCGACCGCCCACTTGCGCATTGCCATCACGTGGCGATCTATCAGCCGCGCGCGCAGGCGGCCGCCTAGCGGACGGACTTGGCAAGAGGCACGCGGCATCCAAAAGACAGCTGTCATGCTCCGCCTGCGCGGACGATGACGGCGAAGTTCTGGGTACGCTGCTTGCCCCACACTCCCGTCATTGCGAGCGCAGTGTTCAGCCCGGAGACATAGCTTACACCTGTTCGGGGACATAGTTGACAGTTTTGGGGTCGCGCAGATCAATCGC